>SUVN01000005.1 GCA_015061985.1 Akkermansiaceae bacterium
TTTCCTTGTCGAACAGCCAGGTCATGCAGTTCACAAAGACGGTACGCTTCGTGCGCTTGCGGATGGCGGGCAGACTGTTCAGGAACTCGGCATTGCAGAAGCCCAGCACCGGGTCGCCCGGCTGCACGGCAGACCAATCGCCGGGCGCGTGCATGATGACACCGAGGGTGACCATCTCATTGTACAGAGGCTCGGTATGATAATCCCACGAGGGGACGAGGTGAACCTCCATACCCAGCTTGCGCCAGACGATAATCTGGTGGTGTAATTCCGTTCCCGCGCCGCCGTAGAGGCTGGGGAACCCATTGACGAATACTCGTTTTATCTGATTACTCATGGTTTTGGGTGGTTGGATTTGTCTGATTACGGATGTCTCCGTAGAACGGATGCCTCCTTGTTTAACACACTTGCCGTTGGTATACAACAGTACAGCTGCGTTCTTTCTTTCGTTTGCGTATCTTTTGTGCGAAATCGGCTGAGGATTGCCGGGGAAACGGTCACGGAACGCAGCTTGCGCGTTTGTGTAGTTTTTTGCGATGGAGATGTGTCCTCCGCTGCTGCTTTAAGATGCGATGGCGAAATTTGAGCGGATCGGTGAAGCTGACTCAATAGTTCCTTTACAAACGGCAGCAAAGGTGCTAACTTTGACATCTCTTGTTACAAGTCATGAACAACCTGCTTTCCATCGAAGAGTTGACCGGCGATCAGATTCGTGAGCTGCTTGCTTTGGGCCACAAGCTCAAGGCGGAGCGTGGTCGCCACACCCATTGCCCGCTGACCGGGCAGACATGGGCGCTCATTTTCTCCAAGTCTTCCACCCGTACGCGTGTTTCTTTCGAGGTGGGTATTGCCGAGCTTGGCGGCCGCCCGATGTTCCTTTCCACCCGTGATATCCAGCTGGGTCGCGGTGAGCCGATTAAAGATACGGCGCGTGTGCTGGGGCGCATGATACACGGCGCGGTTATCCGCACCTATGCCCAACAGGACGTGGTGGATTTTGCCGCTTATTCCCATCTCCCCACCATCAATGCCCTCACGGATCTGGAGCATCCCTGCCAGATTCTTGCCGACCTGCTTACCATTGAGGAGCAGTACGGTGTGGGAGCCTGGAAGGATATGAAGATTTCTTTCCTGGGTGATGTGGATAACAACATGGGCCGTTCCTGGATGTGGGCGGCTAAGCATCTGGGCTTTACGCTGGCGCTGGCCGGCCCGGAGCAGGCGTTGCCGAAGCCGGAGACACTGGCCGCGCTGGATTGCAGCAACATCATCTGCACCACGGATGCTGCCGAAGCGGTGCGTGATTGCACGGTGGTGAATACGGATACCTGGATTTCCATGGGGCAGGAAGCAGAGAAGGGGACGAAGGAAAAGGCGTTCTTCCCCTATCAGGTGAATAGCGAGTTGCTGAAGCTGGCCACCCCGAATCATGTGGTGTTGCATTGTCTGCCCGCCTACCGTGGCTATGAAATCACGGAAGAGGTGCTGGAGGGGAATGCCCCCGTTATCTTCCGCGAGGCTGAAAACCGTCTGCACGCCCAGAAGGCTGTTCTCTATACGCTGGCTACCACCCGTCAGGCCTGATTATGAGTACGTACAACGAACGTATCGAGGAGCTCCTGGATGATATGTCTGTCTTTGAGGATTGGACGGAGCGCTACGAATACATCATCTCTCTGGGGCGCAAGCTGCCGCCCATGCCGGAGGCGTATCGCCGCAACTCCAATCTTATCAAGGGGTGTCAGAGCCGCGTCTGGGTGGGTACGGAGATGTTCATGGGGCAGATGAAGATTCATGCGGACAGCGATTCCCTCATCACGAAGGGGCTCATTGCGCTCTTCATCCGTCTGCTCTCTGACCTGACCCCGGCGGAAATCCTGGCGGCTGACCTGAGCCGATTGGATGAGTGTGGTATACGCGAGCATCTGGCCTCTACCCGTGCCAATGCTCTCACCGCCATGGCCGGCACTATCATCAAGGCTGCAGAAAAAGCACAGTAATTCCTCCGGTGAATCTCTCCGCTGCCATAGCCGGGCGTCTGCAAAAGCTCCCCCCCGCGACCGATGCTTATCGCGTGCTGGACGGTACGGTCTGGCCGGGGGTGTTTGTAGATGCTCTGGCGAACCGTCTGTTGGTGTCGCTGCGGGATGTAGAGTTGCCGCAGGCTCTGGCCGAGCAGCTGCGCGCCTCCGGTCGCTCGGTATATGTGAAGCGTCTGGATAAGGATGTGAAGGAAGCGCCGCTGCATTTCTGCGGCCCGGAGGCGGAGCTGCAGTTCGAAATCACGGAGAATGGGGTGCGCTATCTCATGGACATGGGGGCAGGGTACTCCCAGGGAATTTTTCTGGACCAGCGGGATAACCGTGCCGAAGTGCGCCGCCGGTGTCGCCCGGGAACCACGCTGCTGAATACCTTTGCCTATACCGGGGCGTTTTCCCTCTGTGCTGCGCTGGCCGGTGCTACAACCACGACGCTGGATTTGGCGCAGCCCTGTCTGACCTGGGGGAAACGCAATATGGAGCTCAATGGCGTGAATCCTGATGAGCACTTCTTTTGTAAGGGGGATGTGCTGCACTGGCTGGAGCGTTTTGCGCGACAGGGACGGCGCTTTGATGCCATTGTGCTGGACCCTCCCACGTTCTCCCGCGATGAAAAGGGGCGCATCTGGCGAGTGGAGCGTGATTATGGCAAGCTGGTGGAAAAAGCTGCGGCCTGCCTGACCCCCGGCGGCTGGATGCTCTGCACGACCAATTGCCGCAAACTCTCCCATGCCGCTTTCCGTCAGCTTGTCGGCTCGGGCTGCCCTGCTGCCCGACTGAAATCGGCTCCCATGCCCTTTGATTTTGACGGAGAGGACTACCTTAAGTGCATCTGGTTGCAAACATGACACTTTTTCGGCTGTTGATGCCCCTCTCGCAGAGCCGCTAGATTTTGTGGAGGGGGCTGCTGACGGTAATGCGTTCTGCTCCTGCATTTTTACTGTGGAAACATCTCTTAACCCGCATTTCTCATAGGGTCGCAGGGTTTTCTTCTTAGAAAGATTCTTAACAAAACTAAAATATCTCAACATACAAGATATGGTGTAGTTTTGAAAAACGAGCAACTATATTTTGTGGATGAAAAGTTGATAAAGAAGTAATTTTTTGCTTGCAATGGGAGGGTTAGCGTGCTAAATTCGGCCCAGTTCGCGCAACGGCGGGCGTGTGGGGGAGAAGTCGACCCACGGCGCAGGCAGAGGCAGCGACGAAACTCTCTCCCAAACGATTTAAACACAACAAATCAGCTCTACAATCATGTCGGAAATCATCAAACGCAACGGAAAGCGCGAGCGATTCGAGGCCTACAAGGTGCAACAGGCCATCGAGAAGGCGTATCATGCCTCGCAGGAAGAATATAATCCTCTGGTGTATGCCAATGTTCTGGATGCCCTCAAGAAAGAGGAGTACCTGCCGGTGGAGAAAGTGCAGGACATCATTGAGAAGGAGCTGATGAAGGCCGGTTCTTTTGACACGGCACGTAATTTCATCAAGTACCGCTTCCTGCACAAGTTGCAGCGCGAGCAGATTGCCGGCATGTACCAGGGCAACACCTGGGTGGATTGTAAGCAGACCATCGAGGAGTATGTGGGTAACACGGACTGGCGCATCAAGGCCAATTCCAACACGACCTATTCCAACGCCGGGTTGGTGAACAATACTGCCGGTAAGGTGATTGCCAACTACTGGCTTGACCAGGTGTACACCCCGGAGGAAGGGGCTGCCCATCGCAATGGCGACTACCACATCCACGACCTGGACTGCCTGACGGGGTACTGCGCCGGCTGGAGCCTGCGTAACCTGCTCAACGAGGGCTTCAACGGCGTGCGCAGCCGCGTGAACAGCTGCCCGCCCAAGCACTTCCGCGAGGCGCTGGGGCAGATGGCCAACTTCCTGGGTATCCTCCAGTCCGAATGGGCCGGTGCTCAGGCATTCAGCTCCTTCGATACCTATCTTTCCCCCTATCTCTTCAAGGATCAGTTGCCGTACAGTGCGGTGAAGAAAGCGCTGCGCAACTTCGTGTACAACCTGAACGTGCCGTCCCGCTGGGGGCAGAGCCCGTTCACGAACGTGACGATTGACTGGACTGTTCCCCGCGACCTTCGTGAGCAGTCCCCGTTCTCCGGCGGTCAGCATATCTTTGAAGGGCTCAATGATGAGAAACTGCTCTCCATCGCCCGCGAACGCGGCGTAGACTCGCTCACCGCGCTGACCTATAAGCACTTCCAGCCGGAAATGAAGATTATCCAGCGTGCTTTCTACGAGGTGTTGACAGAGGGCGATAGCACGGGTCAGCCCTTCACATTCCCCATCCCCACGGTGAACATCACCGAGGACTTTGACTGGGATGACGAGAATGTGCCGCTGCTCTTTGAGAACGCTGCCAAGATTGGTTCCTCTTACTTCCAGAACTTCATCGGCTCGCAGTACAAGTACGATGAGAATGGTAACAAGGTTATCGACGAGGAAGCCTACAAGCCGGATGCCGTGCGCTCCATGTGCTGCCGCCTGCAGCTGGACCTGCGCGAGCTGCTCAAGCGTGGCGGCGGTCTCTTCGGTTCTGCGGAAATGACCGGTTCCATCGGCGTGGTGACTATTAACATGGCGCGTCTCGGCTACCTGTACAAGGGCAACAAGAACCTGCTGTACACCAAGCTTGGCGAACTCATGGACCTGGCCAAGGAGACGCTGGAGAAGAAACGCGTGTTCATCAACACGCTCTACGACCGCGGCCTCTATCCCTACACCAAGCGCTACCTGCCGCACCTGCGCAACCACTTCTCCACCATCGGTCTGAACGGTATCAACGAGATGCTTCGCAACTTCTCCAATGATACCCTCAACACCGCTGTGCCGGAAGGTATCGCCTTTGCGGAGGAAGTGCTGCACTTCATGCGTGAGCGTATTCGCGGCTACCAGTCCGAGACCGGCAACCTGTACAATCTGGAGGCAACCCCGGCCGAAGGTACGACTCACCGTTTCGCCCGCGAAGACCAGAAGCGCTACCCGGACATCATCCAGTCCGGTACACCCGGCCACCGCTACTACACCAACAGCTCGCAGCTGCCGGCCGGCTATACGCACGACCTCTTCAAGGCGCTCAAGATGCAGGATAAGCTGCAGTGCTGCTACACGGGCGGTACCGTCTTCCACATGTACATGAATGAGGCCATCTCCTCCCCGGAGGCCTGCCGCGACATCGTGCGCAAGGTGCTGACCAACTTCAAGATGCCCTACATCACCGTCACGCCGCTCTTCTCCGTCTGTGAGAAGCACGGCTACCTGAAGGGCCGCCACGACTTCTGCCCCATCTGCGACGAGGAGCTGATTGCCCGAGCCCGCAAGGAGGAGCAGCCGGAACTTCCCCTCTTCTGATAACAGACAGACTCATATCTTACCACCAACCAATAGAATCATTACCATGAGCGACATCAAACCCGTACTCAAGACCGATGCGCAGATTCTGGCTGAGCATGCCGAGGAGCGCACCCGCTGCACCGTGTTCACCCGCGTGATGGGCTACCACCGTCCGGTGGAGACGTTCAACGCCGGTAAGCAGGGCGAATTCGAGGAACGCGCTCACTTTGCTGAGCCCGGTTGCGGTTGCTGCGAGGACGCCATTCTCAAGTAATGCGCCATCCCGCAGACATAACCCCGCTGACCTTCCTGGATTATCCCAAGAAAGCGGCTTGCATCTTCTGGTTCACAGGATGCAATCTGCGATGCCCGTACTGCTACAACCCTGAGCTGGTTTTCGGCAAGGGGGGTGGTATGGATGAAATGGCCTTCCTGCAGGAGCGCGCCGGCTTTCTGGATGCCGTCGTCCTCTCCGGTGGGGAGGCCACGCTCAATCCCGACATCGCGGAGCTTTGCCGCAAGATAAAGTCCATGGGCTATCTGGTCAAGGTGGATACCAACGGCTCCAATCCGCAGGTGATGCGTGAGCTGCTGGAAGAGCACCTTGTTGATTATGTGGCTATGGATAACAAGATGCCCTCCTCCCGTTCCTGGCGTGTCCCCGGAGGTGAGCGACTTTTTGACCGTTACAAGGAAACGCTGCGTGTGCTGCAGATTTACGGCGTGGAGCACGAAATACGCACGACCGTACACCCCGGCCTGCTGGATGAAGCCGATATCCTGCAGATGATTCGCGAGACGCACCAGCTGGGGTACCGTGGAACCTACTACCTCCAGTTTTTCTTCTCTGAAGGAAAAGTCAAGACACTCGGAAACCTGCTGCCGCCCACCCGCCGCTATGACCGTAAGCTGCTGGATGATATGTCACCGCTGAAAATCGGCTACCGCAACTTCCCGGAAGACCGTTTTAAATAAACGATTCCTGCTTTCACCTTACGAGTGTGCTGCCAGCGCCCGGACGCAGCGATCCGTCACCTCTGCCCAGGTCGGATAGTCGGGGCATTCAAAGGGGATTTTTCCATCATAGACCTCGTTGGCCTTAGCGATGAAAGCGGCTGTGTCCTCTTTGGGGAAAATATAGGCTTCCGGGATATTTTCGTGGAATGAGGGGAAATCCGAGGCTATACAGGGAACTCCATTCAGGAAGCTTTCCACCGGGGGCATACCGAAGCTCTCGTAGTCGGATATGTAGACCGTCATGCGGCATTGTTGACGCATCAGTTGACACAACTCCGGGAAGGGTAATCTGGGATGATGTATCCAATTCTCCTGAGGAAGCTTGAACGAATCGGGTAGGGAGCCTACAAGATGAACCCTGATTTGCTCTTTGTCAGGCCTTTGATTAATCCAGGCGGAGATATGCTGAATAACCAAATCCATACGCTTATGGTGGAAAGTGGAGGCATAGGTCAGAATATCTTTCCTGTTCGTCGCATTCTCCGGTGCTGACAGAGGAGGTTCAAAGCCAATACCAATGCGGGCAACGGTTGCACTCGGCTCGTGAGCAAGGATTCGGGATTCGTTGAATTTACTGTGAGTGAGAATTAAATCAGTAATTTTGAGTGCGCGAAGGGATAAAGTTTTGAAGTAAAGAAGCTCGTGTCGGGGGAATGCCTTGTTTCTGACTGCTGCCGGTTTTGTTTCGTAGTATTCCCAGCAAACATCATGTACATAGCAGGCAAGCCTCGTTTTGCCGATGAATGGGAAATAGGGGGGGACTCCCTTGGGTAAAACCAGCCAGTCCGGGGAAATTTTGCGTATGTAGGAGCTCATCCCGAATTGATCCCACCAGACTCTGCCGAATCGGCGAGGAACGGGCTTATCCAAAAGATGCAGTTTAACGTGGGGGGGACAATCTTTAAAGGTATCTCCGCATTCGTTGTTGCAGAGGATGTGTAATTCCTTTACTGCGGGATGATACATCAGCCCTCTGGCCAGCCCCATGGAAATATTAAAAATTCCCATGGATTTTGTTCGAAGAAAGCTGTGGTCTGTAAGAACTATGGCAATTTTCATGTCTGGTCGAATATCAGTTAAGAGTGGAACATTTGGCGTAACGGATGAGTTTGCCGTCCTGTAAATCGGCAAAATAGGGGGTCGCGTGGCAGAACCATGCTCCGGTGTTGGCGATGGTGCGTGAGCCGAACTTCCATCTGCCGGAACGATGAAAATGCCCGAGTATCAGATTTTTCGACTGCGGGAAATATCGATTCATGAAGCTGTTGGCCTTGCGGGCACTAATAATCCACCCCCAGACAATACCGATGGGGCGTTGCGGCGGCCAGAAACAATGCATAAATCCGCGAATCAGGGGATTGCGTATATCCTCCCGACGCATGATGGGGTCGATCAGTTGGCTCATGGCTCGCGAAAGCTTAAGACGCTGCTCAAGGTTAGAATTCGCATCCGGGTATTGTTCAATCAGCTTTTTGCATGATGGTTTATTGCGCAGATACTCCCAGCTCCAGGGGGCTACTTCTTTGAAGATGGCGTGTCCATGCATGATGATAGTTTGCCCCTCCCAGAGAGAAGCCACCATCGGAATGATGTCCGGATCGTGATTGCCGGCCAGCTCTATGAGCCGGACTCCATGTGTGCGACAAAGTTCGCGGAACTCCTGCCGAAGCTTCAGCCCGCGCGGCTGCCAGTCGCAGGGCCGGGTTTCTGCCATGTCTCCGGCAACAATCAGATACTGAATCCCTTTCAACAGGGGGGCAAGCTCAGCCACCGCAGGGGCTTCACAACGCTCATGCCCCAGATGCAGATCTGAGATGACACGAACGACTTCACCCGGTGCCGGATTCAGATGATGAATGAGAGCTTCCTCCATGAATCTTTATAATTGTCGTTGACGGAGCGCTTCATAGAGACACACCCCCGTAGCCACCGAGACGTTGAGGCAGGGGACGCTGCCCATCATGGGAATGCGCACCAGAAAATCGCAGTTTTCTTCGGTCAGGCGGCGCATGCCATCACCCTCCGCTCCCATAACGAGGGCAATTCCCCCCTTGAAGTCAATATCGTATACGGAACGGTCGCCATGGTCAGATGTGCCCACAAACCAGATACCCGCTTCTTTCATGTCTTTCATGGTGCGGGCAAGGTTGGTCACCTGAATGAAAGGGACTTTTTCTGCGGCTCCGACGGAGACCCGAAGTACGGTTTCCGTGATGCCGACGGATTTATCCTTGGGGGCGATGACGGCGGCTACCCCGGCACCATCAGCAGTGCGGAGGATGGCGCCGAGATTATGCGGATCCTGAATGCAGTCCAGCACCAGATAGAGCCCCTGAGGCCGGGCTTCCAGAATATCAACCAGCGCAGCTTCATTCTGCGCTTTGATGACAGTACCTGCTGCCTTTTTTTCGAAGCGGTTTTCGGTGCGGGCCGTGTGTTTATTGGGGCGAGCAGTCCGATCGTGTCCGTGTGGTTTCATAAAATCAGTTTCCGGTGATGATGTTGATGGCGGCGCCGGCCATGAGGAATCCGAACGTGCCGGTGACGTGAGTGGCAGAGCCAAAGCCGCTGGCACAACCGATTCCACCCTTTTGCCCGGGCTCCCGCTCACAGCTTACTGTGCCGTCACATTTGGGAAAACGGGGGCGCTCCGGTGAATAGACGCAGGGTATGCCTATTTCCGGGCATCGGTCATAGAGGGGGAAATCATAGTCCCTACGCAGATTTTTTCGCAGTTGCGCCAGCATGTTATCGCCGCAGGTTCGCGCTAAATCAGCCATTTGGATGCAGGCGGCGTTGATTCGTCCTCCGGCACCGCCGCAGGTGACAATGGGAAGGTGTCGTTTGTAACATTCGGCAATGAGGTGAGTCTTCGGTCGCATGGAATCAATGGCATCGATAACCACATCCGGCTTTGTGTCGAAAAGGCGTTCCGGGTGGTTGACAGTGTAGAACGAAAACACTTCCTCTACGCATACATTCGGGTTTATCTCCCGGATGCGTTCGCCCATGACCTCTACTTTGGCGCGACCATAGTGGTTGCCCAATGCATGAATCTGGCGGTTGGTGTTGGTGATGCACAGGTCATCCATGTCCATCAGGATGATGGTGCCGATGCCGCTGCGCGCCAGCGCTTCCGCAGCCCAGGAGCCTACACCGCCAATGCCGACAACAGCCACCCTTGCCGATGCCAATTGTTCAGCCGGTTGCATGCCGTACAGGCGGACGATACCGCCGAATCGTTCTGTATCCATCATGGCTCGTTGCAGGGAATGTTTATGCGTTGGATTGTCCGGGCTCGGCCACAGGATTCATCGATATCTATAACCACTCCGCTGACCACAGCCGGGAAGCCGCCAATGGGCAATTTACAGGGCAGGGTGGTAATCTGGGCTTTCAGAACGGCTTCTTTATCCCGGCCGATGACACCGATGGAGCTCCCGCACATCCCGGCATCCGTGAGGTAGGCCGTGCCTCCCGGCAGTATTTGCTCATCTGCTGTCTGCACATGCGTGTGTGTACCGATAACGGCAGATACCAGCCCATCCAGATGGTAGCCCATGCTGATTTTCTCACTGGAGGCCTCCGCATGCATGTCCACCAAAATGATATTCACGCCTTCATTGTTCAGGCGCTGCGCTTCTTCTTGCCCGTGCAGAAAGGGATTATCCGCCTTTGTCGGCATGAATGTTCTGCCTATAAGACTGATGACGCCAAGCTTTCCTTCCGGGGTATTGATGATGCAGGAACCGATTCCGGGCGTATCCTTCTGATAGTTGAATGGACGGAGAACGGTAGGGAACTCCGGCATGGCTTCAATCATTTCATTCTGATCCCAGGCATGGTCTCCCAGCGTGATGACATCCACGCCATTATCAAAGAATTCCCGCGCCAGACGAGGGATGATACCACGCCCGGCGGCTGCGTTTTCGCCGTTCACCACAACGGCATCCGCTGCGTATTGTGCCCGAAGTTCGGGCAGAACCCGGTATAATGCCTTTCTGCCGGTTTCACCGACAACGTCACCCAGAAAAATGACAACCATGAATCCGTATCACTTGCTCTGCGTGCAGGGGACAACCGTCACGGGGATGGATGCTGCGCGGATGATTTTCTCTGCCGTATTACCTAACAGAATGGAGGTGAGAAGGCTGTGGTGACGATTGCCGATAACCAGCATATCCACACTATGCCTTTTGCAGAAGCTGCTCATGCACTCGACTATGTCGTCTGCTTCTTCTGCCTTGCCATAGATGGGAATATCCCATTTTTTACTGATTTCCTCTGCGAGCTGTTTGGCGCGATTGTCGGCCATTTCCAGAACCTCGCATCCGATACCCACTCGGGGTAACTCAATACCGGGAATGCCCTCAGGAATATCGCATGCAGAGAGGCTTCCTGCGGCATCGATGACGCAGGGCTCGACGGCATGGAGCAGATACATCTTTCCACCGCACTGGCGAACCAGGTTGGCGGCATAGTCCAGCACGGGGCGGGACTCTTCTGAAAAATCGGTTGCTGCAAGTACTCTCATCATAAGATTGTGGAACTGTTATTGTTGGAATAAAAGGTTAACCTCTGAACTTTGCTTTCTGGTGCTGCCAGATGGCGAATGCAGCACACAGCACATTGGGAAGCCACAGTACGATATAGGGCGTGATGCCCCCGGATTTGCGGGAAAGCTCACAGAATACCAGTGCCATGAAATAGACGGCGGCTACCAGAATGCCGATGGCAAATCCGGTCGAAGTATCGCGGCGACGAGCCGTAATGGCCAGTGGGACACCGATGAGCGAGAACACAATGCAGGCACAGGCAAAGGAGAGACGCTGAATCCCCTCCGTACGGAAGGCTCGAATGTTCTTTTTGTTCATCTGCCCCATAAAGTCTGTAGCATCCTTACGCGTGGCAGCCCAGAGACGCTCGGCACAGGGGAATGGCTTTTTCTGTCCTGCGGCACTCTCACATCGGTGCACGGTGTTCATGTCAACTCCATCCAGAATGGCCAATTGGTTCAGTACATCGCTGATTTCCGTGTTGGTGAAACGGTTGGGTTTGAACTTGCGCGACGTGCGAATCGGAATATGAACCTGCATGGGCATTTCGCTGATGATTGGCAGGTTTGTTACCGTTTCTTTCTTTTTGTCAACGGAAGAGCTTTCCATGGTGGCATTCCTGAGAGTAAGATTCAGAATGCGTGTCTTGATATCGAATGTGCCGATTCTTGCTGATTCGGCATGAATAGCATCAAATTTGGGGCCGCCGGAGCCGGTTAATGCTTCTTCCGATGGATAAATGTGGACTCCGAGTAAATCATCCCCGCTGCGTTGCTCAATATAGAGCTGCACCTTGTCCAATTTTGTCGAATCCTGGCTGGAGCTGAGCAGGTTGCGTGGATTATCCATGGCGGCCTTTACCACCAGCTCCGTCATAGCTTGCTTGCCTTTTGGTGCGATTTCAATATTGATGTAATAGCACAGGAAAGAGAGCGCGATGCCCATTCCGATGGCAGGTGCGCTCAGCCTCCAGAGGCTCAGCCCTGCCATGCGCATGGAAGTCAGCTCGTTATCCGCAGCCAGCCGCCCATACACAAGCAGAACTGCAGTAAGGAATCCCCACGGTACGGAAAAGGTGAGGGAGAAAGGAATGACCTGCAGGATGAAGTCAATCACGATGGAAGGCGGAGCTCCGCTTTCTACCAGGAGGGAATGCAATTCCTTGAAGAGTTGTCCCAACAGCAGCAGCATAGTAAGCGACAACACCCCGAGGAAGGTGATGGCAATCAACTGGCGGAGAATGTAACGATCCAGCGTTTTCATGTATGGTACTGAAGCATTCTATCATATTTGTCCGTTTTTGCAAACAGGAAATCACAGAAAACCGTAATTTTACATAGTGTAAGCTATTTCAAATGGCGAAAGACGGTCAGTAGCCTGTTTTCCGCTTGCAATCTGCCTGATGTGATAGTAACATAAGCCCATGTCGTTACTGGAAGTTCTCAGAGCTCTGTTTGAGATATTTGTGCTCTGGATATTGTTTTACCAACTCTATCGCGCCATCAAGGATTCGCGCGCGGCGGCGATTCTGGCCGGATTGATTGCTACGGTGATTTTGGGGTATATTCTTCTTGAATTAACCCATGCCGTTGTGTTGAAGCAACTTGCGGGGTTGATTATCGGGCCGGGTACGCTGCTGGTGGTTCTGTTTCAGCCGGAGGTGCGTTCTGCGCTGGCCAAGTTCGGTTCGAACAGGGTTATTCGCGGGTTGCTGAACCGACGGGAAATGAACAAGGACTTCGTTCCCACCGTTTGCGATTCTGTATCGTATCTGGTCAGTAAGCGCTATGGTGCATTGATTGCCATTTGCCGCAACAACAATCTTCAGGAATATACCTCATCCGGTACGGAGTTGGATGCGTGCTATACCCGTGAGCTCATTGGTACAATATTCATGCCAAAGACCTTGCTGCATGATGGTGCCGTTATCGTGAATGGTGAGCGTATTGTCTGTGCCGCCGCCATCCTTCCGGTTTCTAACCGTGAGCTGAAGGACCGCAGCATGGGATTGCGGCATCGTGCCGGCATCGGCCTGGCAGAGGCATCAGATGCCGTTGTCATCATCGTATCCGAGGAGACAGGCGCTGTATCTCTTGCCGTGGGTAACGTGGTACAGCGGGATCTCAGTCTGGAACTTCTTTCTGAACGTTTAACTCAACTCCTTTACACTCATGCGTCGCAGGAACATAATAAAGAAACTGCTCATTGATAACTGGAAGCCGAAGCTGGTTTGTCTGGTATGTGCAGTAGTTGTCTGGCTGCTGGTGAACCACCTGCTGGTGAGAGGCGATAGCCCGGAGTGGGATATCGATGACATCCGATTTGCTAACCCCGAATAAGAGCTTTTCGTATGAACCATTATCTGATAGTCGGCACAGATACGAAAGTGGGCAAGACGCATGTGATATGCGCCTTGTTGAAAGACTTGCAGTCCCGGGGGTGCAGCGCATTGGGAATCAAACCGGTGGAATGCGGCAGCCGGGCGGATGCCAGAACCTTGCGCGAATCCGCATCCTCTCAGATGAGTCTGGAACAGCTCAACCCTGTCTACTTGCGCGCCGGGGCAGATCCCTGTATGGCTGCGGAACTGGAGCGCCGTTCTCTGGCTGCTGATGTGCTGAAGAATGCCTATAGCGCCGTTGCTTCATCGGCTGAGGTTGTTCTGGTGGAAGCCGCAGGCGGTTGGCTGGTTCCTTATGCTCCCGGTATCACGCAGGCAGATGCCGCAGAGGTGTTGCATATACCGGTGATACTGGTGGTGGGGAATCGACCGGGGGCTGTGAATCATACGCTGTTAACGGTGCAGGATATCAAACGCCGGGGACTGGAATGCAAGGGTATCATTCTCAACCATCTGTCGGATGACTGGGATTCTGCATCACTGACCAATCGGAAGCTTATAGAGGATTTTACCGGACTGCCCATTCTGGCGGAGTTAATCTACGGTCAGGATGAGTTGGATTCATCCATATTAGATTGAGCATGCGAAGTCTTTTCCTGATATTGCTGTTATCATCGTGTGTTGCTTTTTCGCAGGAGGAAGTAATTGAGGAGGCCGTGCAGGTAGCCCAGACGGCAGATAGCTGTCGGGCAGCTGCGGAAGCGGGGGACGCGGCGGCGCAGTATGAGCTGGCTCGCTGTTATTTTACGGGGGCCGGAGTGAGTCCTTCATTGAACAAGGCGCTGGAGTGGCTTCGCAAAGCGGCAGAACAGGGCTATGCCGAGGCTCAGTGCAATCTGGCAGAGTGTTATGCTGATGGAGTTGGGGTGGATAAAAATGCGTATGAAGCCGCAGTCTGGTGGGTCAAGGCCGCTAAACAGAACCATCCCGAAGCTCAATACAGACTGGGTGTGGCACACCTGCGCGGGGAAGGAGTCGTGCAGAGTGCTACGCTGGGTTTGGCGTGGTTGAAACGAACAGCGGCGCAGAATCACACGGCGGCGCTCTATCATCTGGGGTTCTGTTATCTGCAAGGAACGGATGGGCAGACCAAACCGGAGGAAGCAGCCTCCCTTTTTCGCCGTGCGGCAGAGCAGGGGCATGCATGGGCCTGCTACTGGTATGCAGTCTGTCTGCAGGAGGGAACAGGGGTACAAAAAAATCCCACACAGGCGGTAGAGTACCTGCTGCGTTCGGCTGATGGACTCTGCGATGCTGCTGCGTTCCGCTTGGCATTGTGTTATGAGCGCGGCTGGGGTGTGGCCCCGGATGCGGCTGCTGCCTTCGATTGGTGTTGGCGGGCGGCAGAAGCGGGTATGCCTGAAGCTCAGTTCAGATTGGGGGCATGGCTGGAAGAGGGGTTCGGTTGTAAAGCGAATACTGAAAAAGCCCTCAAATGGTATAAAAAAGCAGCGGACGCAGGGCATAGGGAGGCTCAGAACCGCTTGAATATCCTCAATGAGAAAAAGCCTGCAAAGGCAGAGGAATAATGAATTGTCCGGATTCATGGGCGGAGTGGCTCCGATTTGGAGGCGGTGCGTTGTTGCTCCTGTTCGGGCTTATGGTTGCCGTAGTCAACTGGGGCATTTTGCTCTACAACATTTGGCATGGTCTGATTAAGAAAGATGCTAAACATTCCTCCTATATTCCGCTTTTCGCCTTTTTGGGTATAGTGGCAGGGGGATTTCTCCTGTCGCCCTTCCGTTCGCATCTTGCGTTGCTGGTTTTTCTGGATGCCGCTACATTGTCTTTCCTGTGCGGTTTTGTCTGTCTGCCGCTGCGTCAGAAAGAAAAAAACAGACAGATGATTGATTTAATTCAGAAATCAATAGAAGCAGAGAGTAAGAGACTTTCTGAGTGTGAGGGGCAGCTGAGGCAATACATGTCCGGCGGCGAACTGTGCTTTCTGGTAGAATGGTGGGAAAAAGATGATTTGCTTTTTGTTGAAAACGCTCACCTTCTTTTCATTTTTGCAGATGGTACCTATATGGATTTTCTGCTGCACCGTCCTATTGCGGAAAGATTAAGCAGCGTTCTGGCAGAATACGGAATCAAGTGGACAGCCCGAATGGAGCTTCAATTTGATTCCTGCATCCTGTATCCTCCGCAATGTGCGGGGCAACCGTTTTACAATCCGGATGGTTCTATCCGCAGTGAATATATTCATTCTGCAAGGCGAAAAGGAACATGAAGCCGTCATCAGGCAGAATAGGAATAGATTAGGCTTGCTTTGCGCTTGATGCTGTGGGAGAATAGGTGCATGAGATACACCCATGCTGTGATAACCGGGGCTTCATCCGGATTTGGTGAGGCGTTTGCCCGACGTCTGGCGAGGGAGTGTGCCCATGTAGTCCTGGTGGCGCGGCGCGGGGAAGTTCTGCATGCGCTTGCAGATGAGTTGAGAGATTCGTATCCCGGATTGAAGATAACGGTGCATCCCTGTGACCTGTCAGAAACGGCTGCTCGCCAGCAATTGATTGCGTCATTGGAGGGCTTATCGGAAGGAAAAATCCTGCTGGTGAATAATGCCGGACTTGGGGATTACGGAGAATATGCCGCCAGCGAGCCGGAGCGCAACCACTGTATGTTGCAGGTAAATGTGGTGGCTGTTGCAGAACTGACGCGGGCGTTGCTGCCTCGCATGCGGAAGCAGGGTGGCGGCATTATTAACATCGCTTCTCTGGCCGCAGATTTGTTCATCCCGGATTTTGCCATATACGCCGCATCGAAGGCGTTTGTCGCGTCATTCAGCGAGGCTGTCCGTCTGGAGGTTCGCGCGGATGGAATACCGGTTGTAGCGGTGTGTCCCGGCCCTGTTCATACGGGCTTTGGAGATGTGGCGCGTCGCCACGGATGCACCAATGGCTATTCTCCTTTCAAGAAATGGTTTTATACGCCCATTCCCACGGTGGTGAATGGAGCGGTATCTGCCTTGGAACGCGGCAAAGCCCGCTATTATCCCTCTTTGCGGATTCGCCTGGCCGGATTGCTGGTTCGGAATTTACCCCTGTGGGTACTGCGCCTGGTAATGGGGCGGCGGCCGCGTCAAGTATCTCTCCTCGACGAAACATGAAACACCAATCGCCGAAGAAAAAGAAAGGCTGTCTGCCGCTGTTCGGAGCAGGGGCGCTGGGCGTGATGCTTCTGGCAGCCGGTTCGCTTTATACTCCTTATCCCATTGAGCTGGCGAAGCTGCTGGTGGGTGCTCCGGAGAATCCGAAGCCGACATCGCCATCCACGAAAAAAACAGACACGCAGGAGAAACCTCAGCCCGCTCCGGAACCCGTCGTTGCTCCTGTGGTGGAGACGGCTGCTCCATGGCGACCGGATAACACCTTTACCATGCCCGATATCGTGCTGCCGCCGTTCCCTCCGGCCTTGCCGGAGAAGGTGGAGAGCGGCACGTTTGAACACGTGAATGAATTGGGCGCGGGTATCAACATGCGCAGCGGGGTTGAGTTCAAGCCGGGGACCACCGCTTCGTCTGACCGCAAGGCAAAGGATGCTTACCAGGTGCACATGTCACTGAGTCTGCGGCAACCGCATGCCGCCAATGGTGAGGAACTCAAGCAGGCCAATCCGAAATTGCCCGGGGTGTTGAATCGTTACGATGCGCTGATGCAGAATGCGCAGGTCTCACCATGGTTCCATGCTCTTTATCTGCACAAGCAGAACCGCATCCGCAAGAATGCCGCCACGCTGGACAGATTGCTTGACCGTCATAATTTCTATGATACGGACACCATCCTTCAGATTTCGGCTCCTGATACAGGTCGCAAGGTGCTGTGGATGCAGGCAGATATGGATGTGGTGTCCGACGGATCGGATGGCGACCGCCTGCCCAGAATGTCTGACAAGGTGATGAAGAGCGACTATTACCAGCCTTCTACCTCTTATCGCTGGCGCAAGGTCGGCAAGACTCCCAACCCCTTGCTGGCAAAATGGGAGGAGCGCCTGGAGAAACTGAAGAAAGATAAAAAGAGTTCCAAGGATGCTATTGAGCATGCCCGCACTGTGGTGGCAGACCTCAAGCTTTTCAGTTTCCTGTTGGCTGAATATGATCCGTTTATCGTCATCCCGCTCACTTTCAAGGAGGGGAAAGATGACACCTACCGCCCACAGCCAGGCGATTATGCCGCTGTGGTGGTGGATAACCGCGTTTTCCCCGCATTAGTGGGAGATTACGGCCCGAAGTTCAAGACGGGCGAAGCCTCGCTGCGTTTGAGCAAGCTGGTGAATCCGCGTGCTACTTCCTATGCGCGAGCTGTGTCCCATCTGGGAGTTTCCTACATCATTTTCCCCGGTTCCAAGGAAGAAAAAAACGGCCCGCCTGATTATGCACGCCTCAATAGTCGGGTTCAGGAACTGCTGAATGAAATCGGAGGTCTTGGGCCGGAGGCTCAGTTCCAAACGGTGGAAGACCAACTGAAACCCCAACAATGATTATCCATGATTGCCTTTCTTCGAGGAACGGTGGCTGAGGCCATGCCGCAATGTCTGGTGTTGGATGTGAACGGCGTGGGCTATGAAGTCCAGGTGCCGTTGTCCACGTTTGATGCAGTCAACCCCATGGAGGGGCAGACCGTGACGCTGAAAATTCATTTCCACGTGCGAGAAAACGCGCAGGTGCTCTACGGCTTCGCAACGGATGCGGAGCGGGATATTTTCCGCCTGCTCATTGACCGCGTGAGCGGAATCGGTCCCGCCACGGCCATTTCCATCCTCAGTGGCTTGAATGTATCTGCCTTCAAACAAGCTGTCGTTGGAGGTGATGTGCAGGCCATTGCCCGAGCCAAGGGCGTGGGGAAGCGTACGGCTGAACGCATCATTCTGGAACTGAAAGACAAAGTCGGCCTCGCCTCTACCTGGGAGGCACAGCAGCAGGGCACCACAACAGAGGCCGCAGGCGATGCGGAACTGGCGTTGGTCGCATTGGGCTTCAAACAGGCGGAAGCGCGCAAAGCTATTGCGGCGCTTGTGAAGGATAACCCGCAGGCCGCCACGGACGAGCTGATTCGCGGTGCACTGCGTCGCATGAGCTGATGAAGAATCCTGCAACAGAGGGTGATTTGCTCAAATCCGTTTCCCGCAGCTTTTACCTGAGTATGGTATTTCTGCCGGAGGAGATGCGCTCCGCTATCTCGCTGGCCTACCTGCTGGCGCGGGCAACGGATAGCGTGGCCGACACCTCGTCTGCTGATGCGGCGTTGCGTTTGGTTGTTCTTCAGCAAATGGGGCGGGCTGTAGCAGGAAAGTCAGCCCCGGAGGAATTGGCGGAGCTGCACCGGCTGCTGTCGGGAGAGATGGCTGAGGCTCAGCAGAATCCCTCGGAGCGGACGCTTTTGCAGCGCTTTGGTGAGTGCCTGGACATGTTGCGGATGATGCAGGAAGCGCAGGTGGGATTGATTCGCCGCGTGTTGGCTGTCATTGTTGAGGGCCAGTGCTGGGATTTGACCTATTTTGATAGCCGCACACAGGTGGAATCCGATGAGGACACCCTGCGCTATACCTATATGGTGGCCGGCTGTGTGGGTGAGTTCTGGACGGATTTGGGCTATGAAACGATGGGGGAACGCTTCTGTCATCCTGAGAGGCGTGACCTGATGCGGCAGGCCGGGGTGCGATTCGGCAGGGGCTTGCAGCTCATCAACATCCTGCGTGATTTGCGAGAGGATGCGGCGCGGGGGCGTTCCTATCTTTGCAGCGATGAGGTATGCTGGCAGAACAGAGCCGAACGTTTCCTGCGGGATGGCCTGGACTACGGCTCCCGCCTGGGGAGCTTTCGCCTGCGTTTTACGGTGATACTGCCGGCTCTGCTGGGATTGAGCACCCTGAAGCTCATCCGTGGCAGAAAAAATCAGGCGCGGGTAAAAGTCCCGCGCCGAAAGGTGTATGGGCTGATGCTGAAAGCGGCTTTCCTCAGCGTGATGCGGCGAGTTTCTTGAGTTTCTTCGCCAGCGTGATTTTTGCAGCCGACGACACTCTGTCCGTGAAGAGGAATCCCTTGAGGTGGTCGCACTCGTGCTGAAGACAGCGTGCCAGCAAACCGCCGCAGTCAATCTCCAGAACGGAGCCATCCAGTTGCGTGAGCTTTGCTTTCACAAACTCCGGGCGAAGAACATTGGAGCGAATGCCTCTCACACTCAGGCAGCCTTCCGTAAAGGGGCAGAGGTTGCCATACGGCTCCAGAACGGGATTGACGAACACCAGCGGCATAAGGTCGCGTATGGGTTTCGTTTCCCCATTGACAATCGCAGTCTCGGGAACGTCCTTTTCTTCCTCATCCTCCGGGATATCAATGACCACCATCTGAATGTTCAGCCCGATTTGCGGGGCTGCGAGCCCGATGCCCTCTGCCGCATACATCGTTTCGAGCATGTTGTCAGCCAGATTCTTCAGTTCCGGGTCAAGATGCTCCAGAGGTGCGCTTTCCGCCCGCAGAACCGGGTCGCCGTATTGTTTGATATCCAGTAGCATGGCAGTTGTAAGGAGGATTATTCGGCAGGGGTGGCTTCAGAGGATTTGTTGTTGGCCTCCGGCTTGACCTGTCGGCGCTTTTTCTGATTGCGGTTGTTTTTGTTGCGAGTCGGGGCAGGGGTGGGGGCAGGAGCATTCTCACCCTTCGGGAACCATACGGCATTATCGCTGGTGACAACGATGAATCCCTGCTCAAGCAGCCACAGCATATCTGCCACGTAGGGAGCGTGTGCTTCCGTTGCCGCTGCCTTGCTTTCCTCATCAGTCCCGGCGGGTATACCGGAGAGCTCTGCGAACATTTCCTCCGCTTTCTTGCCGGAGTTTTCCTTGCTCCAGTTGACGATGGCAACCATGCGGTCGGCCAGTACCATGTCTGTCGGGATGGTGCGGATTCTGCTGGGGCCGGTGAAGTGGTTGCCGTGCCATTTATAGATGGGCATGTGGTGGCGAGCCAGACCATGGCAGAGGTTGGGGATGAGCATCTGCGGGAAGCGGCGGGTCTTGTCTGCCAGAAGCTTTACATGGGCAAACAGCCCCTCGCTGAGCTTATCTGCCGGCGTTGCACCGTTGATGAATACCTTATCAACGGTTTCGTATACGGAGTCAAAGTGATTGGCCTCGAAGTCCGCTTCCACGGCTCGCAGGTCTTCCAGAATAACCTCATCGGCACCGTCGCGCAGTGGCTTCCAGACTGACTTGTGCGTTGCGGCTTCCTTCCATGCGGCGATGGTTTCCTCTGTTTTGTCGAGAACAATCTTGTTCTTGAAGACATCCAGCGGCATGTGGCTGTACTTGCTGCGGTACAGGTTCATGAGCGCAGCCTGATAGCCGTGCCAGTTCGCCGGGCCGATATGTTCCTTGCCTATGCTGCAAACGGCGATGGCAGTGAACGTACCCTTGGGTGCCTCAACCTCTATCTGTTCTTCCTTGTAAAACTCGCTGAACCAGGGAGCCTGACGCAGGTAGGCAACGGCTTCTGCACGATTAAGCCAGCAGGCGCCGTCTTCCCGGGTAGAATGAATCAGCGCCGGGCTGTTCTCCAGCTTCATGAAGACGAGGTCGTAGCGATTCCCGGCGCTCATGACGACACGAGCCATATCCAGAAGGGGAAGAGCGCGCTTCTGTTTCTGAATTTCTGATGCGAACAGGGTCAGGATGCTGTTGGCAGGACGAAGCTCTACCCGATATCCTTCCACCGGCTTGAGCGGCTCCGGTGCGGGGCGCTCGGGACGCTCACTACGGCGCATCGGCTTGCGGTCGCCCTTGCGGGAAGGCTTCTCATCGCGGCGGGGGCGGCGGTCATCGCGTCCGGAGAAGCTGCGGCGTTCGCCCGGGGTGGCAGAATCCCTGCGTTCGCGTGGTGCATCCGTCCAGGTGCGTGCCGGAGAGGAGCCGCCGCGAGCCCAGGACGGGCCGAATTGAAAATCAGTCAACTCAGAAAGGTTGATGGAGTCAGCGATGCTGTTTTGGGATTCGTCCTTCATAAAAATATCTATCTGTTGCTAGCCTACCGCTAAAATGGAGTCATGGCAATCATTTTTTGCGGGCGCATAGCGGAAAAACACGTCAACCTAGCTGATTTTGCACATCGGTGCTGATTTCATCCCGGAATTCAACGCCCAGAAGGCAGATGTCGTCATCCTGAGCGGAACTGCCGGTGAATTGGTGCATGGCAGCCAGAGAAATATCTATCATTTCCCGGATGCTTTGCGGAGAGCGTTCTTTCAGGAAGTCGATGATGCGTGTTGTTCCCAGTTCTTCCTGCTCCGCGTTGTGCGCTTCCGTCAGCCCATCCGTATAGAGCATGAGCTTGGTGCCGTTTTCCAGCGCAATTTCACTTTCTCGGAACATGGCGTTTTCCAGAAGCCCCAGAGCCGGTGAGCGGGGAATGGCAGGGACGAATGCTTCGCCGGAGGGTTGCAGCACGAATGGCGCGGGGTGGCCTGCGCCGGAAAGAGTCATGCGGCGCTTAGCCAGATCCAGATAGACGTAGCAGGCCGAGGCAAACATGGTGATGTTGGCGCGGTCGAATATCCTGTAGAGCTGTCGATTGAGGCTGGAGAGCAGAAGCCCGGGAGTATCGGCCAGATTGGCAACCTGTTCCATGAGACCTCGCAGCATGGAGGCGATGAGTGCCGCACGCACGCCATGCCCCATCACATCGCAGATGAGCATGCCGATGCCGGAATTACCCACCGGGAAAACCTCAAAACAATCACCGGCCACCCCTGTGGAGGGCATGTAGACATGATGGAACGTGGCGCGGCGAACCTGTCCGTTCTCCTGCTTCCATACTCTGTCCGGGATGTGAAGCGGCTGCAGGGCTCGCTGAACTTCTCGCGCCAGCGTGATTTCTTTTTCCAGCGCACGGTTGCGTTCATCGAGCTGTTTGGCGATGCGCTGGTATTTCTGCTGGGATTCGATGAGTTTGGTAACATCCGATGAGATGCCCACCACGCCTTTGACCGAACCATCTGCTGCATACCAGGGGAACTTGGATACCTTCGACCACGTGTGCTTACCGCCTTTCCATGTCTCATGGTGAATCCGATTGGTAATCGGCTTCCCGGTGCGCATGATTTCCTCCTCCTCCCGGCGGGCGATTTCGCTCATTTCCGGGGAGAAGAAATGGGAGTCCTTGCGGCCGATGAGGTCGGAAGGGGTATTCACCCGCATCTTTCGAGCCGTTGCTTCATTGGCAATGACGAAGCGGGATTCACGGTTTTTGTAGTAGATGTTGTCCGGCAGGCAGTTAATGAGTGTACGGAAGAGGTCGCGATCCTCCATGGCGTGCATATCTGCCATTTTTCGGCGCGTGATGTCCACCCAGACGCCAACCAGTCGCGTAGGCTTCTTGTCTGAACCGTATTCCAGCATGCCGTTCACGCGAATCCACTTCCAGCCCCGGGAGCGCAGGTTGAGCAGACGAAACTCCACCCGAAGCGGGGTGACGGCGATGGTAGGTTTGTTCAGGTAGCGGTGGATTGTCTGACGGAAAAAGGCAATATCGTCCGGGTGTACGGTTTTTTCCGGCTCTGTGAAGATGTTGGGTGCCCACTCATCGTAGGTCATCCCCATCATCTTGACACATTGCTCTGTGTAGAAAATTTCATCATCTTGCAGATTCCAGCAGTATACGCCTTCTTCGGCGGCGCGGAGCGCCTTGCGTACCATTTCCCATTGGAAAACCCTCGGTACGACGCTGCGCCGGGATTTGCTGTCGGAATCGTTTGCCATTTGTCTGAAAGATACTCTATCCCGTATGCTTTTTCAAGCAGAAAAGAATGGCTTTCCCCTTTTTTTCCGGGAAACGCGCTTTTCCCTTGTGCGGGTATCGGCTTTTCGCTAGAATGCGCGTACGCATGGACATGACGGCAGATTTATCATCGGTTAACCGCACGCTGAAAGAAGTGTTCGGTTTCGATGCCTTGCGTCCCGGGCAGGATGAAGTGGTGGAGGCCATCATGAGCGGGCGGGATGCTTTGGCCATCATGCCTACCGGCAAGGGAAAATCGCTCTGCTATCAGCTTCCTGCCTTGTGCCGGGACGGGGTGACGATTGTGGTGTCGCCGCTCATCGCCCTCATGAAAGACCAGGTGGATGCTCTGCTTGCTCGCGGCGTGGCGGCGGCGGCCATCAATTCTTCCATGGGGGCCGATGAATATCGTCAGAACATGGCCGCGCTGCGGCGCGGCGAGCTGAAAATCGTCTATGTAGCCCCGGAGCGCTTCGGTCAGGAAACTTTCCTGCAACTGGTACAGGGGTTGAATGTATCGCTTCTGGCAATAGATGAGGCGCATTGCCTGAGCCAGTGGGGGCATGATTTCCGCCCGGATTATCTGCGGCTGGGGCGGGTGCGTGAAATGCTGGGTTTTCCGCAGACGGTCGCTTTGACAGCCACGGCAACGGCGCATGTACGGGAGGATATCCTGAGCACGTTGCAGCTGCGCGAGCCTGCCATCATCATCAGCGGCTTTGCGCGGGATAATCTGGATTTCCGCATTACACACTGTGAGGGACGCAAGGCTAAGTTTGAGCGGATTCACAAAGTGGTTCAGCAATGGAAGCAGGGAATTATTTACTGCTCTACCCGTAAGAACGTGATGCTGGTGTTTGAGGAGCTCTCTGCGGCGCATGTGAACGCCGTTGCCTATCATGCAGGAATGACGGATGAGGAACGCGCCTTCTCGCAGGATGCGTTTATCTCCGGGCGTGCAGATGTGGTGGTGGCGACCAATGCGTTCGGTATGGGAATCGACCGATCGGATGTTCGCTTTGTCGTTCATTTTGAGATTCCCGGGAGCGTTGAGGCCTATTATCAGGAGGCCGGACGAGCCGGTCGCGACGGGGAGCCCTCCGTTTGCGAATTGCTGTTCAATCATGCAGACTTGAAAACGCAGGAGTTTTTCTTTGAGGGGAGCAACCCACCCCTGCATCTGGTGCGCTCGCTTTATAACCTGCTGCGCTTTGAATGCAACCCGGAATCCCATGAACTACAGCTGACGGTGGACGCCATGGCGGAGCGAATGGGCGGGAAGGACGTCAACCCCATGGCGGTCGGTACGGCGCTCTCCTGCCTGATTCATGCAGGAGCCATTGTTCGTTTTGACATTCCGGGCTCCAATACGAAAGGGACACGAGTCCTTGACCCTGCGCGTAACTTCGAGTGCCTGCCGATTGATGCGGCTTCTCTGGAGGAAAAGGCACGCCGTGACCATCAGAAGATAGAAGCCATCACCCGCTATTCCTACAGCGGGGGCTGCCGCCAGCAGTGGATTCTGGAGTATTTCGGCCAGAAAAATGCTGAGCCTTGCGGACATTGTGATGTTTGTGCCGCAGATGAGGGAGAGCGTGAAGAAGTGCAGGGGAATGACCTGCTGACGGTGCGTAAAGCTCTGGCCGGAGTAGCCCGCGCCTCTCGTCGGAACGGGAGCGGTGCATGGGAGGGTATCTATGGCAGGGGAAAGGTCATGGATATGCTGCGTGGTGCTAAAAGCGCCAACATGACAGCTCACCTCAAGGGACTCTCCACATACGGTATCCTTTCCCATCTGACGGATGCTCGCATCAAGGCTTTATTCCGCTCCATGCGTGAAGCCGGATTGATTCAAAGCTCCGGCGGGGAGATGCCGCTCATCACGCTCTCTCCGATTGGCGAGGAGGTCATGCAGTCCCGTCGCGGAGCCCGTATGTCGCTGCGTGGGTGGGGTGAGCAGGTGGTAATGCGTCCGGCGGCGCAGACGAATAGAACGCAGCGCCTGCTGCAGAGTATGGGGCTGGGTCGTATGGATAAGGATTTGTACGAGCGACTGGCAGAACTACGCCGTGATATTGCAGAAGAGCATCATATGCCCGCCTACCGCATCATGCACAATGAGACGCTGCGTGCCATGGCGACTGTTAAGCCGACTACTGTGGAGGCTGCATCCAATATCAAGGGCGTGGGGCCGTGGCTCAGAAAGACCTTTCTCCGCGCCTTTGTGGAGCTGATACAGGATTACGAGGACATGTAATAAGGGTATCTCCAATTACTCAAGACTGCTCTTCAAATAGGAATTTGAAGGACAATGGACAAAGAACAATGGACGAAGGAAAAGTCAGGCGAGCCGCTGGCTCGCAGTGGTCAATGATTTAGTTGCAAAGCTTTTGCATGCGAGCAGAGCGAGCGGAATTTTCCACCTTGTCCATCGTCCATTTGACTTTGTACTTCTCGTTAACTTCCCATTTGAGAGTTTTTTGAGATGCCCGATTAACCATCGTATCCCTGTACTTTGTAGCAACGTCTCAACAGAAGCCGACGCGGCTTTGCCGGGTTCTGTGGGGTGAACCAGACCTCGAATGCAGCGCCGAAATACTGATGGCTTTTATCCTTGCAGATGACGAAAAGGGGAGTACCCTGCGGGAAGACGTTATCCAGGCTGTTATGGAAAGCGCTGTTTTGCCAGATGGGAACGGAGCCGGGGAAATCGTGTCGGAATTGTTCTTCCGGATTGTCAGAGAATCTGGCCGGGCAGTTGAGCAATCTGATGGTGCGGCCGCTGTCCAGTCGCTTGATGAAGAGCAGAATCGTGCCGGCTTCGCCCGGATTGGCATAGACCTCTGCCTGATAGGCACCGTCCTGCCCGGGAGGCTCAGCGAGTTTTAAATCCGGGGCACTTCCGCTATAGGATTGTTTGCCGGTGACCATGCGGCTGATGGTATTCCGATTGGGCTCTCTGACCAACGGCTCCATGCGCTCATCCAAATCGGCAATAGCCGCATTAATGGCTCGGAGGGCAGTCTCCTGGTGTTTTGCTCCTCTCCATGCCATCAGCAGGTAATGGTTTAATCCTAAATCAAGGGCAAAATCCGGTATGTTGTCCTTAATTTCCGGGAAGTTATCACCGGGTTTGATGGTGACGTAGCCAACCGGCAGCGGATCTCCTTTCACCAGACGGCGGAATCCTGCATGCACCAGACCGGGTATGCCGCCGGTGCTGGGCGGTATCATGACAACGTGTCCCGGTTTGGAGTAGAAAGCATCGTTTGTTCCTTTGTCGGCCCATCGGGCAGATGCTTCCAGATAATCGCGGAAGATATCGGCATGCTCTCTCTCCAGCAGAACCAGATTCGGAGCCCGTTCAATTGTTTTGATTTGTTGTTCCTCCGTATCAATGGGGATGATGAGGGAAGTCGGCCCCAGCAGGGCATCAGCAGCCGGGTGCAGTATATCCGTTTTCTGGATGGGTTCGCTTTTCTGAAATGTTTCCGTTGGAGATACGTCAGCCAGAATGGCCACAAATACATATAGTATTCCGGCGAGTCCCCAGATGCTCAGCCACGAGGCGAAGCGCCAGAATGCCCGGGTGTTGCTCAGGCGGAATATCTGGATACTTGTAGCGGAAATCATCAGAATTGCAGAAACACAAATGGACACCATCAGGCAGATGCCTGCATAGTGACACACTTGTTCTGCATACCATGGGGGCGATACTTCCGGAAAGAGAATGGGTAGGGTGCTCAGGACGGCCATCGCGGCACAGATGATGTGCAGCTCCGTGGGCGAGAGAATCAGACGCTTGACGGTGTAGAAATTCATGACTGCTGCTGAGCTCTCAGCAATTGGGGGTGCTCCAGCAGGTACCGGAGCAACACGACGGATGGACTACTCTCTCTGATTTCGTTGTATGCGGTGGAAATGGCAGGCATGGCCGCAGGGGAGAGCGGCAAGCGTTTGTCTTCGTGCAGGGTTTGCATGAGTTCTGCGCGGAGGGGCATTCCGTGCTGTTTGCAACACTTGATTGCCTGTTGCAGCATTTCTGCCGTGATGATATCCGGTTCACAGTATCTCAGCGCGGCATCTGTCAAAAGGGTGTCCCGGATAGTGCTCAGCTCTTCCGGCAGATTAGTGGTTTGGATATCAAGCTCATCCGGCGGCGTTAGTCCCATCAGTTTTATTTGAATCCGCAGTGCTGCCTGCGCCAGATTCGGATCGTGCGCTGCGGCACATTTGCGAACATCGCTCATGGCGCGGACTCCCTCTTGCGCCGTGAGCATATCCAACAGCTGAATCATCGGGCCTGCGGCATCGCAGTCAATCATGTCGTCCTTACTGGTGGGGAGCATACTGTGGAGCTTCTGGAGCGCCAGTCGCAGATTGCCGGGATTTACCGGCCAGTTGAGTCTGTGAAGCTCCCTCAGCAGAAGCCCCGGCATCTCTTCCAGAAAGTGCTCGCCGTGTTCCCAGTAATTCAGTCCGTTTATGTAGCCGTATGTCTTTTCCGGTTCCGCAACCCTCATGAAGTCAAGGCAATCACCCAAAGCCCCGTCAGGGATGCGGCGGAGTGAATCCTGTGCCATGAAGTGGCGGAAGAGGTTCTCTGCTCGTTGATAGGCCGGCTTGCAATATCGTCGCAGCATGTATGCTTTGCTGCCGGGATTGATGGCATGCCTCTGCTGGGCGCTTCTCAGGCGCATGTAGCGCAGGAGCGCTGAGGTGTCGTAGGGAATACGCAGCGTGAGCTCCCGGGGCAGGCGGCATTCTTTTTCCAAATCCTGCATCAGTTCCGGCATACCATTGATATAGAACATGGCATTGCAGCCGCTGTTGTTTTCTGTCAGCGGATTGGCTCCGGAATTGAGGAGCAGGGTGATGATGGGCTGCAGATGCCTGCGTTGTTCGGCTGTCATGGTGGAGGCCAGCCGGCAGAGCCGAATCAGCAGAGTGTCGCCATTGGCATCTGCCTCCTGAGACAGGAGTGGTGTGATGATTTCAATGGGGGCTCTTGCAGACACCCCTTGTGCTCCATTTGCAAAGCAGACGGATCCCAGGGTCAACAAAGCCATGGTGCACACTCTCATGTCCTCTTTCCACTCTAATGAAAATCCGGCGCGCTGTCAATCTGTATTTTCCTTTTCCTGCTCAGATGGGGGCAGAAAAGCGCTGCGGTGTTGCAGGATGAACCTGGCGGTGGCGCATTCCAGCTCGAATTTCCACACATGGCTGTCAGCGGTGATGGTATCCAGCGCTTCTGCCTGATGGAGTGAGGCAGCGATGTCCCGATAGGCTTTTGCCGCACGCAGAGCGCCGACTTCCTCCATGGCGGCAAATACTTCTTCCCGCTTTGCTTCTTCCATGTTACCGAACCAGATATCTTCCTGCGAGGTGAGCAGTACGGCTTTCTGCAGCGGTGGTGAATCTGCCGTTCGTCCGTGTTTTGCCAGCCAGTCGCGCACGGCATAGCATTTGGCCGCAGGTAATCCGGCCTGCAATAACCGAGCCTGGAGAGCCCCGGCCTGCATCGCCGGGCGAGCATCTTGTTCATATCGGGCGATATCCGCCTCCGCATCGGGGCAGCGCCCCAACAGCTCCAGCATCGCGGCAGCCATATCCTGCTGATTTTCTTTCTCCATGGTTTCTGCGGCCGTGCAGATAACATCTCGCGGCAACACCAGAGCCGGTGTTTCGGTTAACACCTCCAGAGTGGCAAGCGCGTGCGGATGCTGATCTTTCCATACCAGCGCATCACTCCACAGCGACAGCCCGGCCAGTAGTTGCGCGGTGCGCGCGGCATCAATCTGAGCCATCATGCTGATACCGGCACTGAGGGCATCCGCATACAGAGGATGCTGCCGCATGGCGCTGTCCGGGGTTAAAATGCGGGCGATGGTGTCATAATGTTCTGCCGTGTCGGGGGAAATTCCCTGAAGCCGGAGAGCATGTTCCATCAGATGCGCTCGGCATATCTCTCTGGGCAATTCATCCGTGGCAGCCCAGTTGATGGGAGGGGGCTGCAAGTCAAAGCCTTTCTCGCGAAGCATGCGGAGTAAGCCCGGCTTTGTCAGCAGAAAATCCATGGGAGAGAAGCCGGGGTATTCCGGGTCGTTCTCCGCTTTCAGATTGATGTCTGCCCCCCGCTGCAGCAGCAACTCTGCCAGCGGGAGTGCGGACATCCCGTCATCCTGTTGAAAACTCACCCCAGTCATCAGAGCGAACAGCGGGGAGACTCCGTTGATATCCTGCATATTGGCGGGAATGCCCTTTTGCAACAGTAGTTCCGCGCAATCCGTGTACTTCTTTTCGCCCGTGTTATTCCCGGCAACACTGTGCAGCAACAGCATATCCCCGGGAGTAAGTTTCCCCTCTCTCCGTTTGAACAGTTCTTCCAGGGCTTGTTTCCAGCCGTTTTCAGCTGCTGTTTTTCCGATGGAAAGGGCTACATCTGCCTCCGGCACCCGGATGTCGTCGAGGTTCTCTGCCCGTTGCAGCAGCGCCAGATAGACGCTCTCATAGCTGCAGAGCTGCCCCTCTCGCTGCATATTGACCCTGGCTCCGGCCTGCAGTAGATGCTGAGTCAGAGCCAGTACTTCGCTCTCCGGGCAATCCGTCTCCATGGCCACCGCCAGCACCAGCGGCGTGGCACCGGGCTCTGCCAGCCCGCAGAATCCCTCACTTTTCAGCGTTGCATGAGGGGATGCCCCATCCAGCAGCAGGCAGCGAGCCAGTTCGGCATGCTTATACAGACAGGCCAGATGCAGCATGGTCAAGCCGCTTTGCTCTGTGGCAAAACGGGCATCTGCCGTTTTCGCAAAATGTTGCAGCAATTCGTCAATCTCTTCGGCTTCTTCCTGGCTCATGTCTCCGTTGTGCAGAGAACGCATCATCTCTTCCTGCATCAGGGAAAATTCATCGCTGGCTTTCCGGGTTGCCTGCCCGACAGCGCGGCGTTCACAGCCGGATTGCAGCAGGAGTATGGCCAGCAGAGGAAGTATGCCAATAGTCGATATCCGCATGGGCACATTGTACCATACCGCTTGTTCTCAGCAAGCTAATTTTTTGTCTGTGAGGGGGGGGCATGAAGTGAACAACCGTGCTACACTATTGCATTCAGGGGTGATTCTGTGGTAGAGCTGTGACCTATGCAGGAAATTCCATATATTTTGGGCCTCACCGCCGGGGAGCTCTCCCCGTGGCTGAGTTCTCGTTTTGATTTGCAGGCTTATCTTCGCGGCGCAGCCAGAATGAGCAATGTGCTTACGCTGCCGTATGGCGGGGTTCTTCGCCGCCGGGGAACGGAGTATGTGCACCGGGCGGCAGCCGCAGGCAGTACCGCAGTTAAATTGTTTCCGTTCCGCTATTCGGAATCGGACGTGCTGATGCTGGAGTTCTTTTCCGGCGGAATGCGGGTGTACAAGGATGGGGAACTATTGAAATACAATGGGGAACCCTATGTGCTGACAACTCCCTGGATTGCGCCCTCTGTGGTGAAAGGACTCCGCTTCACGCAGATAAATGACGTGGTGTATGTCACGTCCGTCATGCACCCGCCCATGATGCTGGTGCGGGATTATGATACGCACTGGTATTGCCGGGAGGTGAAGTTTGCTCCCTATCCTCGGGAAACCTATTCTCCGCAGAATGATGTGCTGCATGTGGAAATGGAGGCGAATGATACCTACGCCACGCTGACGCTGGATGCGGGCAGCTCCGCCACATTCCTGGCTTCCATGGTCGGGACGGAACATCTGATGGCTGATGCGGATATTCCCACAATGACTCTCTTCCAGGGGGAGGCGTTTGACCGCCAGAATCTGGCGAACTTTGCAGAGTTCTATAAATACACCGTGCCTGTCGGTACGGGCGGATACGTCAAGAATGAGGCTTCCAATATGTACCGTTATTATACGTGTATCCGCGAATTCAATGCCACACACTTCAATGGAAGTACCGACCCGGATGATTACCCGAACTTTTTCCTCCCCGGCTTCATGTGGCTCAATGCTGACGGAAAACCCTACGAGGTGTGTGCCGACTGGGAAATACGCACGAATGGTGAGTGGAATGCCACCTGGGAATTGTGGCGCAGCTATGATACCCCGGAGCAGGGGAGCGATTACGGCCTCTGGAACTGGACGCGTGTGAAAACATTTTCGCAGAGCGATTTTTCAGAGAGACAGAACTGGGCCTTGACCGGCTCGGAACCCTATCCCTGTCGGATGGTGCTGGTCTGTCGCGGTTCTCGGGCGCTTTCCATTGACCCCATGCTTTATTTCCGCTCCATGGGCGGTACGCGGGAGTACCATTTCAAAATCATTTCTGTGACGAATGCCCGCAAGGCCAGAGCGGAAGTGGTCGGCAAGTACCTTTCCGGCAACAAGAGCTTTTCCACTCGCAGTTGGAGTTTCGGGGCATTCGGCGGCTTGATGTATTTCCCACGCTTTTCAGCATTTTACCAGGGGCGGCTCTGGTTCAGCGGCATACCGGGGATGCCAACCACGCTGCTGGGGAGTTGTGTCGATGATTTCACGAACTTTCGGATGGGTTCCAACGATGATGATGCGCTGCATCTGACGCTGGCTTCTGACAACCAGAGCGAGATATGCTGGATTTGTGCAGCGCGGGAGCTGCTGCTGGGAACAACGGATGGTGAATGGGTGCTCTCATCGTCATCCGGTGCATCGCTCACGGCAACTACCGTGGGCTTTCATCGGCAGTCATCCGTGGGGAGTGCGGCGTTGCCTGCGCAGGCGGTCGAAAACACGGTGCTGTTCATCCAGCGCGGGGGAAAACGCCTGCGAGAGATTTCCTACAAACTGGAGTCAGACGGATTTACCGCTACGGATTCCAGTATTCTGGCAGAGCATCTTCTGCGTGCCGGGGTGCAGGAATGGTGTGTGCAGCGCGGGAGTAATTTCTATGTCTGGGTGCTGATGCAGGATGGCAGCGTGGCGGTGCTGACGCTCAACCCGGAGCAGAATGTGACCGCCTGGCAGCGTATGGAGTTCACGGGGCGGCGTGTGGTACAGCTGGCAACGCTTCCCGGTGCCTCCGGCAATGAGGATGAGGTGTGGCTGGTATTGCATAACCCCGTCAGCAATCACCTTTCATTGGAGCGCATCAGGGAGACTTCTGCCTACCTGGATGGCTTCAAATCCGTCACGGTTCAGTCTGCCGGTAAGCTGACGGGCTTGGAACACCTGGCCGGGTTGCAGGTGAAATTCGCCCCGTCAGGAGGCACTGCTGAGGCATTCCGTGACGGTACCGTGTCGGCAGACGGCAGCTTATCGGTAGCCGGGGCGGCTGTGGGTGCGGTCTATGAAGTGGGCAGAGTCTATACATCTGAGCTGCAGACGATGCCGATGGAAAGTCAGAACAGTTTCAACACCGTTCGCCAGCTGAGCAGGGTGCGCCTGCGCTTGCTGGAGAGTGACCTGAACTTCAGCTACAAGTCAAGCGGCTCGGAGCGCTGGGAGTCGTATTCTGCCTCCATCGGCAGGCTGTCAGTGCCGTTCACCGGTTCTGTGCGCTTGACTCAGATGCCGAGCGCAGACGTAGGGCAGGGCTTCTCGCTGCAATATTCCGGTCTCAGGGCATTCTGCGTGCTTGCCATGACGATAGAGGTTGATTACCACGGCAGATAATCCTGCGGTTTGCAGGCGGGGGACTTACTGCACGCTGCGCAGAGCCAGTTCAAAAGCACGGATGGTGCTGGACGGGTTGGCCAATCCCTTGCCTGCAATGCCGAAGGCTGTCCCGTGGTCGGGGCTGACCCTCAATCGGGGCAGGCCAATGGTGGCGTTGACCGCATTGTCGAAATCCAGCAGCTTCAGGGGGATGAGAGCCTGGTCGTGGTAGGGGGCTACCACGGCATCGTAGAGTCCCTCTGCCGCATCACGGTATACGCAGTCCGGGACACAGGGTCCGTGGAATATGGCCGCTCCGGACTGCTGCAATTCTGCCACCGCCGGAGCAATGATGCGGGATTCCTCATCCCCGAATGCGCCGGATTCTCCGTTGTGGGGGTTCAACCCGGCCAGCGCGATGCGCGGTTCACTCATCCCGGTGCGGCGTAGAAAATCTGCCAGCAGACGACCGACCCGCACCAGCTCAGCGCTCTGTAACATGCCCGGGACATCTTGCAACGCCACATGGGTGGTGGCCAGCGCCACGGTCAACCGCTTGCCCGTCAGACACATGGCAAAGTTCGTCACCCCCAGTCGGTCGGCAAAGAACTCCGTCTGGCCGGGATAGTGAAACCCCAGGCGGTGCAGTCCTTCTTTGCAGATGGGTGCCGTGACAACGGCATCGATGCTGCCGTCTCGCAGCGCTTCAGCCGCACATTCCAGATGTTCCAGCGCGGCGCGTGCCGTGTCTTCCGTCGGTTGACCGGGGGTGGCAGCTATCCGTTTCCCCATGGGGCGGTATTCCGCCTGCTGCGGGAGCCGGGAGAGTGCCGCCCGTATGACTTCCGGGCCGATTCCGGCCTGGTCTCCGAGCGTGTAACCAATGACGGGCTGCTGCAGTCGGCTCATGCCTTGTTTTCCGGTTTGGCGGGTGTTTGTTTGGGCGGCAGCTGCGGGCGGTAGGAGCGTTCCGTGTTGATATATTGCTCATTTGTGTCTCGCTGCTCAAACTGCAGCTCTGCATTCACGGAAATATGGTAGACGGCGGTCACAATCAAGGCGAGGATGACCGGTATTAGCAACAAACTGCCCAGACACGTCTTCATGCCCCTATTCTAGCGTGCCTTTCCCGTTAAATCAAGCATCAATCCGCCAAAAAGCGGCTTGCATACGCAGAATGAGCGTGACAAAAGACATTCTTATGATTATATAGGAGCTATATGCACTATACACCATACACTCTTTATCCGATTGGCGCCATGAGCGCCCGCGCAGCTGCTCAGCCCCGCGAGGGTGTTCTGCTCCGTGGCGATAACGGTGGTTATGCCTGCCTCCAGCCTTGGACGGAGCTGGGTGACTCCCCTCTGGAATATGAGCTGGATGCCCTTCGTGACGGCAATCCGCTTCGTTTGGGCCAGCGTGCCCTCAAGTGTATTGAGATTGATGGTGCAGCCCGTGCCAATGGCGTGAATCTTTTCGAGGGGCTGCGCGTGCCCCGCAGCCATGCCACGCTGACCGTCAGCACGACCCCCTCTCAGGTGTACAACCTGCACCAGCGCGGTTTCCGCGTCGGTAAGCTCAAGGTGATTCCCAAGCTGGCCTCCACGGTGGAGCGTCTCGTGAATCTGGCTTCCATGGTGCCGGAGTGGAAGTGGCGCGTGGATTTTAACTGCACTCTCTCCCCGGAGGATGCCCTGAAGTTCTGGGACATGCTGCCGCCCGCCATGCGTGAGCGCATCGACTTCATCGAAGACCCCTGCTATTATGATGTGGAGGTCTGGCAGAAGCTGCAGGATGCCGGTATTCCCCTTGGATACGATATGCCGGTGCAGAATGAGAGCATCATCCCCCAGCGCACCACGAAACCCATGATGCGTATCGTGAAGCCCGCCCGCCACCACAGCACCACGGGGCTGCCGGTGTTCACCACGTACATGGATCACCCCCTGGGGCAGTGCTGGGCTGCGTACAATGCCGCCGTATTCTACAGCGACAAGCCGGCAGAGGAGGTGCCGCTCTGCGGTCTGGTGTCTCACCACGTGTACCGTCCCAATGCCTTCTCTGAGGAACTGGGCATGAACGTGACTCCGGAGTTCCATGCACCTGCCGGTACGGGCCTTGGCTTCGACAAGCTGCTCGCTGCGCTTCCCTGGCGTACGCTCTGATACATTCCCTTTATACCGTAAAAAGAAGCGGCACCATTCGGTGTCGCTTCTTTTTTGATAAATTGAGGTGCGTTCGTAATCAGAGCTTCGGCTTTTTGGGTGTCAGCTTGCCGCCCTTGGACTTGAAGCTTGTGTTGGGCAGCCATGTCTGGTTGCGGCCCAGGAACGCAATCTTACCGCGCACAATCAGGTTCTTGCCGTCGCGCCAGATTTCACAGCCGTACACCTTTCCCTTGACCGGATCCAGCACTTCGCCGCCGGAGTAGGTATCACCGTCCTTTTCCAAATCCCAGATGATATCCAGCCCCAGAACGCTCGGTGAACCCGGAATTTTGGCCTTGGCGCTCTTGTCCTTCAGCAGTTCAACAACACGGCCATAGTATTTGCCCTGGTGCTCGTAAATCTGCACCACGCTCTTGGCGTCCTTGGTTTCGTCATCAATGGTCGTCCAGAAGCCGACGATGCTGTCAGCCGCCTGAGCCACCATGCTGCACAGTGCCAGCATACCTGTTATCAGAATGTTTTTCATGGTCTTTCTTTTTTGAGGTTATATGTAGAGGTAACTCTACCCTAAAGTATGCTCTAGCTTTTGTCAAGCATTTTTACAAATAAAAATCCCCCGCAGAAAAACTCAGCGGGGGAGGAAGAGAGAGGAAAATCAAGCCGTCAGATAAGCTCCTTGAGCCTGTTGACCGTGATACCGGGCACGGTGATAGTGGAACCGTCGGGGCGACTCAGAATCGGGGAGCCGTCGTGTGCCACTCCGCAGAAGAACCCACAGATACGTTCGCTATCGGTGATGGCAACCACCGGGCGGCTGCTGCCCCAGGCTTTTTCCAGCATCGGCTTGATGGCCTGCAAACCACCGTCCATGAAAAGCTTGAGAACCTCTGCCAGCTTGTCGCCCAACTCGGCACGAAGCCCACGCACAGTGGGGCAGGTGCGCACCAAATCCTCCAGCCGAACCACCGGGTCTGTGGTGCTGCCGCTCAAATCGCGGATATCATTGTGCATGTTGATACCGATACCGATGGAGGCCATGTTGGCACTCGGGCGTTCCACGAGAATACCGGCAAGCTTGGCACGACCGACCAGCACGTCATTCGGCCAGCGCAGACGCAGTCCTTTGATGTTGTATTTGGCAAGGGTTTCCATGATGGCAGCGCCCGCCACCAGCGGCAGTACGCCCCAATGAAGATCCGTACGCGCTTCAATCGGCACGTTGTAGGTAGCCCAGAGACCGCCGGGCGTACCATACCAGGCGCGGTTGAAGCGACCTCGCCCTTTGGTTTGGCTCTCACAGTTCACGACACTCCACGGCGGCAGCTTGCGCGCCACGTTGAACGTCGATTCGCACTCCGTTACTTCCTTGATTTGCCAGTTAATGCTCACGCAGCCTATCATACAACACCCCTTTGCCCACGTCCATACCAAAAGCGCAAAAAATGACAAAAGTCATCAAAAAATGTTGGTTGGAGCATCGTTTTCTGCTATGCTGACGGTGTGCTGAGTGTCAGAAGACCACGTATCCCCTCCTGCCATGCGGCAGAACTTTATGAGAAGGCTTTTCCGTTCTGCGAAAGGAGAAGCGAGGCGTGTCATATAGCCAAGGTCGCGTTGGAGGCAGATTTCTTTGCGATGGAACTCTATACGGATGCCGGAATGTTTGTCGGAATTTTGTATTATTGGTACTGGCCGCAGCATTCTCTCCTGTTTGTGGAGCATCTGGCCATTGCCGAGCACCTGCGGGGCATGGGGTTCGGGCATGAGGCTCTCAGACTCGTTCAACTGCCGGGAACTTGCGTACTTCTGGAAATAGAACCGGTTGTGGATGCTCAGACTTCCCGCAGACTTGCCTTTTATGAATCGGCCGGATTTACTCGCCTGCCATACCCGCATGTCCAGTTGCCGTACCACAGCGGCGGAAATCCTGTTCCTCTTGAGCTGCTTTCCTTCCGAAGCGATGGTAAACCCGCTGCCGAAGCGCAGGTGGCGCTTCTGGAGCATTTGCTGCATACGCAGGTAATGCTTCCGATTCCTGCTTGACGTCTGACGTGTTAGCGATTCTCATTGTTACTTTGCGTCAACGCGATGAACCTGAAGCAATCTGCTTGCCGGAGAGGCATATGCGGGTCTGCAACATGCCTGTGGCGTTTTTTCTGCCATTTCACCTAATTGTCTTGTTTTCGGAGAGAGTATTGGGTAGAATCCTCTTCGTTGATTAGCAACACGCCCAGCCCGTATTTATGGAGATAAAATCCCTCATGCCTATCGCCTGCAGTTGCCTGCTTCTTTCTGCGTGCAGCGATGAGAATGTGCTGGCTGAGGAAGTCGTTTGAGAGCCGGGAGGGATGTTATGTATATGAGAGTATGTATTTGTCCTTCGATTGTGAGGATAACAGTCCGGTGATAAAATGCTTTTTATGAACGAGAACGAAAAGGGACGAACCGGTGGGCAGTCGGGAGTAAGTTTGCTTCTGTACCTGCTGTTGATTGTGCCGTTGTACTGGGGCGTGCTACAGCTGCATGGGCAGTTGGCGGAAACGGATGCCCGGGATGCCTGGAACAGGGTGGCGGCTCCATGGTTGGGAGATGCCCCGACAGGAATTGCCGCCGTTGATTATGTGCCGCCTCATCCGGAGCAATTCGGGTGCAGAGTGTTTATCATTCCTCCCGGAGGAGATTGGAAGGCGCGTATCATCAACACTTTTGATATGCTGGGGGAATATACGCTGGCAGGTGAAGAGAAACGGAGTGTGCTGCGAAAGACCTTGGGCTACAGGGGGGCATTCCGTGTATACGATATGGGGGTGGCAAAACGCTGTGTGCGGGAAATACTGCCGGAAGAAAACCGCCATGTCTGGTATACCCCATCGCTCATGTCTCCCTATTTGCTGGAGCTGCCGGACGGCTGGCTGGTGTTCTGTGCGGATGATGTCAATGCCGAAAAGGATTCAGCCAATGCCGTGACGCTCTGCCCGCCGCACCCGCAGTACCTGAGTGATTTCCCTACATGTCGTTTGCTCTGTCGAGCCTCGTTGGGAGTGGGGGTATTTCTCTTTCCAGCTCTGTTTTGCTGTATCGGCTGTCTCTGGGTGCAGCGCAGACGTCTGCGCGATGCTGCCACGCTATTCATTTGTCTGGTTCTGCCGCCTTTGGCTGCGTTGGGAGCAGAGATGGCTGCGATGCATCTGAACGGGAATCCCTACGAGCCATTGGCTGTATTCGGGCACATCTTTTTTAATTTTTGTGCAGCCTGCGGTCTGGTCTTACTTACCTTTGTTGTTCGGCGTACTTGTCGGATTTTCCGTCTTGTCGGGCGCTCTCATGTTTGATATAGTGACGCAGTTGCTATGATACGATCTGTCAAACCGGAGGATGCTGCTGCCATAGCCGCCATCTATAATGAGTATGTTCTGCACACGACTGTTTCCTTTGAGACGGAAGCCGTCTCCGAGGATGAGATGCGGGAGCGCATCAGGCGCTTTTCGGCGAATTATCCATACATCGTGGAAGAATCAGACGGGGTGATACACGGCTATTGCTATGCTCACCCATGGAAAGAGCGCGCAGCTTACTGCCGCAGTTGGGAAACCACTATTTACCTGCGCTCCGACTGCGTTGGACAGGGGATAGGAAGCCGTCTTATGCTGGAGCTCATTGCCCGCTGTCGTGCAGCAGGGTGTCATACCCTCATTGCCTGTATAACAGGTGATAATACCACCAGCCGGATGTTTCATGAGCAACTGGGGTTTTCCTCCGTATCCCGATTCCGAGAAGTAGGTGTCAAGTTTGGGCGCTTTCTGGATGTAGAGGATTATCAGTTGATATTGTAATCTTGTATGCCGCAGCTTCAGTGTAGGTATTGAGTCGGGTCAGGGATGCCGGCGGCGAGGAAAGACTCGCGGCGTTCGCGGCAGGTGGCACATTGGCCGCAGTGACGCTCGCGCCCGCAATAGCAGGAATAGGTGTGAGAAAAATCAACCCCGAGTTCGGCTCCGATGGCGGTTATTTCCTCTTTGGTGTTGGCGATGAAGGGACGCAGGATTTGCAGGTTCGCATAGGTTCCCAGCGAGATGGCGCTTGCCATGGCAGCCATGAAGTCTTCTCGACAATCGGGGTAGAGGGCATGGTCTCCCCCATGTGCGGCGATGACGATACCCTCTGCGCCCTTGCTTTCCGCAATACCGGCGGCTATGGCAAGAAAGATGCCGTTGCGGAAAGGGACAACGGTTTGTTTGAGGTTGTCCTCAGCGTAATCGGCGGCAGGTATGGCATCCGCTCCGCTGAGCAGGGCGCTTTCCAGATGGGTGGAAATGCTGCGCAGGTCAATTTCGTGGTAGGGTATGCCGAGACTTTCTGCCTGCCATCGTGCGCAGGCAAGCTCGCGTGCGGCGTGATTGCTGCCATAATCGAAGGAGAGGGCGCAGACCACCTTGTGTCGGCGGTGCGCCCAATGAAGTGCGGTTGTGGAATCCAGACCGCCGGAAAGCAGGACGGCTACGTTCATGCAGGACGGTTTTCCGGCTTGTGTTCTGCGGTACAGGTGAGCTGAATACCACCACGAGCCCCGAACCGGCCTTCCACTTTCATCCATGCGGGGTCAACAGCTGCTACGAGGTCATCCAGAATACGGTTCACGACCTGTTCATTGAAGGCGGCGTAGTTGCGGAAAGAGACAAGGTAGTACTTCAGACTCTTGGTCTCCACCACCTTGTCAGCAGGACAATAGGTGATGGTGAGGTGGCAGCTGTCCGGTTGTCCCGTGACGGGGCAGAGCGAGGTGAACTCATGCGTGGTGAGGGTCACCACATAGCGCCGCTGCGGGCTGCGGTTCGGGAATGCCTCCAGTTTGGCATCCTCCGGGCTACGGTAGAATTCGGTGTGCTTGCCGAGCAGAGAAAGGTCTTTGCTATCCATGTCAGAGATTATGCTTTAGTGAGTTTGTAACCATCCTTACCGTCTTTCATGGCCCAGCCAAGCTCTGCGAGCTTGCCACGCAGGGCATCGGCGGTGGCCCAGTCCTTAGCCAGACGCGCAGCCCAGCGTTCATCTGCTATGGCTTTGATGTCGGCCGGCACTTCAATGTCTGCGTCAGGGTCAGGCAGTTGCAGCCCGAGAGCCTCCATGATGAAACGGAATGCTTTCCAGACTTCTTCCGCAGCTGCGGCATCCATTTCCGCAGGCTTGATACCCTTGATGGCGCTGAATACGTGGCCGAGTGCCTCCGGCCCGTTCAGGTCATCCTCCAGGCTGTCCCATGCGGGTTGGAACGCGCCGAGAGCAGGGGCTTTCTTCACTAAATCGCGGTAGGAGGGTTCCTTTGCACCGCTGGCTTTAGCCAGTTCTTTATCGAATCTCCCCAGCTTGTTGAGGGCGCTGGTGGCATCCTTCATGCCGTTGAGAGTAAAGTTAAGCGGGCGACGGTAGTAAGCGCCGGCCAGCACATAGCGCAGAGCGGCGGGGGTATAGCCCATTTCCTGCAGCTGGTCAAGGGTGTACATGTTGCCCAAGCTCTTGCTCATCTTGGCACCGTCTACCAGCAGGTGGGTCACGTGGAACCAGTGGCGGGCAAACTCACCGCCGCAGGCACAGCGACTCTGGGCTATCTCATTCTCATGATGCGGGAATACCAAATCAACGCCGCCGGAGTGCAGGTCGAAGGTGTCGCCCAGGTATTTGTGGCTCATGGCAGAGCATTCCAAATGCCAGCCGGGACGCCCCTCACCCCACGGAGACGGCCAGAAGTTAGGCCCATCTTCCGGTCGGCGAGCTTTCCACAGCACGAAGTCAGCCACGCTGTCCTTTTCGTATTCATCCGTATCGGCGCGGGTGTTGGCCGTCTTGCCAAGGTCAAGTTCCTGACGGTCCAGATGAGCCAGTCTGCCGTAGTCGGCATAGGAAGAAATGCGGAAGTAGACGGAGCCGTCCTCGCTCTGGTAGGCGTGACCGGCATCCATAAGCTTCTGTACGATGTCCAGCTGTTCCTTGATGTGGCCCACGGCGCTGGGTTCCACATGCGGGGCAAGGCAGTTGAGTGCCTTGCAATCATCATGGAACTTGGCTGTCCACTTGGCCGTATACTCACCCAGGGGCATGCCCTGAGCCTGTGAGTTGCGGATGGTCTTGTCATCCACGTCCGTCAGATTGCGCACGTGCTTGGTGCGCAGACCACCCAGTTCCACCACACGGCGGAAGACATCCTGCACCACAAAGGTGCGGAAGTTGCCGATATGAGCCGCAGCATACACAGTCGGGCCGCAACAGTAGAAGCGCAGCTGCTTGCCGTCTTCTGCCTGCACGGGCTTCATCGCCCCCGACTGTGTATCATATAAGTTCAACATAACGCGCGGAAGTATACCGTGTTACCCTCCTTATGTCAAGGCAATGCCGCGTGGTGTCGCGGAGAATGACGAACACCGTTCAGAAACGGGATGCCCACGGCCTGCCTGCCCGTATCAGCAAGGTGGTGGTGATGATGTGCAGCAGCCCGGTGCCGCCGCCCAGCAGGACAATGGCAATCAGGATGAATGCGTCCGGTTCCATCTGTTGCATGATGATGATAAAGACGTTGACCGCAAGGATGACATACAGTAGCCATCCGCTGATTATCAGTGCTTTTCTGTAGGCTGGCTGTTGTGCCGCAGCGGATGCTCCCCGGAGGTAGCAATGCAGGGCTGCCGGCACTCCGGTGATTATCCATGCCAAGATGATTCCCGCGAAGGAGTCCAACGGCAGGAAGACGAGGAAGTTGAGTATCAGAAATAGAGTAATGAGGCGATTCATTGGCTGATAATGGTTGAGCTGTTGCTCAGTCCGCGAATTCCGGGTTCATACATCAACTCTGCCTTGGCCGGCGGCGCAGTGCAGCGACCCGCTCGTTTGACGCGGGCGTAGTAGGTCATGTTGACATGATTGTGTCCGGGAACACGGGTACAGAATCCACGCACGCGGTCGGCATGGTATTCCCTATGGTCGAAATATTGCCCCGGAGGAAGCTCCTGAAGTCCGGCGGCCTGAGTGGGGATAGCCGGGTTGATGGCTTCCATGCAGGCGGGAAGGTAATCTTCCAGCGCGAGGTAGTTCAACTCTCGCTCTTCGCGGGAGGTGCAGACGAGGGAGACTCTGATGACATCCCCCACCTCGAAGGTGTCCGTTTTTTTCCAACCTCCGTCTTTTGTTTGCTTTTCATACAGGCGGCTGATGCTCAAGCCTCTGTCCGTGGCGATAGCTTCCGTAGCCGGGGCACCGGATGCACGGGCTTGAATGGTGGCATAGACCGCCCCGGTAAGTACTTGCAGGGTTTCTGTATTTACCCGGCAGATACTGTGATCGACACTCCTCTCCGATCCGTCGCTGAGCCGGATAACGGCGGGCCGTTCCTGAATCGGATGCTTTTTCAGGAACTCGTGCAGTGCAATGAGTTTCCATCCGCTTTGCCAGGTGCTGTACAAACCGGAACTATCCCTTTGCCCTCTCATCCATTGCAGGAAAGCAGCATGCGCTTCTTTCGGCGTCGCTTGGCGCAGTCGGCGGAGGAATCGGAGGTCGGCCGGGTTTGCCTGATAGAGGGATAGTTGCTGCTCTTCTGATGACAACGCACTGTCGATGATAGCGTTGTTGTCGGTCACGATTCCCAGTGCATAGCGTTGTCTCGGCGGCAGCTCGTTGATGTCTTTTTCCTGCGCAGCAGAGAGATAGCGGCGAAGCTCATGCATGGGCTTTTCCGGCACGGAGAATCCCTGTTCTGCCGCGATTTGCAGCACCAGCGCGGCGTAGGCGCTGCACCAGAGCCGGGATTCCGACTGCGTGCGCCAATAGCTCAATCCACCGTCTTTCTGCTGATGCTTCAGTAGTTTGCGGATAGCGGAGTCAACGGTTTGCTGCACTTCTTCGGGGCTATACTCCTTCATTTCCGGCACAAATGGTGACAGATAACGGTGCAGCAGCCAGGGGAGGAGAGCGGATGCGGTTTGTTCTGCACAGCCGTAGGGATAGGAAAGCAGAAAATCGCTTATGCCGCTCATGTGCGACAGGGGATGAGCGGAAACTTCCGCCTGCGTATTCTCTGCCATGTCCGCTGAGACGAAATCGGCGATGTTTACCTTGCCATCGTCCTTGCTCAGACAGATTCTGCGGATTTCTTTCAGCTCCGGGACGGGTATCCTTACGGGGAATTTCACCTCCACGGCATCTCCGCCTGCGCTGTCTGAGAAGGCAGTCCAGCGAATGGATTTCATCCCCTCCTGCTCAGCGGTAACACCGAAATGCAGCACCCCTTTTCCCTGTGCGGGCAGGGTAATCTTCTGCGCTGTTGCGTTGCTGTCCGTACAGACTGTCCAGGTGTGTTCCCTGTTGGTCTTATTGGTGACGGTGACCGGCAGTTGCAGCGTGTCTCCCACGCTCATGAAAAGCGGGGTGCCGGCGGTGAGGGACACATCTCGGTCTACCTTCAGCATAGCCTCCGTTCCACCGTAGCTTGCGCCGTCTTTCCCCACAGCCAGAGCAAACACGCGATATCGGGTCAGCGTGTCCGGCATTGTTACCGCAGCTGAGAAGTTTCCCCTGTCATCCGTCTCCGTCATCGGACACCAAAATGCCACCGGGTTGAAATCCCGCCGCAAACGGGGATTCTGTAGAGCCTCCTCATTTTGCTGCGGCTCTGAGCAGGCGGGTAAATGTTCATCCCATTCACCGGCGACTTCTGACAGAGCCCTGGCGCGGTAGGCATTTCCGGAATTCATTCTGTAATGCCCTGAAATATCATCATACAGAGAGGAAGATTGACGAGAGAACGCATCCGCATCCCCGGAACACTTTCGGCAAAGCATCTCTGTCCAGCATTCAAGCTGTCGCGAGATGGCGCGGTAAAAATGATAGTCTTCATCCGGGCTATTCAGAAACAAATAGTCGGGGTAATGTAAATGCGGCCGACAGAAAGCCGTTCGGATGCTGTTGATGTCGAGTTTGTCATGAGGCGACAGATTCAGGAATCCTTCATCCACCGCAAACAAACAGACCTGTGCCGGGCAGGGCGTCCCATCATGACGAAGAACTTTCCCGCTGACAGTCGTTGAACTACCCGGTGCCAACGGAACGTCTGATTCATTCAGCGTTACTTTCAACTGCCTTTCAGGGCGTTCGATTCGGATGTCAGATAATGAGCGTGCATGTTTCAGCCGATATTCGCCGTTTTCCGGCATGGCAAGGAGCAGATAGCAGAGATAAGCACCTTCCAACTCGTCCGGCAGGGGAATGGAGAGTTCTTTCTGTCCTCGGTGGAGTTCTACGGGAATGAGATGAGTCTGTCTGCCCACAAGTACGGCCCATGCCCGGCAATCCACCGGGAAAGGATGTTCGATAACCTGTTTCAGCTGCCCATGGGTGACAGATGTTCCGTAAATGTGTGGGAGGGGCAGTTCGTTGTCCTCATCAGAGTAGAGAGTTCGGGTGTATGTGCTTCGGTAGGGCCTACCCTGACTGTCTGTGCCGGTGATGTCATATTCAAGACGAATCGTTCCCTTGATGCCCGGCAGGTAGGGCTTCAGATTCAGCGGAACACCTTCTTCTGCATGCGCCGGTACGGTAACTTTTTCTGTGAATAGCAGCTGCTTTTTTACCCCCTCCCAAGTGAGCCCGCTTGCCGTGGGAATAGAATACGGAAGCTGCGCCTTTACTGAAATCTGCAGCTCCTGAGCTCTCGGCAGCGGCATCCCGTTACAGTCATACGTGCGTACATTACCGTTTTCTTCGATGCGACAATAGAAATCCGTGCAATGTATCAGCTTGCGTTTCCAAATCCGGTGGTACTCCATGCGTTCATTTCGGACGGATATTTCCGCTATCAGGTAGCGTCCGTTACTGTCGCGAGAAGGGGGGATGCTTCCACGTAATTCGGCTGTTCCCAAGGCGCTCAGGGGCAGCGTGTGTGTTTCTTGATGTCCTCCGCAGAAGAGGGTAATTTCTGCTTCCCCATCGCTAACCGGAGTACCTGTGAGTGTCTTTGCTTCGATTTGCAGGGTATAAGCATCCGGGTTAAAGTCCCGATTGAGTGTTAATTCTGCCGTGGCATGGAAATCATGGCGACGGAATTCCTCGCAGGTGATGTATTCTGAACTCAATCGTGGCTCTTCCTCTGTGCCGAATACAATCTGATGCGACCCTATACTCTTGTCCTTTCCCTCCGGCAGGATGAATTCGGCACAGAACGTACCAAACGGTGAGATATCGACCGCCTTTTCAGCAAGAATATCGGTATCCCCTCGCAATAACTGTAATTTCCCCTGAGTGGTTGAGGGCGTGCGGATATGCCCATCCTCCGACCATCCTCGAAGAACACCCCAGACATGCACCGTATCCCCCGGGCGATAATACGTTCGGTCAGTAATCAGTTGAGCCGTCTTATCCGATACAGAGGAAGAGTCATCGGTTTTCGAGTAGCTTATCTTCCGGCAGAGGTAGTCATCGCCATGTTGCACAAGCAGTGTGCCGTTTCTGATATCATGAGGAATGTGTATGCCCCCGTTGGTTGAAGGGATGTTTCTGACAGGACCGTCATCCATACGGATGCTTGCCTCTGCTGACTGAATGATATCCCCCGCACTGCGAGAGAGAAGATGCAGCAGACGTGTTTCATCTTCAAATACAGTCGATATATCCGTATAATTGACTACTCGATACAGGGTGGATTGAGCCTTCTCCGGCGCGATGCGGCAGATATCCTCCGTTGCTTGCAGGTTGATTTCCAGAAGGTAATATCCGTAAGACGGCAGGCCCTTGCAGAGCTGTTCACGCTGCAAGTTTGTTTCCACCGGCAGCGAGTCTCCCTGAATACCCGTGAGGTTGATGTGTCGGGGAGTTCCTGCTGCAGAAACGGCTTTAATGTTCTGAACCGTGCGGCAGATTTGTTCATCCGAAGATGTTTTCTCGAAGCCTTCTGAGTAGACGATGGCATCCAGAAGCTCCTCCAATCGGATAATTTCTTCCGGCGGGATGCGGTAAGCCGTCACTTCGATATGGCTGATGCCCATGCTTTTCAATATCCACGTTCCTCGAGAATGCTCCTTGCCGTCACCCATACGGAAAACAGCCTGTGGGCAAGCCGGATGAAGCTGCAGGGTATGCCGCTGCGGCTCGGTGCGTTTCAGCCCGGCAGCGGTGGATATATTGACGGGAACATCCAATTGAACTGTTCGGCCCAAGCCGCCGCTGACCCGAATGAGCAGGGAATCAGGAGTGCTGTTCCTGAAAGAGTAGCCATCTATCAGCTCTTCCTCATCTGCCCCGAGGAATGAAGAGAGCCGCAGCTGCCTCTCATCGGAATCGTATTCCGTCTGAGCCTGACCGGATATCAGCTGAAAAGTAACCGTCCCATCCTCTCCCTGCCATTTTCGGATAGTTTCATCTTCTGAGGGAACTGCCTTCTTGCCGTCAATGCTGATACTCAGTTCTCTGAGCAGGCGGTCGGCACTTTCGTGGGAAAGCGGAGCGTTGAATATCAGACTTATGTCGATATCTGCACTTGTGGAATCGGGGCCGACATCAAGATGATACTGCATTTCTGTGCTTGATTGCAGGGCTCGCTTCCCCGTGATGCCTTTGTCCAGAAGGCTACCGGACGTAAAGCCGCTTGTTTCTTCTGCCCGGGCTACCAGCTGCCATGGCCCCGGTGTTGACAATTCTTCCTCTGCCTGCACCAGTACGGTCTGCGGCAGCGGGGTATCCGGCGTCAGCGTTTCGGGATATTTCTGATAACGTTTCGGTAAGTTTTTAAGAATTTTGTTCATGAAATACGGCAGATTCAAGTGCCCATCCGTCTGTATATGTCGCATTTGAGCCGTCATTACCCGACAGGGGACTTCTGTTCCTTGCTCATTGATAAAGAAATAGCGGACAGGAGACTGCGGAGAGAATGCTTGGGCTTCCGCATGGTGAGCCCCCGCGACCGTTACCAGAAAAGAACATCGTTCCATCCCCATCACTTCCACGGCTTTCTGAGCAGCAGGGCGGCAGCGCAGGTGATAGACGGTTTCTTCCAAAGGCTGGCCATTGAGGAAGAATGCCTTTTCGGCCGGGAATTCCAGTTTGTACTCCGTTTGGTAACGGCAGCCCTCCGGGAAATCAATCCGCAGCATGTCCTGCTGCTCCCAGTAAAGAGTGGGTACGTGTTCCTCATCACCGCTGATACTCAGTCCTTCTGCCTTATTGCCCGTCTTATCCTCTGTAACCATGGCTTCCGGCATGGGCAGGAATACGCTGTGCGGATACCTCTTCATCAGCTCCTTTATCAGCACCTCGCGCTCCGTTCCGGCCAACGCAAAACCGTAACACCACCCGATGATGCACGCCAGTATGAAAAAGACTGTTCTCATAGTTCTCTACCCTATATAATCCACATCAATGCCGAATCCGCAATAAAAAACAGCAAAAATCCGTGACAGGTGACGATATGTCTGAAAAATCTGCTTCACGCAGACAGAAAAGGGTGATAGAATGATGCGCGAATGCGGCGTATCTATGAACGAAACCGCTCACACCATGATGGAGGAACAACAGCAGGCCACGACCGATGTGGCACAGTTCATTCACGAGAAAAATACGAGACCGCTCGCGGAGGGGGAGTCCGTGGCCTTGCGCCCGGACGGTTCCATTTACATGGGAAACTATGCAGCTGAGCCCATTGAGCTGGTGCGAGTGGCCATTATCGGACTGAGTGAGCGAGGGATTCCGCAGACGCTGCAATTTGTCTCCATCCCGCATTGTTCTGTGGTGGGGTTGTGTGATTTGCAGCCGGAAGCGGCTCATGAGGCAGCAGCCGAACTGGAAAAACGCTGTGGGCTTCGTCCTGCGGTGTTTGAGGATTATCTGCAGATGCTCGATGAGCTGAAGCCCGATGCCGTCTTTATCAATACGTCATGGGAAACGCATGCGGCCATGGCGGTGGCCTGCATGGAGCATGGGGCTCATGCTTTTGTAGAGGTGCCGCTGGCAACCACGATTGAAGGACTCTGGCAGATTGTTGATGCCTCTGAGCGCACGCATCGCCACTGCATGATGCTCGAAAATGTGAACTACGGGCGCGTGGAGCTCATGTTCCTGAACATGGTTCGACAGGGACTGGTGGGTGAGCCGGTTCATGCAGAGGCGGCTTACATTCACGATTTGCGCAGCCGTATGCTCAGCGATGCAGCGGCGGGCAATATCTGGCGCACCAGCCATTTCGCTGCCCGAAACGGCAATCTCTATCCCACCCACGGACTGGGGCCTGTGGCTCAATACATGAGTCTGGCCCGGACGGAAGATACCTTTGACAGCATTGTGTCCATGAGCAGTCTTTCTCTGGGGCGCGCCGCTTTTGTGCAGCGGGAATTGCCGGAGGACCACCCCTGGCAGAATCTCGATTTCCGATGCGGCGATGTCAATACCAGCATTATCCGCACCCGCGCGGGGCGCACCATCCTGGTGCAATGGGACGAGACAACACCGCGCCCGTACAATCGTAAGAATATGATTGCCGGCACGCTGGGCGTACTGGCCGGCTTCCCCACCCGCGTGGCAGGCGAGCACCTCAGCCCGCCTCCTGCTCCGGCTGATGATTCCTGCGGCGGCTTCAGCGGTGAGGATTGCTGCCAGTGGTACATGGGAGCAGAAGCAGAAGCTGACCTCTTTGCCCGTTATGAGCACCCGCTCTATGCCCGCCTGGGCGATGAGATGGCACGCAACGGAGGGATGGATTTCATCATGCTCAGCCGCGTTATTGAGTGCCTGCATCGCGGTGAACCTCTCGACCAGAATGTGTACGAGGGGGCTTTCTGGTCTGCTGTCGGTCCGCTTTCGGAAATGTCGGTCTCGCAGGGCGGTGCCCCGCAGCATTTTCCCGATTTTACACGCGGTGACTGGTGCCATACCCCTCCTTTGGGGATTGTGAACTGATTTTCGTAACAAAAAAATCAACTTTTCCTGATTATTATGCATGGTTGCATTGACAATTCCTGTCTTAACAGGTAAAATGACGATGCTCCTCCATGGTTTTTCTCCGGATATGAAAAAATTAGTGTTCGTCTTTTGTGTTCTGCTTGCGCTGGGAATTGCTGCGCACTATAACAAGGAAACTTTGATGGCATGGATGTCCCCGGAGAAAGAGGGCCCACCCACTCCTGCCGCTCCCAACGAAGCGAAGCCAGCGGCTCAGCCTGCTCCTGCGGAACAGCCCCCGGTCGAACCTGCTGTGGCAGAAGTTTCTGAGGAGGTGAAGGCTCTGCAGTTTGCCGCAGAAGGCGGGGATGCCGTGGCGCAGTGTAATTTGGGCCTTTGTCTGGAGTCCGGCGAGGGGATTGCCACCGACGCTGCGGCTGCGGTCGAGATGTATCGCAAATCTGCGGAGCAGGGGAATGCTGCTGCGTGTTTCAATCTGGCGCGCTGCTATGTGAACGGGTTTGGCGTGGAGCCGGACGTGGCTCAGTTCATCAGCTGGTGCCGTAAGGGCGCAGAAGCAGGCAATGCCGATGCCATGTATACGCTGGGTATGTGCTACAAGCAAGGTCTGGGAGTGGAGGCATCCGCTCAGGAAGCAGAGGTATGGCTTCGCAAAGCGGCTGACCTCAACCACGAAAAGGCAACCGCCGAGCTCAATTGATATTTTTCCGCGAACTCGTAACAGAGAGCGGGCTCATGCACATCCGAATGCATGAGCCCGCTTTGTCGTGTTGCGTAAGATGAAAGGGGAAATCAATACCCCTGCCAGAACTTCAGTTCAGCAGCGGGGATGGAGTCTCCGGGCTTGAGAGAATCCCAGTTGAAGACGATGCGCGTGCGGAATCGGGAACCGTCGGGCTTGCCGAAGAGCAAGTCGATGGCCTGTTCACCGTTGCGGACGTTCTTCAGCCGCTGTAACTCGCAGAGGGGGATGCGGACGCTGCACGTCTGCCTACCCTTCCCGTCACGCTCACGAGCCATCAGGAAAGCAATGGCATCGTAATCGCGGTTGACGGTGTATTCCGGATCCTGAATGTAGGCATTCACGCAGAAATCCTCTTCGCAGCGCAGCGTCAGGTTCAGAGCCTGTCCATCATACACGATGCTGAGTCCTTCAACCGTGGGCTCAGCAGCATTGTCCGGATAGAACTGCGGTGCCTTGCCATCCACGGCGAAAGTCTCCGAACAGTCCAGAATGCTGCATGAGGAAGGAGTCAGATAGGTCGGCTTGAGCCCGAAAGTGTAATTGCCGCTGCCCATCAGGGGAGTCCCCAGCTCGGCATTCATGCCGGTGGGCCCGTCATTGTGGGGAAGGTTGAGACCATGCCCCAGCTCATGCGCAAAACCGCCATACCACTTGGTGAGAAGTCTGCCCTGGGGCGTATTCTGTCCCAGATATTTGATATCGAAATCCGGGTAGTCCAGCGCAAAACAGTTGCGACCCAGCCCGTAGAACGGCACACCGCCGGGATTGCTGTTGCTGTACTCTTCGTCATAGTGCGTGGGCATGATAACGAAGGTGTGGTGGCTGAACTTCTTGTCGGGATGCGCATCAAAATAGGCATTCACCTCTTCCAGACAGGCGTTGTGCCCGGTGCCGTAGCTGTATTCCTTGTGTCCCTTTTTACCGCGAATGAGGATGATGTCCACCTCTCCGTTGGGCAGCATATTCAGCCCGAATGCGCGCTTACCGTAGCCGTTGCGATCCATTTCCTTTGCGTAGAATTGCTGCAGATAGAGCAGCAATTCGCTGATGCGACGCTGATAATCCGCAATCGGCTCATTGTCATTTCCCGTAAAATAGACCACATTGAGCTTGTTTGCCGGTTTTTCCAGCTCCACACTATCAGCCAGATGAGCCTTGGCCGCATCCGAAAAATGCTCCGGACAGGCTCCGCTGGCCACAGAAGCCATAGCAAGCACACTTATCGCAGAAAACCAAACAGGTGTCTTCATGCCCTGATTCTATCAGTTTTTCTCCTCAGCCGCAAGCTGAATTTTCGCTCCATATCCGCGCAGAATATGTGCATGTATGTTTCGCATCCTTTCGGTTTGACTGTTGCATAATCGGTTGATAATGTCATTTCCGACATGAAATGAACATGAATTCAGCATCACGATTGTCATAGACAGATATATACGCAGAAACAGCTGAATCCACAGAGGAATCCAGCTGTTTACGTGTATGAAAAAAAAGGAGAGAAGAAGAATCAGCCCTTGTTCTGGGCGGCTTGCATCTGGCGCTCCAGGGCGGCGTACATGCGGCGGCAGTGTTTGTAGCCGCGCCGGCCTGCGAGCTGCTGCATGCTGCGGGTGGGGGAGCCCCACTCGATGACCTCAATTTCAACGATGCGGGTAGCCCACTTGCGCATGAGCGCCTTGGACGGATGGTAGATGTCGATGGTGGCGGTGCCGACAAGCGCGCTGCCATAGTCATCTACAATATAGGTGTAGGGCTCACCCTTAATCTTGAACTTGGTGCCCAAAGGATAAACCGACCAGTCGGCGGCCGCACTGCGAACCTCATCGGTGTACTTGAGGTAGGTGCCTGCTGCACTCTTGGGGCCGTAGGCAATATGGTCGCTTTCCGAATGCGTGTAAGCCGTCGTGCGTACCACGCGGTTCTTTTGCTTGGGATGGTAGTACGGCAGCCCGTGCTTATCGCGTCCGAGATTGGGTAAATCCTTATCCGGGGCAGCGCTGGGGCTGGGAGCAGCAGGGGGGATGAAGCCACTGCTGGTGGCGTGGGGATTGGCCTTGGCAGCATGTGCAGGCACAGCGGTGCCCGTCAGCAGAAGACCTACTGCGGCGGTCAGAGCGGTGGTGAGTTTTTTGAACATGTTGTCAGTTTGTATTGAAAAATGTAGCCCCTGTTTTTCGGAAATAACAGGTGTGTCAGAAGAGTCTATCACAAACCGGAATTTATGACAAGCAAATTCCTGCCTGTTTTGTCAAATTTTGCAAAATAATGAAAGATTGATGAAAGAATGTAATCAGCGCCTGCGTACAGGCTTGTTTTTGCCTTTATCTTTCTTATCATCAGTATCTTCCTCTTTATTTAGCTCCGGCTCAATGAAGGTTGCTGTCGGGTTGAGAACCGGGACAACATTGATGCCGGATATTTTTTTCCCGGTGGCTCGGGCGTGTTCCAGAATCATATGCAGACGATCCACCTGCTCGTAGATACCGTATACCTGCATGATGACGCTGATGCCACCCTCCAGCGTGAGGACTATTTTCCAGGACTTTGAGCGGAAAATTTCGCGAACGGAGGGAATCTGGGTCAGTTGGTATGTGTTGAGCGCGGAAACGAGTTCTGTGATGGGACGGTACAACTCCTCGTCAATGCGAGTACCGGGTTTGAAGTCTTTCACGTCCGACGCATTGAGATACCACACGGGCAGCTCCATGACTTTGGCATGGTATTCCGGCATAACCGGGAAGAGATAACCGCGGGGGTCCATGAAGAGCTTCCGGCGCTGTCCCCTGTCTGCGGCGTTCTCCATCTCAACATAGACAATAGGAATGCGTTCCTCTACTTCAATACTGAGGGTATCCGGCAGCTCGGCGCGGATATGGGCTGATTCGATGCAGGGATTGCTTGTCAGTGCCGCCTCCATGCCGGATGCATCGAGGGTGGCCATATTGATGGCCCCCTCGATACCGAGCATCTGCATGACATGTTCCTTGGTGATGAAACCTCTGGAGGAGGCGTAATCCACATGTTCAATGCTGAGGCTGTACGCCTTTTCAATGGTGTAGGTGACAGCTCTGAAAATGCCGTAGCAGATGGGAATAATCAGCAGCAGAAGAAGGAAAATCCTGCGGAGCCGCTTGGCACCGCGCCGAACGGCCAGCCGACTGAACAACGCATCCTTGATGGAGAGTGCTTTCTCCAGGATTTTCACGTTGCCCTGTCGGCGGTACCTGTTTCCTTTTTTCATGCTGTCCGAGTCTGCTGCGGCATCAACCTCTCGGCTGGTTCAGAGAGACTTCTGCAATGCGGGTGCAGAGTTCTCCGTAGGAAATCCCGACCGCCGCAGCAGCTTTCGGGAAGAGTGAGGCTCCGGTCATGCCGGGGATGGTGTTGATTTCCAGAACATACGGCTTGCCATCATCAGTCAGCAGAACATCCACACGGCCGTACACCTCCACGTTCAGCGCGTTGTAGGCTGCAAGGGCCGCGGCCTGTACGTCCTTGGTCTCCTGTTCCGTGATGTCGGCGGGGCAGATGTAGTCCGACCCGACACCGCCGTACATGGAGGGGTACTTGTTGTTCATATCGTAGAAGCCGGAACGGGGGCAGATATGGATGACGGGCAGGGCAGTACCATTGAAAATGGCGACGGTCAGTTCCTTGCCGGCTATATATTCCTCCACCAGCAATTCTTTGCCGTATTTGCCGGCTTCAGCCACAGCTGCGGGCAGCTCCGCAGCATCCTTCACAATCTGGACTCCCACGGAGGACCCTTCGCACGGGGGCTTGATGACGCAGGGAACGGGGATGGTGGGCATCCGGTCTGCCGTGATGGTTTCGCTGAGCGGAGTGGGTACGCCGGCTGCAACAAATGCCTTCTTCGTCAGCACTTTGTCAAAGCAATTTCGGCTGGTGACGGAGCCGGCTCCGGTATAGGGAATTCCCAGTTCTTCCAGATAGGATTGCAGCCCTCCATCCTCGCCGTAGGTGCCGTGGATGATGTTGTAGCAGAGTTCTGTGCCCTCAGGAATGGCCGGGCGTTCTACGTCAACGATAACCGGGGTAACGTTGGTGAATCCTTCTCCGCGCAGGGCTTCCAGCACACCTTTGCCGGAGGCGATGGAAACGTCGCGCTCAGAACCCGGGCCACCCATCAGCAGGGCAATCTTTGTGTCTTTGGTAAGTTCTTTCATATAGATGTTATGTTGAAAATCAGAATTCGGTATCGCGGTCACCGATGACCTGCACCTCGGTGCGGAGGGTAATGCCGCGTTCATTCCGGGCTTTGGCGCGGATGGCATCAATCAGTTCCGTTACATCCGTTGCCAGAGCCTTACCGGTATTCACGATGAAGTTGGCATGAACCGGGGAGACCTGAGCCCCGCCGATGGAGAAACCTTTGAGCCCCAGCTCATCAATGAGCTTGCCGGCGGGGATGGTGTCGGGGTTCTTGAAGGTGCATCCGGCGCTGGGTTCAATGGGCTGGGTCGTCTTGCGGCGGTTGCGGAACTCAACCATCGTTGCTTCGATGTCTTTCTTGTCGGCAGGGGTCCCGGCAAAGGTGGCCTGCATGACCATATTGTGGCGGAACTCCGGTATGCAGCGGTAACTGGGAGTTGCCATGCTGTCGCGGTCAAACTCAACCTGCTCGCCGTCTTCATCCAGAGCAACAGCGGATTGGAATACCTGCCACATATCGCCGCCCAGACAGCCGGCATTCATGCGCAGGCTGCCGCCCACGCACCCGGGAATGCCGTCCATCCACTCAAATCCGGAGAGCCCGTTGGCTGCGGCAAATGCGGCCAGCTTCTTGAGACGCACGCCCGCGCCGGCCACGATGTTGTTTCCTTGCAGCTCAATCTTGTCGAATTCTCCGCCGTTAGGGTGAATGACAGCACCGCGAATGCCACCGTTGCGGACGATGAGGTTGGAGCCGCGCCCGATGATATGCACGGGAAGGTTACGGTCTTTGAAGAAGTTGACTACGGCCTGCATATCTGCAAAGCTTGAGGGCTCTATCCAGTACTGTGCTTCACCGCCCACACCCATGGTGGTGTGCTTGCTCATGGGTTCATAGAGGCGGCAGGGGATATTTTTTCCGCATTCCTGCTGCATCTCTGCCAGCACGCGCAAATCCTGCGCAATCTTTGTGCCTGCTTCGTGTACATTGCCGGCACCCAGAGTCAGGAAGAGGTCACCGGGACGCAGTTGGTTGCCGACGACGTGATGAGCCAGCGACAGATTGGGAAGGAATGTAGCATCGGCCGGGCCGTGTTCCTTGACCGCGTCCACAATGGTCTGGCCGGAAATGCCGGGAATGGGTGTTTCGCTGGCCGGGTAAACATCTGCCACAAACAGCTTGTCCACATTCTGCAGAACGCGGCCGAAGTCGTCGCGCAGCAGCTGCGTGCGGGTATAGCGGTGCGGTTGGAACAGAATCACCAGACGCCCGGGTTTCAGACTTTGCGCGGTCTGCACGGTGGCCCCGATTTCTGTCGGATGGTGGCCATAGTCGTCCACGATGCGGTAATCCCGGGATAAATATTTTGTTTCAAAGCGGCGGCGAGCTCCTGCAAAGCTGACCAGCCCGCGGGCGATGCTGGCAAAGTCGCAGCCCATTTCAAGCGCGGCCGCTGTTGCTGCCAACGAGTTGAGGACGTTGTGACGACCGGGAATGCCCAGCTCCACGCGCCCCAGGGGTGTGCCGTGATGGTTGATGGTGTAGAGAGTACGGCCTCGTTTAACGGTCACATCCGTGGCGGTATAATCGGCATCCTGCCAGCCGTAGGAGATGGAGTTGGGGTACTGGGAGCAGACATCGCGCGCACCGTCATCGCTCTTGCAGTAGAAAATGGTGCCGCGGGTCTGGCGGCAGAGCCGGTGGAACACTTCCTTGATGTGGTCCAAATCACGGTAGAAGTCCAGGTGTTCGGCCTCGATGTTAAGGATGATGCTGTGTTCCGGGAGGTAATTTACAAGCGTGCCGTCGCTTTCGTCACCCTCGGCAATCAGGTATTCGCTCTCGGTGTTCCAGTGGGCGTTGGCTCCGAGAACGGGGATTTCCGCACCCACATAGTGGCAGGGGCGCATACGGCCCTCGCGCAGCAGATGGGCGGTCAGAGAGGATGTGGTGGTCTTGCCGTGTGTGCCGGCCACAACGACGCCTTTCTTGTTGTTGAGAATGGCGGCCAGACATTCGGCACGGCGCAGGCAGAGGCAGCCGTTCTGACGGGCGGCATGCAGAGCCACGTTTTCTTCACGGATGGCAGAGGAATAGATGACCACCTCCGCATCGCTGACGGCGGCGGCACTATGAGGACAGGAGAATACGAGCCCGGCCTGTTGCAGACGCTCGGTTTCCGTGCTGGTCACACGGTCACAACCGCTGACGCGATGCCCCATTTCCAGCAGCATGCGGGCAAGTCCGCTCATGCCGGAACCGGCTACGCCGATAAGATGAATGCGAACGGGATGCTCCCGATCCAGAAGACGTTTACGTAACTGATCAATCATAAGTGCGCGCTTGTAGATGTGCGCGCTATTATATACTAAAATCGGTTACAAGCAAGGCTAATGTGAAAGAGAGTTATGCGCGGGTAGTATACCGACACACAGGAAATGTCGATGGAATATGATTCATGCTATCTCATTATGAGCCTGTTAGCGTGGGTGTTTCCGGCTCCTTCATCCTCCTTGCCAGAAAACCGGCGGCCACCACGGCCAGTCCTCCGATGAGGAATACAGCCTGCGGGCCGCCCGTCAGCTCCCAGATGACACCGCCCACGATACCATAGCCGATGGAGGCAACGTGGTTGATGGCAATACCCGTGTAGATGCACGGCGTAATCTCCTGCTTACGGTCGCCGCAGATGCGGGCAATGTAGGTGGTTCGCGCCATACCCATGGCGAAGAGCAGGTTGTCCAGAACAAAGCAGGTGCCCACAACCCCGACGGCCCAGCCCAAAGGCAGCAATCCCGGAGCAAAGGCATATGCCAGACACAGGACGGAAAGCGCCACGCTGTCGAATATCGTGACTCTGCGCTCGCCGAAACGCTTGATGCTCCAGCCGATGAGTGGCTGAGTAAACAGCCCGATGATACCGGCAATGAGCAGAATGAAGCCGATACCGGACGGTTGTTGCCCCAGCGTGCTGACCATCAGCCAGTAGCCGAACGTAAGGTAAAGCTGCTTTCGGATGCCGTGCAGGATTTCAAGCCCGTAATAGACGCTGTACTCTCGGCGGATGATGAAGCTTTCTTTCCAGGAGCGTCGGGCAGGGAATTGTGTGCCGCGTACGCAGCACAGCAAAGCCGCAGCCAGCAACATCATAATTCCCATGACAGCGTAATCCACAGAGAAATCATTGTTGATTTTCCACTTGATGCCTATGTAGAGCGCCCCGGTCAGGGTGGCAGCCGTTCCCAGTGCCCGCATTTGCCCCAGCCGCAGACTGCGGTTTTCCGGGCGAGCTGTGTGCATGACGATGGAGTCAATGGTGCCGATGAGTATGTGAGCTCCAAGGCTGGCAGTAATAATCCACAGACTCAGTGTCAGCAGTCCGCAGTCGGCTTCCAGCTGCATGAATCCGAATGCCCCGACAGCCGCCAGAATGCATGCCAGAATGGTCAGCTTAATCTCATCCAGAAAGAAAAGGGCGCAGATGACTACAAAGCAGAGAATCCCCGGCAGCTCGCGCGGAAGCTCCAGAAAGCCGCGCTGCCCGGCATCCAACCCCTGAACATCTCTCAGATAGTTGCTGAAGAGTAAGTCCCAGATACCGTGTCCCAGCTGTGCCAGAAAGATGGCTGCCAGCAACAGAACCATGACCTTGCGGATGCGGGGGGATTTGTCAGTGCTCATGAATGCCTACCATATCACAGCTTGTTCCCTGGTTCAATGCTGTATTCTGTGTGTGTTGTTTATTTGCGGATATGATGGGTGCGTATAGTATTTTTAATGCGATGTACAGCAAAAAAAACGATTTTATAGACTGCTAGACACATAGAACGAAAAAAACAGGCAAAAAAAAAACAAACAAACGTTATTGCATAAAGATTACAAATATTAGTGTTTTAAAAAGCATCGCATTAAAAATGCTGTATAGTACCCGAGACATGGAAAATACGGGGGCGAAAAGAAATGAATGGATTGAATCGGTGCGTGTATTGGCTATGTTGCTGATAATTATGTTTCATATGCGTTCATCAGACCTGCCTGTTGCAGATGAGCATTGCATTTCATCAATAATACTATCGTTCATGTTTCAACCTGCAGCATCCCTTTTTGTCTTTTTCTTCCTTGCCGGTTATTTCACGCGAAAAAACATGGCTGTCAAGAAATGGATGATGCGACTTGTGGCGCTGCTTGTTCCTTATTTTATATGGAATGGACTTTATTCATTCGGGCTCAATGACGAAGTAACATGGGGAAGAGTATTTGGTATTGGTTCCGGTTCTTTCATATGTGCTGATTACCCGTTGTGGTTTGTTTTAGCAATTATATACATGACTGCTTTTTGGCCAATATGGCGATTTTCTCCGGAAATTGCTGCTGTTGTATGTCTCGTTATGTCCTTATATGGTAACAGCTGGCATTGCGAACTTCTGACACATTTGCCTATGCCTATTCCTACTGATTTTTTAGTTTTTCTTTGTGGTGTATGTGCCGGGAGGTTTTCCTTAAATGTGTTGCAGAAGGTGTTTGTATATCTTTTTGTTCCTCTATTGTTTATTGTCATTATAGGTAAATATTATTATTCATTACCATATTTGGCCATAGTTGCTGCTGCTTTATTTTTGTCCTTTATGGCATGTGTTTCAAGAGTATGCCCTTGCGTAGTCAGTTTTGCGGCAAAATATAGTCCAGCCGTTTTTTTGAGCTATGCTACCCATGCCGGCATAATCTATTTATTGGGTAAACTTTATCAAGCATATTTTACTCAGTATGCAATTTTGGTGCGTGAAATGTATATACCATTCACTTTTTTGATTTTTATGTTTAATGTATTTGCATTAAGGTTAATGTACAGACATATTCCTTGGATCCTTCCGTTTATTGCACATTCCGGGAAATTCTTTTGGCAGAGTAAACAAAATGCAACACGCGTTGTCGATTCCGTATAACTGATAAAAGTTCTTCGAAATTATTTTATTTTCTTTCAGTTGAAAATACAGATCTATCACACGGTTTCCTGGGGCTTTGGTTTTGCTTTTCACAAGTGCAGAAAACGCTCAAAGGTATTTGCTTCGCTTTTTTAATCACTTTTGTCAGAATTTTGCTTGACATTCCTTAACAAAGGAGTATCCTGTGCGTCCACCCTTACTTTCGCTGGTCTGGGTGAGACAAACCCGGCGGGTGACAATACACCGCGCACCGACGTCGGAAGAACTCCAAACAAAACTCAATTTCCAATACATAGAATCATTATCATGACTCCGTATTCTCTCAAAGTGACCAAGCGTGAAGCTGTCGGCACCGGCAAGCTGAACGCTCTTCGTGCTCAGAACATCATTCCCTGCGTTATCTACGGCTGCGCCGTGGAGGGCAATGTGAACGTGCAGGCTACGGCCGCTGACGTGCGCACGCTGCTCAACGCTGCTCCTTCCGACAATGTTCTGGTGAATCTGGATCTGGACGGCACAACGATGCTGGCTCTGGTGAAGGACGTGCAGCGCAACTTCCTTACGGACGCTGTTTCTCACATCGATTTCTGCGCCGTGACTCCCGATACGGTGGTGAAGACCCGCGTTCCCGTCAAGCTTACGGGTACTCCCGTTGGTCTGGCCATGGGTGGTGTGGTGCACCAGATTGTGCACTCCATGCCGGTCAAGTGCGCTGTGAAGGATATCCCCGCCGCCATCGTGGCTGATATCTCCGGCGTGAAGTATCAGGAATCCCTGCGTCTGAGCCAGGTGGAGATGCCCGCCAACGTTGCCACGCCGTTTAACGGCACGGTGGTGCTGGCTTCTGTCATCAAGCCCTGATTCGACCGAAAATATCTCTTTTTCAACCGCATCCCGAGTAATCGGGGTGCGGTTTTGCCTTTTGTTCTGTGTTGTTCTCTATGAGCCTTATCCCCAGTATATAAAAGTTAGCAGCGATGCTGCATTTTACGGCTTGCCAATTTCAGAAAATGAGGTATAATGTCCGGGCGAATATGAGGAAATTGGTGTACATGGCCGGCGTTGCGTCTCTGGCGCTGGGGTCATACTCTCCGGCGACCGAGGGGGCGTTGCTGGTGGATGGCGCTGCCGTGGCCACGCCTGCCGATACAGAGCGAGTCGGGCAGGAGTTCCTCAAAACGACCTCGGACATGTGGTTTCTTCTGTCCGGCATTGGTAATAAGGAGGAAGCAGATAGCGCTGCTCCTCGCTTTCTGGAGCTGGTTCAGCGTGTCGCAGAGCTGGACGAATTGCTCAGCCGTCTGCCCATGGTTCCCGATGCCGTCGACGAGGAGCCGGAAGATTCTGATGAGGTGCATGTGGTGGGTATGATGGACGGCGTTCACCTGCGCATTCTGGAGGCATTCGAGGATTTGAATGCTGAGTTTCTGGGGCTTTGTCGGGTGCGTTGCTATGGTTCGGAGCGACTTCGCGTGGCTTTTCGTCAGGCGGTGGCTTCCGGCATGTTCAGTGAGGACGATGTGGATTTGCTGAAAACTCCTCCCGCTCCGCTGGATGAGGAAGAGACCCGCATCGAGCTCGTGAGGCTCAAGCGTCTGCATACCCCGGACAAGGCGTTGCTGGAGACGCTGGAGCTGGTGCAGGATGCTCCGACCGCGAGAGAGGCCGCCGAGCGATTGACGGAACTGACCGAGCGGCTTCAGGCGCTGCTGCCGGAGAGCTATATCATGAATCGCTCTTTTGCTGATGCCTCCGATGCTGCCGTGCGTGAGGCAACGGAGCCGCTGGAGCCGATACTGTGGGGAATTCGCAGCGAAATAGTGCGCATTGCAGGGATTCCCGGATATAACACAGAGCCTTTCGATAGTTTTTCAGACGCTCTCGATTCCATGTTCGAGAGCCTTGGCGAAACCCATAGTTTCTGCTTTGAGAATGTATTTGATGCCTCATTCCGTTCGGATTTGGATGAGGCAGCACGTGCCAACATGACATCTTCCCATTAAAATCGTATTCTGTATCATTCATCATGCCTGTTTCTGATTATCTCGTTACCATCGGCCTGGAGGTTCACTGCCAGATTAAGACAGAGACCAAAATGTTCTGCTCCTGCAAGGCCGGATTCGGCTATGAGCCGAACACGAACGTGTGCCCCACCTGTTTGGGGATGCCCGGTGCTCTGCCGGTGCTGAATGAATTTGCCATCGAGCGCACGGTACTCACGGGCATGATGCTGGGTTGCAGCACCCCGCCTGTTTCCAAGTGGGATCGCAAGAATTATTTCTATGCCGACATGCCCAAGAACTACCAGACCAGTCAGCTGGATTTGCCGCTTTGTATCGGTGGTGAGGTTCCTCTGTATGCCTGGGCATACCCGGCTAATTCAAAGGAAGCTGCCGGGGCAGAGGGGGCTGTGGTGCGCAAGGTGAAGCTTGACCACATCCACCTGGAGGAAGATGCCGCCAAGCTGACCCACTACGGCAATTACTCTCTGGTCGACTACAACCGTGGTGGCACCCCGCTCATGGAGATTGTTTCCGCCCCGGATTTGACCAGCCCGGATGAAACCTATGCTTATCTGAAGAGCCTGCAACAGATTCTCATCTGCGGCGGTATTTCCGATGCCGATATGGAAAAGGGGCAGATGCGCTGTGATGTGAACGTCTCGCTGCGACCCAAAGGTCAGAAAGAACTGGGTGCCAAGATAGAGATGAAGAATATCAACTCCATGTCCGCCGCCCGTCGTGCGTTGATATACGAGATTGCCCGTCAGGCAGATGAGCTTGACCGCGGCATTGCTCAGGTGCAGTCCACCCGCCGCTGGGATGATGATATGGGCGAGAGCATTGTCATGCGCACCAAGGAGAATGCTCACGATTACCGCTATCACACCTGCCCGGACCTCATCCCCGTGCAGACGGCACCCATTGTGGAGAAGGTGAAGAGCGAGATGCCGGAGCTGCCGGATGCTTTGCATGCCCGTCTGGTGGCGGAGTACGGGCTGCCTGTGGCGGATGCCAACACGCTGGTGGGGGATGTGGCGCTGTGCCGATACTTCGAGGCTGCTGCCGCTGCGTCGAAAGCTCCCCGCAAGGTGGCTAACTGGATTATCAACAACCTGTCTGCTACCCTTTCTGCCCGCGAGATTTCCATAGCCGACTGCCCGCTCAGCCCGCAGACGCTGGCGGCTCTGGTCGGCATTATTGAGGAAGGCATCGTTTCCACCAATCAGGCTAAGGAAGTGCAGGAAGTGCTGTGGGAGAATCCCGGGATGGATGCCACGGCCGCTGCCGCCTCGCTCGGTTACAAAAAGACCGATACGGGCGCTCTGGATGAGCTGGTAGACAAGGTGATAGCTGAGAATCAGGATGTTGTGGAGCGCGTGAAAGCCGGCAATCTCAAGCTGCTCAATGCGCTCACCGGCATGGTGATGAAAGCCAGCAATCCGAAGCCCAACCCGAAGATGGTGACGGAGATTCTGACCGCCAAGCTCGGCCTGTAAGCCACTCGCCACCCATGCGGAGCAGGGGGCGCACTTCCGTGTCCCACATGTATTTACTCTTCGACTGCAATAACTTTTTTGCCAGTTGTGAGCAGGTGTTCCGTCCCGATTGGCGGCGACGTCCCCTCGTCGTGTTGTCCAACAACGATGGCTGTGTCATTTCCCGCAGTGCCGAGGCGAAAGCTCTGGGTATCGCCATGTGCGAGCCTTATTTCAAGTGTCGGCAGCGGCTGGAGGCGGCAGGCGGTATCGTTTGCTCGGCCAACTTTGCGCTCTATAGCGACCTCTCTGACAGAATGATTCGCATCTTGGAGGATTCTCTCCCGGAAGTGCAGCAGTACAGCATAGATGAGGCCTTTGCCGTGGTGCAACCCGGCCCGGATTGGGAACAGGAAGCCCGCCGCATCCGCAGAAATATCTTCCGCTGGGTTGGAATCACCGTCAGCGTGGGGATTGCGCCCACCCGCACCCTTGCCAAGCTTGCCAACGAAACCGCCAAGAAACTCCCGCAGTACCGCGGAGTCATGGCTTTAAACACCCCGGAGCAGATACAATCATTGCTGGAGACCACCCCGGTGGAGGAGGTCTGGGGCGTGGGGAGAAAACTCCGTGAGCGCATGCGTGGTGCGGGTATCCGAACGGCGGCTCAGCTTGCCTCAGCCCCGGCCGGACGACTGCGCCGCTTATTCGGAGTCCATGGCGAGCGCCTGGCTCTGGAATTACAGGGCGTTTCCTGTCTGGACGAGATAGAAGCACCGCAGCGGACGCAGGTGATGGTGTCCCGTACGTTGTCGGAAGCCATTGATGACTCCGTTGTGCTGCGGGATGCCCTCTGCCGTTTTGTGGAGAAAGCAGGGCGTATCCTGCGGGATGAGGGACTGATGGCGGCTGCTGTACACGTGGTGCTGCGGACTTCTCGCTATGAGGATACGGAGCGCCTGTATGCGGAAAGCTCGGGCTGTGCGCTTTCCTGTCACACGGATGATACGCGTGTATTCACCGCAGCTGCAACCGCTCTGTTGGATTCCATCTATCGCCCGGGTTATCGGTATCGGAAGGTGGGGGTGCTGCTGGCAGACCTCCTGCCTGCCGAGGAGGTGCAGCCCACCTTTGAGCATCCGGATGCGGCACCCAGTCCGTTGATGGAGGTGTTGGACAAGCTTCAGAAATCCGGCCACAACATCCGCTTTGCCAACACCTCAACCACTCCGCTGGCTCAGAAAGCCCACGTGTCGCCCGCTTTTACCACCTCGTGGAACGATTTGCCGGAAGCTCGCTGAAAACGCTTGATGCGGGGCGTGACCGGGTGTAGACTGGTGGGCATGAAGATTCATGTCCTGATGGAGAATAGCGCTTCCTCTGATGATTTTGCAGCAGAGCATGGGTTGAGTCTTCTGGTGGAAACCGCAGGGCGGCACATCTTATTCGACACCGGGGCTTCTGCTGCCTTTGCCGATAATGCGGAGAAGATGGGCGTTGATTTGTCGCGGGTGGAATTAGCAGTGTTGTCGCACGGTCATTACGACCACGGGGGCGGCCTTACTCGTTTTCTTGAAGTGAACACGCAGGCCTCCGTCTGGGTGAGTGCGTATGCGTTTGAGCCGCACTTCAATGCATCCGGCAAGGATATCGGCCTTGATACGGCGCTGATGCATCATCCACGCATCAGGATGGTGGAGACTCCTGTCTTTTCTCCGGCAGAGGGAATGACGCTGTTCTCTGCAACGGAAGTTCCCCTTACGTACGGGCTTGATTCATCCGGGATGAGTGTTCTGCGGGAGGGTAAACGCGTTTCCGATGACTTCCGCCACGAGCAATACCTGCTGGTGGAGGAGCAGGGGAAACGTGTGCTGTTCAGCGGGTGTTCCCATCGCGGGATTCTCAACATCGCATGCTATTTCCGACCGGATGTGCTCGTGGGCGGCTTTCATTTCATGAAACTGAGCCCGGATACCCATGCGGAGCGGCTGAACCGGGCGGCAGATGTCCTGTTGCAACTGCCTGCTCAATACCTGACCGGACACTGCACGGGAGACGCTGCCACGCTCTTTCTGAAAGAGCGTATGCAGTCCCGCCTGCACACTTTTGCGGCAGGGCAGACTATCTGCCTTTGAGTCGCCCTTTACTTTTTCTCGGGAGCTTCTTCCTGGGCTCGGATGTAGGCCACCTCTTTTTTCAGCACGGCACCCACGCGGTGTTTGGCCAGATAAACCTGAGCAATGCTCACCCCCAATTTGCTGCGCACCTCGCCGGCACTCATGCCTCGCAGCACATTGTAATCAAAAATCTGGAACTGCTGGGGTGAAATCTTCATTTTCACCCGTTCGATGGCCGCTTTCATGACGTTGTTCTGCCACTCGCGATCCCATATTTTGGCAAAAGTTTCACCGGTGGTGTCAGGAATGTCGGCCAGAGGTTCTCTTTCCGTCCCGTCAGCGGACGTTACGGTGGCGGAGGTATCTTTTCTGCGCTGGCGGAATTGGTCATTGATGCGCCAGCGTGTGATGTGCCACAGCCACATCTTGAACGAGCCCTTCTTCGGGTCGTACATATTCTTGACGCTCTGCTTGGCTATCGTCAGCACCGTTTCCTGAACCACATCCCAGGCCTCATCCTCCCGCAGCCCTGCTTTGAGCGCCACAGAGTAGATGAGTCTCCAGTAGGTGCGATAGAACTCATCCCAGCTCTTCTGGTCTTTCCAGTCCCCCAGCCTCATGATGAGACTGCGGCGCGTGCGGGCGGCGAATTGTTCCAATTCGTCGTTCGTGGGAGTGTTCAGTTTTTCGGTATCAGGCTGCGCCACGGCGCGATGTTACCATAAACAGTACGATGTGGCAAGGAACAAGTTCATCACTCCTGCGTATCTTTCATTTTTCCGGGCTCAACAAACGAGGACGGCTTCTGCGATTCCTTCCACATGGGCAGGATGACATCTTCCGTGTATCGGATGTTCTGCTCCAGCTTTTTTCCCAGGCGGGAGTCGGGATCAATGGCGTGAGCCTCTTTCATGGTGCGGAGCATGGACGGCACATCGCGCAGAAAGGCGTAGCTGTCGGATTTGGCGCGGAGGGCTTCCTGCCGCACGTCCGTATCCAGATCCTCCCGGGCGAGGAATGAGTCCAGCGCGGCGATGTGGCTGCGGATGAGCTGCGGTTCGAATTGCCCGCGGAAGGAGTCGAGCAGTTCCCGCAGCTCGGCCATTTGCCGGATGCGCGCTTCGCTGCCCCGGCAATATCGGCGGTAGCCCAAGGTGTCGACCGGGTCATGTTCAGCGATGGTTTGCAACAATTCGGGGTATTTATCGCGGCAGGCTTCCGGCAGGAGGTTGAGCGCCTCTGCGAGCGCTCGGGCAGACGCTGCTCCGGTGAGCGTATGGGCTCGCTTTAGTGCCTCGTTTCGGGCCTTGAGCGTTTCAAATGCACGATTCAGCAGGGGGAGGTAGTCCGCTGTGGTGCGCGTTGTGCCGGAGAGCGTGGCAAAAGGATACCCCTGCGCATCCAGCAGAACAGCATAGGGCAACCCCTCCGCCCGATAGGATACCAGCAGTGCCGTGCGTTTGTCCCACTCTTCCTTCGAGATTTTCTTCACCAGCTCAGGGTTGCGGGGGTAATCCACTTCCACCAGCACCAGCTTATCGTCCATTGCCCTGTTGAATTCCGGCGAATCCAGTATTTTGGTTCTCAGATGAATACAGGCCGTGCACCAATCCGTTCCTGTGAAGTTCAGCATGATGCACCGACCGTCCTTGCGGGTGACGGACAGGGCTTCTTCAAGGTCGGTGAATTCGGTCAGGGCGGGCAGAGGAGCGCACAGTAGTGCCCACAGAGCTAGGAGTCGTTTCATCCTCCCCATTGTAGCCAAAGATGACGTTACCGCAAGGAATAATAGAGAAGTCCTTTGTCATGCATCCTCTGCTCGGGGGCGATTTATTCAGAGTCAATACAGAAGGCTTTGTGGTGATGCATGAAGAAGTCGTGCATCAGCCGCACGTTTTCAAGCTCGTACCAAGGGCGTTCCTGCACCGGGGTGGTGCTCAGGTCATATACCTTTGCACCGGGCAGACTCAGCAGCAGGGGAGAATGAGTGGCGATGATGAATTGGGTGCGCAGTTCCAGACTGGCACTCAGGAATTCCGCCAGTTGGAGCTGCAGGGCGGGCGCAAGACTGTTTTCCGGTTCGTCCAGCAGGTAAAGCCCTGTTTCGCCGATGGTATCCGTGAAATAGAGGAAGGCGTTTTCGCCGTTGGAGTACTCGCGCACACGCTCGCTCACTCCCTTGCTGCGGGCATAGCTGGCGGGATTGTGGCGCAGGGCGCTTCTGTGTGCCAGGAATTGCTCGTAACCGCCCTGTTCCCATGTGTTGAGCCTCACCTTTTTGATGTCATGCCGCCAGTTGCGGGACTCCTCATGGAGCCGCAAATCGCGTTCTTCGTTATCGCGTCTGGTCTTCAGTATGCGGGAGAATACATCATCGCTGGCAATATAGCGGCTATCTGCCGGGATAGAGACGCGAAATCGCTCATCGTCACCCGCCAGTTTGGCTGAACAGAGCTGCTTGAAAGTGTCAAAATACTGCGTCTTGTTGTAAGGCCCGCTGCGGCTGAGCTCCAGATATTGGGCAATGAGGTTCAGTATCGTTGTCTTGCCGGAGCCGTTGCCTCCATAGAGGATGGTGACGGGCGCAAACTCCAGCGAGGGGATATCTTCCGTGAACAGCTTGAACGGATACACGTTGGATTCCACATACGGCATGTTGTTCAACACGCCTTCCTGCACCGCAACGGAGGGCAGGGTAAAGGATTCGAGGTAGAGCATGCCGTGTTTCGCAGGGTAGTTGGGCAGGGCAGGGGAGGCGTGTGCCTCTTAAACGAACGCTGCAGCCAGACGGGCAACGACGGCTCGCAGCTCACTGTCATCCTTCATCTTCTGCTCGATGGTTCTGGAGGCATGAAGCACGGTGCCGTGGTCGCGCCCGCCGAACGCGGCGCCGATGTCCTGCAGTGAGGTGTCGGTGTGCTTGCGAGCCAGATACATGGCCACCTGGCGCGGATGCGCGATGGCAGCCGTGCGACGGCGGCCGTTGATGTCTGCCAGGCGGATATTGAACTCATCTGCCACGCGCTGCTGGATTTCGCTGACGGAAACCTTGCTGCCGCGTTGCTGGCGAAGGAGATCCTTGAGCTGAATGCGGGCATCTGCCACAGTGATGGTACGGCGGGCAAAGGAGGCATAGCTGGTCATGCGAACCAGTGCTCCTTCCAACGCGCGGATGGAATGCGTCACGTTCTTGGCGAGGAACTCCAGCACCTCGTTGCTCAACAGGTCGGACTTCCACTGACGGCGCAGCTTCTGCCGCAGGATGGCCATGCGGGTCTCATAATCCGGTGCCTGGAGACTGACGGTCAGTCCCTGTTCGAAACGGGTGGTCAGGCGAGATTCCAGATTGGTGATATTGGAGGCGGGGCAGTCTGCGGAGAGAATAATCTGCTTGCCGCTTTCAAAAAGCGCGTTGAAGGTGTGGAAGAACTCCTCCTGTGTCTTACCGGCGCGTGCCATGAACTGCACGTCATCAATCAGCAGAACGTCTGCCTTGCGGTATTTGCGGCGGAAGGCGTTGAGCGTGTCCCCCTTCTTGGAGATAGCTTCAATGTAAGCGTTCGTGAAGTCCTCGCTGGTGACGTAGAGTACCTGCGTTCCCTCGTTCTTCGCCTGAATGGCGTTGCCGATGGCCTGCAGCAGGTGCGTTTTACCGAGCCCTGAATCGCCGTGGACGAAAAGCGGGTTGTATTTGCAGTCGCAGTTGTTCACGATAGCCTGTGCGGCGGCGTAGGCGAACTCGTTGTTGGAGCCCACGACATAGCCGTCGAAGGTGTAATCCGCATTCAGTCCGCTGTTGATGGGGCTGCTGCTGCGACGGGTGCGGCGTTTGCCTGTACCGGCCTTCTTCTCGCTTGCCTCTGCGGGGCAGGGTGCGGTGATGGCAGCGGGCTGCTCGTGCGTTTCTGCCGGGCTGTCGCTGCCGGCTGCGACGTATTCGATGGTTCTGGCGGCGTTGAGTACGCGTGCCGCCGCGTTCACAATCTGGTCGTGGTAGTTAATCTCGAACCAGTCGAACACGATGTCCTGCGGGTACTCCAGAATAAGTTTGGTGCCAGTGTCTCGCAGTAGTCTCAGTTTGGAGATATAGGACTCGAACCCATACGCCCCCACGCTGCCAACGCTGCGCAGATCTTCTGCGATCTGTGCCCAGATGGCCTGTTCCTTTTCCTGTTGGTTCATTGCCTGAAATCTCTAGTTTCCCTTGGTGATTGTTTCCCTTTTCCCGTTTTGTCGTTCCCGGGGCAGGGAGGTGATGCGGGGGGAAATATGCCACGTCTCTCCCTAACAAGAAAGAAATTTTTCGCTGAATAAATTTTCTGCCCCGTGCAAAGCGCTGTTCCATGGGAGTTCCACAGGTTCAAAAAAAGTTGGCATACATTTTTCGATTAGTTAACGTTTCTTGATATTTATTCTGAGTTCGAATGTGTGCTCAAGAATCTCTGTGGAACAAAATTTGACGATGTTACAATGTATTGATAACACGATAGTTGAATTAAATTAAAGAAAAAGTTAGACGGCAAAATTCAGATGTGTGGAACACTGGCGAAAAGGTGGTTAAATGAGTGAATTAGGCAGAAAAGTGCTGCCAGCCGCGACCAAGATTCTCGCGGTTTCGGGGAACAATTTTCCCGATGGAAGTGATGGAAATCGGCAAGTCTATGAGAGAGAGCCTCTGAGCGGTTTCCGGGGGAAATGTCATGAGCAGCTCGTAATCCTCACCGTCCGTGAGGGCGTTTTTTATCGAGCATCCGGGATGACAGGGGATGGTTTCCGGTGTCAGTTCATAGCCGCAGCCGGAGGCTTCTGCCAAGCGTGGCAAATCGGTGGCGAGTCCATCGGACAAATCCATCATGGCCGAGGGACGCAGGGCGTTTTCCATGAGAAAACGAGCCAGCCGGATACGTGGTTCAAAGGTGAGATGCCGTTCCGAGGGGAAAGAGCCGCCCAGGAGCCCCGATACGCACAGGATATCCCCAACGTGGGCACCGGAACGCAGAACCGCCATTCCACGCTCTACACGGCCCGTCAGAGCCACGTTGATGACCAGCCCGTCGGTGGGGAGGGAGGAGGTTTCCCCACCGGCGAGAGAAATCCCGTAGGATTCGGCCAGCCGATGCAGGCCGGAGTAAAGCTGCTCCAGCAGTTCAACCGGGCGGGAGGGGTGTACCAGCAGGGTAACCAGAGCGTGCTCCGGGATTCCCCCCATGGCGGCGATGTCGGAAACGGCTCGGGCCAGCGCTTTTCGTCCGATGAGTTCCGGCGGCGTCTCCGGCGTGAAATGCACAGATTCGACCACGACATCCGTTTTGAGCAGCGTGTCCCATTCCTCATTGCGTGTTACCACGGCACAATCATCCCCCGGGCCGATGATGAGTTTCTCATTCGTCGGCATCCGCCGGAGCAGCCGCTGCAGCACAGCGTTCTCTCCCATGGATGAAAGTGGGGTGGGCATCAGGCAGGAAGGATAAGAATCATGATGAGCATGAGGGCGTTGTAGATGGCATGCAGAGCCATGGGAAGCCAGAGCGAGCGCGCTTTGTCGTACAGGATGCACTGCACCACCCCGAATACCAGGAGCGGCAGTGTCTGGGCAAGTGAGCCGTGAATGACGCTGAAGAGCAGCGCGGAAAGGAGAATGGCCACCACGCGGCCGCTGTACCGCTTGAGGATGTTATACACAAAACCGCGGTACACAATTTCCTCGCACACCGGGGCAACGATGACGGCAGCTGCGGCAATGACCAGCCGCAGCTCGGTATGACCATCCCGGAACATGACGACGATATCCTGTAACTCCGGGCATCCTGTCAGCTCTGTCAGCCAGCGGAAGAAGCCCAGCTGCTCCAGAATGCAGAAAGGGATGATGATGCTCAGAAGCGCCAGGAAGAGGTGACAGGCAGCCGTTCCGATGCGGAACTTCGGACGAATCGGTGCGGGCAGCATGCCGAATCGGATGACAAAGGGCAGGTAGACGCAAACCTGCAGGAGCAGGTTGGTCAGCAGGGTGCCGACCGTGATTTCTCCTGTCGGCGGGTTCATGACGGTCACGACGGTGCCGAAAATGGTTGTCGTGATGAAAAATGCGGTGTACAGCCAGTCAAAGATGTTCGGGAATGTTGCTCCCGGGAACATCGGCACCGGAGGAAGGGCGCTCGTACTGAATTGCCGCCGCAGCAGTCCCCCGCCTATGGTAAAGAGAATCAGAATGGGGGTCACGACCAGCAGCAGTGACATCATCAGCGTGTGAAGGGAAAGCTCCGAAGCGAACATGGTGGGCGGGTATTCTAACGATTAAATCGGATTTGGCAAGTCTGAAAGCACGACCGACGGTTGATAGGCAATCGCGCCGCAGTAGCCCGGCATGGGGGTGAACAGATGAACTTCCGGGGCTTGTTCGAACAGCGGGACAATGCTGCCCTCTCTGTAAATAAAGGGATAGGCAGCGGCGTTCCAGATGGTGTCCCCTGCCTGTTTGACCAAGGCTTCTGCCGCACACCAACAGGCAAAGAATTCGTCAACCGGGCAGCCTCTCTCCCGAAACGCCGCCAGCTGTTCCTCTGCCATGAATCGGGGAGCCAGCCTGTCCATGGCTCGCGGGCGGATTTTTTCCACATCGATGCCGATGGGCGTGTGATGGAAAGCCATGCAGAGACAATCTCCCGAGTGAGAGATGTTGAACTCGTATTGGGGGATGGAGGGTTTGCCGTGAGCACCATAGGAAAAATGAATTTCCGTGGCCGGGATGCCGCATCGGCGGGACAACTCACACTTCAACAAAGAACGAATCCGCCGGAAATTCTCTCCCCGCTGCCGGGCCTCCTCTTCCTCACAAGAATCCAGGACGGGAGGGATTCTTCCGTTCATTATCCCGGTCATGCTGAAGACGAGGTAATCCATTATAATGATATTATATAGGGAAATGGAAGAACTGGCCGGAATCCGTATCATAGACACCGATACCGGGGCGGGATTGCCGCCCGAACACCTCGCCGGGATTGGCCAGCAGGGTTGTTCCCGACATACGGCTGTCCGCACAATGCGTATGCCCGTAAAATACGGCATCAAATCGGCCTGTTTCAACCGCCTGCCGGGCAAGGGAGGGCAGATGGCAGAAGAATAAGCGACGGGAGCCTATTGTCACCGCCCCATAATTGCCGTGCAGGGTCACATGCGGTGCCGCTGTCGCAATGGCATGGAAGGCCTCTATTTCATATTCATTATTGCCGAATACCAAATCCAGCGGCTTTTTCCACTCTTCCGTCAGGAGGGTGAATGTGGAGCTGTGTACCATGTCCCCCAGAAAAATCATGCGTTCACACCCGGCCTCATCAGCTGTTGCAAGAGCCAGCAGCAGATGATTGATATGGTCGTGAACATCTGAAACGATGGCTATTTTCATGGTGTTGACGTGGAGGAAGCGCTTTTCTCTTCCGGTTGTAACAGGAAGTGCCAGTTCAATCGGTCGTTGTCACAGCTCAGCTGCCGGAGAATCAGTTGCAGCCCGATATCACCGGAGGCATGCTGCTCTGCTTCACGATAGGTCGCCAGAAGCTTTTCACCGACGAAATGCAGGATGCCGTCAATGATGCGTCGTCTGTTCTCCGGCCGACGGAGCAGTCGGAGAACCCGGCGTCTCTCTTCTTTGCCGGCGGCACTGCGCGAGCTCGCCGCTTCGTAGGACAGCAGCACATCCGCGGCTTCGGGTGCCACTCTCTGCATCAGTTCGCTGAATGCTTTGTTGTTGAAAAGGGTGCAGTATCGGGCTGCAGCGCTGTCCCATTCTTCTTCAGTCAGACCGGACTTGTTCATGATGCTCAGCGTCGTGTAGACCATGGCCAGGCTGAAAACGGGGTCAGAATCGCTCACCTCGCCCGCACAACCGGTGTTGACAGTCTTGTGGAACGTATCGTGGAGCTTTTGGGTGATATTGCCCGTGGGTGTTAATTTGCAGGTGAAGGTCTCGAAATGTCGGTTGGTGGCTGATACATCTGCTCCGTTCCATTCCACGGCGGCGGGATTGGCGGCGGATATCTCCGGCGTACCGACGGAGTTACCGCCCTTGACCAGAAGCGGCAGTCGGAAGGAGAAGCGCTGCGGCACAGTGTGGCGGTTCGATTCAACCCAGGGGAATTGATTTCCTTTTTTCAGTTTCAGGCTGGCCGCCATGTGGCTGGTCGAGGGCGGGACTATTTCCAGATGCTCCGGCAAGATAGTGAAGTCCTGCTCATTTGCCGGGGGAATAGTCGGTGTATGGATGCCGGAAAGAGGAATCGCAAGCTTGGGTATCAGCAGCACTTGTCCTGTTTGAGTGGGCAGACTGACGGCAACCGGGATGCCTCTGCGGCTGATGCTGATTAGTCGATTATTGCGCACGCAGATGTCAATATCTGCCTTATTTGCAGCTTTGCTGAATCGCAGATGGTAGAAATCCTGTGCGGCACTTCTGACGATGCGGCACTCTGTCCTGCCGGGCTTCAGGGCGATGTGCTCCGTCCTGTCCTTATCCGAGGCCCATGGCATGCGAGCTATGATGATTTCTCCGTTGCTCAGCGTGACGGGGGCTTTCTGCAGAATATCGGTGAGCAGGTTCGGCAGCTCTTCGCCGCTTGTTATTGGGTGGAAACGATTCTGACAGTCGGATTTCGCTATGTCGGCAACCCGGTGAGCGTCACTTTCTCCCCTCGGGGTTCTCATGACATCATCGAAATACGCAAGGAGCTCCGGCTCATTCAGCCCGGCTCGTAATTCGGGCTCTTCTGCAATGAGGGCCTCCCACTCCTGTAATTCTTCTCCGGAGAATGATCGAGCCCATTCGGCAGCCGGGCGGTTGTGTGTGGCTTCCCGCATGTAGAGGAGGCAGAGTTTGTTCTTGTTCAGCTTCCATTGGCGGGAAAGTTCACAGAGCAGACGCAGGTTGCCGGCATGTTTCTCCGATTCGGATGCCTGTTGCAATATGTTAACTATCCTGACGACGGCGCGATTCCTGTCACTTTCCGACTGATGGGAAGCCTTGGCAAGCGCTTCCGTATTTTCCAGCAGCTGTGCAGCCAGTTTCGCATCGTAGGGCTGTGACAGCAGGGAGCGGAGTGAGTTGTAGGCTGCGTGTTCTCCGATGCGGGCGGGGCTGTGCCGCGCGGCATAATATACCCCGAAGCCGCCGCCTCCGATAGCCAGCAGCAGAAGAACCGCCGCCGCCGCTACCATTCGTCGTCGCTTCTGTCGCCGGATGACGGATAAATCATAGAGCTCCTCATCCGGTTCTTCGGAGAACTGGTAGGGCGGCACCATGCGCGCTGCCTGACGGGCTGCCAGATGCTCGCGGAACTGGTGCTTCTCCTCGCCCTGCATGATGCCGGGAGGATAGACGACAGAGGTGGCCGGCAGTGTATCGTCCGATGTCTCTCCCAGCTCGAGATCCATCCCTATGGGGAGGACGGGATGCCCGGTCCGCATGGCCTTGCGGATGAGCGGCGAGTTTTCCGTGCATGCCCAGCGTTGGGTCACGCGGAAATTATCGGACTCGTCTGCATGCGTGATGAATGTTTTGCCCCATCCGAAGTGAGGCGAGAGCCAGTCGCTTTCATGCCACAGCAGCAGGATATCTTCTACCGGTGTTGTCTCCGGGACAGTCATGAGGCAATCTTTCTCAAAGGGCGGCGTGCAGAAAGCTCGGGCATTACTCTTGTGCCCGGTGAGCCGCTTCCATGTGGCCTGTATATCTGCGGTGGGGATATCCTGTGGGCTCAGGTGCGGTTCTCCGTTCAGGAAACGCGGAGGACCTTCCCAACGTTTGCGCCAGAACCCGGCATGCTCCAGCGCCAGAATGACACCCGCAGGCGTGGGCCGATATTTGTTCCGCAGCAGAGCGGCCACCTCTTCCGGCAGAAGAACGAGATGATGCGACAGGTGGCACATCCGGCCGCTGTAATCCGCCCCCGCCGGTTGGGAGACAGTCAGAACATGGTATTCCGAATTCGCGTAGGTCAGGGTAGTATAGGCACATTGCGGCCCGGTGATACCCCGGCATGAGCCTGTCCGATAGCGGCTCAATTCGGTGAGCTTGCGTCGCATCTCCCGCGGCATCACTTCCGACCGCGCCACGATGCCGTAACCCGACTGGGATGAGTCGAGTAGCTGTGCAGCACTGGTGTAGATGAGCTGGAGTGCCATGCAGGGAGGGAATGCGGTGTTATGTTGCTGCTGCGCCGGGGATGAGCGAGGGGGCTACCTCATGCAGCGCCCACATGACGGGGTCGGTGACGCGGAACGGATGCACCTCACCCGAGGCCGGCCCTATCAGCATGGAGCCGCTGGCCTCATCCGTGAACTCTACCGGGGATGCGCCCAGTGCAGAGGCGGCAAAATAGCGCACGTTGGAGGAAATAGCCTCGGCATTGGCGCAGATGTGGGGGGCTATATTGAAGAGGAACTGACGCAGGCGCGCAGAGTTCAGGTTGACATGCTCGGTCATGAACATCCCATTGCGGATGGTCGGCAGAAGCGGTTCCGGCCCCAGCAGATGCGACCATGTATCGCACTTGCCGATGATGACGGCCAGCGGCACCCGCAGCTTTTCTGCAGGTGGGAGGTTGAGCTTTGTCCGCAGGCGCATTTCGGATTCGGCCAGCAGGATGGCCTGCCGCCCCGGGCGATACAGGTTGTGCCGCAGCTGCGGATCATCGCCGTCGCGGAGCAGGGTGCGGAATCCGGGGTTCGCTGTCGGGTCAAAGAGGAACAGAATGGCATCTGCCACGGCCATGTGAAGGCTGCCGGGGGTGTATTCCGAATCGCTTCCCGGCTGGAAATCCTCGCCCGCATTGTCGTACAGCACCAGAGAATGCGTTTCATTCCCCTTATTCAGATTATAGATGAAGGGGCGGGGCATGTTGGCAAACACGCCGCGTCTCCACACCTGCTGGTAGAGGTTGCCGCGCACGTGGGTCTTGCCCAGGTAGGCATCCTGCGGGGTGCGCGCGTTGAACAGGCGCATGCGTAACTCATTCAGCGGCTCATTCATCAGCGGGTCAGCATCGCGGAACGGCATGCCGAACTCCTTGGGAAATTCCTTTTCCAGTTCCGGCACCAGCGCGGTCAGATAGTGGGTCTTGCCCGCAGCGGGAACACCAACCAGAGAGAAAATATGCTGAATGGTGGTGTAAAAGAAAGGAGGCAGCTTCAGCAGGCAATGGGGACAGGCGTATTCCGTGCAGGTGCTGCCGCAGGCATCCAGCGGGAAGCCGCTGGCCTCATCCCAGGCAGAAGGCCGGAAGCGGAGCATATCATCCTCCCCCAGAATGGGGTCGCCCAGCAAATCCGGGTGGGCTGCTATGGAAAGAGTTTCTTCCGGTTTAAAGGTCAGCCAGCAGGAGGGACAGCGCAACTCACGTTCCTCCTGCTGTTCCACTTGTTCCGGCGGGGGATTCTCCTCGATATACTTCTCCGCATAGGCGGCCACATCCAGTATATCGCGCAGGTAAAAGGCATCTCTGCCCAAGCCTCGGAAAGTGACAAGGGATTCTCCGGGGAACTCCCGTGTGACATGGGTCAGGCTGGTCAGCTCATAGGGCCCATACCATTGCTCCGCACCCGGGGCCAGAATGAACCATTCGGCCGGATTGAATGCGGAAAAATCCGGCTGTTGGCCATACCAACAGACAAAGCACCCGCCGTCGAGTATCATCAGATACAGCGTATCGGGCAGTATGACCACATCGGCGTTGGTCGGTTCACCGTTCACGATGTATTGTTCCACCTTGCCGTGGGGGAAAAAGCGACAGGTCTCGTTCCTCTGAGCAAATGAGCCCCCGTTCTCCGTGCGCATGTGGACACGGAACGTGTTTCGCTCTCCCGAGCCGATGGTCATGAAATTACCATCGGAATTCAGCATGACAGCTCCGTGGCAGTCATAGATATAGAGCTGCTTATTCATATATAATCACTCCACCGGTTTCGCAGAATATAGCAAATTCAGCAGGAATGGTCAAGAAAAGACGTATACTGTCATGATGCTTTTGCTTGCGCTTGAATCCCCTCCTGTATTGTGGTAGAATGCCGCCCATGCAGACGGCATATTCCAAGGAAGAGTTGCGTAACATGCTCGCACCGCTTCGCGGCGGGCGGTTGGTTCTGGTTCCCACCATGGGAGCCCTGCACGAGGGGCATGCCTCTCTGCTGCGTCAGGCGCGTGTGTTGGCGGGTGACTCCGGCAGTGTGGTGGCCAGCGTGTTCCTGAATCCCGTGCAGTTTGACAATGCCGGGGATTTGTCCTCCTACCCGCAGACCCCGGAAGCTGATTTGGAGCTGTGCCGCAGCTGCGGGGTAGACGTGGTGTTCATGCCCACGCCGGAGGTGATGTACTGTGCTGACCGCTCCGTTACCATGGAGGAGACGCATCTGTCCACCGTCCTGTGCGGCGCGAAGCGCCCCGGGCACTTTGCCGGTGTCTGTCTGGTGGTGAGCAAGCTGTTCAATCTGGTGCAGCCCACGGATGCCATCTTCGGCAAGAAAGATTACCAGCAGCTTGCCATCCTGCGCCGCATGGTGCGTGATCTGGATTTCCCCATCACCCTGCATGGTGCTGAAATCGTCCGCGAAGCCGACGGCCTCGCCCTCTCCAGCCGCAACGTCCGTCTTACTCCGGAACATCGTGCCGCAGCGCCCTCCATTCGCAAGGCTCTCCTGGAAGCCTCTGCGGCTTACACCAACGGCGCGAGCGCCACGGATGTCTGTGTAGCCGTTCAGCGTTCGTTGGAGGCAATTCCCGGCGTGCGGGTGGACTATGTGACGCTCTGCGATGCGGAGACGCTGCATGAGCTGACGGATGAGAAACGCCTCGCGCTTCTGGCCGTTGCCGCCTATTTCGGCGACGTGCGCCTCATTGATAACATCGAACTGACCCGCCGCGCATGATTACAGCAGACAATTTACATCGTTCCTACAGCATTGGTAAAAAGCAGGTGGAGGTTCTGCACGGCCTCAGCCTGCATATCAAGCGCGGCGAAAAAGTGTTCCTCTGCGGCCCCAGTGGTGCAGGCAAGACCACGCTCATGTACACACTGGCCGGGCTGGAACCGCCCCAGCAGGGCAAGGTGATGGTGGACGGTCAGGATATTTACAGTCTTTCTCTGCGCCAGCGCGCCCTCTTCCGCAACAGAAACATGGGCTTCATCTTCCAGAACTACATGCTCATGCCGGAGCTGACGGCTCTGGAAAATGCCTCTCTGGCTACCGCCATCGCCGGCACGGAAGCCACGGAGCGCATCAAGGCTCTGCTGGAAAAGGTTGGGCTGGCTGACCGCATGGACCACCTGCCGAATGAGCTTTCCGGCGGTGAGCAACAGCGTGTGGCCATTGCCCGCGCTCTGGCTCACGACCCCGCCATCATCTTTGCGGATGAGCCCACGGGCAACCTCGACTCCCGCAACGGTAATCAGATTCTCGACCTCCTCTTCTCTCTGGCGGATGAGGGCGGCAAGACCCTCGTCACCGTCACCCATGATTCCCGTGTCGCCGCCCGCGGCGACCGCACCCTCATCATCCGCGACGGCGTCGTGGCACCGGAGTAAATCAGATAACATTTTACAGTAAAAAGTAAGATTAAACTCAGGTTCAAAGAATCTATCGTGTTGAGAAGTCGCCGGGGCCTCCTGCGCAACACCTGCCCCCTGCCTCCAAAGAGTCATTAAGATACATCTCTGAGTGGTCAAAAAGCGGGGGATAAGACGCAAAAGCGTGATTTCAAACTTGCAGAGCGAGCAGTGGCGTGGTATTCTGTAGCGGAGATGAATAAAAAGGCTCTGTTATTTCTGAGTGTGGCTGCGGTGGCAGCATTGCCGATGTGTCAGCAGTTCAATGTAGAGTTGCATCCTGCCGGTATGGTGACGGCGCAGGATGCGAAGGCAGATAGCCTGCTAGCTTCAGCAAGGACAGCCAGAAAGACCGGAAAAATCGGGGATGCCATTAGCACATACAAGGAGATAGTGTATTATCATTCGCTGGCCCCCAATGCGGCTCAGGCTCGCTTTGAACTTGCAGAGTGCTATGAGGCAAAAAAAGACTATCGTGAGGCTTTTCGTCAGTACGACCGCCTGATTGAGCGTTATCCGCAGAGCTCGTTGTACAGGACTGCTTTGGACAGACAGCTGGCCATGGCTTTGTCTGCGGCAAAGAGCGAGATGAAGGTAGAGGTGTTCTGGGGACTTTGGAAGGCGGATATGGAGTCGGCTGTTGTGATTGAATGGCTGCGTAATATTATTGGTAAGGCTCCGTATAACGACATGGCCGCCACGGCATCGTCCATTCTGGCCGAATTTCTGGTGAAACAGGGTAGAGATGAAGAAGCCCGCATGGAATATGCCCGTCTGGTGGAAAAATATCCGGACAGCCCCCTCGCTCCGGAGGCTCAGCTGATGGTGGCACAGCTCTGGGCGAACACCACTCTGCGCGGTGAGTCAGATAATCTGGTGAATCTGGCTCGTGCTCGTGAGGCATATGAAGAGTTCAGTCTTCGCTTCCCGAATCACAAGGATGCCCGCAAGGCACTGGGGCAGGCCGCCACCATGGATAAACTTCTTGTCAGTCAACAGTTGGAGGTGGGGCGCTACTATCTGGAGCGTTCCCGTGAGTACACGTCTGCTATTTTCTGTTTTGAGGATGTTATCCGGCAGAAGAGCGTGAACCCGGAAGCTGCCGCTGAGGCACAAAAGCTTCTTGAAAAAGCACGTGCAGCGCAGGCTGCCGCTAAAAAAGTCTCTCAGTCATGAAACAAAGAAGCGCTTTTACCATGTCGGTCTGCACGATGGCCGCCGCAGTTCTGGTAACCTCATGCGGTTATCGAGCCGGAGGATATCAACCTGCAGTACTGAAAGGGAAGACTACGGCTTTTGTGGAGGTTTTTGCCAACCACACGATTCAGCCCATGTTGTCCACCCAAACAACAGCCGCTGTGTGCGATTTGCTGCAACGCGACGGCACCTACACGCTGGCATCTCCTCGGAAGGCCGATATTATTATTCGCGGGAATGTCAATGATATCACCCGCAGCTCCTTGAGAACGAATCCGTACGATTCGTACCTCAGCTCGGAAGTGCAGTTGACGGTGAGAGTGAGCTATCAGGTTGTGGACAGAAAAACGGGGAAAGTTCTGATGAAAGGCAATGTCAGTGGGCAGGGCAGTAATCTGAGTACCTCCGGCAATGTTCAGGGAGCGGTAGATAATGCCCTGAACTCCGCAGCTATCCGTGCGGCTGAGGCTCTGGTGACCAATCTCACCATGCCATGATAGAATACCCCGTCAGCTTCGTGGGATTACCCATCGGCAATCGCGAGGATATTACCCGGCGCGCGCTTGTGGTGCTGGAGACCGTAGATTGTATCTGCTGTGAGGATACCCGCAACACGGGGATGCTGCTGTCGCATTATGGTATCCGCAAACCTCTGCTGAGCCTGCATGAACACAACGAGTCTCGTCGCGCACCGGAGGTGGCCTCCCGTGCGTTGGCCGGTGAGACTTTTGCTGTTGTTACGGATGCCGGGATGCCGGGGGTGAGTGATCCCGGTTACAGGCTGATTCAGGAGCTCAAGGCTCGCGGTGTTCCATTTACGGTGTTGCCGGGACCTTCTGCCGTGGTGACGGCTCTGGTGGGCTCCGGCTTGCCGAGCGATGCGTTTTTCTTTGGTGGATTCCTGCCGGTGAAGTCGGGCAGACGCACCGCTGTATTACAGAAAGCGGTGGATGCGAGTTACACGAGTATTTTTTACGAGTCGCCGTTTCGCATCGTGAAAACCATTCAGGCTCTGGCAGAGATAGCTCCGGATACCCCGGTATGCGTTGCCCGTGAACTGACGAAGGTGTTCGAGACCTATCATCGCGGAAGTGCGGCTTCTCTACTGGCAGAGTTTACCGCACATCCTCCGAAAGGAGAGATGGTTATCCTGATAGGCGGGGTGAATGCACCACGCGAGTCGGATGAATCCTGATGGAGGATAGCATCAATTGTATGCAGGGCCGCAGCATGCCTGCCGTCCCAAAGTTTTGATAGAGCCGGTTGGAACTGCGCCTCCTGTCATTCAGCCCGATTCACACACACCAACCCTTCTCCCTCCGTTTCCCCGGCGGCTGATGCGTTTTTTCCGCAGTGATTGATATGCCCGAATTCTGCGTTTAGACCGGCGAATGTATTTTTGCTGTGTCCAAAGCCGCACCCAATAACGGGTGCGGCTTTGAAAAAAAAGAGGGTTCACATGTTGCTGCTGATCATGTAGTTACAGGTACAGGTTGTATTGATAACTTTCTGTAAACGATACCATGGATAAGTAATTCATCATGCGATAAATAATTTCCTGAGTTTGCTGCTGTGCTGGCGAATGATTTTGCCTGCACCTTGGACGACGAGTGCCAGTACTAATGAGTAAATGAAACATATCACAACTTTTGCCCATTCGATGTCCACAACTAAATCAGGAATCAGTTGATCTGCGCAAACAGTGATGGCGCGATGACTCAGATATAAGGGGAGGCTTAAAGAACCTAAAAACAGACATATTTTGTTTGCGTAAATTCGTCTGTCAGAAACCTGGTCGGAAAAAGAAATTGCAATGGCGAGCAGACCTGCAATCAGGGCAAATCCATGCAGCCAGGTTTGGTGCAACGCGGCAATTATGCCGACCAGACCTATGCAGCAATATTTGATTGATGTGACAAAAAAAAGACCTAATCGGGAAAGATTAAATTGGCTGAAGGATTGAATCGCCTGATATGCAGTAGCTCCTATCAACAACTCACCCACGGCTCTCAGATTTCCCTCAAAAGTGAAGCCGTACCATGCATATACTCCATTGAGCTTTCCGTGGTATTGGCATAAAAAACCGCAGATAATTACGCCTGCAATAAATAGTATGGGGTGCGTGCCAAATCTCACAAGAAGAGGGTAAACAATAATTAGCCCTATCAGCATGGATGATATATACCAGGTAGCACCATTGAAATCTACATAAGAAATACTAATGCCTGTCATCTTTAAGGGCAAAATGCCATTTATCATTGTTTTAGCAGCAGTTGCAATAAGCTGAAAATCAAGTGGCCTGGATAAAAGGAATATTGCAATGGTGGTTATGGTTGCCACCAACAATTCCGGGTAAAATGTTGATAATTTGCGTAAAATAAATGCGCCGGTTCCAGGGACGGTATTGCCTTTCATTCTCGCCCTTGAAATGGAATTCATGGTCAAATATCCCGTCAGCAAAAAGAAACAATCTACGGCAAGAGCTCCGTTTGGCAGAACGCTCATGTGAGAAAGAAATACCATAACCGCAAAGAAAAAACGCCATAGCTCTATCTCAGGGTTTCTAATGCCTCTGAGTTTGGCAGCGGGGAGAGACACTTCGTTGGCTCTGTTCTTGTTCATCTCACGTGTGTATATCTGATTTCAAATGCGATGTAAAGAAAAATAACCACTAAATACTTAAAATAGTACATCATTTCATTAAATCAGGTGTATAGAAGATTGATTTTTCGTGACTCTACCTCGTTATGCTTCTTTCTGTTATCAGCACATCGCATTTCAAATGCGATGTGCTGATAACAGCTAAATTTGCGGGAAGATTGAACCCGTCTTTTATGTAAAAAGCCGCACCCAATAACGGGTGCGGCTTTGGGAAAAGGCGGGTTTTCTTATCCTCAGGCCATGCGGGCGTAGGCATCGGCCTCCACGGCTTTCCAGAGGGCGGCAATGCTGGCTTCCACAGCCGGGCGGGCGGTGGCAAGGTCTGCTCCGGCCTCACCATGCGCGAAGAGGTAGAACTTAATCTTGGGCTCTGTGCCGCTGGGGCGCACGGCAAAGCTGCGGCCGTCAGCCAAATCGATGAAGAGCATTTTTTCTGCCGGAACGGGGTCGCCCTCAGCATCAATCATCTTGCCGGAGGAGAAGTCACGCACGTCGACCACATTTGCACCGTCCATAGTGGTGGGAGGATTCTCGATGTAGCTCTTGGTGAGGGCGGCGATTTTGGCAGCGCCGTCGGCACCTTCCATCACGATGTTGGTACCCAGCTCCTTGTAGTAACCGAGCTGAGTGTAGATGCTGTTAAGACATTCCAGCAGGCCGATTCCCTTGGAGGAGAGGTAGGCGTTCATCTCTGCCAGACAGATGGCAGCGGCATTGGCATCTTTGTCACGCACGAAATCCTGAGCCAGATAGCCGTAGCTTTCCTCTCCGCCGAAGACGAAGAACTTGCTGTATTCCAGACGCAGGGCGCGGGTCTGCGCCTCGGTCATGCTGCGGTAGTCCTGGCGGAGCTCTGCCGGGATGGCGTTTTCATACTTGCCGAGCTTGGCGGCGATATACTTGAACCCGGTCAGCACGTTCACGGTGGAAATGCCGAAAGATGCTGCGATGGCATCCTGCAGCGGGCTGGTCACGAAGGTCTTGACCATGACGGCATGGTCGATGTTCTCCGGGGTGATGAGCCCGAGCTCAATCATGCTCATGCAGCGATACCAGGCCAGAAGGCATCCTGTCTGGTTGCCGGTGAGCAGCTGCATTTTGCCCGTAGCCTTATCACGCACGGCGATACCCATGCGGTCGGCATCCGGGTCGGTGGCGATGACCAAATCAGCGTTCTCTGCATCTGCCTGAGCCATGGCCATATCCAGTGCCGGGGCGTTTTCCGGATTCGGGCTCTTCACGGTGGGGAAGCGGCCGTCCTGCACGTCCTGAGCTGCCACGGTGCTGACGTTGCAGCCCAGCTCGCGGAGCAGGGGGACGATGCAGCGAGCTCCCGTCCCGTGCAGGTTGGTGAACACCACCTTGGCTGCACCGGCAGAGAAAATCTCCGGACGCAGGATGATTCCCTGAAGCTTCTTCATGTAGATGGCATCGAATGCCGCATCCAGTACGCGCAGGGAACCTTGTTGCTCAGCTGGCAACGGTGTGTAGGAATCTGTGGTCAGGGCGTTCACCTCTGCAATCACGGCTTTGTCGTGCGGGGCGATGAGTTGTGCGCCGTCGTTGAAATAGGCCTTGAAGCCGTTGTCATGGGCAGGGTTGTGAGAGGCTGTCAGCACCACACCCGTGTCGGCATTCAGCTCGCGAATGGCAAAGGATACCTCCGGCGTGGAGCAGGGACCGTCAAACAGTGCGCAGTCGCAGCCCAGATCGGTGGTGATTCGGGCGCAGAACTCTGCGAAGTCGCGGGAGAAGTGGCGCGTGTCGTGCCCGATGACGATGAGCGGCTTGCGGCCTGTACCCTCTGCTTCCACGAAGCGGCGGACATAGGTGATGAGCCCGCGCATGGCGCGGCCAACATTGAAGTAGTTCATGGAGGCTGTGCCTACACAGGGGAATTCGGGACGGCCGTTGATGCCGCCTTTGCCTTGTTCGGCTTCGGTGACGATGGTGCCGATGGTGCGACCGCGCAGACCGCCTGTGCCGAAGGCCAGCGTTTTATAGAAGCGGTTGTTGAGCTCTGCCCAGGCCTGTGCCTCAATCAGCTGGTCAATGGCTGCGGGGACAATGGCATCCTGCGTGGCTCCGCAGAGCATGCAGATGTTTTCAAGTGACGATTCGAGCAGCTTGCCGTCGGCAACGGCCTGCTTCAGCGTGGAAAGTGTAGCGTCCGTCATATTGCGCGTATTTTATCAAAGTCCCCCGTCCCGCGCAAGCCCTATCTTGCGTCAGTTGCAACGAAAAAAACGAAAAAAAGCGAGCCGCCCTTGCAGGTGGCTCGCTGATGAAATTCTGATGCCGGGAGCGCTTTACAGGCTATCGCCGAAGTCCTCGCGGAACTTGGCGGCCAGTTTCTCCTGCCAGTCGCTCAGCGGCTGCAGGCGGCCGAAGAAGAAGCGCAGAACCTCCGGCTCTTCCACCCACTTGAGGCCGCCGATGAGCTCGCGGTTGTCGTACAACCACTTCACGCGGTCAGCGCAGTACTTAACCTGGGAGAGGGTGAAGACGCGGCGGGGGCAGGCCAGACGCACCAGCTCCAGCTCGGCATAGTTTTCGGAGCCGTCCGGGTTGCGCTGCTCAGAGAGGGAACCGCGCTCCATGCCGCGGATACCGCCGGCAATGTAGAGTGCCGTGGCGAGAGCCCCGGCGGGGTACTGCTCATGCGGGATATTCGGCAGGAACTCAGAGGCGTTGATGTGGGCACCCAGACCGCCTGCAGGTTTCACCATCGGCACGCCGTAGTCGGAGAGTTCCTTCACGAGGTATTCGATGAAGATGGGACCCTGGTTGATGATTTCTTCGTCCAGCGTCTCCATGAGACCGACTGCCATGGCTTCCATGGCGCGCACTTCCATACCGCCGTAGGTCAGGAAGCCTTCGTACAGCGGGATAAATGCCTTCATCTTGAGGATGAGGTTCTCGTTGTTGGAGATGATGGCACCGCCGCGGGCAAAGCCCAGCTTGCGGCTGGAGAAGTAGATGAGATCCATGGCGTCAGCCAGCTTGCGGATAATCTCTGCCACACTCATGTCCTTGGCAGCTTCCTCACGCGTCTTGATGAAGTACAGGTTATCCTGCAGCAGAGAGGCATCCAGCACGGTCATCACGCCGTATTCCTTACAGACAGCGGCAACCTCCAGCATGTTCTCCATGGAGAGCGGCTGGCCGCCAATCAGGTTGGTGCCGGCTTCGATACGCACGAAAGGAACGTGCTCGGCGCCGACCTCCTCGATGAGGGTGCGCAGGCGGGGGATATCGAAGTTGCCCTTGAAGGGGTAATCCAGATTCGGGTCGAGTCCCTCCGGGATGATGAGTTCCTCCACGCGGCCGCCCTTGCGGGTGATGTGGGCCTTCGTGGTGGTGAAGTGGAAGTTCATGGGCACGACGTCTCCTTCCTTCACGAAGGTCTCGGCCAGAATGTTTTCACAGGCGCGCCCCTGGTGAGCGGGCAGGAAGTATTTGGTACCGAATACGTGCTCAATGACGCGGGAAAGGCGGTTGAATGTCTCTGAGCCGGCGTAGGAGTCATCAGCCTGCATGGAGGCCGCCACCTGGTTGTCACTCATGGCGTTCACGCCGGAGTCGGTGAGCATATCCATGAATACGTCCTTATTCTGCAGCAGGAACGTGTTGTTGCCTGCTTCGCGGAGCTTGGCCACGCGCTCCTCAACAGTCGGGAGAAACAGCTTCTGAACCACGCGTACCTTGTGCATTTCTAACGGTACCTGGTGCTCTTCTTTGTAAAACTTGACGACGGACATAAGATTGTTTTTGGTGTGTGAATGTATACTCCCGCGCGGTTCGGACGAGCCGGAACAGACGTAAGCGGCGGGATTCTATCATGTTCTGCAGTCGTTTGTCAAACTATTTACCCTGTTTTGTGCCGGTTATGCCATACAAAACAGAGACGGTGTTGTTTTCTTTGCTTATTGTGCTTGCCAGATTTGATTGGCGTATGTTAGAATGCGGCGGTACAAACTTTTCTTATATCATGAAGTGTTCTATCTGGAAATATGTGTTGGCTCTGGCGGCCACGGGTGCTGTGGGAACGGTCATGCTGGGCGTGTCGAAGGTGGCCGTGGATGCTGCCCGGAGCGGGCAGGTGAGCCCCGAGCTTTCCGGCTCCGATGCAGAGCAGGTGGCACAGGCTATTCTCCACCAGAAATGTGCGGATTGCCATGGCCCGGAGGCCTCTTACAGCAAGTTCTGGAACGCGCTTTCTTTCGGTAAACTGGCGCGCGATGTGGATGGTGCTCAGCGTGCATACAAGATGGTGCCGGATTTGGAAATCCGCTCGGCCAACGTGGATTACCTGAAAATGGATCATGTGCTGCGCACCCGCCGTATGCCCCCGGCTGCCTACACGATGGTGCACCTTGGCTCCCGTCTCACGCCGCTGGATGTGAGTATTCTGCGTAACCGCTACAAGGAACAGGGGGCGGAGCTGCGTCGCTTTGCCCCCATTTCTCCCGCTTCACCACCGGAGACAGAGTGGGATCGCGCCCGCATTCGTCTGGGGCAACTGCTGTATCATCATGGTGCGCTTTCTACCAATAATCAGGTTTCCTGTGCTTCCTGCCATGATTTGACCAAGGGGGGGACGGATAATCTCTCCAAATCGGAGGGTGTGCCCGGTGCGGACGGACTGCCGCAGTTGGGGGGCGTGAATGCTCCCACCACCTATAACACGGTCGGTAATATTCGCCAGTTCTGGGACGGTCGCGCGGCCGACCTCAAGGAACAGGCTGCCGGCCCACCCCTCAACCCGGTGGAGATGGGTTACAGCAAGCCGGAAGACTGGGCCGAAATTGCTGACAAGCTGGCCCAGGATGATGAAATTCGCACGCTCTTTGCTCTGGTGTATGGCGGCGACGGTATAACGGGTGACACGATTACGGATGCCATAGCGGCTTTCGAGAAGACTCTGGTGACCCCCGATTCTGCCTTTGATGCATACTTGAAGGGCAATAAGAATGCTCTGACGGAGAAGCAGAAGAAAGGGATGGAATCCTTTGTGAATCGCGGTTGTGCCACCTGTCACTCCGGCCCGGCGCTTGGCGGTATCAGCTTTGAGTATATCAACACGCATGGTGATTTGCGTGCCGCCGCTGCTCCGGAGGATTATCAGGAAGGCGCTTTCGGACTCCGCGATTTCACTAAACGCGAAGAGGATAAGGATATGTTCCGCGTTCCGGTGCTGCGCAATGTGGCAATGACGGCTCCCTATTTCCACACCGGCTCGGTTCAGACGCTGGAGGAGGCTGTGCGGGTGATGTGCGCCTCGCAGGTAGGAGTTTCTGTCTCTGATGCAGAGGTGGAATCCATTGCTGCGTTCCTGCGTGCACAGACGGGTAAGCTGAACGGTCGCCCGCTTCAGGCGCTCACGCCGGAGGAGACGAACCCCTATCTGGCTAAACCTACCGCGCAATGATGCGTCTCTCCGTTCTGGCCAGCAGCAGTCGTGGCAATGCCTCCGTCATTTCTGCCGGAGGCATCACGCTGATGGTGGATGCCGGTATCAGTGCGTTGCGGATTCGCAAGGGCTTGGAGGAGTGCGGACTGGGGGTGCCGTCCCTTGACGGCATTTTCCTGACCCACGAACACCACGACCATATATGCGGACTCGGGGTTCTGAGCAAGAAAGATAAGCTGCATCTCTATTGCAGCCGCTATCTCGTGTCAGAGTTGCGCGGCGGAATGGCTCATTCCACGGCATTTACCTGCATGGAACATGGTTCCTGCGTGCAGGTGGGGGAAGTCGCCGTGACGGCGTTCGGCGTTCGACATGATGCCTATGAGCCGTTTGGTTATGTCTTTGAGTATGATGGCAAAAAACTTGGGTATCTGACGGATACCGGGACGGTGACTCCGGATATCCTTCGTCGTCTGGCGGGTGTGGATGCGCTGTATGTGGAGTCCAACTATGACCCGGAGATGCTGGAGAACTCCGGGCGTGCGCCCTCGCTCATTGACCGCATTTGCGGTGATTGGGGGCATCTTTCCAATGGGCAGGCCTGCGACCTGGTGCGGCAGTTGGCGCATCCCGGCTTGCAGCATGTGGTGCTCGGGCATCTCAGCCCGGAATGCAACACGCCCCGTTTGGCCACGATGGCCATGCAGAGCACTCTGGATGAGCTTGGATTGGCCTCCTGCCGTCTCCATTGCGCCCCTATGGCTAATCGGCTCCCGTGGGTGGAAATTATTTGATAAAAGTGATTTGTTTCAACAGTATGTTTTGTATGAAGTTTGCTCCTTCTCTTATTCTGACCGTTGCGTTGTTGGGTGGTATAGCCGCAGAAGGTGCCTCTGCCGATTCTGTCCCTGCGGAGACACCGACCCGGCAGGGTGGCTTCACTATCCTCTGCTCACCGAAGACACTCAGAGAACCAGCCTGGCGTAACGTGGTGCTTGCCTTGCAGGCAAAACACCGCAATGCCGGGCGAAATGTCATTGTTCAGGAGGTGAATGACTGGAGCGAGGATGAACTTGCCCGCTGTCTGAAGCAGGGGGAGGCACGCTATGCCGGTATCGTAGCGCGTCCGGAGGAGGTTAACCGTGTGCTCGTCATGAATCTTCACCGCGCTGCCCGCCGCATGGATGCCGACCCCTGGGGTGATTGTCTCTGGGGGATTATTACCGGCGCGACCCCGGAAGATGCCCTGCGAGTGGCTACGGCTTCCAAGCCCTTGGTCATGAAGCGACTTTTGTCTACAACGAATGTTGATGCTTCGCGCTTTGAGCATAGTTATTGCATTACTGATTGGACAGGGACTCCCATTCTGGAACAAAGCGGTTACAGTGAGCCGAAGCAGACGCTTTACGATTCGAAAACGCCGGAAGGCAAGGCAGCACTGGAAATCGGTCTGCAGGCGTTGTTTGCCGAGCAGCTGGAGACGGCGCGTCCGCAGATGATTGTCACGGCCAGTCATGCAACGCAGTTCAATTTGGAAATGCCTTTTGGTTGCGGCCTCATTATTCCCTCTGGGGGATTATTTTACCAGGCATCCCCCCGACATCTCTTTGCCTACAAGCCGGTTCTTAAAGCTGCGCTGGCCGGGGATAGGGAAACGCACCGCCGTTGGGTGAAGGAGCACTGTCTCAAACCAGTAGAAGCAGACGGTGAGCCGCGCATCTGGTTGGCGGCGGGTAATTGTCTGTTTGGCGATGCGTATGGCTGCGCAGACAGTATGGCTGTAACAGCGCTTTCTTCCTATACTTGTAATCAGATTGTTGGTTATACCGTCACCACATGGTATGGTGAAGGCGGATGGGGAACCATGGGAAGTCTGCTGAATAATGCTGAGGGGACATCGCTTGCGGAAGCCTGGTTCCTCAATAATCAGTTTATCCTGCATCGTACGCAGAAAATTGAACCGGCTCTGTTGGGAATTGAATTCAACGAAGAGCAATTTTCCGTGGCTGCTCAGGCCCGCATGATTCGGAGTATGGAAAAAGCCCGCATTGCTCCGGAAAAGGTTGCTCCCGTAATGAAGGATTGCTTCGGCCTCATCCACGACAGGGATGTAGTTGCTTTTTATGGTGACCCCACATGGCGCGCCGTGGTGAATGAATCCAACACCAAACCCGCTTTCAGGATTACCTGGAACGGTAAGGATTCTTTCACCATCAGTTCGGAGAAAGGCGGCAAAGGACGCGTTGGCGTTCTCTTCCCGGAATCTGTGTCGTCAGATAGTGTTATTTCCTGCGATGCTCCGGATGCAGTCTTTACCAACGATTTCATCCTTTTTGAATCGCTTGAGCTTGCTGCCGGTGCTTCCCGAACTGTGACGCTTCAGTATCAGAAGTGATTCTCCTAAAGTATCTCATCAGACATGGTATTACCGCTCAATGGAGGCGATAATACCCGGCTGTCGGTTACTTATGTGGGGCTGGCAATCGTCCGGTAAAGCATCGGTCTTTTCGCGCATGTCCGTGACAAAAATCTCGGTAGTTACAAGTTTAGGCTGGATATTTGTTGTAAAAAGCGTATAATCGGCGCGCTATGTCAGAAAATCAACCTGCCAATAACGCTCCGGGTTCCTCTGAGGAGGAACTGATTGCCGTGCGTCGCGAGAAGGTGAGCAAGATTCGTAGCCTCGGGGTGAATCCCTACGGCGGACGATTCGATGTGACCACCAATGCGGCGGAAATCAAGGCCAATTTTGCGGAGGGTAAACAGGTTAAATTTCTGGGTCGTATCACGGCTCTCCGTGATATGGGCAACACGCAATTCTTTACCGTGGGGGATGTCTGCGGCTCTATCCAGTGCATGCTCACCAAGAAGGCTCTCAGCCCGGCGGCATGGGCTCTGTGGAAGCTTCTGGAGCGTGGTGACTGGGTAGGTATTGAGGGTGAGACGTTCATCACACGCACAGGTGAGCCCTCTGTTCGCGTGGCAGAGTTCAAGGTGTTGTCCAAGGCACTGCGTCCTATGCCGGACAAGTTCCATGGTCTTGCCGATGCCGATATGCGTTACCGCCGTCGTCACTTGGATTTGATGAGTAATGCTGCCAGTGCAGACCGCTTTGTGAAGCGCTCTCTCATCATCCAGGAGATTCGCAGCTTCCTGACTGATCGCGGCTTTTTGGAGGTGGAAACGCCCATGCTTCAGGATGTGGCGGGCGGAGCTGCCGCCAAGCCTTTTGAGTCCTATTACAATGCCCTCAAGAAGCAGGTGACGCTGCGTATTGCGCCCGAGCTCTTCCTGAAACGCTTGCTGGTGGGCGGTTTCCCGAAGGTGTTCGAGTTGAATCGCAATTTCCGCAACGAGGGCGTGGATCGCCGTCATAATCCGGAATTCACGGTGCTTGAGGTCTACGAGGCCGGTGGCGATTACGAGACTATGGCCGAGATGATGGAAGAGATGATTACCTCCGTCGCGGAAAAAGTCTTTGGTACGCTCAAGTTTGATCAGTATGATGACGAGGGTAACCTGCGCTGGACAGTCGATTTGACTCGTCCGTGGCGTCGAGCTGACTACAATGATCTGGTGAAAGAGGTAGCCGGGAATGACTGGTTTGACCTCACCCCGGAGCAGCGCCGAGACCGCGCGGAGAATCAACTGCGCCTCCAGATTGGTGAAGATTTGGACGATACGGCTGTCACCCAGCAGGTCTACGAAAAGCTCGTGGAGGAGAAACAGGCTAATCCGCTGTTCGTTTGTCATGTTGCCCGTGACCTTGTGCCGCTGGCCAAGGCCAATCCGGAGAACCCGGAGGTGGTGGATGTCTTTGAGCTGGTCATGAACGGACAGGAACTCTGCCCCGGATATTCCGAGCAGAACGACCCTGTTGAACAGCTGGAGCGCCTCATGCATCAGGCCGGTGAGGAAACTCAGAAAATCGACTACGATTTCGTTCAGACGCTGGAGTCCGGCATGCCTAGTGCCGGTGGTATCGGCATCGGTATTGACCGTCTCTGCATGTTGCTGACCGGTGCCGGCTCCATTCGCGATATCATTCTCTTCCCGCAGCTCAAAAATCGCAATTGATGCTGTTATATCCTGCCCGGAGGAAATGTTGTTCTTTCTCCGGGCGGGACAGGCCGCGGAATACGAGACCTTAGCGAAAACAGTTCAGAGGCTGACTTTTGCTGTTTGGGGCGTTCTCCGACTAATTCGGAATTATTCCCCATGGAGTGTTGCTTTTACTCTGCGATTTGTTGTCCTTGCGGCCTGTTATTTACTTGTATATTTACGGATAACAGCAGCAGGTTTGTACACAGAAATACGACGGAAGAGAAATCTGCTCCTGCAATAGTAGTTAGATAGTGTGCTGCCAATTTGTAAGCCTGCTGAATATTTTGGTTAAAACATTTTCAGGGGCTATACTTTTGTCTACACTGCCCCCTGCCACAGACCGGTTAATCCTGTCACCTCTTTTATCACGTAAATTCAAATAACCCTGCCTATCAGGCAGGGTTATAGGAGTAGCCCCGGCGGGAATCGAACCCACATCTAAGGTACCGGAAACCTTCGTCCTATCCATTGAACGACAGGGCCGCTTTTCTCTGTGAAGCGCGGGAGATACCACCGCCCCGCAACGGTGCGCATTCTGCCACAAACGGGGTGGTATTGTCAAGATAAGATGTGCGGTATGTCGCATAATTATCTATGCGGTGCAGAAGGGATGCGGAAAAGCGAGCAAATAAGCGCTGTTGTCGTGATTTTTCAGGGGTAGAAACCAAATTTTTGTTGACTATTTCCCGGTGGGGCGTTAAACTGGCTGTGCCTTGCCGGGCCGGGTGGCTTGGCGGGATTCAACTTATAATCCATTTATCCTACTATTATGGCTAAATACGCTATTAACGGTTTCGGCCGCATCGGCCGTAACGTGCTCCGCGCCATGTCCCAGGCCGAGCTCGAGAAGGTTGTTGCCATCCACGACCTTACCCCCATCGCCACTACGGCTCACCTTCTGAAGTACGACTCCACCCAGGGCAAGTTCCCGGGCACGGTTGAGATTGACGGTGACAACCTGGTTGTGAACGGTCACCCCATCAAGATTGTGGGCGGTATGCTGGGTCCGGATCAGCTTCCCTGGGCTGAGCTGGGTGTTGACGTTGTTCTTGAGTCCACCGGTCTCTTCACCGCTCGTGAGAAGGCTGAGGGTCACATCAAGGCCGGCGCCAAGAAGGTTCTTATCTCCGCTCCTGCCAAGAACCCCGACCTGACTTTCTGCATCGGCATCAACGATGACGAGTACGATGCTGCCAAGCACAACATCGTTTCCAACGCTTCCTGCACCACGAACTGCCTTTCCCCGATGGTGAAGGTGCTCAACGAGAAGTGGGGCATCGAGAAGGGCATGATGAGCACGATCCACTCCTACACGAACGATCAGCGCATCCTTGACCTGCCGCACAGCGACCCCCGCCGTATGCGCGCTGCCGCCATCAACATCATCCCCACCACCACCGGTGCTGCCAAGGCTATCGGTGAGGTGATTCCCCAGCTGAAGGGTCTCCTGAACGGCGCTTCCTTCCGCGTGCCCACTCCGACCGGCTCTCTGACTGACTTCGTGGCTATCCTGAAGTCCGATGTGACTGTGGAGGAAGTGAACGCCGCCATGAAGGAGGCTGCTGAGGGCCCGCTCAAGGGCATCCTTGAGTACTCCGAGGAGGCTCTCGTGCTCCAGGACATCGTGTCCAACCCCCACTCCTGCATCTTCGACGCCGGCTTCACCTATGTGGTGGGCGGCAACATGGTGAAGGTTTGCGGCTGGTACGACAACGAATGGGGTTACTCCAACCGCGCTGCTGAGGCTCTGAAGAAGCTTGGTGATTCCATCGCCTAATCTTCATACGCCTTAGTCGCCAGACTATTCAAGAGGGTGGAACGGAAAGCCGTTCCACCCTCAATTATCGTAAGCGATGACGTGTTGAGTGATATTTCAGCTGAAGCAGCCCATCAGGGCTTATAATCAATCCTGACGGGGACTTTTTCTATATTGAGGCCGGCGGCGGTGAGCTGGTCGAGGACTTGCAGGAAGCGCCCGAGTGAGGAGGAGTCTGCTGCGGAGACCTGGATGGTGCTGTCGGGGGCTTTTTCCAGTTGCTCCTGTACCAAAGCAGGGAGTTGTTGCTCGGTGATAATTTGTCCGCCGAAGGCGAGTGTGCCGTCTGCGCCGACTTCTAATAGGACGCTGTCGTTGCTGCCTTTTTCGCCGGAGAGGTTGTGCGTCTGAGGTAAATCCAGATTCAGGACACTGACCTGACGCTTGAATTCGGTATGCACAATGAAAAAGATGAGCAGGATGGTGAGAATATCCAGCATGGGCACAATGGTGATGCCCATGGTGGGTATTTTGCGGGTGTAGATATTCATGGCGGTCAGGCTTGACGGCTGTTGAGCAGGGTGGTGAAGCTTTCGTTGATGCGGGCGGCGCGGTTTTCCAGCCTGCGCTCAAAGCAGGTGCCGGCGATGACTCCGGGAACGGCAATGGCCAGACCGAATATGGTGGTGTAAAGTGCCTTGGAAATGCCCATGGCGATGCCTGCCTGTGCATCCGACGAGCCGAAAACGCCGAAGATATCCACCAAGCCCCATGCAGTACCGAGGATGCCGAGCATGGGGGCGATGTTGGTAATGATGCTGATGAGTGCGAGCCCGCTGCGGCCGGAATCGATGGCGTGAATCAATCGGGCTTCCGTCACTTTTTCCATGGATGCGTCCGGTGAGGCGTTCAGGATGCTGAGGATGACTTCGGTGAGGGAATCATGGTGTTGCAGGCTGTATTCACGGAGGGCTTTTTCTGCATCAGTGGGGTGTTGCAGGGCAAAGTCTATCTGCGCCAGCGTGCGATGCCAGCTGCGACCAACAAAGATGAGGTGGTAGAGTATAGCGGCTATCAGCAGGACGGAGCAGGCGAGCAGCGGGTAGCCGAAAGGGTGGCAGGCATCGAGGAATTGACGGATGGTTTCTGGCATGGTTTATTGGTGGTTAATGGTTAGTCAAAATTAAAGGTGAAGATGAGTTCCAGCAGATCGCCCACTATCTCCTGCCGGACGGTTGTCGGCATGGGGGGCAGGGAGGCCTGGCGAATAGCACGGAAGGTGAAAGATTGCTGGATGACTCCGGCCCCGTGGCGACGCACGAGATCCATGTTTTCCAGATGTCCGCGTTTGTTGATACGCAGGCTGATGGTAATACTGCCGGGGATGATGTCTCCCCTGTGGTCATCGCAGGCGCGATACCAGAAGTAAGCGATACGACGGTAGATTTCGCTTTCGTAACGACCGAGCGGTGTTGCGCTGACATTGAGTGCAGCTCCTTTGCCCACAACAAAGCGTCCGGAACTGCGGGAGCGCCGCTCTGTGGTGCGGAATCCGATGGCGTTCGGTTGCGCGGATGCCAGGCTGGGATCAAAAAAGACGGGACGTTTTTTGCGGGCTACTTGTGGAGGTGCAGGGACAGAAGCTGTGCCGGCAGCGCTGCCGATGGCAGCTGCTTTGGCCGGGGTGTCAGCGTTGACGTGTTCTTCCGGGTGTTCTTCGGCGCTGATGAGGAGTTCGCCGTGTTCAGTCTCTTCCTGCTTCTCCCGGGAATGAACGGTTGGTGCGGTCAATGTCTCCTTATCAGCGGCGTGGGGAATGGGCGTTGTGCCCGTTGCGTCTTTCCGTCCCGGTGCCGGGGGCCGGGGAAGCTCGTAATGAGGGTGGGTAGCGTGGGCAACATCCGGGGGCAGGGGGGGAGTTGGCGGCTGTTGTGGTTTTTGCCCTTCGTGGTCGAGCGCCCCATCCTGACGTTCCTGTTCAAAGGTGACGATTTCGTCTTTTTTCTCGCCTCGTTGAGCCGGAGCTTCCTTCTCGCTGCGGAGGTGCCCTGCATCCGCTTCACTTGCAGCGCGAGTATTACGGCTACCCTCGTAATCTGTTCTTTCCGGCAGTGCTTGAGGGGAGTCTGCTGAGGTTTTGGCAAAGGGAATTTGCTGTTGCTCTTCCTGTTGCGTGCTATTTTTTCGTTGAATACGCACGAAACGTTGTTGGACAGAGGGTGTTACTGTTGAAGTAATCTTCTTCTCCTCAGTTGAAGAGGGGAGAAACAGAAGAAACGCCAGTAGCAGGTGCAGCAGAAGAGAAAGCAACACGCACAGCATGATGGCGCTGATGCGTTTTCCTCTGATATGCCGATTCTCCATTACTCCATATCAAACACCAATTCCGGCGTTCTGACAAGTGCATTACGCGTCAACCAATGCAGTTTTTTGTGCACAAGGGATTACTAACGGATTTTTAACTTGTCAACCTCCTGTTATCATGCTATAAATCCCTGCGTACGTTATGAACATTCAACCGAAATTCACCCCCGTGCTCGACCCGGGCTTTATTGCCCCGGTGCTTTGGAACAAGGCTTTTGAAGAGAAGGTAGCTGCTACCCCCGGTGCTCATACTGTGGATCTGGCACTCACGCGTCTTGATGGTACCTGCTTCCGCTGGAGTGGCAAGATTCTCCCTCAGGAGGACGAGAATGTCGCACTGAACAACCTCTATATTGAGCGTATCGTCAAGTTCCTGCTCTGGATGAAAGGCGGCTGCACCATTCTGGTTGCCGGCGATGATCAGATTGCCGACATGCTGGCGGCTACTTACAGCGCCGGCGGTGCTCGTGAGTTCGACTGGGACTTTATCGGTAAGAAGATTTATGACCTGCCTATCGAGGTGAAGAAGGTGGCTTCTGCAGAGGAGCTTCCTGCTGAGAACTCCACTTCTGTGGCTCTGGGGCGCAATCTGGACGGCTACCGCATCGGTTTCGACCTGGGTGGTTCCGACCGCAAGTGCGCCGCCGTGGTGAACGGCGAGGTGGTGTACTCCGAAGAAGTGGTGTGGGATCCCTACCACCAGACTGACCCCAACTATCAGCTTGAAGGCGTGGATGACTCCCTGCTTCGTGCTGCCGCTCACCTGCCGCAGGTGGACGCCATTGGCGGCTCTGCTGCCGGTGTGTATGTGAACAGCGAGCCCCGCGTGGGTTCCCTCTTCCGCGGCATCTCCCCGGAGGACTTCCAGAATGTCATCCGTGGCATGTTCGGTACGCTCAAGGACCGCTGGAGCGAGCGCATGGGCAAGGAAGTTCCTTTCGAGGTGGTGAACGACGGTGAAGTGACGGCTCTGGCCGGTGCTATGGGCATGAATGACGATGCCGTGCTCGGTATCGCCATGGGTACCTCTCTGGCTGCCGGTTATGTGGACCCCGAGGGGCACATCATGCCTTGGCTTAACGAGCTGGCATTCGTGCCGGTGGACTACCAGGAAGACGGTGGCGTGGACGAATGGTCCAAGGATAAGGGTGTGGGTGCCATGTACTTCTCCCAGCAGGCTGTGGCTCGTCTGGCTCCCCGCGCCGGGTTTGACTTCGGCAGCATGCCCTATCCGGAGCAGCTCAAGAAGGTGCAGGCAGCTATGCTGGAGGGCGATGACCGTGCCCGTAAGATTTACGAGACCATCGGTGTGGAGTTCGGCTACACGATTGCCTACTTCTCCAAGTTCTACGCTATCCGCAATCTGCTCTTCCTCGGTCGCGTGGCTACGGGTGAAGGCGGTCAGATTATCATTGATAAGGCTAACGAGGTGCTCAAGGGCGAGTTCCCGGAACTCTCCATCACGCTCTGCGTGCCGGATGAAAAGACCAAGCGCCATGGTCAGGCTGTGGCCGCAGCCTCTCTGCCCAAGCTGGGCTGATGCCGCCTGAATACTGATTTATCATACCGGGGGGAGGGGACTTCCCCCGGTTTTTCAATTCGCTCTTCATATGGCCGGACAAGCAAGTGACATTCATATCTGTTCGAGCTGCGGTACGTCATTGGACGTGTCGTCGCTGGGGTTTTACGCAGAAGTACGATGTCCTGTCTGTGGAGAAAATGGTCGGGTGCATTGTTCTCTGGCCAACTTCCGTATTGAAAGTATCCTCGGCATCGGGGGGATGAGTGTGGTGTTCAGTGCTCGAGACCTGGTACTGGGACGAGAGCTGGCTGTTAAGGTGCTGAATGATAGTTATCGGGATAATCCTGAGCGTATTTCACGCTTTGAGAGCGAATGCTCCATGATGGCGCGAGTCCGACATGAAAATGTCGTATCTGTCTATACCGCCGGTTGGTCACGTGGGCAATTTTACATTGCCATGGAAAAGGTGGAGGGTAAGAATCTGGAGCTATTGCTGTCGGAGCATAAATGCCTGATGCAGGATGAAGCTTTGGATGTGATTCGTCAGGTGGCCTCCGGCCTGCAGGCTGCAAAGAATGCCGGGGTGCTGCATCGTGACATGAAACCGGGCAATATTATCATTACCCCCGATGGACTGGCAAAAGTGCTTGATTTCGGCCTTTCTCTGGATGATCGGCCCGATGCTGCCCGAGAGGAAATCATCTGGGCGACTCCTTTCTATGTGCCACCGGAGACGTTGGAAGGGAAGCCGGAGGATGCCAGAACGGATATCTATGCCCTCGGAATGACGCTGAGAAGCATGATAACCGGCGTTGTTAACTATTCTGAATCTGTGGAAGATTTAGGTGCATTGCTGAAGTTGAAGCGGGAGATGAAGCCCATGGGTGAGCTTTATCCTCATCTGGATGAGTCCTTATGCGACCTTATTGACCACATGACAGCGTTCGACCCATCCAATCGTCCGGTGGATTATGAGGTGTTGCTGGATGAGATTGAGGAAGTGCAGTCCGGTATTGGAAAGGCATCCGATGAGCTCCAAAAACGCCGGAGGAATCGGCGTAGGTCCCTTATGGTATCTGCAGGGGTAGTACTTGCGGGATGCGGAGCAGCTGTTGGGGTTGCATTTCTCACATCCCCGCCGCCGGCATATGAGTCAATCACCGTGCGTTCCCATGTCGCATGGCCGGAGAATGAGTCGCTGAAGAGTGCTTGTGAGCAACTCTCAGACGGCGATTTCAACAATGCGGCGCAGATATTTCGCCGTCTGTCAGAACAGGGAAGCGACCCTGCGGTGAGATTGGCTTCTTTTCTGATGTGGTGGCTGGCAGATGATGATATGTCAGTGTTTTCTTCAGAAGATATAGCCGTTTTTCGGCAGCGGATTGATGAGGCTGCTACCGGTGATGCATACGCCCGCAGATTGGCGCTTCTTTGTTCAGAATTGCCGTCCATGTTTGAGGCGCGGCAGGTGATGCCGGAGGGTGTTCCGACAGAGCTGCCCTCTCCTTTGCGCTCTGCTATACTCATGTTGGCTGCTCGTTGCTACATCAACAACGGAAAAGCAACGGAAGCGACATCCTGTCTGGATGCGGCAGCGGAAGCCTTGGCTGCGTCCCCGGTGACAGCGATTATGGCAGATACCGTTCGAAATCAACGCCGGAACCTGCCGCGGGTCATGGTGCAGGGCAGCAGAAAACATGTCCGTGCACTCATGTCTTCGGGTAATCCTTCTTCTGCTTTGGATATATTGCGCCGGATGGATACGACTCATTTTACCCCGCTGGAGCTTGCCGAGCATGCCGTGCAGCAGGAGTATTGCCGTGTTGCCGCAGAAGCTTTTGAAATGCTAAAGCGGCGTTTCCCGGAGCAATTCCGAAAGGACGCATCCCCGGAGCAGATTCGCGACCTTGCAAAAAAACTCCACAAAGCTCAACTTTCAGATGAGTTGTATTCTCTCTGCTGGTTGCTGCAGGGGGATTACTCCCGCGCCTTTGAGACTAATCCGTATAAGAATAACGAGACCTCCCGAGAGCCGTTTGCCATTCTGATGAGAGATTGGAAACAGAGACTGGGGTTGTAACGAAAAAAAGTAGCCCCGGATTGTCTGATGTTGTATATGGAAAACGTGTGAGCGGAATCGCAAGTCTGCGGATTCATAACATATATTTGCGTCACGCGGTAAGAATTTACTTTTCTGAACGCATTCGCAGGTGTATACTGGCACCTGACAGGGTGTAACCTGAAAATAGAAACATGAAGATTGTACTTGCATACTCCGGTGGCCTTGACACATCCGTTCTTCTGGTGTGGCTCAAGGAGAAGTATAATGCTGAAATTATAGCCTACTGTGCAGACGTAGGTCAGGCGGAAGAGCTGGATGGTGTTATTGAGAAGGCCCTTGCAACAGGTGCTTCCAAGTGCATCATTGGTGACCTGAAAGCAGACTTTGCCGCTAATTACATTTTCCCGATGTTCCAGGCCAACGCAGTGTATGAAGGCCGATATCTGCTGGGTACCTCCATTGCCCGTCCCTGCATATCCAAGGCCATGGTGGATGTCGCTATTGCTGAGGGAGCTGATGCCATTGCTCACGGTGCTACCGGTAAGGGCAATGATCAGGTTCGCTTCGAGCTTTCTATCAACGCTCTTGCTCCCCAGTTGCAGGTGATTGCCCCCTGGCGTATGAAAGAGTGGCGCGAGCAGTTCCCCGGACGCGCGGAGATGATTAAATATGCCGAGGAACACGGTATTCCGATTCGTCAGAGCATGAAGAAGCCCTACTCTATGGATCGTAATCTGCTTCACATCTCCTACGAGGCCGGTATTCTGGAGGATACCTGGTATGATGCCACCAAGGAGGAAGACCGCAGCATGTATGTGCTCTCAACCGCCCCGGAGGACGCTCCTGATGCACCTCAGTACCTCCAGTGTCTGTTTGAAAAGGGTAACATCATTGGCTTGCAGACGGAGGGGCTGGCTGATATCATGGCTCAGGTCGGCACTACAGCACAGGGTGAAAAGGATGGCTACACACTGCTTGACCCGCTGGGTGTCATGCTCGTGCTCAACGCGTTGGGTGGTAAGCACGGTATCGGTCGTGTGGATATCATTGAAAACCGCTTCGTAGGCATGAAGAGCCGCGGTATCTATGAGACTCCCGGTGGTACCATTCTTCTGGCTGCTCATCGCGATATTGAGACTATCACGATGGATCGTGAGGCTCAGAAGGTGCGCGATTCCCTCATCCCCGATTATGCGGCCATGGTTTACAACGGCTTCTGGTTTGCTCCCGAGCGTGAGGCTATTCAGGCTCTCGTTTCCAAGACTCAGGAGACTGTGAACGGTGAGGTTCGCCTCAAGCTTTACAAGGGCAACGTGATGTATGCCGGTCGCCGCAGCCCGAACAGCTTGTACAGCTACGCCATGGCCACTATGGAAGCTGATTACACCGATGAGGATTACAATCAGGATGACGCCAGCGGTTTCATTCATCTCAATGGCCTGCGCCTCAAGCAGTTTGCCAGGGTTAATAAGTAAGAATATATCAACAATGCGCATCCGGTGAATCTCATCGGATGCTCAGTTTGTTTTGTTTCATGAAAAAGAAACCTGTTATAGCAATTCTTTGCAAGTATCCCTCATGGTTGCATTGTAGTCATATCCCTGTGCAAAAAGGACACTATGAAGTGTGGCATGTGTCTATGCATGACGCTTTTGCCAATGATGATGAGTTTGAAATCCATCGTATTGTTTTAGACAAAAATGTTAAAAAGCAAATAGACTTCGTTGATAAGGGGGAACATTTCCATATATTGCCTCGCTCTCGTGGTTGGATAGGTCTGTTTACTGGGTATGCCATGGATCGCATACGAGTCGCTCGCCTATTGAAGCAACTTAAACCGGATTTGGTGCATGCGTGGGGAACTGAATATTGCTATGGATTATGCGCGTTGGATTTTCATGGTAAGAAATTGCTCTCACTTCAGGGACATTTAACTGCCTATGTAAAAATGAGTAAGATGTCTAAGTTTGAGTATTTTCAGAGTTTCTATGAACCGTGCATTTTCCGCAAAATGCCGCTGATTACTACTGAGTCAGAATGGGGGCGTGAACAGATTTTGAAGATGAATCCGAAGGCAAAGGTTCTGCTGTGGGATTATGCTCCCGAAACTTGTTTTTTATCTGAAGCTCGCGATATCTCAGAGCAGCCGAATTGTGTGTTAAGTGGATATAACACTCCAAGAAAAAACATAGGATTGGCAGTGAAGGCTTTTTCTCGTCCGGAGTTAAGTCATGTCAAGCTTTATCTGGCTGGAACCTATGAGAATGATTTTGAAAATCTGCCGCCCAATATCATCCCCTTGGGCGCGGTCGAGCGTGACGATTTGGTTAAACTTCTGAAACAGACTTGGGCTCTCGTTCATCCTACTTTGGCGGACACTTGTCCGAATGCTGTTAAGGAAGCGAGAGTAATGGGCATTCCTGCTATTGTTACTCATGAGTGTGGCGCAAAACAATACGTTGTCCATGGAAAATCCGGTTTTGTTATTGATGCATATAATGAGCAAGAGTTGGTAGATGCAGTTTTATCTACAACAAAGGATGCATCGACTTCTATTTTCTTGGGTAAATATGATCAGGATAGGTGTAGGGAGGCTCTTTCAACCAAGACAATGGTAGATGGGATACGTCATATATATCAGGGTATTTTGTCTGATTCATCTGTTTGACTTGATTTTCCTTAGGTTTTACTATCGTAATAGTATGATAGTGGATTGATGCAGTACGTGACCTATTCCTGTTATACACGTGCCTAACTATTATTTTTAAGTTATGTTACGAGTGTTATCGTAATTTGTCCAAATGGGAGAGCGCGTTTAATAAGTAGCTATGAATGTGTGTATTGTTTTTTCTGCGAGAATCGATGCTTCTATCGGTGGCGTGGAGTCTGTATGCAAAAAATTAACTGAAGAATTAACCAAGCGTTATAATGTCAATTTTTTTTATGTGTATACCGATGGTGAAAAAATAAATGGCGATGCTACATATTTTAAACTTCCCAAGCATATTGATGTTGATAATGCTTCCTATTCAGCATATGCCTTGAGTAGTTTTTTCAGAAGAAATAGAATTGATATAATATGGTATCATGAACAAAGTGATTTACAATTGCAGAAACTGGTTTTTACTGTAGGCGTGACAGAAAACATTAAGACCGTATCTGTGTATCACTGTTGTCCTTCTATAATGTTCTCTGATTTGAAGGATCGATTTGCCTATTCTTGGTTTAGATTTCGTGAATACAACAAATTCGTACCTTTGCTTTTTGATGTGCTGACTATGCCTCTCCGATATTTAAATGTTATTAGAAAGACGCAAAGATATTTAAGAAGCTTTTTCGTATATAGTCATGACCTCGTGTTAGTATCAAATAAATTACGTGCAGAATATGTCAAGCTGTCCGCTTTGAGTGATTCTGATAGGATAAAAGTCATCCCTAATCCGATATTACCTGTAAAATATTCTTTTTACCCAGAAAAAAAGGAAAATTTGATAGTTGTTGTTTCTCGTCATGTATGGTTTCAAAAAAGACTGGACAGAATAATTCGGGTGTGGAAAAAAATTATGGGCAATTTTGAAGACTGGCAGCTTGTCATTTTAGGAGATGGTGTTGCGCGCCAGGATTACATGCATCTGGCAAAATCATTGCAGACGAAAAGACTCTCTTTTGTGGGAAGTCAAGATCCAATTGATTACTATAAAAAAGCTAAGATTCTTTGTATGTCAAGCAGTAGCGAAAGTTTCGGATTAGTGTTGGCAGAAGCGCAACAGTTTGGATGCGTGCCCATTGCCTACAGAAGTTATTCTTCTCTTGATGATATAATTGAGGATGGCAAAACGGGATTTGCCGTTAGGCCATTTGATGAAGATGAATATATAGAAAAACTAACACGGTTGATGTCTGATGATTCTTTGAGGGAATGCATGGCTCTTCAGGGGATGCAAAGTGTTAAGAAATTTCGTGTCGAAGAGATTGGCAAACAGTGGATGGGGTTGTTCTCTTCATTGATTAATGATTGAAGTGTCACAGATGATTCTCAAAGATGTTTGTTTTTGCATATTAATAAATCATTATTAAATTATAGTTATGCCTAGGCATTCTAAAATCTATCGTCTTCTCCATTGGCTCTTGATGCATGCGTGTCCTTCCTTTCTTCGTTGTTTTCTTGCAAGGAAAACCAGAGAGGTGAAACGTCTGTGCGCAATAGCTGCCCGAGTTCAGAAGAAAGAGAGTATCACGGTTGCTTTCATGGTTTTAGATGTCCCCAGTTGGAGATGCGATAGTGTGTTTCGGATGATGTTGCAGCATCCGCGTTTCAATCCAGTCATCTGGATTGTCCACGCAAATCATATAACTGATAATGATGAAATATCACGTCGCTTAGATATTATACGTTCTTTTTTTCAGAAAAGGAAATATCCGATAGCGGAACTATTTTCGTTGGAACGGATGCGAGCAGAATACGCGCCTGATGTTGTTTTTTTAGCCAAACCAATACCGAAAATTGATGAATGGGATGTTTTATCAATGGATAGGGAGTTATTATGCTATGTCCCCTATTGCTATCAGAATACAAAAAAAGAAGATTTTATTACCGGAATGGAGTGTCATCTGTGGCGTAATTTCTACACTACGCCCAGTATCCGCAAGTTAGCTTCTTCCGTCATGACAAACGGAGGTTGCAATGTTGTGGCAGTTGGTTCTCCGGTTGCCGATAATTATTTTTCAGATGAGGCTGAGGACTCAGCTTCAGTTTGGCGCTCATGTGGAGAGGGGATGAAGCGTATCATCTGGGCTCCTCATTGGTCTGTAGGGAAGGTTTCCTGGTTCAATGTTGCAACATTTTTGGATGTTGCGGAGGATATGGTGCGTCTGGCTGAAAAATATGCATCTCGAGTTCAGTGGGCATTTAAACCGCATCCCCTGTTGAGGGTTACTCTATATAATCGTCCCGATTGGGGAAAAGAAAAGACTGATGCTTATTATGAGCGCTGGGCGAATATGCCGAACTGCCAGTTAGAAATCGGAGCATACGTGGATTTGTTCAAACAATCGGATGCGATGGTACATGATAGCGGCAGTTTTATTATGGAATATCTTCTCGTCAACAAGCCGTGTATGTATCTGCGGAAACAGGATGGTTATAATGACTTCAATGATGATACCTTGAAAGCTCTTGATTGTTATCATCGAGGTTCTACTGCTCAGGATGTGGAAAAATTCATACAGAGTTTGTTGCGTGGTGAGAAAGATTCGATGAAAGAGAAGAGAACTCGATTCAGGGAAGAATATCTGCTTCCTCCGGGAGGATCCTGTGCGCAGCTCATTATAGATGAAATCCTGAATGGGAAGTAAAGGGAAGAAATCACAATCAGGGGCTATTTGACTGGATTTTTCCTGTTTTTATGTGTGTCGAATTATCATTGACATAGAGATAGAATTTTGGTACGCTCAGGCGCATGAAGATACGTAAGTATTTATCGACGCTTTCATTTGCATTCTCGGGGCTGTTGCTTGCGCCGCTGTCAGCGCAGGACACTTCCGGGGAGGTGGATACGTTTGAAGAACCAACGGAAACCACAGCTGATGAGTCTGCGGACGATGCGGATGAAGACTCGGAAAAGAAGAGCAAAAAGAAAAAGAAGAAAAAGAGCAAGAAAAGCAGCAAGTCTAAAAAGGACAGCAAGGAAGCTGCTGACGAGAAGGCAGAAAAGAAAGCTTCCGATGAAAGTGCTGTTGTGGAAGCTTTCGGGAAGTTCAAGAATGTTGGCGGCAAGCTGAACAAAAAGGCCGATTTTTTCATTTATCTGGTGACCTCCAGTACGTGCGTTCATTGCCAGCGCTGTATGCCTGTGGCCATCGAGCAGTACAAAAAGATGAAGGCTCGCAAAGTGGAGCTGATTATTATTGATGCCGATACTACAGAAGAGGCTGCCAAGAAATACCTCAAGTCATACAAGCTGAAGAATCCTTGCATCATGTTCTCGGAATTGCAGGCTACTAACTTCCAGGGCTTGCCCGGTTGTGGGATGCCGTTGCCTCCCTCTATCTCCGTGGTGAGTAAGGACGGCAATATGATTAAGAATGTGGTAGGAGCTACTCAAGTGATAGAGACACTCAACGATTGGAGAAATCTCTGCTCGAAGTAACATTTTCATTATCCCATCATAACAAATCGCCCCGCTTGCCATTGTCTGCGAGCGGGGCGATTTGTTGAGGTAAGAGACCGGGAATGCTTTTACTCATCTCCCTGTTTCCCCTTGCCGAAAAGCTTGCCGATGCGTGAAAAAGAGAAACTCTTGCCAATGCGGAAGCCGCCGATGCTCTTGTTGAGGCGCACGCCGCTTTTGCTCACCGTTGCTCGTCCGGTAGTGGAAGAACCAAAGCTCAGGGTGATGCCGGAAGCACTCAGATTGATGTAAAGAATACCCGGAATGATGGGGATTCTCGTGTAGGCCGGGGAGCGGCGGTAGCGTCGTCTGCTTGTCATGCTCACAGTATAGAGGTTGAGTCACAGAGAGTCAAGTAAGAATGCCGATTAGGCGTTAATTGAAAAAAATATCGGATGATGTCGCGGAGAGCGGCAATTTAGCTTGACTTTTGAGATGAGTTCATGCACTCTCTCGGAGCGATGAACACAGTACTCATTATCGGTGCAGGTGGTGTGGGCCATGTGGTGGCTCACAAGTGTGCTCAGATGAAGGATGTTTACAAAAACATCCATCTTGCTTCGCGCACCAAGAGCAAGTGCGATGCCATTGCGGCAGACGTGCTTGCCCGCGAGGGTGTGACGATTACCACGCACGCCGTGGATGCCGATGACGTGGCGGCTACGGTGGTGCTGCTGCGCGAGATTAAGCCTGATCTGGTGCTCAATGTGGCGCTGCCCTATCAGGATCTTCCCCTCATGGATGCCTGTCTGGAAGCCGGTTGCCACTACATGGACACGGCCAACTATGAGCCCCGCGATGTGGCGAAGTTTGAGTACAGCTGGCAGTGGGCATATCAGGAGCGCTTCCGTGAAGCCGGGCTGTATGCTCTGCTGGGTTCCGGCTTTGACCCGGGTGTGACCAATGTGTACACTGCCTGGGCACTCAAGCACCATTTCGATGAAATTGAGTACTTGGATATCATCGATGTGAACGGCGGCGACCATGGCCAGGCCTTTGCCACCAACTTCAACCCGGAAATCAACATCCGCGAGGTGACAGCCCCCTGCCGCCACTGGGAAAATGGCGATTTTCAGGAAACCGGAGCCATGAGCAAACACCAGGCCTTCACCTGCCCGGATGGCGTGGGTACCTATGAGATTTACCGCATGTATCACGAGGAGATGGAATCCCTCGTGAAACATATCCCCACCATCAAGCGCGCCCAGTTCTGGATGAGCTTCTCCCCGAACTATATCAACCACCTGACGGTGCTCAAGAATGTGGGCATGACCCGCATTGACCCCGTCGTGTACAACGGTGTGGAGATTGTTCCGCTGCAGTTCCTCAAGGCCGTGCTGCCTGACCCCGGTGATTTGGGCAAGACCACTCACGGTCGCACCTGCATCGGCTGCGTGATTCAGGGCAAGAAGGACGGCCGGTACAAGGCCATCTACGTGTACAACATCTGTGATCATGAGGAATGCTTCCGCGAGGTTGGTTCTCAGGCTATTTCTTATACCACAGGCGTTCCAGCAGCCATCGGCGGTAGTATGATTCTTTCCGGCATTTGGAGTGGTAAAGGTGTGTTCAACATGGAGCAAAATGACCCTGACCCCTTCATGGATGCGCTCAATCAATACGGACTCCCCTGGAACTGCATCGAGCTCAGCCGAGAGCAGGCTGAAAACCTCACCGTGGTCAACTGATTGCCAGTTCCTGTCTAGCAAAATCATCGATTTCCGCGCACATTGCGTTGGAAATCGATTTGTTTATAGTGCTATTGAGAGAAGCGTATTGCCTCAAAATAAAATCGAACCCAAGGGGGTGGATGCCTCAAAATTAATCGAACTCTAGGATACACAGTTTTTAGAACTATTCAAGCCCAAAGTTACCTTGGTGCCCAACACCCTAGCCGGGTGGGTTTGGGAGGGGCGGCAATGAGCCCCTCCCTTACTGCTCCCGCTGGGTTAATAGCATGGCTATTTCTTTAGAGTATTGCGTTATTTCTTTCTGTATTATCCAA
>SUVN01000040.1 GCA_015061985.1 Akkermansiaceae bacterium
GGCAGGGTGGCCGCCGTATCCCCGCCGCCCCACCGCCGCACCCCGGCTGTACCCCTGCCGGGTGGGGTGGTATTCCTCACTTATTCAACAAAAGCTCCGCACTTCCGGCGGCGCGATACAATATCGCATTCCAAATGCGATAGCATCTGACTCCCTTTGTTATCAATCCGGTAGCGCAAATAACAACAAACAGACTACCCGGAAAGTAGACCTATAAATGAATCCTATCGACTTTTTTACAGTAGTTTGCATTTTTATGCTGTACATCGCATTTGGAATACGACGCAAGGAAGTCAGCAGAGGCGCGGGGGTAGTTGGCGGACGGAGAAAATCAGCAGATAGAGCCGAGGATATCGCCCACGCGGGCGAAGGTTTCGAAGCCATTGGCGGTGTTCTCCAGCAGGTCGGGGGCAATCTGCACGCGGCCGGGTTCGAAGAAAGTCATCACCGTGGAGCCGCCGAAGGCAAAGTAGCCGTGTTCTGTGCCTTTTTCCGCAGCCTGACCGGGGGGGAGGTCTGGTAGAATACGGCGGGAGGTTCGGTATCTGAAAGATTTGGGATACGTGGATTTACGAATGACGATTTGCGAATTACGAATTAAAAGTGAGCGGCTTACGCCGATAATTGCATCAATGAAAACTTTTCAGCAATAACCGGGCACATGATTTTCCGACCAAGGGATAGTTGGCAGAACGCATCAATTTTGAGTGTGTAATGTCTATTTTTCAAGATGTTGAGTCACAGGTGACGGCGGCTATGGTTGCAAAAAAGTCCTCTCAGCGGAGGATTCTTCCCCCGGATAGGGAAATAGCCACCGAGCTGTTGCCCGGTGGCTATGAAAGGAGGTGGAAATGCCGGTTGGATTACATTGCCGTTTTATTGGCGGCGGCTTGCCACGCCATAGCTTCAGCGACGGCGGCGGCGTGTAGCCAGTGCAGCCAGTGCCAGCAGGCTCAGCGTCGTGGTGGTCGGCTCCGGCACAGCGGCGGTACCCAGCGTGATATCGCCATTGGCGTTATACTTCATCACGGCTGTACCGGTGCTGTTGCCCTCTGCATCCAGCAGCGTGACTTCATAGCCGGAGTAGCTGTCTTCCTTAGCCCCGGTGAAGAGCACGACATTGGCGATATCGGCGTCTGCCAGAGTCAGCGCAATGCTGCCGCCATTGAGGACAAGGTCATAGTTACCCAAATCAATGGAGGAGTCCACGTCGGCGAAAATCAGCTCGGCATCACCGCCCAGCACCAAATCGCCGGTCATGCTGAAATCGCCGTCCACCTGAATATCACCTCCGGTGGCGTTGATGCCGGCAATGGCGCTGTCTGCCTCTGCCACCAGCGTGCCGCCGGTCATGTTGATGGTTGATTCAATGGAGCCGCTGTTCACCAGCTCACCATCAGTGATGGTGATGACATTGCCCTCCGCGCCCTCGGCCAGAGAGACTACTCCGCCGATATTACCGTTGTTCACCAGCTTGCCGCCATTGAGGGTGATGCTGTTGGTGGTGAGCTCTGCATCCGCGGCCACGGTGAGTGTGCCGGAATTGACCTCTATCTGTTTGGCGTTAATGACCGCTTGCTTGCTGCCGCCGATTTCTACGGAACTGCCATTAAGCTGAACGGTGTCTGCGGTTAAGCTTGACTGGTATACAGCAGAGGAGCTGGTGCTTTCCAGAGAAATGGTCTCAGCCTCTACCTCCGCCTTGTTGAGACGAGCCGTATCTTTGACAGTAACTTTCTCTTCTGCAACAAGTTTAATCGTACCGTAACTGCCGCTTGCTACTTGGGTATTGGCTGAATCACTCATGGTGATGTTTTTTGCCGTGACTGTTGTACCTGTATCAGCACTCGTATTCTGATAATTACGTAACTTGGTGCTGCCGGTAAAGTAAATATCATCAGCTGAAATATTTGTGTTAGTAAAGTAGACCGCACCTGTGCCGTAAGCTGAGGAACCGGAGGCTACATAAAAGTCAGCACCTTCGATATCTACCGTGGCATTCAAAATATCAGGATATGAAGTGCCGTTGGCGTGTCTGTAGCCGGTGTAGGTGACGGTGCCGTCTTCCGCAACAGCTCTTATTAGCCAAGGTGTGATATCTCCTGTTTTGTTTCGCTCGCTGAACACGATAGAACCGGACGAAATTTCAGGATAATCAGCAACACTTCCCGCCTGAACCGTTGTACAGCTCAGCAGGATAGCCAGCAATAATTGGGGTAATCTTGTTTTCATGTTGAATCTGAGGTTGATGGTGAGAAGAGAACTCGCCTGTTGATTTTCAGGCAAGCGGGTGTACTATATCGCATTTCAAATGCGATAGCACTCTGCGCCCTTTGTTATCAACCCGGTAGCGCAAATAACAATAAACAGACTACCTGAAAAGTAAGTCGATAAATGAATCTTATCGACTTTTTTACAGTAATTCACATATTTATGCTGTACATCGCATTTGAAATGCGACGCAAGGAAGTCAGCAGAGGCGCGGGGGTAGTTGGCGGACGGAGAAAATCAGCAGATAGTGCCGAGGGTATCGCCCACGCGGGCGAAGGTTTCGAAGCCATTGGCGGTGTTCTCCAGCAGGTCGGGGGCAATCTGCACGCGACCGGGTTCGAAGAAGGTCATCACCGTGGAGCCGCCGAAAGCAAAGTAGCCGTGTTCTGCGCCCTTTTCTACGGGCTGACCGGGGGTGTAGGTCTGGTAGATGGCACCCACGCCGGTGGCACCCACGGCCAGGCAGAGGACATCCCCCAGTTCCTCTGTGTGCAGGACGGTCAGCTCACGCTTGTTGGTCCAGAGCCAGGAGAGCTTGTGGCGCAGGCAGTAGGGGGAGACGCTGGCCAGCGGCCCGGGAATCCGCACGGGGGCTTCCGGCACTCCGGCGGCAGGGAAGTGGAAGCGGTGGTAGTCTACCGGGCAGAGGCGGGAGAGTACGACGGCTCCGGTAGCGTATTTCTCTGCCAGCTCGCGGCTGCCCAGCAGGGCGGGGAGGTCGAAACTCTGGTTTTTGACAAAGACGCTGCGGATTTGCGAGGCATCCTGCCAGGCACTGTGGCGGCCGTCTGCCGGGAGCGCAACGGTTGCTCCCTCACAAATGGGGCGAGCCCCCGGCTTGAGCTTGCGGAAGAAGAATTCGTTGAAGCAGCCGTATTCTTCCAGCGGGAGGGCAACTTCCTCCATGTTGATGTTGTATTCCCGCACAAAATCCGGCAGCGTGCGGGCACTGCGGCGGCTGTTTTTCATGGCACCGAGCAGGCGGGAGAAAAACGCGCGCTTGATGAGCAGGTGCAGCGCGAGCTTGCCCGTCGTTGTGCCGTACACCCAGCGCAGGGAGCGCTCTCCGAGCACTTTTTCACGTTCTTTCTGCCCGGTGTACCGATTGATGAAGATGATGCCGTTGTCGTTCATATAACTGCTTCGCTGATTCTAGCAGATACTCGACGGGATGGCAAGGAAAAGAAAAACAACTCCATATTCGGGTATCTTTAAAAACTCAAGACTGCTCGGCAAATGAAATTTTGAAGGACAATGGGCAAAGAACAATGGACGAAGGAAAAGTCAGGCGAGCCTCCGGCTCGCAACAGTCAAAGAATTAGTAGCAAAGCGTTTGCATGCGAGCAACGCGAGCGGAATTCCGTACCTTGTCCATCGTCCATTTGACTTTGTACTTCTCGTTAACTTCCCATTTGAAGGGGATTTAGAATTGCCCAATTCCATCCATTCAGTCCTGTGCCAGTCTGGCCTGATTGGCCTTGTAGACGGCGTTGGCCGAGGTGTTCCTGGCGCGGGCAATCTTGTTTTCGTAGAGCTTGCGGTGCAGGATGTCGCCTGTGGGGAAAGTTTCTTCCGGTTTGTCACACACGGTGACACGGGTGCCTACCTTTGTGATGGCGAAAAGCTTGACGGCCATGCTGTGGGGGGTGCGGATGCAGCCGTGGGAGAGTCTCTGTCCGGCGCGCACCTTGCCGGTGTGCATGCCGACACCATCGCTGGTGAGGCGCTGCCAATTGGGCATGGGGGAACCCACAAACTTACCGCCCTCGGGGACGGGGTCTTTGAAGGCATCCGCATCGCTGTCAATGCACTTACCCTCGGCATTGTACATTTTGCCGTAGCGGTTGGAGGCATACTGTTCCTTTTTCTGGGTGACGCGGAATTTGCCTGTGGGTGTTTCACGCCCCTGGATGCCGGTGGAGACGGGCCAGTCAGCTGCCACCTGATTGCCGACGTAAAGACGCCCGCGCTGTTGGCTGAGGCAGATGACAATCGGGCAGGAGGAATCGGCCTGAGCCATCAGGGCATCATCCGTGTAGATGTCCATGACCTCCGGATAGTAGCCGTTGGTGATGAACTTCTCGTACCGGGTCAGCTCTACGGAGCCCGGTTCTGATATTTCCGGCATGGAAGTCATCTGGCAGGAGGACAGCAGCATGGCCACTGCGGTAGCGAAAATAGCCGGGAAAAAATGCTTATTCATGGTTTGATAGGGTTATTTGATGATAACGGGAGTACCCACGGGGGTGTTTTCGAAGAAGATTTCGGCCATCTTGCGGGGCAGGCGGATGCAGCCGTGGCTCTCCGGGGCAGCCGTCACGATACCTTCGTGCATCCAGATACCGGTGTTGGTGAGCTTCATGCCGAAGTTCATGGAAGCCCCTTTGTAGACCCCACCAGCCGGCATGGGTTGCCCGGCGGTATAATCGGCGATGAGGGTGTTACCCGCAGCATCAACCACGCTGCCGTAGGTGGATGACTTGTGGTCGATATCCTTCTCCAGAATGGGGAATGTGCCGCTAGGGGTGCCGTGTCCTGCTTTGCCGGAAGAAATGGTGCTCCAACCTACCTGACGGCCGCCGATGTAGTATCTGGCTTTCTGGAGGTTGGTGTCAATAACGATGAGGTGTTCACCTTCCAGCCCGACGGGTTTGTCCCAATGCCCGGTACTGACGGCTTCCGTGGGGCTCAGTTTGATTTTTTCGGGGGCAAAGGCGTAGGTGTTGGTGACGTTGTTGAGTCGGGTGGTGTCGCAGGACGCCACGACCAGGACAGATGCACCGAGCATCAGTCCGACGATTCGATTTCCGGCTTTTGAGGTCAGCATGTCGTTCGTTCGTAAGTCATTTCCCGCGTGGAGTCATCCCCGCGCGGTGTACGCGCGTTTATGCCTGCATTATACTTTTTTGTCAAGTACATTCCGATTTATTTGGCATATTTTTTGGAAATAGTTGCCCGGTGGGGGATAACATGATAGGATGGGGGCATGCAGACGGCGCTGGCTCCCATGCAGGATGTGACTGATTTGGCGTTCATGCGGACGCTGAAGCGGTTGGGGTCGCTGCCGGATTTGTTTGTAACACCTTATTTTCGCAGCACTCCCACCACTTGCGCTCTGGCAGAGCAGAATCTGCGCTGTATCGAGGGGAATGAAACGGGGGTGGCCATTGAGGCTCAGTTGGCGGGGAGTGATGCTGCTGCGTTGGTTCGGGATGCCCGTTATCTGCTGACCTTGCCGGTGAGCGGTATCAATCTGAATGCCGGCTGCCCCTCCCCACTGGTGAATCGGCATGGGGCCGGAGCCGGCTTGCTGCGGGAGCCGGAGAACTTCCGCGCCGTGTTGCTGGCGCTTCGCCGTGCCGTGCCGGTGGGTAAGTTTACGGTGAAATGCCGATTGGGCTGGGCCGATGAAGCGGAGTTTGCCGCGCTGTTGGAGCTGCTGGCAGAGGCGCAGCCGGATATGCTGACGGTGCATGCCCGCACGCGCAAAGATTTGTATGGCGGCGTGCCGCGTTTTGAGCACGTGCGGCGAGCGGTGGAGATGATGGCTTGCCCGGTGCTGGCCAATGGCGATTTGCAGACCCCGGAGCAGGTGGTTCGCTGTCTGGAGGATACCGGTGCTGCCGGAGTGATGATTGGGCGCGGTGCGGTGCGTAATCCCTTTATTTTTCGTCGGCTGAGGGGCGGAGATGCTCCCACCCGGGATGAGATGCGGGAGTATTACCGCATTCTGGTGGAGGAAACGGGGCGCATCCTGTTCGGTATCCGCACGGAGAAGGGACATTGCAACCGCATGAAGAAGTATCTGGCGTTCTGTTATCCTGATTTTACGCCGGAGCAGGAGTACGCCCTGCGCCGCTGTACAGAGGTGGAGGATATGCTCCGCCTCCTCCTGCGCTGAAAGTGCAAAGCGAAACGGGCAGGTGATGAACACCTGCCCGTTTCAGAAAAATTCCCGAACACTCAGATTCAGGCCTCAGCGGGAGTCACGGCAGCGGCCGGAATCTCCTCCTTGTTGGTGAAGTGCCACTTGACCTTGTTACGCTTGTTGGCGGAACGAGCCTTGCGACGCTTCTCATCCATGGGGCTCTCGAAAGCGCGACGGCGGCGCATCTCCTCGAGGATACCCTCGGTGTCGAGCTTGGTCTTGAGGCGCTTGAGGGCGCGATCGATCGGTTCTCCTTTACGTACAGTGACGGAACGCATGATTGATGATATGGTTGTTAGTAATTTGTCCGGGAACGGGCAGGCAAGATACACCAAACAGCTGCGCCTGTCAAGTTTTTTGTCATCTTATTTGCAATTTTTCATTGTTCTGCACCGAAAAGCCGCGCCCTACATGAGGGCGCGGCGGGATTTGGCGCGGAAAAGCACGGGGGCAACCATGCCGTGTGAATGAGCTTCTGCGAAAGTGCGGGCGGCATCTGCGCTGTGGGAGGAAGCATCGTGCAGCGGGGTTTCCCGACATGTTCCGGAAGCACCTGACGGAGCTGTGCGGTACATCTCCAGACAGGAAAGTCCGGAGGGCTCTTTTTCCCCGCGCAGATTCACCCTCTGACTGAGCGTGTTGCGGTGAAACCAGCTCTTACTCAGCAGCCCGCGCAGTACGTTGATACCGCGCCAGATATCCGGCGTACGCGGTACGACCCGCACCGCGTGGATTCCCTGCGCGGCCAGACTTTCCACGTAGGATTGCCCGTGCGGGTCACGCCGGGCAGCATCGTGGGGCAGGAAATGCGCGGCAATGCGACCGTAGCGGTTTTCCCACTCCCGGATTTTTCCGGCGTAGTGCTCCAGCGGGAACTGGTTGGCGGCGTAGTGATCCAGCCAATAGACCTGACCGCCCCAGCTCTGCACCAGCCAGATGGCGGTGTGGTCGCTGAGGCCCAGATCCCAGGAGGTGTAGAGCGGCTCCTGCTCATTGCAGGCAAAGTCCGCTCCCACCTTTCCGGCCTCTCGCAGCAGGGCTATCACAGAACCGTAGATGGCGCCGTCATTTCCCATGGCGAAAGCCTCATCCGGGGTGGAGGGGTATTCCTGCCGCATGGCAGCGCCCATGGTACGCTCCATGCGGGCATACCAGAGCTTCTGCGCGTGGCTGAGTCGGACGTGACTTTCACGCTCCAGCCGCTCAAAGTAGGCTGCCATGGTATCGCTCCAGCCGCCGCGACCTTTCAGCGCGTAGTCCGGGTTGTCGAACCAGCTGAAGAAGAAGAAGCGGAAGTCCAGCGGCGAGAGCTCGTCCCGCGCGGCATTTTCCATTGCCTGCACCGTCATTTCATAATTGACACCGTAGCGGCCGCCCTCGTGGGTGCTCTCCAGGATGATGGTGCCTTCTGCCGGGACGGTGTTGATGGCGCCGGTGCGGATTTCGCGGGCTCGCCAGGGGGAGTGGACGGAGACATGCGCCAACTCGGATACGTGGAGGAGCTGGAGCGTGCCGCCGCGCAGCGTTGTTCCCAGGCGGATATCGCTGCCGTTGGCAAAGGCGAGCCGCCCCCGTGCGTCGGAAGCCGGATGCCAGCCTCCCTTTTTGAGGATACCGGTTCGCTGTTTAATGAGGCTGCCCAGATAGGCGAGCGCCTGTTCGTCCGGGGCGGCCTCGGGGGGCAGGTAGTCCAGATGTTCCCAGGCAAAGCGCACCTTCTCCAGCTTTTGCTCGGCATCCGGCAGGGTCTTATCAATAATCCCCGCGTGGAAGTTCGGGACAAAGAGGCAGCGATCCAGCATCAGCATCGCCACATAGGTGGAGATGCCGAGCTGGCGGGCTTTCAGCACCGAATTGCGGTGCCACATCCCGTGGTGCAGCCGGAGCTGGGCGCTGTTGGGCCGGAATCGCTGCATCCTGCCGGATTTGTTCTCAATCCAGTAAAGATGCTGCAAACGCCACAGGGGGTCATCCAGTTGCCCCGGCAGGTGGAGGTTGACGGGATTCATCATTTTACTTCGTCTTCTTCGTTACGGAGCATCCGTTCATCTGCCGCCCGGAGCGCGTCAATCACATCCAGCCCCTGTTCGCCGGAATCCAGGATGTTTTCCTTCACCTGCTCAAAGAGATCCGGGTCCCTGCGGAAGCGTGCCCCGAGCTCCAGCAGCGCTCTTTCTGCCGTCTCCGGAGATGTGCCGTACTCATAGGCCATCAGGAGTCGGAAGAGCGACAGCGTGACGATTTCGTCCGGCGTGAATTGGGATATATCCGCCCCTTTCAGCGCGGTGGAATACCCTGTATCCTGCGCCAGATGAAGAATGATTTCTCTGTTGGACAAATCGGCATCGCGTCCCATGCGGAGGGTTTGAGCATCCAGCAGACGGGTTTGCAGTTGTCGGAACACCCCGGCAAAGAAGTCGCCGGCCTTGTGTTTGCTCTCGTCATAAACCATTTGATTCATCTTGCTGTCGAAATGTACCAAATCCCGGTAGGCATCTCCGGCACGGCGGCGTGTTCCCCATCCTTTGTTCCCGGTCATGGGCGCGCCTGCGAGGGAATGCACCACATACGGATTTCTGCGATACGGGGAGGCAGAGGCGAAATCTCCGGGCATCAGGCGCACCTGTACTGCGGGGTGCTGCGGATGGCGGTAAACCGTCACATGTTGCAGCGGGCTGAGGTCTGCTTCCGTGTGAAGCGGTTCCAGCACCTCTCCGTTGATTTCTGTTCTCTGCCCCTCCATATCGTTTTCGAGGGATTGGAGCGTATGCAGAAGCCCCTCCAGCGGTTGCTCCACTGTCCATTCGGCAGACACACCCTTAGGGCGCAGGCCTGAAACCCCGCCGTAATACTGATTGCGCAGCCGAATGCCCTGCGGGGTAACGATGGGATAATCCATGACCTGCCGTCGCAGCACCGTCAGCAGGTGGAGAGCCGGCAGGACACGAGCATCACCTGCCAGCTCCGGTGGCAGGGAAGCGGGTTCCATGCGTCCTCCGGCCTGCATTTCCGGCAGTTCTTGCCGTAGTTCCTGTTTGCTGATTGCAGAGGTGTGGTCATCCGTCGTGCGGGGGCGGGGCAGCGGCTCCGGAAAAAGTTGCAGGATTTCTCCGGGATTTCTCAGGTTCAGTGCATAATCCCGCAGTTGCGGCTTTTCTGCCAGAAGTGCTTCCAGTTGGTGCAGGTGTTGCTCTGTGGCATCTGCTTCCTGTCCCGTCATCCCGGGAAGAGGATGCTCCCGTACGACTGTTTCCAGTTCTCCGCGCAGGCGTTCGCGTTCCCGCTCCGGCAGGTGCTTCCAACCGGTGGAGGGGTGGCAGAGCATATCCCAGAGCTCCTGGCCTGCATTCGCAAAATGCTGCTTCCCGTTCAGAAGGTAGCTCCAGCTCTGTTCCTTGCGCCGGCTGTCGGATGGTGTCCACAGCTCACTGATACGGGCATGCAGCGGCGAGCGGCGCAGCGGGGATTGCTCATCCCGAATCGCCGTCCGCAAGGCGGCAATACGCTCGGCGTTTTCCTGCAGGAAAACGGCTGCCCTGTCATTTGTCCAGCGTATGAGGAACTCATCTGAATTTCTGGAGAATGTGGAGGCTTCCCGTTTTCTGCTGACTGCGTCCGGGCGGGCGGGATTCGCGCTTTGCTCCGGCAGACGGAAGGGTGAGGCGGCAATCCATTCTTTCACGGAATCGGGCAGTCGTACATGCTCCATATTGGCTATCAGGTATTTGGTGGAAAAATAGGCCATAGCTGTTGATAATTCCGCCCGCATATCGGCCGTATCTCTTTCTCTGAGTAATTCGCGCAGGCTACGGACGTAGCGATGCTGTTTGCTACGGGGCAGTGCCTGCACCTCCGGTAATCGATACAGGTATTTGTTTTTCTCCGGCATGTGGAGCAATTCCTGTTTGCGCTCCGGGCTGATTTCTCCCTGTGCTTCCAGAAAATCCGCCAGCTCGGCAGGGGGCTGGGCTCCGGAATCCAGCAGGCGTTGCCAGTAGATGCGGGAGCGGGCAAATAGGAGCTGGAGCGGGTTCACCGTCCGATGGGCATCCAGACGGTAATGCTGTTGCTGTTTCGCATTTGCCGCAGGTGAAAGGAATGCCTCAACCCCGTCATACAGCCGCCGTGCCGCACTGCCCTCTCCGGATTGTCGGTGGTACTCCAATCCGGTCGGAACCGTGGCGGCGCTGCTCATCCACATGCTGTGCAAATCGTTCAGCGCAATGGAAGCCAGAGCATCATGGGTGCTGAAACGCCGTCTCTGCTGCGGCAGCATATCCATGAACTCCGCGCCGTTGCGGCGCATGTTTTCCTGCAATTTCAGGGCATAGTGCTCCCGTTGATACGGCATGCCCAGACGGATGGTATACACGTATGATAAGTCGTTTGCCACGTAATCGGAGGCCTCGTGCCAGCGGGTGCGGGTGCCGTCCGGGCGCTGAATGCGCCACAGCTCTCCGCCGTTACCGGTGGACACCTTTTCCGGTTCACGCCCGGTCAGCAGAGTGTAGAGCTGCATTTTCCGCACATTCTGCTGAGTTGTTTTGCGGGTGGTCTGCTCATCTGCAGCGGTGGCCGCGCTATCCCATCCTTCCGGCTTCCAATCCTTGTCTGCATCCGACAGGGCAAATTCCCGCGAAAGGATGGCGGCGTAGGCCCCCAGCGGAGAATGCCCGCGCGACAGCATCGTGTGAAAATCCTCCATGTGGGGTATCAACTCCTGCAACTCTCGCACGGCGGTTGTCAGCCCATGGTACTGGGCTTGCATTTCCCGTACTTCCATGGGAACAGAGGCTTTCAGGCGTCCCGGTGATTCCATGTTTTCCGTGAGCTTGCGGAGTTGGGAGAACGAGGCCTTTTTCAGCCATGGTTCGCGGGTGGTGTTGTAGCGCCTGTTCAGGTAGAAGTTGCCGAAGTAGTCTTTCAACTGCTGATTGGCCTGAGCCTGATGGCCGTCCATGGCGCTCTGCAGCACCGCCCGCGCCACCAGACGCGGGATATTGCGCCGGAGTGCCTCCGTGCGTTGCACGGCGCTCTTTTCGCCGGGATTGCTGCGGCCGAGCGTATCAATGGTGAAGGTGTTCAGCAGGAAACGATAGGAAAGCTGCTCCACCCTGTTCACCAGCTCGGAGAGCAGCCCGCGGCGCAGGCGCTCCGCGCGGGGCAGATAATGTCCCTGTTGTTTCAGCGCCGGCGGTAGTGTCCGCAGGGCAGGGGAAGGAGGGGTGCTTTCCCCCGGCGTGTGTGCCTGTGCGGCTGGTGTTTCCAGGCCGGCTTTGACCAGCCACTCATACATCACCTTCTGAAGCCAGGGGGCTTTGGCCGCCGGAATCCGCTGTTGGGGGGTCAGGTGTTCGTATTTTGCGCTGAGCTTCTGCATTTCTTCCGGCTGCGGCGGCGGGAGGCTGTCGCCCTGCTGCCGGCGGAGGTGTGATTTCAGGAGGGCCTGTTCTCCCGGATGCGACAGGAATTGAGCGACGACTTGTTCGTTGTCAAAAATATGCAAATCCTTTGTCTGGAGAAGTCGCAGGCTTTTGGCAGCTATGTCTTCCAGAAATCCTGCGCCTGACCACCGCTTGCTGTTTCGCAGGGCTTCGCGCAGCAATTCTCCCTGCCGTTGCAGGGTAGGGGCTTGCAAAATCTGCTCTTTCATGGCCGGGTCTACCCCCCAGTCATCCAGCCGTTGCCCATCACCCAGAATGGCGCGGGGGGAGCGGAAGTGATGCAGAGCCGCCCGCCCGCCGGCGATGAGAACAAAGGGCAGATTCATGGCGGCCTCGCGGATGTTGGTTTCCAAATCCGTCAGGTTGTCGCCATAGCTTGCCCAGTCGATGTGGGAAGCGGTTTCATCTGCCTGAGCGGCAAGCTCCTGGAGGCCCATTTCGGCTGCCTGTGCGGCTTTCCCTGCCAGCAGAAGGTTGATGTTCTCCTGCGTGAACCATGCCCCGCTGCGCAGCGCTGAAAGGGCATACTGCCGCATCCCCTTGCCGATGCTTCCGGCAAATTGGCTGATGGTGCGGCTGATGAGCCGCTGCCCCATGCCGGACATGCCCTTGAAAATGGCTGCCTGGGTTGCACCAGCCAGACATCCGGCAGCGGTCTGGAGTTTCTGGCTGCCCTCCGGCGCCCGCTGTCGTGTCTCTGCCACTGATGCGCCGGCAGATGATGCTGCCAGCAGGGATACACCGGGGACTCCGGCAAAAGCCATGGCAACCCCCGGTACGGCACCTGCCGCATCCACCATCAATTCCTCTGCAAAGGTGGCATCCTCGTCAAGCTTGATGGGGAGAACCTCCATCTGAGCCACGCGGCGCAATTCTTCGATGATGCGGAGGCGTTTGTCCTGTGCTTTGCTGTACTGGCTCAGCTGTTCCAGGCCGAACCGCTCACCGATGTGGCTGAGCTGGGCTACTGCGGCATTTCCGATGGCCTGTCCCGCATTCAGACTCATGTTGACCCCGCTGCGAACCATTTGGTGCAACATGGCCACGGGGGTGGACTCCGGCAGCGGGCGGTGTCCGTTCCTGCGCCATTCCGACTGCACTACGCGGTAGAGCACGGAGCGCTCCTCGTCGCTCATTTGTGCCAGTTCATCGATGGATTCCAGGAATTGCGGGCTGTTCCACAGGGCGCGCGCCTGTTCTATCGGGCCGCGTTCCAGCTGCAGGAAGGTGCGGACGGCATGCGTCAGTGCATCGGCGTGCTGCATGCATTCCTCCCGGGCATTTGTTGCGGCACAGCGCGCCATTTTTCGTATTTCGTCCGTCTTATCATTATCTGCGTTCGGTCGCATTTCCGGTGCGGAGTCCGGCAGCTGCGGAGATTCGCGGCCCTCCAACACACGGAGGTACTCTTCCTCGTAAATATTGCGGGCAAGTTCCCGCGTGGGTTCCTCCTGAGTGCGGAGAGAAAGCGCGGTGAATACCTCCTGCTCGTTACTGTCCACCCCGAGCGAATCTGCCAGCTCCCGGCGAATCCCGGACCAATCGGCGCTGATTTGCTCGCGGGTGGCGTTCAGGTGGTCAGCTGCCCAGGAACGATTGATGGTGCGCAGCAGGCGATAGTCTCGCTCTTCCGGCGGCTGTGATTCATCATCTGCTCCGGCGGCTGTCCTGATATCCTGCGGCACGGTGTCGGGGTCTGCCGTCAGGATTCGCTTCCAGTATGTCCCGCGCTCGGTCTGCTGCCGGTGCACGGGCTGAGCCTGTAGTGGCTTGACCTCAGCAGCGCTCGGTGCTTCGGGGGTATCGGCAGATGATGTTTCCGACCGGGCGGGCTGCCCGGTTTCCGTCAGTTTTGGTTCACTTATTGCATTCATAGAGTAAATGGGGTGTTTAGTTGGGTTGATAGCAAATCCAGACTTCGGCCTGCGGTTGAACTTTTTCTATCCATCGCTCCGGCTCTGCCGGGGGATGCTGAGCGGTGAGCGCCAGTTCCTGCAAGCGGGCAAGGTGCTGTTGTGCTTCCCTGTCACCGGGGAGGCCAAGCCGCCCGCTCTGATACAGGTTCCACAGGCGGCGGCTGATGTCGCTGCGCGCGGCGGCGGGAATCTGTCGGTTGCGGTGCATCCGCTGCAATAATTTACGACGCTCCGTTACCGGGATGGGGGCGGAGAGGATATCCAGTTTCAGGCGGGTTTCCGCCTCCTCTTCTTCCGGGCATTCATCAATGCGGCGATTCCAGTCACAGGCGGCCGGGGGCGGGGCGGATTTGCTGCCTGTGCCGCTTGTGTCCTTGATGGCTCCGATTGCTCCGGCTTGTTCATAGAGTTCCGTGGCCGGTTCCTGTCCGGCTTCCACGGCGGTGCTCATTTCGTCCGCGAGGGTGCGGCACACTTCCCGGAATCCGGATTCTCTGAGCCGCAGCAGCTCCTCCCGGTCTCTTTCTTCTGTCGGCAGTTCGGCGGTTTCCTGCTGCAACTCCAGCAGGGCATCCGTGGCGTTGCGCCGGAATGCCTCTTTCCATCGATTCAGCAGACTGCGGCTGCGGGCAGAGCTTGCTCTCTCCTCCACCTCCGACGGAGGAACAAATAATTGTTCTCCGGCTTTAATCCACTGTTCCGCTTCATCGGCGGCTCCCCGTTCCACCGCCTCATCCACCCGCGCCTGCCAGCGATGACGCGCGAGGCCAATGCGCCCCAGCTCGTAATCCCTCTTGGCGGTTGCAGAGGCCTGGGCGTTGTAAACGGCGGCAAGATGCCGCCCCGCTTCCCGGGACTCCGGCGGTAGTTCATTGATGGCCTCTGCCAGACGCGATTCACTGGCCTGTTTCCAGGCGTATTTCCAATCGCGTACGTTCTGCATATCGATTTCGGCGCGGGCCTCTTCTTCTATGCCGCGTAGTCGCCCGGCGAACTCGGCCAGATTGCCGGCCGTGGTGACTGTTTCCTGCTGTTCTGCCAGGGCGGCGCTCAGCTGAGCCGCTCCCTCTATCACGCGGCTCAGACGAGCCGCCGGTTCATCTATGGTGGCGATGCCCTGCAGGGGGATTTGCACCCCGCGCCCGGGGTAGGAAAGCATGCCCCATTCTCTGATACGTATTGCCATGCTGACAGCTTGCCTCCTTTTCCCGCCAAGGTCAATACTGTCGCAGACTACTTTATTTCATGCCCCCCTCGTATATAACAGAAAAACGCTGCACCGAGGCGGTGCAGCGTCTGATAAATGATGTGAGACCGGCGACTATCAGGGAACAGCCACCCAGATGAGCGATTCCTGGTTGTACTGGGGAACTTCCAGCTTATCGCCCACGGCGCAGCCTTCCTTCTTAATCAACTCCAGAATGGATTTTTCATTCGGGGTGGAGAAGTTGGTGCGGAACAGGTGATATTTGTTGTTCGGATTGTTGCTCTTGAGCCCTTCGGATAAATCATCAAGCAGCAGCATGACACCGAACTTACCACCGGGAACTTCCGTAACCATCACCTCAATCGGGTATACTTCGCCCTCTTCCACTTCAAATACCTGACCGGCCGTCATACCGCCCAATTCAGTGGCAGCGTTGTTCCAGACGTTCAGACCGTTGAGCTTCACGAGTTCATAACCCTTGTGAATCTTATCCTTGCCTTCTTTGATTTCTTTCCAGTATGCCGGGGCGCTTGCTCCGGCAACATGGGTGCGATTGCCCTTTTCCTTGGACCAGCGAGTGGGGATGTGATAACCGGCTTCCAGAACCAATTTGCGGTTGAAGCGGACGGCGATGCATTCGTCACCGGTGCCGATGAAACGGAACTTGCCGCTCTTCGGGGCACGCACCTTGCCGCGATATACGGCAACCCATGCACCTTCCTTCACTTTATCGCCCACGCCGTAGGCTTTCGGCCCGTAAGCGGCTTTGCACACCGGCAGGTAGAAGCTGGACGCATACAGCTTGTTGGGGGACTTGTAGTACTTGTTGAGAGCCGATTCTGACCAGCTCTTGAGGAAGTTGTTGAGCACTTCCATCACTTTGTGTGTGCCTCCTCCGCCGCCGGTAAGGCCGGAGGGAGCACCGCTCTTGGTCTGCTTCAGGTCGTAGAAAGTACCCACCAGAGCAGAACCGCCGGCGGAACCGGAGCCCAGACCTTCACCGCCTTCACCCAGACCGTCACCCAGACCATCACCCAGACCCATGCCCAGGTCCATGGAGACACCCACGTCCATGCTGTCATCCATGGGAATATCCACTTCTGCCATGGCCACCGGGGCCGCAGAGGTAGACACAATCACCGAGGGTGACACGTCTGTGGAGGGAGAGGAAGCCTTGGAAGAGAGCTGCTGCGTGGTAGGCTCATTCGAGGGCGGCAGATTCTCTGCCGGAGCCACGTAGGCCAGGAACTCCGCAGGTGCTTCCGCCGCGATGAGCACCACGGTCAGCGTCAGGATAAGGCCGCCGCCACCCACGAACAGGATGCAGGCCAACAGGGAGGAGAGCTTGTTGCGCAGCGCCGCGCGGCGCATCTCGCGCTCTGCCTCTTCACTCATTTGAATGTGGATTGCCATAATTGATAATTCCGGTTAGTGTTTAAAGATGTCGATGCTTTCTTGTAGCACAGGGGCGGCGGGAATTCGAGCATAAAATGCGCGCCGAGTGTTACAATTGTGTTACAAGCCGATTCAGCTTTGCTGTGGCAGCAGCCAGACCGGGGCTTCCTCCGGCGGTGCAATAGTCGTGTCGCAACGCTCCCGCCATCGTTGCAGGAGCATGTTGTCGGGCTCGTCAAAATCTGTGCGGAAGAGGTGAATCGGGGGACAGTTCTCACCTTCTTTCTGATATTCAACCAGCAGGATACCCCCGGATGCTTCTGCATCCATTTCCAGCAGTAACACATACAACGGGACTATTTTGTCCGTGGTAATCCTGATGGTGTTACCTTTCCGTAAACCCTGATTACGCCATCCCGTATCCAGCAGGACTTGTATGCCATTGTAGACAATCAAGCGTCCCCCGGCGGCTCCGCAGAACCGAATTTTCCCATCGACCGGAGCATAGACGAAACCATGAAGCAGATGCGCGAGGGGAACGAAAGGCGTGGCTGCGGCAGGCGTGGTTTTGTCCCTCAGCAGATAGCAGGGAGGGTTTCGATAGTTTTTCTTCGTTGTTTCAGCCGGGTGAAAAGTGTTCCGGATAATTATTCCCCTACTTTCCGTAAACCCTTTAACGAGTTTATTTACCATGGCTTCCCCCGCTTTTCCGGGAAGAATGCCGGAGTTGTTTCCGTTTTTCAGTCTTGATAAATCATAGGTAAGATGGTCAAGACCGCTGGGGATTTTATCCTCGCGAAAGTACGCCGAACCGGATGTTATCTCCATATCCGCAAAGGAATTTTGTGGGAGGGCTTCCTCCGGTATGGGCAGATTCAATTCGCCTGCTGATACGTTCCCGTGGAAAGCGAGGTGTAAGGCGCTCAGCAGCAGATGGAGGACGACTCTCTTCATTGCCTCTTTCATACACTGTTTTCGTGGGACGGGCGAGAAAATAAAGCCATCTGAGTGTAACAATTGTGTTACACGCACTGTTCATCTGTGCTGCGGCTGCAGCCATATCGGGGATTTTGCCGCCGGGCGATGGGGGATTTACTCCATTTCACGGTTTGTCCGGCTCCGTAAAATCCGTGAGGAAGAGATGTAGCCGGTCAGATGCCTGCTCGGTGTCTTTCATGGTGGAGGGGACGAAAAAAGCCACCGGTCAGCCCCCGGTGGCTTTAAAGGAGGTGAGAATGATTTTCTTACCCCAACGGATGTCCCTATTAAACCATATCAGAGTGTTTTGTCAACTCTTTTTTGTGTGCCCCCGCCGAGGCTGAATCGGCGAGGGCTTTTGGTTTAGCGGGTCATTAGCCAGAGAATCTCAAGTAGAGTCTGTACCAATGCCGCTTCCGTTGGGGTTATCGGTCTCATTCTTTCCACCTCCTTTCCGGGTTGTTTCCTGTTTTCGACCGAGCCGCACTTTGCGGCGGGTTGTTTATGCTACAACGTATGCCTAAATGCAAGCTTTTTTGCAAAAATACAAAAAAGCGTCGGCTCCCGCAGTAGCGGCTTTGTCTCGTAACAGGTGACAAACCCCGGTAGCAGATTCAAGGGGCTCTTCATCGCCCCTTTCATACCCTTTTCCAGGGTGTCTGACGAGGGAAAAGCTATCCTGATGTCACAATTGTGTTACAAGGATTCTCCCGCCGGGCAATGCACACACCAGATGGGGGTGTCTGCTGCGGGAAGCACCTTGCTCCCCATGCGCTGAGCCCAATAACGTATCACGGCGGCTTCCGGCTCATGCATCCCGGTGCGGAACAGGCAGAGTGTGCCGCCCGATTCATCTTGCGCCGTGAACAAGACGTAGCCACCGGACTTGCCGGGGGGAGCCGTTATCAGCAGCTGAATGGGGTAGAGTTTGCCCTCCTCCACCTCCACTTCGGTGCTGTATGCCGGTTGCCCTGCGTGGCTGCTCAGTATTGTCTGATGATTGAATCGGACAATCAGACGGTCGTCCCCTATGCCGGCGAAGCGAAAACGCCCGCTCTCCGGTGCCTGCACGATGCCGTGGTACACGTAAACCCGCCATTCGGTATCCTGATGCGCTGGTAGTTTCACCGGACAGGAAGTATACTGCACTTCCGGGTATCGGTAAAAGCGCCTGAGGGCAGATGTGCTCCCGTTCTGTTCAAAAGCTCGCAGACAATGTTGCACTTCCTCCGGCGAGGTTTCACAGGCTGTCCCGACTTTCAGCCGATTCACGTCGTAGAGGCACCCGGAGAGGAAGCCGGGTGCCGTATCAGCATCTATGCTGATATCTATGAGAGAGCCCGGAAAGATATCCGGATGCTCTGCAGGCAGTAGCTCACAGAGGAGAAAGGATAAGAGGGTAAGGCAGAGGAGCATTTCTGTGCCATTGTACACGCGGGGGCGTTCTCTGACGAGAAAAAAATCAGCTCGCGACAGGATGAGGGGTTGAGTTTCTCCTCCGGCATGTTATAATTAGTTCAGACAAACAGGAATCATTACCATGGCAGAACGCATCCCCGTCCGCAATCCTAACGAAATCAGCAAGCTTCGCAAAGCCGGCGAGGTTTCGGCTCGCATCCTGATGGAGCTCATGCCCATCATCCGCCCCGGTATCACCACCAAGGAGATTGATGACTACGCAGCAGAGCTCTTCCGGAAAGAAAAATGCGGCAACGCCTTCCTGGGCTACTGTGGTTATCCCGGGCAGCTCTGCATCTCCGTCAATGAGGAGATTGTTCACGGCATCGGCGGCTCGCGGGTCATCAACGACGGCGATATCGTGAGTCTGGACTGCGGCGCGATTGTGGATGGCTGGTACGGCGACAATGCCATGACGGTTCCCGTGGGCAACGTGAGCGAGGAAGCCCGCCGCCTGCTGGCTGTGACGGAGGAGGCGCTTTTCCGTGGCATTGCCCAGGCGAAGCAGGGCAACTCTCTCATGGAGGTCTGCGGCGCTATTGAGGATTTTGTCAAGCCCTTCGGCTTCGGTATCGTGCGTGACTACGTGGGGCACGGCGTAGGCCGCCACCTGCACGAGGAACCGCAGATTCCGAACTACCGTCCGCGTTATCCCATGCCCCGTCTCAAACGCGGTATGATTCTGGCCATTGAGCCCATGATTAACCTGGGAACCTACCGCATCAAGGTGCTGGAGGATGATTGGACCGCGGTCACGGCCGACGGCTCCTGGTCCGCGCATTTTGAGCATACTGTGGCGGTGGGCTCGCAGGGCGGGGAAATCCTGACGGAGCGTCCGCGTATTGCGCTGCCGGAGCAACTGGGTATCACGCTCTGATTTGCCGGTTTTCCAACTGTTTTATTCATGCCGCAGCGTAGGCTTGCCTGAGCCGCCTGCGGCATTTATCATGGGCAGTATGAGACACCGCCTTTTCATCCTCCTGCTGGCCGGCCTCCTGATACTGGCAACAGCTGCTCTGCAGAATACGGCGCAGGCCACCCCCTTTGCCGGGGGACGTGTGTTGGGAGACATCCCGCTCTGGGACTTGCGGGCGGCCATCCCGTTCGGGATTTTCACCGCCGGGTTCTTTGTGGCCGTGGCGGGGATGGGGGCGCAGCTCCTGCACAGCGGGTTGATACTGGCGGGGCGAAGCCGGGGGTGCTGCGGGCGGTTTACCGGGCGTATGGCCGTGGCCGCTCTCTGGTGCGGCTGGCCGTTCATGGCCTGTTGCCTGGGGGCCTTGCTCTACATCGTGCCTGCTTATTTTATTCCCGGTGCCTCTGTGCAGCCGAATCATCAGGAAGTGCTCCTCCCCCTGCTGCATTACCAGCTCTACGGTAGCATCGCGGCGATGGTGCTGTGCCGATTGCTCGAAGGCTTCTTCCCCTCCCGTCGCTGGGTGGGTGGGGTCGGGTTGCTGCTGACTGTCTTGGTGCTGTGCAGCTCGGAGTTGTTGTGGGGCAGCGGGCACGGATGCTTCCTCCTTATTGCGCTCGTCAGCATGGCGGCCACGTCCATGATGTGTTCGGGGCGGGGGATTCGGTATGCGGGGCTGCTCCTGCAGGGGGCTGCTGCGGTGGCATTCGGCATTCTGTTGCAGGCGCGGGATGCTGCCGGGGTGTTTCCGACGGGCCGCGCGGATTTTGTCTGCTACGGTATCTCGCTGGCGCTGCTCATCGGCCTGGCCTGTTTCAAGATGACAGAGCTGAAACGGCGGCACGATGCCTGACTTCCTCACCTCGCGTGTGAGAAAAAACGCAACGCGTTCTTCACCCAAATGCCGCCGACATTTTTCTTCACCACAGGAGTTGCGATGGAAGATGTACACCTCCGTTTCGCCGAACGTAGCGCCCGGAGGGTGCCGGAATCATAGCCGGAGGTAAGCCCGCGCAAGCGGGCGCAGCCTCCGGTTCACACGTAAAAAACAAGCCGAGCCCCGGAGGGCGACAGCCTGCTGCAACGCCGCTCTACCGCCTGTCGCTTGAATCCGGAAAATGTGAGTTGGGGGAAAGTATGCTTATACTCAATTACTATCGCTATTTCGACGTAGCCATTCCTCTACATTGGCACCGTGTTTTTTCAAAAATTGGCAAAACTCTTCTAATGAGGAATGCGTGCGGTGGTGTTCCTTCTGATTGGCGATATAGTTGATGACCGTGTCTTTGTTCGACTCGCTTACCGAAAAAGCTCCATAACCTTCCTGCCAGGAAAAATCACTATAATACAAATTAGTACCTTTTATCCACTTGCTTGTGTTGGATTTAATATCGCGAACGAAGTCGGACAACCTGATTGTGGCAGGCAGGCTTGCCAGAATATGGATATGATCAGGTCTGCCGCCAACCATATAGGAATGCCCCGCCATGGAACGAATAGTACCCCCTATATAATGGAAAACGCGAGATAAATCTTCTTCCCGAATGGTACACCCATTGCTTTTTGTGTGAAAGATAAGATGCACATTGATATTGATAAAGGAACTCCCCATATTGTCACGAAGGCTACCATGATACTGATTGTATGGCAAGATGAAAAAATCTGAATAGGGGAAAATCTGAGTCTTGCACGTTCGTCTGTCGGCCGTCGCATGCCTGATGCAGAGGTTCAGGCTGTCGCCCCTGCGGGGCTCTGATATTGGATTGGGTTATAACCGGAGGCTGCGCGCACGTTGTGCGCTAACCTCCGGCTATGAAGCCTGCGCCCTGCCGGGCGCTTGCGCAGGCGATGGCAACGGCAGCTGTCGTCCGGCTATGAAGCCTGCGCCCTGCCGGGCGCTTGCGCAGGCGATGGCAACGGCGGTTGTCGTCCGGCATGAAGCCTGCACCCTGCCGGGCGCTTGCGCAGGCGATGGCAACGGCAGCTGTCGTCCGGCATGAAGCCTGCACCCTGCCGGGCGCTTGCGCAGGCGATGGCAACGGCGGTTGTCGTCCGGCTATGAAGCCTGCACCCTGCCGGGCGCTTGCGCAGGCGATGGCAACGGCGGTTGTCGTCCGGCATGAAGCCTGCGCCCTGCCGGGCGCTTGCGCAGGCGATGGCAACGGCGGCTGTTGTCCGGCATGAAGCCTGCACCCTGCCGGGCGCTTGCGCAGGCGATGGCAACGGCGGCTGTCGTCCGGCTATGAAGCCTGCGCCCTGCCGGGCGCTTGCGCAGGCGATGGCAACGGCGGCTGTCGTCCGGCATGAAGCCTGCACCCTGCCGGGCGCTTGCGCAGGCGATGGCAACGGCGGC
>SUVN01000006.1 GCA_015061985.1 Akkermansiaceae bacterium
TGGTGGAAAAGACGGTGCCGATTCTGACGCCGGAGGAAGCGGAGCAGCTGGTACAGGCAGCGCGGGAGTACAAGGGCGGCATTTGTCTGCCGGCGGTGGGGCTGATGCTCTATGCAGGGATTCGTCCGCACGAGGTGGCGAGGCTCACCTGGGCCGATGTGGATTTGCCGGGCAAGCGGGTCAACATCGCCCCGCAGCACAGCAAGACCGGCGGAGCCCGCCCCGTGACGCTGCTTCGCCCGGCATTGCAGCTGCTGAGCACAACACAAGCCCCTGCCCCGCAGCGCATCTGCCCGCCGCAATGGCTTCACCACTGGCGAGCGGTGCGCCGCCACGCGGGCTGGAACCGCCTGACGCGCCCCTGGCCACAAGACATCTGCCGCCACAGCTACGCCAGCTACCACGCCGCCCACTTCCGCAACCTGCACGAGCTGCAGCTGCAAATGGGCCACCGCAGCACTGATTTGCTCCGCACGCGGTATCTGAATCTGCCGGGAGCCACCAGCACCACGGCCTATTGGAGCGAGCAGAATGACGATTTACGAATGACGAATTTAAAGTAAGCGGACTACGCCGATTATTACACAAATGAGAACGTCCCTACAACAAACGGGGACTTTTCAAAACTTTGGGGCACAAGTGCTTCCCCTCCCACATTTTCCGAACGACTTTTCCACCAATCGCCCACATTTTCTGTACGACTTTTCTACCGATCCCGCACATTTTCTGCACGACTCTACTCTATTGCCAAGGGTTGAAAAGGGATGCGCAGGCAATCCGATGCATGCTTTCAGCTCCATTCGTATGAGTCAGAACAATATTGAAGGAAAAGCATATGAGGGATAAAAAGCTAGTCACTCTGTATCAACGGTATTCATAGCATATCAACAACAGAGAAGGAAAAGTGAAATTGTGCCTGACGGCACAGTGAAATTCTCGCCAAAGGCGAGAGTGAAATTATCCGCTTGGCGGATAGTGAAATTACCGCCGCTTGGCGGCGGTAGTGATGAAGAATGGCAGCCCAAGGGGCTGCGGAAAGATAACACCCTGGGAGGGCGTAGGCTTGCCGTAGACCCCTGCTGCCAAAGCAGCAATTTCACCGGCGCACAGAGCCGATTTCACGCGGCGCTAACCGGATTTCACTCTGCCCAAATGAGCAGGATTTCACTTTTATTTCTCAGGATGCTTCATCAGCATGGTACCTACACCATATTTTCGGTGAGAAAACGTGCAAAAACGCCCTATTTTTCATTAAGAAAATGTGCATACAAAACTTGTTTCTCCATTGAGAAATGTGAAACAAAGTAACTTTTCACATTGACAACAAAAGAAATAGATGATAATCTTCTTTCAAAGAAAAACACCACCATGAAAAGAGCCGCCCTTTCTACACTTATCGATTGGAAACAGGATTCCCTGCGCAAGCCGATGTTGATGATGGGAGCCCGGCAGGTGGGCAAAACCTGGCTCATGCAGGATTTCGGTAAAAAGCACTTCAGAAACACCGTTTATGTGCGCTTTGATCTGGATAAACTCATCAAGCAGAATTTTGAACAGGATCTGGATGTAAAACGGCTTCTTTCTGTCCTGCAACTTCATGGGAGGAAACCCATTATCCCGGGTGAAACGCTCATCATTCTGGATGAAATACAGGAATGCCCGCACGCACTGACAGCATTGAAGTATTTTTACGAAGAAGCCCGGGAATATCACATCATCGCAGCGGGCTCACTACTGGGACAGAATGAACACCACGGTACCGGATTTCCTGTAGGCAAGGTGGATATGATGACATTATACCCCTTGAGTTTCAGCGAATTTCTGCAGGCAACAGGAAACGAAATGTTTGCAGATTTGCTGGACAGCAGAGACACGACGCTCATCAATGGTTTTGCGCCTCGTCTGACAGAACTGTTGAAGACCTATTATTTTGTGGGTGGCATGCCGGAAGCCGTAAGCACATATGTGCAAAGCGGGGATTTTTTACGCGTCCGCAAAATACAGACTGCCCTCCTGAATGGATATCGCAAAGACTTCAGCAAGCACGCTCCCGGCGCTGTTTCCCATCTGATAAGTCAGATTTGGAACTCCATCGCGTTGCAATTATCACGAGAAAATAAGAAATTTCTCTGTAAAGATGTGCAACCGGGCATGCGTATGCGCCAACTGGAAGATGCCATGCAATGGTTGGCAGATGCCGGACTCATCTACCAGGTAAGCCGCATTTCGAAACCGGCAGTCCCCATCGCAGCATACAAGGAGCGAGCATTCAAGTTATTTTATCTGGATGTGGGCTTGCTGTCTGCCATGTGCGGTCTGTCGGTCAAAGTCCTGTTAGAACCTTCCCGCATTTTCAGTGAGTTCAAGGGAGCGCTGGCAGAACAATTCGTGCAACAAGAGCTGCGACTAATCTGCGAAGAAGAACCGGTATACTGGGTTTCCGAAAGCAATCAGGCAGAAATTGATTTTATCATCCAGCAAGATGCAGAACTGATTCCTATCGAAGTAAAAGCAGAAGTTAACCTGAAAGCGAAGAGCTTGAAAACGTATTGCAAAAAATTTCAGGTACCGACGGCCGTGCGTCTCTCACTGGCCAATTGGAATGAGCAGGAAATGCCGATAGGCGACTCCGGAGAAAACTGTCGGTTACTGAACCTGCCCCTCTACGCCACAGGCCAACTGATTGCAACGCTGACCACACCCAAAGAGAAAGGGTAAAAGGAAAATTCGCGTTGATTGCAAACGGCGAACAGTACAGGGTAATAGCAAAGCAGACAGGTCTTGGCACGGGACTTCATTCCCGCACCGGGGAAACGCGGAGAAAGCCTGCATGGGCGAGCAACTGCTGCCACACAACATACGCAGGAGCCCCCACATGCCACATGGGCACATGGGGGATATGGAACACCGGGCGGGAGCTGCTCAGACGCTATGCCGGATGATTTTGCCGGTGTGCAGATAGATAATGTGCTCGCAGATGTCGGAAGCAAAATCGGCTATTCGTTCCAGATCACGGGAGAGGCCCATGCAGGCGATATAGTATTCTGCAGCAGCGGGGAAGCGGGTGATGGCGCGGATGGCCAGCAGCTTGTTATTGTGGCGCATGTTATCCACGGCATCATCCCGCTCCATCACGCGATAAGCCAGTACAGTATCAGAGGTTCGGAGAACGGTCAGGGCATCGCGCAGCATGCTGAGCACCAGTTCCGACATGGCGGCAAAGTCCGGGCGCTCCGGCACCGCATCATCGGGGAAGCGGGAGACTTCCTCTGCCCGCTCGGCAATGTGGGAACCAAAGTCGGCCATGCGCTCCAGAGCCGTGTTGATTTTGAGGATAGCCGCCACGGTTCGCAGGTCGGAGGCAACGGGTTGGTAGAGCGCCAGCGTTTTGAGGCACTCCTCCTCAATGCGGATTTCTGCGGCATCGATTTCCGAATCGGCGGCAATGACGCTCTCTGCCAGAGCGGTATCGCCGGTACGGAATGCCTCCAGTGCGCGGGTAATGGCCTGTTCCACCCGGCAGCCCTGCTCCGCAATCATGCTCTGCAAACGAAGCAACTCTCGAATAAAATGTTCTTTCATGATGGTATTTAGTTGTAAGAAGTTTAACCGAAACGCCCGGTGATGTATTCCTCTGTCTTTTTACAGGAGGGATTGGTAAAGATGCGACCGGTTTCCCCGACCTCGACAATGCTGCCTTTGTAGAAAAAGGCGGTGTAATCAGAGATACGGGAAGCCTGCTGCATGTTGTGGGTAACGATGACAATGGTGAAGCGCTGCCGGAGCTCCAACACCAGTTCCTCAATACGGAGGGTAGCCACCGGATCAATGGCACTGGTGGGTTCATCCATCAGCAGCACTTCGGGCTCTGCCGCTATGGCTCGGGCGATGCAGAGGCGCTGCTGCTGCCCGCCGGAGAGCGCCATGCCGCTCTCGCGCAGCTTGTCCTTGACCTCATCCCAGATACAGGCACTGCGGAGAGCCTGCTCCACGCGGTCGACAATCTCTGCTTTATTGAGTTTGTAATGCAGCCGCAGCGGGTAGGCCACATTATCAAATATGCTCATGGGAAACGGAGTGGGTTTCTGGAAAATCATGCCCACACGGCGGCGCAAGTCCAGCAAATCCACCCCCGGTGCCAGAATATTCTCTCCATCCAGCAGCACCTCCCCGGTCGCACGCTGGTTGCGATGCAGCTCAAAAATGCGGTTATACACACGCAAATGGGTGGATTTTCCGCAACCGGAGGGACCGATGACCGCCGTGACCCGATTGGCGGGGATATCCAGCCAGTTGTCGAACAATGCCTGATTGGAGCCGTAATAAAAGTTGAGATTACGGACTGATATTTTAGTGTTGTTTTTCATGGAAAATACTTCTGGTGAGGATATTGATAAGAAGGATAAGCAGGCAGATGATGAGTGCCGCCCCCCAACCGGCAGCATGCATGCTCTCAAAGGGGGAATTCATGGTGTACTCGTTGATTAATACCGGAATGCTTGCCGTAGGGCGGGAGAAAAAGCCGCCGGGCCAGGCATCCGCAAACATGGCGGTAAACAGCAGCGGGGCTGTCTCGCCGCTCACTCTGGCCAGAGCCAGCAGCACCCCGGTCACCAGGCCATTGCGCGCCGATCTCGCCACGATGCAAAGAGTGGCACGCGCGCGGCTCATGCCCAGCGCAAGGGCGGATTCCCTAAGCGTTACCGGAACCATGCTGAGCATATCTTCCGTGGTTCGCATGACTACCGGGAACATGATGACAGCCAATGCCACAGCCCCTGCAAAGCCGGAAAAATTCCCCGTACTCACGACCAGCAGCACATACACAAACAAGCCCACGATGATGGATGGCACCCCCATCATCACATTGGCACAAAAGCGAAGGACGGCGGCAAGTCTGCTGCCCTGCCCGAATTCTGCCAGATAGATACCACCCGCCATGGCCGGAGGAACGGCCAACAGAGTGGCGACACTCGTCATCATCAGGGTACCCAACAGGGCGTTGGCTATGCCGCTTCCCGGCTCTCCATAGGGCTTTGACGGAGAGGTCAGGAACTCCCACGAGATGCTTTGCGCCCCGTGTGTCAGCACGGTGCAGAGAATCCACCCCATGCCCCCGACTGCCAGCACCACGGAAAACAGGGAAAAGACAGAGAGCACCTTATTTTTGAGTTTCCGGAATAATAACGGTCTGCGTTGAGCCGCTGTCAGAACGGATGTTTGTTGACTGTTCATCATGGTATATTGTTGAGAACTTCTAATAAATCGCCGGATGGGACTTTAATGTACAAGGGAAAAAGTACGATGTACAAAGGAAAAGTCAGGCGCGCCTCCGGCTCGCAGTAGTAGAATAAAGATTTGGTTGCATAGCGTGCGGATTCTGCACCTTGTCCCTCGTCCATTTGACTTTGTACTTTCCGTTAATTTTCCCATTCACCGAGCTAATCAGACTTTTCAGGAATTCCTTGTTTTTTGTTAACGGACTTCACCGCGTTTTGCACCGGTGAGATGCAGATAATACTGGGCCGCTATCTGGATTCCGAGACAAAGCACCAGCAGTACCAGCCCCAGAGCAAAGAGCGAGCTGCGCTGCAGGCCATCGGACTCCGCAAAATTGCAGGCAAGCGTTGCAGCAATGGTTGTGCCGCCGGAGAAGAGCCCCGCAGGCACCTCCATCAGGTTGCCAATCACGAATAACACCGCCATCGTTTCGCCCAAAGCTCGCCCCATGCCGATGAATATTCCGCCCAGCAATCCGCGCACACCATAACGCACCACCACATCGCGAGTCACCTCCCAGCGGGTGCAGCCCAGACCGTACGCGGATTCCCGCAGCACCGTCGGCGTCATGCGAAACACATCGCGCATAACGGCACTCATGTAGGGCAGAATCATCAGCGCCAGAATCACCCCGGCCGTCAGGAAACCAAAGCCATTGTAATCCTCGCCCAGCAGCCAACGGCCCCCCGGGAGCTCCGCAAGACCAAGAGTTTCCGCAAAAAAGGGCTGTACATGCTCCAGCATGAGAGGCACCAGCACGAAAAGCCCCCACATCCCATATATCACGGAGGGAATGGCTGCCAGCAAATCCACACAATAGCTCAAAGGCCGCCCCAGCCACCCGGGGACTTCCACCACAAACAGGGCGGCCACAAATGCCGGAGGCACCGCCAGCAGCAAGGCCAGACCGGTGGTAAACAGCGTGCCCGCCACATTGGGCCAAGCCCCATAGAGCTCTTGCGCAGGGTCCCAGGCCGATGACCACAGGAATCCCACGCCAAACTCCCGCCAGGCATCAGCTGAGTGCAGCCCCAGCTGCAGAAAAATACCGGGCACCAGTAACCCGATGCACAACGCACAGCCTGCGCATATCCATTTGAATATTCTGTCTCTCCTTTGCATATTACAGATTCACTTCGGCCGCCACGGCCTGCGTTCATCCGTAATGTAGTGCAGGAACGGTAAAATTTCAATCTTTCCACTGTGAAAGAACCGCCACTTGCAACATGGCTATTTCGTCACAGAACCCGGCAAGCCCGCATCAGAGCGGCAAGCGGAAGAAGCGGCAGGCATTGCGCGTGGTGGCGGCGGCCACCTCCTGCCAATCCAAGCCGCGCAGGGCTGCTATTTTCTCCACCACAAAGCGCGTGCGTCCCGGGATATTCAGCTTGCCGCGGAAGGGCTCCGGCGAGAGATAGGGGGAATCCGTCTCCACCATGAAGCGGTCAAGCGGGCACCAGGCGGCCACGGACTGCACATCCTCCGTCTTTTTGAACGTGAGGAGCCCGGTAAAGGAAATCATGCCGTTGAGTTCCCCGAACACCAGCTCCGCCTGAGCCTGCGAACCGATAAAACAATGGAACACGGGGCGCACCTTCGGGAACTGGCGCGCAATCGCCACGGCATCATCAAAGCAGGCAGAGCCCGCCCCCACCTTGTCGCGGGTGTGGAGGGAGATATTCAGCCCCAGCTCCTCCGCCAGCGCATAGTGCTGCTCCAGCAGCTCCCACTGGCGCGCGCGGAAATCCTTTTCGCTCCACCCCTCCGGCGCATCCCAGAAATAATCCAGCCCCGTCTCGCCGATGGCTGCCAGGGAATGACTGCGGCACAGCTCCGCCATCCGCTCCATGGCGGCGGCATCCGCCTCATGCGCATCGCTTGGGTGTACCGCCAGACAGACCGACACGAACTCCGGCATCTCTGCCGCCAGCGCCAGGTGCTTCTCCCAATCCCACGGGTTCGTGCCCTGCGTGATGCAGTGTCCCACCCCCAGTTCCAGAGATTCGGCCCGCACCTGTTCCATGGGCGGGTACTTGGGCGAAACCAGATGGCAATGCGTGTCGATAATCATGCCGCAGGTTGTACCCCGCCGCACCAAAAAAGTCAAGTCTATTCGATTCCCGGTACAGCGTTCGACAAATAGCTGAACAGCAAGAATAGACACATCGGTAGATAAATGGGAAGTTAACGAAAAGTACAAAGGCAAATGGACGATGGACAAGATACAGAATTCCGCTCGCGCTGCTCGCAGGCAAACGCTTTTCAACTAATTCTTTGACCATTGCGAGCCGGCGGCTCGCCTATCTTTTCCTTCGTCCATTGTTCTTTGTCCATTGCCCTTCAACTTCACATCATTATCCTTTGCAAACCTGTGGAATCATTTACCGAACGATATACCGGGAAACTCGGCTCAGCGAAGATACCCAAATGACATACACCGCCGCTTGCCCGACTCCGACCTTACGGTCTTCGCAGCTGAAGCTTTGGCGCGACAGTCGCGTGCGAACCACGCCCGCACGTCCTTCAGCGATGGGTCACAGCTGTGCCCCCTCAGCGCCGTGAGAGGTGCTTGATAAAGAAGCGTATCACCTCCTCTGCTGCCGGGCGCACCCGCAGCAGACGCGGATTCCACGCCAGACTCAACTTGCGGCTCAGCGAATCCAGCGCGGGGGATTCCAGTTTCAGCACATCCCCCGGCAACTCCACCTCCGCTATATCCGGCAGGAAAGCGGCATAACCGCCTGTCCGCAACAGCCGCAGAGCAAAGGGAAAGGACTGCGTGGCATTCATATTGGCCATCTTCAGCCCCGCTGCCTGCAAGACCTCCTGCAAGCGCGTGTAGAACGAACCGCTGCCCAGCGTTGCAATCGGCAGAGTTGTTACCGCCCGGGCAAAGCTCAGCCCCGCCCGCTGCAAATGCCCCGGCACATACAGCGCATACTTCACCCGCGCCACCGGCACACTCTCCAGCACATCAGAAGAGATGGCACTCGTGCGCAGAATCCCCATATCCAGCTCCATATCCAGCAGCTGACGCGATACATCCGCATTCCGCAGATTCGCAAAGGAGAACTGCCAGGGCTGCCCCTCCTGCACCGCCTGCCCCAGCACAGGGGCCACCATCCAGGCATGAATACTATCGCCGCAGCCCAGCATATAACGGTACATGGTAGCAGAGGCTCGGCACTTGAAGTCATCCAGCGCACAGAAGGATGCATTCACAATCTGCAGCAGCTCCTGTCCCGCCGGGGTCAGCGTCAGCACGCGTCCCTGCCGCCGCGTGAGCGTGATACCGAAGAACTGTTCCAGCTCCTTGAGCTGGCGGGAATACTGGCTCTGGCGCGTGGCATCCCCGCGCGCCGCCGCCGCAATGCTCCCCGCCTCCGCCACCTCCTGCAAGGTGTGAAGCCGGTCCAGCGATAAGCCATGCTCCGAAAACAATTGCTCAAACATCTGTCTTTATAGTACAGTTTTTACACCTATTCTCAAGTATAAATACCACTTTCTCCGTTTTTTCTTTCCAGCGAATCGAAAAAAAACGCTGCACCCCTTCACAGGCTGCAGCGTTGGAACATAAACTAAGCTTCAGGCAAGCCTTACTTGCGTCTGCGACGCATAACCAGACCGGCAAGAGCCAGCAGAGACAGTGTAGCCGTGGCTGGCTCCGGAACAGCGGGTGCAATCGGGGCTGTATACGCCTTGGTGATACTAATGGACGTTTGTGCATTCGGCATGGATGCTGCTCCCGTATTGGTAAGTGTAGCAAAGTTAAATGAGCCTACGATATTGCTTTCACTAATCGAGAATTTAATATCACTATCTGCGGTATTGGTGACAGTCAACAGGTTTGAGCCATTGTACGTGAGAACCATCCCAAGAGTCAGCGGGGAAACAGTCTCTGCATTAGAACCGGTTTTCAATGCCGGTACATTGCTTGCGTCTACGCCCGTCAGCTTTGATTCAGATGAGCCATATGACCACCTGTTAATACCAACAACAACCCGTTCCGAATTATTATCAGAACCAAAGTACATACGGAAATTATCATCTGCTTTTTCCGCCGTTGTGTTGTAATTGTACGGATCATTCGTTGAGACTAATCCTGAACCATACTGATTAGCCCAGCCGGAAGCTGTAGTTTCTACTATCAGCGTAAAAGCTTCACCATTCTCAATGGCCGCTTCTCCGAGAGCGATGGTGTAGTACCATTCAGCGTTACGCTGTACGTAGCCGTTCCGTTTCCATTGTCAACAAAACTCCACTCCGGCGTGGTTGCTGCCACAGCAGCACCGGTGAGAGCCATAAGCGCAATGATTGTCTTTTTCATTGTCAGTAATAAGTTTTAGTCAGTTATAAGGTTAGCGGTGTGACTGTCCCTCTCGCTTCTCGTAGTGGTTGTGAGCTGAGTCCCCGCCTTATGGGGGCAGTATATCGCATTTCTAATGCGAAGCTGCACAGAGATAGCAATATGATGTCTCCCGGGGGTGTTGAGAAAAGCCTATACTCTTTTGAATCTCTATTGTAAAACCTCATATATCTTGTAAAGAACAAACACAGATTGCCATCACAGGCGTCAATTGTGATACAATTGTGCCGTCAGTTGAAATAGTTAAATTCATCATAAATGATGAATTTAATAGAAAAATTGCTTGCAAAACACAAAAAAAACACTAAAATCACCGTATATGGTGATTTTGAGCAATGCAGCAGAATTAGGAAAAGAAATACGCTTTCGACGGGAATCGTTGGGGGTAACGTTGCAACAACTGGCAGATTTGACAGGAATAGGCATCAACACACTTAGCCGTTTGGAGCGTGGTGTGGGCGGAGTTACTCTGAAAACACTGCTTGTGGTGCTGCAAACGCTGGGTTTGAAATTGGGAATGGAAACAGAAAGGAGCTGAGAGATAAATGGAACGCCGAGCTACTGTTTTTGTCAACAAAATTGCAGCTGCAACACTTTTTAAACACGAACAAGCTGATGCACGGAGATATGAATTGCGTTATCTACCGGACTACCTGACGCTCCCGCAGGCAACAGGCGTAAGTTTGCTGCTACCTCTGCGGAGCGAGCCTTATTATAGCGATTGCCTGTTTCCCATTTTTGATAACATGTTACCGGAAGGGGAGTACAGACGCAGCATCTGTCTGCGGCTCCGTTTGGATGAGTCAGATTCTTTCGGTTTACTGTTAGCCTTGGCGCAGTATGATTCCATTGGAGCCGTCACGGTTAAGGAGGATATACAATGAATACCCCTCTTTTTTCAGAGTATAGTCCGGCTGATTGCCGTCGGTTGTTTGACGGGCAGAATATCAGCCCGATTTTACCGTACGAAAGCTCTCCTTTCAACGATGAGGAAAGTGAGACTGATAGCCCCGGCTGCATATCTGTATCCGGAGCGCAGGAAAAATACTCTCTGGTATCGGATGGCCATTTTCTGCGCTACGCAAAACAAGGTGAGCAAGGACTCTATATTTTGAAGCCGCGGCCGCACCGTATGAAGTTACGGATGGATATGCCGGTAAACGAATGGCAGAGCATGCGCTGGGCTAGGGAATTATTCGGGCTTCCCGTAGCAGAATGTTCTCTCTGTTTTTACGGGGATGGCGAACCGGCGTATCTGGTGAGACGCTTCGATGTGAAACCGGACGGCAGCAAGCGCAGAATGGAAGATTTGGCTGCGTTGGGAAATATTCCCACACAGGGAAACAGCGGCAGTAAATACGAAGGCAGCTATGAGGAACTTGCCTCCATCATTGCTTGTTATTCCGTTGCACCGCGTATTCAGCTCATGCTCTTCTTTCAATATGTTGTGGTGAATTATCTGCTGTGCAATGGGGATGCGCACATGAAGAATTTTGCCCTCTTGGAGGATGACTCCGGAGGAATGGTACTGGCTCCGGCCTACGATGTCATGAATACTCGCCTGCATGTGGAAGACTCTGACTTTGCTTTAAGCCGCGGTTTATTTGCCGATGGTCAATCTGTTTCTCGGTCAGGTATGGGCGCTCATTTTCTCTATTGGGCAGAAAGAATAGGACTCCCCCGTAAAGCTGCGGTTCGTTATTTGAGGAAAGCGCTCTCTCAACAGAAGAAACTGGAACAGCAAATACATGCTTCTCTGCTCAGCAAGAAGGCTCTTCATTCCTACCTGTACCACATCCGCGAGCGTTTCTTGCATCTGCAGAAAGGACTGTGAATGTCTCTTCAATAAAGAAAATAAGACCGCTGCCGGTGAAAAAGCAGCGGCCTAGATTGATAGGTAAACTAAAAGCAATAAATTACTTTCTGCGACGGCGAGCGGCGAGACCAGCCAGAGCCAGCAGGCTCAGCGTAGCCGCGGTCGGCTCAGGAACTGCGGTAGTTGTGATAGCTTTGACAGCAGCAGAGTCTAACGCACGATCCCAGATGGTTACATTGTCAATAGTAAATGCCCCATTCTCGCCGATACCGCGCCCACCACCGAAGCGCTGACCAAACTGAATACCGCCGATGCCACCATCACTAGTCCAGTTTGTCCACTGCCCAACCTGGTTTCCATTCACATAGCCTGTAAAAGTCTTCGCCGTGACATCGGAGACAAATGTGAAAGTGTAAATATCCGCTGCAACCATAGTTGTTGTGATACCCAGTTCCATGTTTGTTGCAGAAGCATCACCATTGCCGTTGAAGAGGGTGCTACCGGTGTTGTACATGTACAGCATGCCGTCATTGTTGGCTTGAAGCTGCAGTTTGCGCTCATCGGAGTTGGGATGAGCATTTACGGTAGAGGCAAGGCAGAGAACATCCTGCCACGCGGAGACGTTCAGATCCGTAATATCAAAAGAAATCGTGAAAGAAGCACCGGTGGTAACATTGGCCCAAGGGGCATCTGAGTATGTCAGGGTGCCGTTTGCTACCGTGCCGCCACTCAGCGCTCCCTTGGAATCCGAACCGTTCCAATCCAGCCCCATCACAACTCCTTCCTTTTGAGTGCTGCTCATCTCGGAATAACCAATGGAGGCTGCTGATGCCATGCCGCCAAGAGCCAAAAGTACAATAATTGTCTTTTTCATTTGTTTAGTAATAAGTTACAGTTTGTTAGGTTTAAAGTTGCACGACATCTGTCTCCGGCTTCCTCGCGCACTGGAATGGCTCGGTTCCGCGACTCGTGCGCGAGTAGTATATCGCATTTCTAATGCGAAGCTGCACCTCACTATCAAAACCACCCTGCGCTATCTGCAGGGTAAAAAGCCCTTACCCGTCAAATCCGCACCCGCGAAAAATGAATGCAGCAAAAAGCGCTCCCCTCACACAAGGGAAGCGCTTTGTATAACAATTAAATGTTACAACACTAAATTACTTTCTGCGGCTGCTTGTCACGCCATAGCTTTAGCGACGGCGGCGGCGGGAAGCCAGACCTGCCAGAGCCAGCAAGGAAAGAGTAGCGGTAGTGGGCTCGGGAATGGTGGTCACCTTAAGCTGAATATCATTGACATGACCGACAAATGATGAGTCACCATCGAACGTAGCGGTTATGGCATTAACGCTAAATGTTTCACCAAGATCAATTTTTGCGGTATAGCCATCGTATGCCAGAGTGCCGACAAACTGTGACGAGGTGGTGTTATATGCCACAGTAAAGGTTACATCATTAGTATTTACAGTACTGCCGCTGTTTACTACAAATGTTACGCTGTTTGCATTCTCTCCCGCTCCGTCTTTAAGGGCGGTATAACTTGTGATGTTGGCTACTGCTCCAGAATTATTTGTACTACCAAAGGCATACCCTCGTGCAACAGCATCTCCCGTATCGGTTGTAGTACCCAGACGTACTTCATTGCCATAGGTTTTACCCATTACCACTGCGCCATTGTTATTAGCAAGAGCAAGTGTGAGAACAGAGTTGCTGCTACTAAAGTCGCATGAATACGAGAACTCCAGCACCTGATTCAGACCAAGGGTTATGGATTGAGTGAGTGTACCTGTTGGTCCATTGACCCACCAGCCACCACCGCTGTATGTCAGATTGCCGCTGTTTACCGTAGTACAGTCCTTGTTAGGGGCTGAAACATCCCACGTGAGGTCGGCTCCGGTGATAACCGTATCAGCCGCAGCCACACCTGCCAGCGCCATAAGAGCAATAATCGTCTTTTTCATCGTTATGTAATAAGTTATAGTTTGTTAGGTTTAAGGTTGCACAATATCTGTCACCGGCTTCCTTGCGCACTGGAATGGCTCGGCTCCGTGACTCGTGCGCGAGCAGTATATCGCATTTCTAATGCGAAGCTGCACCTCACTATCAAAACCACCCTGCGCCATCCGCAGGGTAAAAAGCCCTTACCCGTCAAATCCGCACCCGCGAAAAATGAATGCAGCAAAAAGCGCCGCCCTCATCACAAGGGAAGCGCTCGGAAGAAATAATTTCTCGTTGTGACCTGACCAACGCCTTACTTGCGGCGACGGCGGGCGGCCAAACTGGCCAGTGCCAGCAGACTCATCGTAGCTGTGGTCGGCTCGGGAACCATGATAGCACCACGATGGAATGAAACATTAGAAAACGTCCCATCAATTCCATCACCGCCGAATGTATAGGAAGTGATCCAGGATTGACCGTAATTCTGAGTGAACACTTCAGTTTCCAATGCCAGCTGACCATCGACAAACAAGGTTATTACATGCGCATTAGCATCAGAAACTCCAGAGTTTTCAAAGTTAATCGGTGAGGCCCATGAAAGAACGTATTCATGTTCTCCAACAAGATTTACAGAGCTCATCCCTTTTACAGACGGCGTGCCATATCCTGTACTGGTAATCCCGTTTAATAGGCCATCAGTACCCACATTTATTGTGTACGACCAGTTAGAGGCTTCGCCAAATGTAAGGAGACGTCCCGTGGAATTCTCTGCCATATTGGCAGTAAACGATACCGTAATATCCCCGGCATTCACATCAAAAAGGCTACCCATCTTCACTGTGGCTCCGGCTTTGGTAGTAAAGCTTCCATTCTCGCCTACGGTATACGTACCACTAAAAGATACAGTGCCTCTATTCGTCACATCGCCATTTCCCCAAGCTGCATCAATATGAGTTTCTCTCGACACACTCAAACCTCCATCTGTGGTAGTGAGCGTAACTGCGGCTCCCAGCTCAGCAACGGCATCCGCTCCACCCCAAATGTGAGGAACGTTTGTCGTAGGCGTTTCGGCAAACGCCACGCCAGACAACGATAAAAGAACAATAATCGTCTTTTTCATTTGTTTGTAATAAGTTATAGTTTGTTAGGTTTAAGGTTGCACGACATCTGTCTCCGGCTTCCTCGCGCACTGGAATGGCTCGGTTCCGCGACTCGTGCGCGAGTAGTATATCGCATTTCTAATGCGAAGCTGCCCGGGGGCATGAAAGCAACTGATTATGAATTTTATCTGACGGCACTGAAGTGATTGTTGCGTTGTTGATGAGGATGGCATTTGCTGCTAACTGAAGTGGAGAAAGTATGATGCTTGGGATTTTTTATCAAACAGACAGAATAATCATCAGATTTATTGTTGTGTCGGTAGTATTGACATCTCCTCATTTCAGATGTTGTTATGTTGCTGTTTTTATGCGGCAAGTGGTATTGAAGCGCTACAACCTGTATGTGTGTGGCTTCCGCAGTCTGCTTTTGTGGTGTTTGTTCTCCCTTTGAGCGGTTTCCCTGTTTCGCTGTTTATCCGGGACCTTCTACTTTTTGTCGTTGTGAAATAAGGGTGGATTTTTGTAGGATTTTGACCTGTATATTTCATCATGGAAGAAAGCAAAATACCCGTACGTCCTCGCAATCTCAGAACAAAAAGACAAAATCGTATAATAGCTGCCTTTATAAAAATCCGAACTTTTGAAAAAATTAACAACGAGTATATCTGATATGTTTTTTTCAAAGAGGCGATTTTTGGCTTCTTCATTATCTCCCTACCACCTCTCCGAAGTGCACTTTTTTAAACATTTTATACAAAAAAGTCTGTACACAGCATTAGAAATGCGATATACTACTCGCGCACGAGTCGCGGAACCGAGCCATTCCAGTGCGCGAGGAAGCCGGAGACAGATGTCGTGCAACCTTAAAACTAACAAACTATAACTTATTACATAACGATGAAAAAGACAATTATTGCTCTTTTCGCACTGGCCGGTGTGGCATCCGCTGATACCATCTCGCCGATTACCGATACAGCATCAGGTTCTTGGACAACACACGGTACTGCCCAGGTAAAAGACGGTGTCATCTCTGCCACGAATACTAATTGGCAGGTCGATGCTGCCACTTACACGCTGTCAAGCTCACTGAATTATGCCACAACTGATACGCTGAGCTTCTCCTTTAATGCCACGAACAACGGTACCGGCAACAGCTGCCTTACCCTTGCCCTTATCGGAAGCACCAACGCTATCGTGCTGGGGCACGGCAGCTATGATAAACCCGCCGATGAGATTCAGGTGGCCGTAACGAGTGATGTTTCCGTCACAGGTGGCTATGTATTCGCTAACACCAATCCTACTGATGACCTGACCCTGACAGCCGCAGATACACTGAGCGGAGGCATGCCTGCCAATGGTTCTACCTCCACGATCTCCGGTTCTATTTCCTGGGACGGTGATTCCTGGGCTCTTGAGCTTGGTTCTTCTGCTACTAGCGCCACTCTCTCCTATGACTTGGGGATTACAACACTCGGTGTATCCAAAATTATGGTAACTATCGAAGGTGGTGGAGCTCCCGATAACGGCAACACGGCGTGGCAGACTCCCACCATGAGCAATCTGAGCATCAGTACCCCCTCCGTTGCACCTGCCGTCCCGGAGCCGACCACGGCTACGCTGAGCCTGTTGGCTCTGGCAGGTCTGGCTGCCCGTCGCCGCCGTCGCTAAAGCTATGGCGTGACAAGCCGCCGCAAGTAAGCCTTTCTGAACAGGCTATATCATTTCAAACGCTGCTGCCATTCTCCGGTGGCAGCGTTTTTTTGCAGCCGAATAGATGCTGCCGCCGATACGTTTTTCGGGAAGTTATGCTAAATAGATTGAATTTTCAGCACGGGAGCGCTATCATACCGACAGAGCTATGGATTCTACTCCGGAAAAAGACCGCCCCGGTATCCCCTTCTTCAACGAAACCGTTGCCGCCGGCTTCCCCAGCCCGGCCATGGGTGAGCTCAACGGCACGCTCGATTTGAATGAGCTCTGCATCCGCCACCCGGCTGCCACCTACTTTATCCGCGCACGCGGCGAGAGCATGATAGGAGCCGGCATAGGCGACGGAGATATTCTGGTAGTGGATCGCAGTCTCACCGCCCGCAATGGTGATATCATCATCGCCGCCGTCAGCGGAGAATTCACCGTCAAGCGCCTCGACATGCGACCCGACTCACCCGTCCGACTCCTTCCGGAGAACCCCGCCTATTCCCCCATCACCCTCACCCCGGAGCTCGAGGCTGAATTCTTCGGCGTTGTCACCCACTGTCTCAAAAATCTGAGGAACTAGTTCTTACGGGATTTTACCCAGCAGATTCCCTTACGGACAAGGCTGCTGATACAGAAGTAACAGATAAGGGAGAGAATGAGTATAACAGCCAGTGATTGACCTCCCTCATTCGAGTCTTTGAACAGCTCCGGGTCTGCGGCCAGATTGAGCCGCGCCATCAGTGCCCTTGCCGCGAAAAACAGGATGACAAGCGCCGGAAGCAGGCTCCACAAGGTCGGGCGCTCCGCCGGGGCGGTTTCGGGCTCCTGCACCTTGGGCGGAGCATCCGGCAAATGGGTATGAATGGCGTACTCCAGTTCGTGCACATTCTGCACAAAGAGAAAGCCCAGCGGGATGCAGTGACCGCCATGTGCCCATAACTGCTCCATGACAATATCACCGCAGCCGCGACCGTATTCCCGCACTTCCTTGATTAAATCATGTGCCAGCGGGTAGCTTCGGGCAACAGGGCGGCGGCGGAAGGTGGAGGGCCGCAACACCAGAGCGCGTTTGTCGGTGAGCACATACACGGTGCGGCGGTCCAGCGACCGCTCCCACCACGGGCTGATGAGAAATCCCACCCCCACCAGGACAAAGGGCAACAGGAGAAGCAAACACACAAGAAGCGGCAGACGGACTGCCGCATTATTCCAATGAGAGACTATGCCCAGAAAAGCGAGCGAGAGCGTCCCATTCCATAATAAGGCAAAGAACATACGGTAAGCATAGCCCGGTTTCCAGAGCGAGGTCATGGGCTTCTGCACCAGGAGCAACTGCTCATCCGCTGTTAGTTCCCGTTCAATCCACGCCCTGTCCTGTACGGGCAATTCCGTATCGCTGAGTTTCATTGGTAAGCCCTTATACCATATTTATTCGAACAAACAAAGGAAAAAGCAGAGAAACCTTATCCCGTCAGAACACCTTGGGTTCTTTCGTGATGGTGCGGAAACGGCGTTGGAAGGCGGGGGGAAGGGTGTGCCAGGGTTGGGTGAGGAGGGTGGCAGTATAAGAGTCTCGTGCACCGGAGGTGATGATTTCCAGACGCCCGGGGCGATGGCGGAGGCGGATGAGGCCGTCCTTATCGCGATAGGTGAGGCGGATGTGGCCGGTGCGGGCGGCGCGACCACCGGCATCCCGGCAGATGCGGCGCAGCTGTTCTTCCACGTCTGCCAGGGTGGTGCCGGGGCGGGCAAGAGCCACGGCAAGCTCATACTGGCGGCTGATGAGGTTGCCCATGGCGACCGGGCGCGGAGGATTGGCATGCACACGGCCGATGACGGCAGGAGCGGGGCGCGCCGTCAGGGTGACATTGACGGTGAACTGTTCTTCCCCACGACGCAGCTGCAGTTGCAGGACATCCCCTGCCCCGCTGTGCCGCATGCACAGGAAGAGCCCCTCGCGGCTTTGCACCTTGTGGCCGTTGACGCTCAGCAGAGCGTCTCCGCTGCGGATATCAGCGCGGGCAGCGGGGCTGTCGGGCGCGACCTCAGACACATACAGATGCTGCGTCCGCTCATCGACACGGGTTCGGATACCCAGGAAAACATCGCTCGTAATCATTCTCTGCGGGGCGGACACAGTAAGGCTGTTGCCTGCACCGCCGGGAAGAGCGGCGAGGAGGAACATGCTCAGAATGATTAAGAGGCGATTCATGGTATCAGCTCAGATTAAAGGAAGCAGTCGTTGATGGTGAAGGGCAACTCTTCCTCGGTTTCGATGTGGAATTCAATGCCGTGGCGAGTGACGGCTTCGCGTTCCGGTGCGGGTGGGAAATGTTTATCCCAATCAGCGGCGGCAATGGTCTGCACTTCTGCGGGCGGGAGTGCGGCAAGGCCGGGAGTGGATGCCGCATCCGGCTCCGGCAGGTCAAGCAGCACGAGGCAGCCGAGAGCCAGCATGAGGGCGGCGGCACAGGCCAGCAGACGACTGCGGGTATAGCCACGTTCCGCGAGCCTTCTGAAGCGGGAATCCAGCCGGGATTCCAGGCGAGCGGTCATGGCAGCATCCATCTTCACGGAGCGCAGCTCGTGAGCAGCCAGCTCACGGAGCATTTGCTCCATGTCGTGAATCTGATGTGACGGATTGTTCATGGCGTTGTCGAGAGGTTATGATTCGTTCATCATCTGTTTCAGTTTGCGGAGTGCGGCATCATAGCGGGCGCGTACCGTGGACTCACCGACACCGAGCATGCGCCCGATTTCGGCAAAGCTGAGGTCTTCCCAGAGATGCAGGGTAACGACTTCTGCCTGTTTTTCCGGCAGACGGGAAAGAAGGGTGCTGAGGCGGAGGTGGGAATCCTCTGCGGGGGTGGTCGCCGGGGCAGATGCCATCGGCTGGCGGCTGCTGTAGCGGGCTTCTGCCCTGCGGCGGCGACTTTCGGCCATGCTCATCTTCATGGCCTCATTCGAGAGTGCCCGCAGCGTGTAGGGCAGAAGCGATTCCTCATCTGCGGCAACTCTGCCGTGGTAAACGGCCTCCGCGACCCGCTCCAGCGTGCGTGACAGCAGCAACTCCACATCCGCAGAGCTGTCTGCCCTGCGGCGGGCATAGAGGTAGAGACGGTGGCGCACGGCATGAAACCAGCTGCGGCACTGCTGCCGCGCGGCTTCATCACCTTTTCTGTGCCACCAGTTGAACATGGGTCAGTTGCATCTTGCAGAAGCGGTCTCCGCGCTGTCGCCCTGCCCGCTCCCGTACGGGAGCAGACAGGTGAATCGCGGCAGGCAGCGGAGTGTCGTCTTCATGGGTATGGCGTGTGACTCAGGGTAGAAAGTTAAAGCATATCCTGCACTACGTCCGGCAGCGTCTGCACCGGCGCTTTGGCATCATCTTTCCAGATTTTGATTTTCAGCATCGGCTCCGGCAGCTTCTCCGGCGCTTTCTCCACGGAGCGCTTCTTTTTGGTGCTCCACGGCTGGTTATCGTAAAATGCCTGCTGCGGGCCGGAGAGGCGGGACATGAGCTGCTCCCGGCGCTTCTGTTCGGCCTCGCGGCGCTGCTGCTTCTCAGCGTCAAGCCCTGCCACAGCCTCTGCCGGCACCCAGAAGGTCCAGCTGCGGCCGGGCGGGATATGCTCACTCATCAGCCGGATGGGTTCCGGCAGCTCCGCAAAGGCCATTTTGCGCGTGGTTCGGGTGTAGAAAGCAACGCCGGTTTCCCGCGTGCCGCGATTGATATCGCGCAGGGCATCTGTCCCCGGTTCCACCAGCATCTGCACCCCGTTGGGCAGCACCGTCACCCCCGCCCGCTGACGGTTGGCCGCCAGAATCTGCTTTTCCTTCTCTGCCTCCCGCAGCCGCAGGACGGGGCGATAGGCCGCCGCCATGCGGTTATAGAGCTTCATGTACGCTTCCCATTGCCGTTCCTTTTCCTCATCCGTGGCGGGAGCGGGCAGCGCGGCCAGCTCCTGCAGACGCGCAAGGGCGGCTTCCGCATCAAAGTCACGCGGTTCAAAGCGTTTGAGGGCATCATTGGCGATATCGGCCGCCATGGGGCAACGCGTCTGCGAGATATCCTCCACCGGCTGTCCGGTGCGCAACACCGTAGACAGCGTTTCCACAAAAATCTGCTGATTGAATGCCTCTGCCAGACCGCTGCGGAGACGTTGCAGACGCGCCGCTGCATCCTGCGCCACCACCTCCGTGATGTCGCGGCGCAGCTCCGGTGTCACCTCCTGCGCGGGCAGGACACATGTGCCCCCCGCCAGCAGCAATAACATGCTCAAATATGTTCGTATGGCCATAGAACGAGTGCTGTCTACCTATAGTAATCCACGCCGCGCCGCAATCCGCAACTTTTTTCTGTTTTTTTTCTGATTTTCCGTAAAAAAACCGCCGCAGAAGCCTGCGGCGGTCGTAAAAAATCGGGAAACGGTGCAAAAAAGGCTCTTTATTCGTCGCCCTCGGCATCGAATTCCTCGGAATCGGCATCGAAATCCTCTTCCTCGTACTTCTTGAACTTGCGCACACGCTGGGCAGCGGGCAGCGGAGCCAGCACCATGGTGACGGTGTTGCCGGCAAGCTTGGCGGGCTGATCCACCTGGCCCATGGTCTTCATATCCTCCACCACCTTGGCCATCACATCCAGACCGAGCTCGCGGTGGGCGTTCTCGCGGTTGCGGAAGCGAAGCTGGAAGCGAACCTTGTGACCATGGTCAAGGAACTGCTCGGTGCGGCTCATCTTGACGTTGTAGTCATTGACATCCGTACCGACTCGGAGTTTGACCTCCTTCATCTTGACGGCTTTGGTCTTGTTGTTCTTCTGCAGCTTGGCCTGCATGTACTTGTACTTGCCGTAGTCGATGAGACGGCAGACAGGCGGATCTGCATTCGGCGCGACCTCTACGAGGTCGAGACCAATTTCCTTGGCCTTGGCGAGAGCATCGCGGGTGGCCATGACACCGAGCTGGTCCCCCTTGGCGGTGACAACTCGTACTTTCGGAGCGCGGATGCGGTCATTGACGCGAATCTGCGGAGCTTTGCCGGCCTGGTCGCGACGATTGTTGCGGTTGGCGGGCTTGGTTGGTTTCTGTGGTGCGGGCACGTGTGTGTGTTCTGGTGTTTGACAGCCCCGGCGGGGTCAGATGCGCCGTCTTGCGAATCCGGCGCCGGGGCGGAAGAGAGTTACGATAGTAGGTTTACTGCTTATCAGCGGGTGTTTCGGGCTGCAGTGCGGGGCGAATAAGACGTTCAGAGATTTCTGCCGTGACCGCCTCCACAAAGGCATCCACGGTCATGGTGCCGATGACATCCAGCTCGCGGTGGCGGATGGAGACAAGCCCCTGCTCTGCCTCGCGCTGACCAACCACGACCATGTAGGGCACGCGATCCAGACGGGCATTGCGAATCTTGGCACCAATCTTGTCCGGGTCGGCATCCAGCTTGACGCGGACGCGAGCTTCAGCAAGCTTCGTGCGCACCATTTCGGCAAAGTCTGCCACCTTGTCGGAGATGGGCAGCACGCGCACCTGCTCGGGGGCGAGCCAGGTGGGGAACTTGCCGGCAAAGTGCTCGATGAGCAAGCCGGTGAAACGCTCCATGGAGCCGAAGGGCGCACGGTGAATCATCACCGGACGGTGAGGCTTGTTGTCTGCCCCCGTGTAGGAGAGGTCGAAACGCTCCGGCAGGTTGTAGTCCACCTGCACGGTACCCAGCTGCCAGTCGCGGCCGATGACATCGCGCACAATGAAGTCAATCTTGGGGCCATAGAAAGCGGCCTCGTTCTCCGCCTCAATGTACTCGAAACCGCTTTCGGCCAGCACCTCTCGGAGGGCAGTCTCTGCCAGTTTCCAGTTCTCATAGGTGCCGACGTACTTCGGGTCGGAGTAGTCCTTGTCGCGCAGGGAGAGACGGACACGGAAGTCGGTCATCTCCAGTGTGCCGAGGATGTGCTTGACGATACCGATGCACTGTGCCACCTCCTGCTTAATCTGGTCGGGGCGGCAGAAGATGTGAGCATCGTCCTGAGTGAAGCCGCGCACGCGGGTCATGCCGCCCAGCTCGCCGCTCTGTTCCCAGCGGTACACGGTGCCGAACTCTGCCAGACGCACGGGTAGGTCGCGATAGGAATGCGGTTCATTAGCATAGATGCGGATGTGGTGCGGGCAGTTCATGGGCTTGAGCATGAAGCCCGTGATGGTGCGGGTGTCCAGCGCGTTGAAGAGGTCGGCACAGCTGGCGTTCTCATCGCGCAGTTTCTTGAAGTCGTCCGGATCGGGGATGGGAGGGAACTGGCTCTCCTTGTAATGCTCCCAATGGCCGGAAGTCATGTAGAGGTCCAGCTTGCCGATGTGGGGGGTGAACACCTGGGAGTAGCCGATGCGGTCCAGCTCCTCGGTGATGAAGTCCTGAAGCTCGCGGCGGATGATGGAGCCCTTGGGCTTCCACAGCACGAGCCCCTGCCCCACCATCTCATCAATGGTGAAGAGCCCCATCTCGCGGCCAAGCTTGCGGTGATCGCGCTTGCGGGCTTCCTCCAGACGGGCGAGGTGCTCATCCAGCTGGGTGCGGTTCGGGAAACAGGTGCCGTACACACGCTGCAAACGCGGGCCGTTGGCATCACCCTGATAATAAGCAGAAGCAACGCTCATCACCTTGAATGCCTTGCAATTGCCGGTACGCCCCACATGAGGCCCGGCGCAGAGGTCGGTGAAGTCACCGTTGCGGTAGATGGAGATTTCCTCCCCCTCGGGAATACGGTTGAGGAGATCCACCTTGAACTTGGAGGCCACATCGCGCGGGCCCACGGAGCCGAGCTCACCGCTCTGAGCCATCTGCATGGCTTCATCGCGGGAAACGGTAGTTCGCTCAAAGGTCTGGTTCTCCTTGACAATCTTCTTCATCTCCGCCTCAATCAGCTCAAACTCGGCGGTGGTGATGTTGTGATCCAGCTCAATATCATAGTAGAAGCCGTTCTCAATGGCGGGGCCGGCGGCAAGCTGGGCCTGAGGCCAGATACGGCAGATGGCAGCAGCCAGAACGTGTGCGCAGGAGTGACGCAGACGCTCCAGATCGCTGGCCTGATTTCTTTCTTCCAGAGTCTTTCGTTCTTTCTGTTCAGACATATTTTACTTGGTGAAGCTTTACTATGGCGTGTTTGCGCTCATTTTTCAAGTCTAATCCGCGCCACATAGGCAAAAATCAATAAAAACAAGCGTTTTGCCTATTTTTTCTTCTTCCTGTGTCCGGGGAAGCCCCCACGCAGCGCACGTCTGTGCGTGCGAATGGAGTTCAGGTAAATCTTCAGGCGGCGCAGCGGATAGGACAACAGATGCAACACCCCCGCCAGCGATGCGTAACTGTATGGCTGCTGAGTTTTGGAAAAATGCTCAGTACTGGTATAAGTGGCAGCAATACTGGATATCCCATCCACATGTTCAATCAAATCCGGCTGAACCATATAAATGCTCACCCCGGGCAGCGCAGCAATATTGTCGCGATAAAATGAATCCACTGCTCTATAGATGGACAGCCACTCCCACGCATTCTCCTCTGTCGGCATCATCGACAAAATCGTATCATACATGCTCTGAGGAACAAGGTAGCCATACCCGGCCAATACCCCTTCTGTTTTCCAGAGGGAATGGCTTCCTTCCGTATATACTTTACGGCCATAGGGGGTTGGACGACTGTATCCGAGATAGAGCATATATTTGCCCTGCAGGTTATCCAAGGCATACTGCATGATACGGAGAGCACCTTGTTCATCCAGCACCCGCACATCATCCTCCAGCACCAACACGTTCCGCCACCCTTCCATCTTTGCGCGCTCAATTGCACGGCGATGCGAAAGGGCACATCCCGCAGTCCCCCCCCAGAAATGGGCGCGTTCCATGGTGCGGGGCATGAACCACGGCGGCTTACCGTAACCCGGCAATTTTCTCCCGTCTACAGCTACCAGCCGATGCACCTTCTCCGCAGGTATTTTCCCGTCATTTCCGGAGATGAAAGATTCCATTCGCTCGGGAAAATTATCCAAATTAATTACCAGGATGCCGTCAACTTTGTCCCATGCCTGATGTACTTTCTTTTCGGACATACAACCTAATTACTATGATTTATACTACGCGTGCTTCAATCTCTGATGAAACAATCACCTGCCACCGCCCCTATGATATCTGTTCCCCTTCGATTTTATTTGTTAAGTCCTTGTCGAATGCTGGTGGTGGAGCGCTCCGGAAGATTACCATGCGGAATGCGGGAACTGGTGATAAGACGAATTCCCTTGGACTCCACGAAAGCTCTCTTCTCATCACTGATACCGTCTGCATTCACAAAGAAGATATCCGGTTTCACCTCATCCAACAGGGGAGCGAAATCGAGATGCTTCCCGGTATCCGGGCCTATGTACACCTTCTTGACATAGCGAATGGCTTCCAACATATACTTACGCTCCTCTTCCGTATACATGGTCTTGCGGTTCTTGAGCGCCATTACTGTGGCGTCAGAACCGATGGAAACGTAGACATCGCCATAACTCGCAGCTTCTTCGAGGAACGCGATATGGCCGCTGTGCAGCACATCAAAACAACCGGAAACAAATACTTTAGGCATATCAATGCTATGATTTGAGATACTATTATTCAATGACACCACGCTTTCGGAGGCGCTCCAGGTATTTCGGGGACCACTCCACGGCTTCATCCTTACCGAACGTGCGGCAATAGGGTTCGATGGGGTACAAATCCTCGCAGGCTTCCAGCGCTTCTTCACGGGCTTCGGGAGTCTCATACAGATAGACGGCGTAACCACCATGACCGCCGCCGCAGTATTTATGCGCCAGACAATCGCCAATCTTCGGCAGCGGGAGCATCCCTTCCTCCAACTGAAGCTTGTAGCTCATCTGTACACCTATGGACAGCACGGTAATATCCTGCTCCTGCACGCCCAGACGTGCCACGCGCCCGGCTTTGGCTATCTTGCTGAAATTGCGTTCCAGACAGACCAGCCCGGGGGTATTGTGCTCAATCCGGGTATCATACACAGCCATACGGCCACGGAGGAATTCGCCTGTATTCTTGAAATCCAGTACGGGTTTCTCCCCGGATTTCCACACACAAGCTCCGGTCTCTGCTATCACGGCCGGGTCCTGCCAGCCCACGCCAAGGCCAAGCTCAGAAGCAACCGGATCCCAGCCGTTCAGCACGCTCCAGCCGCCGCTGCCGCCCAAACCGGCACCCTTGCGGTACAACCATTCCTTGAGCGAAACCGTGGGAGATATGGAGCAGTTGACAATGAACTCACCGGGGATGGCATTCTCCGGCACATCCAGCCAGCCACCGGCAAAATCCACCCGCAAAGGCGCATGAGTGGGAGCCTTGATACGGTTCAACATCTCCACGCTGCTGGCGGTTTTGCCTTCGGGAGCGGCTTTTTCCAGCACCACGAACTCCACACCGTTCTCTACACAGAACCGGCGTTTTTCTTCCTTGTACCTATCATCCGTGGTCACCGCCAGAATATCCGGCTTCACCTGTAAAAAGACAGTTTCAAACGAGAGCGCAGCGTCTTCATCAGTAGAAAGCACCACCTCATCCACCTGTTCGAGGGAAGAAATAACGGCCAGTTTATCTGCATCATCCAGCAGGGATTTACGACCATACAAACGCCACAGCAAATCAGAGGGTGGATAGGAAACAATCAAATAATCCCCCAGCGCCCGCGCATCCTGAAAAAACTTCACATGACCGGCATGCAACACGTGAAACGCACCCGTTACAAACACCTTTTTCATTATTCAAACGGTTCTTACATTTATTTTTGCAAACCCAACCAACGGTAAAACATCCCATTGATATCCGGCAGAGAAAATCGAGCAGGTGTCGGCTTCTGCGCCGGTTCGGAGTCAGCCACGACAGGCTGAGCAGATGTCTGAGAAATTAACCAGCGCTGCAACAGGGGGATAGCAAGAGCGGAGAGCGCTTGCAACGCCACGGTACTTCCCTTCAGCTCCGCTTTCTGAGGCATCTTCTTAGTTTTCTTTCCGGAAAGTTTCTTCGCCACAACCCCGGCAATCACGAGACCGGTCAACACACCGCCACCCACCTTGAGAGCCGTACCGGATAAGGGAAACGCACGCACACACCCCCGCACACCGCGACGAACGGACTCCACAGAGTCCACCATACGTACGCGGCTTGCAGCCACTCGAGTCAGGGCTTGTTGGCGTCGGGCTTGATCATTAACGCAAGACATTGCTTATCATTCTTTAATTCCTGAATCGTGGCGGGAGCGAAGGGCATCCTTCCGTACTTTCCGGCAAGCAGAATCAACACACAAGCCCCGAGCAAATGCAATACCAGCACCGTGCTCAACGCCCCAATCCACCCCAGCCAGAGCTGTAGTACAACGCTCAACAGGGCACAGGCCACCAGATATGCCCCGGCAAGCAGCACACAGGCTGCCGCCAGCAAACAGATACGGCGTACCTGTACCTGCATGTATTCCTGAAGCTCTGCAGCAAACAGTTCTGAAAGAGCCCCCAGATGCTCCGACACCTGAGCGGCTGCTGCGCGCACCCCCTCAAAGGCCGACATTGCCTGCTGCTTATATTCAGCAGGGGGAGCCGGTTTGTTTTTGAATAAGCCGAACATATCAACTGCAAGCCCCGCCGAGTGATTACAGGACGTAATCACTCAACGGAAGAAATACCAACCCTCACTCAGCGCTTAGAGACACCCAGAAGCAGCCCGATGAGCACACCCACACCGAGAGCGCCCAGCATGGAGCCGGTCGGGTTCTCTTTCACATACTCCTCACCGGCTTTGTGAAGTTCCTTGGCCTTGCTGCAAGTCACATCCCAACCCTCGTTCACCTGCTGGCGGGCCTGTTCCGTGTAGTTACGCACACTTTCCATCTGTTCCGACGCAACGGCGCGAAGCTTCTCGTACTGCTCGCAGGCATATTTGCGGGCGGCGGTCAGGCGATCGCAGGCATCTGTCGTGGGAGCAGGAGCCGGCACAGGGGTCTCAATTTTTTCTTCGTTTTCCATGATGAGGTTGTGATTTATTTTTTACTGAAAAGGTTCAACTCTGAGAGTCATAATCTCCCTCGTTCCATACTATATATCACATACTCTCACAGAATGCAAGCCGTCAGGACATAAATATGTCTTTTTTCCGTCAATACTTTCAAGAAGGGGGCGCACAAACGATTCACACCGGCTTTTCCAGCAAGCGCGCCACATGGAAATGACTGCGGCAAAGTTTACGGGTAATGCGGGCGCGGCGCAGGCCTTTGAAGGGGATGAGGAGCGCCTGGATGACGGCGCGGCGGCGAAGGCGGCGCACAATCTTGCGACGAATAATGGGGCGAATCACCCGGCTGAGCCCGCAGAGAAGCGTATCGAGTGCCCGGAGGGTATCGTTTGCCACCGGCCAGTCACATCGGACGGCGTGGCGCAGGATTTCATGCACGGTTCGCACGGCGTAGGAAGGATGCGCTTTGCACTGCATCAGGATTTCCTCACGATGGGATGCGATGAAGCGCAGGAAATCCACATGAAGCGCCTCTTGCTCTTCCCGTTCCGGGCGCAGATATTGGCGACAGGTGCTCAGTGAAGCCACCCGGTACGCCGCATCTGCCGCCAGCACGCGGTGCATCATATCCACATCTGCCAGGGCGGGGTAGCGCTGCCGGTCAAAGCCACCCAACCGGCGCAGGAGGGAGGATGCGCAGAAAAAGGCCGCGTGATTGCAGGGGGGACGCAGGAAGAGGTGTTCCGGATTGGGAGTCTGCGGGCGGTGGCGGCCGTTATCAGGGTTCACCTGCACCGCCGTAGAGAACACGCACTCCGCCTCCCCCCGCAGGATAGGGACACAGCAGGCGGCCGTATTCTCCACCATCAGCTCCGTCTCCGGCGTGATGAAGAGGCATACCCTGCCCTGCGCCAGCTGCAGGCCGCGGTTCATCGCCTCGAAGCGGTTTGTCAATGTTTCCGATACAAATCCGCTGATATGCCATCGGTCTCGCTCGGCTGCCAGATAGTCCTGAGAACCATCGGCAGAATCCATATCCACCACCAGACACTCCACGCGAAGCTCCCCCTGCATCATCAGCGGCTGCACCGCGCCAACGCAGTTAGGCAGCACCGCCATGGAGTCCCGGCAGATGATGATGAGAGAGAGGTCGAAATCCGCGTTTCGGTCAGCAGCAGACATAGCTTATCAGGTACGGAACTGAGTGTACCGCAACCCGGTTGTATTAACAAGGAAAATGACGCATTTCCGCTGCTATTTTGTTACATGCTCCCCCGCAGCTTTCGCCATACGGCGCAAAACGTAGCGAGTCACAATTTATTCGCCGGGTTCGAACCTTCATTCACCTGTACATACATCACAGCCCCGATGCCTCCCGGCAATGAAAGCATACCGCATAAAAAAAAGCAATCCGCTCGTCACCGTCCACAGACGGGGTTTGGGTTGTCCCACCCAGAGCAACTCCTCATCTTTTTTGAGAGCTCCCTGCAACACCGCCCGCTCCGGCGGATTCAAATCATCTATATTCATAAGGCATTCCGGTAAACACAAAGCGCCCGCAGATGCAGAAACGCAGCTGCGGGCGGCAAAAGATGGTGTTAGTGGATGCGCTTGAGCAGCCAGGGCAGCAGCTCCTTGACAGCCACACGCTCCTGCTCCATGGAATCGCGGTGGCGGATGGTCACCGTATCCTTGAGCGCGGGGTCGCCCTCCTCACCCAGCGTCTCAAAGTCCACCGTGATGCAGAAGGGTGTGCCGACCTCGTCCTGGCGGCGATAGCGGCGTCCCACAGCCCCCGTCTCGTCGTAGAACACATTCATGAACGGGCGCAGTTCTGCCTCAATCTCGCGGGCAATGCGCACCTGTTCCGCGTTCTTCTTGAGCAGCGGGAAGATAGCGGCCTTGATGGGAGCCATGCGCGGGTGGAAACGCATCACGGTGCGGATGTCGCTCTTGCCGTCCTTGCCGAGCTCTTCCTCATCGAAGGCCTCACAAATGACGGCCAGCACCGTACGGTCGCAACCGGCAGAGGGCTCCACCACGTGGGGAATAAACTTCTCGCGGGTCACCTCGTCGAAGTACTCCATGGGCTTGCCGGAGCCCTTCTGGTGGGTGGAGAGGTCATAATCGGTGCGGTAGGCGATACCCTGCAACTCCTGCACACCGAAGGGGAACTGGTACTCCAGGTCATATGTCTTTTTGGAGTAGAAGGCCAACTCATCCTTGGGCACGTCCAGGATATGAATCTTGTCGCGGGGGATACCGATGTTCTCGTAGAACACCAGGCAGTTCTCCAGCCACTCATCCGTCAGGCGGAAGCCATCCTCCTCGCGGCAGAAGTATTCGATCTCCATCTGCTCGAACTCACGGGAACGGAAGGTGAAGTTGCGCGGGTTAATCTCGTTGCGGAAAGACTTGCCAATCTGGGCGATACCGAAAGGCACTTTCATGCGGGATGAATCCAGAATGTTCTTGTACTGGCAGAAGATGCTCTGAGCCGTCTCGGGGCGCAGCCAGCCCGTGGCCGAGGGGTCATTTTCATCCGACGTGGCACCGATGGTGGTCTTGAACATCAGGTTGAACGAGCGGGCCTCCGTCACCAGAGAACCGTTGGCGGGGTTGTAACGCACAGAATCCGTCACTTCCTCCGTTGTCTCCTCTGCCAGCTCGATATCGGCCGCCTGCAACTTCTTGCCGGAAATCTGGGCGTAGTACTGGGCCGCCCCCTTGCGAGCGGTCTTGGCGCTCTTTTCATCCGTGCCCGGCACCAGCATGGAGAACTCCTTCTTCGTGCTCCAGGAACCGTCCTTGGCGGAAGCGCCCTTCCACCAGTAGGCCACGCCGCTCTGGGCGGGAATCTGGTCAGCACGCAGGCGCTCCTTGGTGAGCAGACAGTCGCAGAGCGGGTCAGTAAAGCCGTTCACGTGACCGGAAGCCTCCAACACGGAGTTGTGCGTGAGGATGGCACCATCCATACCCACGATATCGGGGCGTTCCTGCACGTGCACACGCCACCAGTAGTCCTTGAGATTGCGCTTCAGCTCAGCACCGAGAGGACCGTAGTCCCAGCAGCCGTTGAGGCCGCCGTAAATCTCTGCTGCCTGAAAAATGAAGCCTCTGCGCTTGCAAAGGCTGACGATTTTTTCCATTCGGACGGGATCCGTCTGCGTACGATCTGCCATAACGCAGGCTATTCTATCCTAAATTACAGCGCTTGCCAAGCCAAAAGCAGGTTCTCAGCGCCTCATTTCTGCGACACCGTCACCACCTCCAGGTCGTCCGGCACCAGAATGTTGCCGGCAAAATGCTGCGAGGCCTCTGCTGTGTATGCCGTCTTGCGCGTTGCCAGCGTGGCATCCTCCGTGTGGTAAAGCAGCAGATTCCGCACCCCTAGCTGCGCAGCCAGTCGCCCGGCATCCAGCGCGGTGCTGTGGTGTTTTTCATAGGGACGGAAGCGCTCCCGGTCGGCATACAGACAGAAAGCCTCGCAAAGCAACCAGTCTGCCCCCTCCACGTGCTCCCGCGTACGCTCCGCATACGGTTCATCCCCCAGACACACCAAGCGCTGCCCATCCGGCAGCTGCAAACGGAAGCCGAACTGCTTCGTCTTCGTCGAGCCGATATCAAATGCCACCCCCGGCATCCCCAGCACAGTGAACGCATCGCCATCCGCCAGCGGACAGAGCAGAATATCCCCCCCGAAATGAGCACACACCTTCCCCGGCAGCGTGCGGCGGCAAATCCATTCCAGCGTCTCCAGCGCCTCCTCATGCCCGAATACGCGGAGCCTGCCCGCGTACTTCCCGGCATTCATGGCCTGAGCAATCATCCGCACCACCCAGACCACACCGAGGATATGGTCCGTGTGGGCATGCGTCACGAACAACTCATGAATCCGAGTGAGCGGGAGCTGTGCCTCCTGCAGGCGGGACAGGATTCCGTTGCCGCCTCCGGCATCCGTCAGGAACACCTCCTCCCCGCAACGAAGCGCAAAGCAGGTGTTGTAACAACGGGTCACGGCGGCATTCCCCGTGCCCAACATCGTGAGCGTGATATCGTGCATGCGGACATGTTACACCTCTTCCCCCCGCTTTTCAACCACAAAGGAAGAGAGATTCCGCTTCTGAGATTGAATTTCAACACCGTTCTTCAAAAGCTCCCTCTTTTACCAGACAAAGTGCAGAATTTCGCTCACTTTGCTCGCATGTTGACACCTTGCAACCAACACGTTTCCCTACTGCAAGCCGGAGGTTCGCCGAACTTTTCCTCGTCCATTGTTCTTCGTCCATCGTCCCTTCAAAGTCCTATCTTTTTCGGGCAAATCAGTGGGGCACTGTATGCGTTTCAACGCATGGTCACGGGATCTGCCACCGGGGCGACGGTGGAGCTGCCGTCGGCGTGCAGGCTCAGACAATAGGGCTGACCGTCGGGGCTGCGGGCATAGCGTTTCTCGCAGCAGTCGGCGTGGGAACCATCCGCCCGCCAGAAGTATTCATAAGACTTGCTTCCGTCCGTGGAATAGAGACTCACTTTCTCCGCATACCCCTTGGCCGGGTTATCGCGCGGCAGGCCATCCGGCCCGGCATAGCATTCCCACTCCGGCTGCCCCCCGGAAGTATGGCGCACCAGATGCTCCGTCCATCCATCAGGTGCAGGAGAAGGCGCTCCGCCGTTCATCTGCAAGAAGCTGCGCCTCATCCGGGTGGCGGGATAGTATTCCTGCACCACAGCAGAAGCCCCCACCTGCGGATGCACCACCGGCTTTCCCTCCGCATCCATCCACTCGCGCCGCAATTCCTGCCCATCTTTGTTGCGAACGATGCGTTGCACCGCCACGCCGCCGTCATTGTTCGCCGGAAAATCATGCACAAAGTTACGCCGACTTTCGACCCCGTAGGTATCATCGTATTCGTAGCGCACCGTCTCCTCTCCGGCAGAATCGGGTTTTGCCAGGCCGTTCACCCCCAGATTCCGAACCATCAGCGGCCGGCCCTTGGCATCATACACCGTCCGCTGCTCCGCAATGGCCGTGGGGTGCGCCACCGTCGGCTGCCCCTGCGCATTGCGATATGATGTACGCACCAGATTCCCGTTGCCATCATAGGCGAACTCACGCACCGCCACCCCGGCAGCATCCTCTGCGGGTTTTCCATTCGCATCCAGATTCATGCGGCGGGTTACCCGCCCGGCCTCATCATACTCTACCGTCTGGGTGGCCACCCGGCTCCCCGGCAGGGCGTGCGGCTTCCCGTCTGCATTCACGAAGCGAGCCTCTACGGTGCGCCCCTCTGCATTCTGTCGCATCTGCACATGCGCCACGTTGGGCACAGCCCCTTTACCCAGCACCCCAACGGGCTGAGGCGGCAGAGGGGCAGCAGGATTACTCAATCCGACGCAGCAGACAACATTCGCGGGCTGCTCATGCAGCCTGAACACCCGCAATACACCGCTGCCCAGGGTTCCCCCCAGCACCGCCACAACGGCCAGCGTGCCGGTATACCCCCACACCTGTTCCACCCAGCGCCAGTAACGGGGTGCCTGCTGCAATTCTTCCTCCTCCATACCTCAGAGGAAACATTTCATTTGCAATAAGTTCGATAACAACTAGTATACCATTCGATAAATAACTGGGCGCTAGTATATCGTTCTGCAAATAATTCCACAAGTTTACAAAGAATAAATGGGAATTTGTAGAGGGAAGATGTGCGGGCAAGCCCGCACGCGAAATTGCCCTGACAGGCAGCGAAATTCATGGCTGGAGCCATGAGCGAAATTATCCACTACGTGGATAGCGAAATTACCGCCGGAACGGCGGTAGTGAAAAAGAATGGCAGCCCAAAGGGCTGCGGAACTCTATCACTGCTGCCGGAGGCAGCAATTTCGCTGACAGCGTAAGCTGTTAATTTCGCTCGGCGAAAGCCGAATTTCGTTCGCGCCGCAGGCGAGAATTTCACTTCGCTCTTCAGAGCGAACTTCCTCGACAAATTCCCATTGATCTACCGATGTGTCTATTTCTGCTGTTTAGCTATTTATCGAACGCTATACTAGTCTGACTTTCAACCGCTGAAACACCTCTTCTGTTCAAACAAAATCCCCTGTTTTGCCGCCACTTTTCGCGTTCATCAGAATCTTTAGCCTTGAAACCTCATGAAAAAGAGTATAAAATGCCCGCGCGGAGCAGTAGAACAAGCTGATTCCGATAAACTTCCAACAAAATAACACAACTATGGCAAAACTGACTGTTCGCGACCTCGACGTCGCCGGTAAGGAAGTCCTCATGCGCGTGGACTTCAACGTTCCCATGAAAGACGGCGTCATCACCAACGATGCCCGTATCGTGGCCGCCCTGCCCACCATCAAGTACCTGGTGGAAGGCGGTGCCCGCCTCGTGCTCTGCTCTCACCTCGGCCGCCCGGAGGGCACCGGCTATCAGGCCGAGTTCTCCCTGAAGGCTGCCGCTGAGTGCCTGTCCGGCCACCTGGGCAAGACGGTTGCTTTCGTTCCCGAGACCATCGGCGAGGCCGCCACGGCAGCCCGTGCTGCGCTGCAGGACGGCGATGTGCTTCTGCTGGACAATGTTCGCTTCGACAAGAAAGAAAAGAAGAATGACCCCGAGTTCGCCAAGGCTCTTCTGGGCAACGCCACGCTGTATGTGAACGACGCATTCGGCTCTGCCCACCGCGCTCACGCCTCCACGGAGGGTGTGACCCACTTCGCCGAGAAGTCTGCCATGGGCTTCCTCATCGAGCACGAGCTCGAGTATCTGGAAGGCAAGCTGGAGACTCCCGAGCAGCCCTTCGTCGTCATCATGGGCGGCGCCAAGGTATCCGACAAGATTCAGGTGCTCTCCAAGCTCATGGAGAAGAGCCAGACCTTCATCATCGGCGGTGCCATGGCCAACACCTTCCTGGCTGCTCAGGGCCACAACGTGGGCAACTCCAAGATTGAGGCCGACAAGCTGGACCTCGCCAACGAGATTCTGGCCGATGCCAAGGCTCGCGGCGTGAAGTTCATCCTGCCCGTTGACACCCGCTATTCCTTCAAGTTCGAGGAAGGCGCAGAGACTTTCTGCACCGCTCCCTGGGCAGAGGGCGGCGAGGTACCGGAAGGCGGCATGGGCATCGACATCGGCGACAAGGCCATCGAAAACATCTGCTCCATCCTGAAGAGCGCCAAGACCGTCCTCTGGAACGGCCCCATGGGCGTGTTCGAGCTGGATTCTTTCGCCGCCGGCACCAAGGCTGTGGCAGAGTGTCTGGCAGAGGCCGACTGCACCTCCATCGTGGGTGGCGGCGACTCTGTGACGGCTGCCAAGAAGTTCAAGGTGGCTGACAAGCTTTCCTTCTGCTCCACGGGCGGCGGCGCTTCCCTCGAGCTGCTGGAAGGCAAGGTTCTGCCCGGCATCGGCTCCCTGACCGACAAGGCATAATCGCCCCGGAACAAGCTATTTCAACTATCGGCAGTCTGCATCATCAGGCTGCCGATTTTTTCGCCCCATACTCAATCACGGTGGTAAGGAGAGCCGGCAAGGAGCGTATGGATGCGGTAAATCTGCTCCAGAAGAACCACAAGCGCCAGCTCATGCTGCATCGTATGGCGGCCGAGGCAGAGCACTTCATCACAAGTATCGCGCAGCGCCTGCGTATGCCCGTCTGCAGCACCGATAAGGAACGCCACATGCTTGACGGAATGCAGCTGCCACCGACGCACCCGGCTCTCAAACTCGCGCGTGGTCCAATTCTGCCCGCGCTCATCCATGGCGATGCGCAGACACCCCTCACTGGCCTGCAGTAGCCGGGCAGACACCTCCTCAGAGCTGCCGGCCTTCACATAGCGCAGCTCCACCTTACCCAGCGGTTTCAGGCGCTCCTCAAAGAACCGAACGCCGTCGCGGGCATAAGCGATGGACGGTCTGGCCGCCGCTATGATACGAAAATCCACGGGCACAGCTTACCGCATCCCTTTTCCCAAGGCAAGTAAAATCATAACCGAGCCTCCGGCGAAGCACAAAAGATAGCACATGCGCTTGAATAGTCAACACCGCTCTTCGTGAAGCCCCCGTTGCCCGATAAATAGATATGAATGTAATGCACGAGGAACGAAGTACGATGTACAAGGTGAATGTTCGGCGAGCAAAGCAAGTGAAATTTTGACTTTGTACTTCTCGTTAACTTCCCATCTATCAGGCGAATCTCCCGGACATAAGCATCCGCAAAAACCTGTTAGTTCAGATTTTTCGTCTGCCTGAATTATAGCCTTGCCATTCCCGCGCGGGTGCGCTATAATGCCACGGCTTCAAATAACTGGCATGAAAGCAATTCTTGCACTCGAAAACGGAATTATCTTCGAAGGCACCTCATTCGGTGCCACCGGTACTGTCACCGGTGAACTCGCATTCAACACCGCCGTTGTAGGCTATCAGGAGCTCCTCACCGACCCCTCCTGGAAAGGACTTTTCCTTACCTATACCTACACCCACATCGGCAGCTACGGCATCAATGAGGAGGACAACGAAAGCGACCGCCCACAGGCCGCCGCCGTCATTGCCACCGAGCTTTCCCGCCTGCACTCCAACTGGCGCTCCACGGAATCCCTGAGCGATTGGCTTGCACGCTACGGCGTTCCTGGCATTGAGGGGGTCGACACCCGCCGGCTCACCCTCATTATCCGCGAACAGGGTTCTCTGCGCGCCTGTCTCAGCACGGAGCTGAGTGCAGAGGAAGCCATTGCCGCCGCCAAGGCCGCCCCCACGGTGGTCGGCAGCGATTTGGCAAGCACCGTCTCCGCACCCGCCGCTTATCACTGGGACGGCGAATCCCGCGGCTGGAAGCTGCCGAACAAATCCCGAGGCGACCTTTCCTACTACACCGAGCTCCCCGCAGCCACCCGCAAGGCCGTGGTTCTGGATCTGGGCGTACAGCGCAGCGTGCTGGCCACCCTGCGCCGCGACGGCTTTGATGTGACCGTTGTACCCGCTACCACATCTGCCGCTGATATTATGGCTCTGGGTGCCGACGGTCTCTTCCTTTCCCACGGCCCCGGCGACCCCGCCGCCCTCAGCGGCATTGCTGCAGAAGTAGCTCAACTCATCGGCAAACTGCCCATTTACGCCATGGGGCTGGGGCATCAGGTGCTGTCCATGGCACTGGGCTGCAAAACCGTGAAGCTTCCCTTCGGCCACCACGGCGGCAACTATGCCGTGCGCGACCTGCGCAACGATGCCGTCTCCATCACCACGCAGAACAACCTCTTTGCCGTGGATTCCGACTCCGTGACCGGTGATGCCGTCATCACCCACACCAACCTGAGCGACGGCACCGTGGCCGGCGTGGCAAGCAAGAGCGCACCCGCCGCAGGCGTGCAGTTCCTGCCTGTTCCCCCTCCCTCCGATGCTTCCCGCACCTTTGCGGAGTTCATCGACATGGTTGACACTTTCAAGAAATAATCCCGCCCCCACAGGGGCTCAAGCAGCACTACATCATGAACACACTCGTTATCGGCTCCCAGTGGGGCGATGAAGGCAAGGGCAAGGTCATCGACTTCCTGACCGAGACTGCTGACTTCGTTGTCCGCAGCCAGGGCGGCAGCAATGCCGGCCACACCGTCATTGCCAACGGAAAGAAATACGTCCTCCACCTGGTGCCCTCCGGCATCCTGTGGCCGGGAAAAGTGAACGTCATCGGCAACGGTGTCGTCATCAACCCCACCTCACTGGTGGAAGAAATGACCTATCTGCGTGACCTCGGCGTTTCCATCACCCCGGAGAACCTCATCATCTCCGACCGCGCCCACGTGGTGCTGCCCATCCACAAAGAAATCGATGCCGCCCAGGAGGAAGCCCTCGGCGAGCACAAAATCGGCACCACCAAACAGGGTATCGGGCCCACCTATGCCGACAAGGCTCGCCGCATCGGCATCCGCATGATTGACCTGGCAGACCCCGAGCGTCTCCGCAAGGTGCTGGAAGCCCGCATCGAGACCGCCAACGATGAGCTGGCCCGCCTCGGCTGGCCGAAAGCTGACCCTCAGGTGACCATGGATGCCGTGATGGCCGCAGCCGACGTGCTGCGCCCGCACATCACCAACACCATCCCCGCCCTCAACAAAGCCATCAAGGCCGGGAAGACCGTTCTCTTCGAGGGTGCACAGGGCGCCATGCTCGACATCGACTTCGGCACCTATCCCTTTGTCACCAGCTCCAACACCAGCGCCGGCGGCTGCTGCACCGGCTCCGGTGTAGCTCCCACCCGCATCGACAAGATTATCGGTGTCTGCAAGGCCTACACCACCCGCGTGGGTGAGGGCCCCATGGTCACGGAGGATGCCGAGATTGCTGATTACCTGCACGGGCTGGGTCGCGAGTTCGGTGCCACCACCGGGCGTCCCCGCCGCTGCGGCTGGGCAGACGGCGTGGTGCTGCGCTACTCTGCCATGTTCAACGGCTTCGACGAGATGGCCATGACCAATCTGGATGGCCTCGACGAGTGCGACACCATTAAGATTTGCACCGGCTACCGCTGCGGCGATGAAGTGCTGGAGTACCCCCCTGCCCTCATGGACGACTGGGCCAGGTGCGAGCCCGTGTATGAGTCCGTCCCCGGCTGGAAGCAGGACATTTCCAAGTGTACCACATGGGAAGAGCTGCCCGAGGCTTGCAAGGCGTATGTCAAGCGCTTCGGCGAGGTCATCGGCTGCCCCGTGGGCACCGTGGGTGTAGGCCCTGACCGCGAGCAGACCATCGCTGTTCCCTACTGATAGCTTCGAAATCAGTACTTTTTTCTCAACGCCGTGTTCCCCTCCCTGCGGAACACGGCGTTTTGCCATTTTTTCATTATGTAACAACTTAACCTTGCGTTAGCGAGAGCAATATGCTAGTCTGCGCTGTAAACAATTCTCTCCTCCGCATCATGAGCAACACGCCGGAACCGCCTGCCGATATTGACTATTCTACCGTCACCGTACCCCAAAGCAAAAGGCGTTCATTTGCCAACATGCTCTTTCTGATGCTGGGATTCACCTTCTGCTCGTCCAGCATGATGGTGGGAGCCCAGCTGGGCAACGGCTTTGACCTCCCAAACTTTCTGCTGGTCATTCTGCTGGGAGGTCTTCTGCTGTCGGCCTACACGGGGATGCTGGGCTACATCGGCAGCCGCACGGGGTATTCTCTGGATTTACTCTGTCGCAGAGCCTTTGGACGTGTGGGCTCTTACCTGCCCTCCACCATCATTGTCATCACACAAATTGGCTGGTTCGGCGTGGTGCTGGGACTCTTTTCCGTGCCCACAGCAGAAGTGCTGCACATTAATCCCTGGTGGGTGGTCATCATCGGTGGTGTGCTGATGACCGCATCGTCCTACTACGGAGTCAAAGGGCTGATTATCATCAGCGCCATATCCGTACCGCTGGTCGTGCTGCTGGGCTGTTATTCCGTGGGAGCAGCCACCATAGCGGGCGGCGGTATCGTGGAAGTTTTCGCAAAAAAATCGGGTGGTCTTTCTTTCATGATTGGTATCGATCTGGTAGTTGCCTCCTTTGTGAGCGGCGGCACTACCACACCGAACTTCACACGCTATTCCCGCACACCGCTGGGAGGCTTGATGGTGACGGTAGCGGCTTTCCTCTTCGGCAACTCTCTCATGTTCATCTTCGGGGCCGCAGGCGGTGCCTTTACCGGGAAGAATGATATCTTCTATGTCATGATTGCGCAGGGTCTGATTATTCCAGCTCTGTTCGTTCTCGGCACCAACACATGGACAACCAATGACAACTCACTGTATTCCTGCGGTCTGGGTCTGGCCAACCTGACCCGCCGCAATCCGCGCCCGCTGATTCTCATCGCCGGTATCATCGGAACACTTGCCTCGCTCTGGCTGCGTGACAACTTTGTCAACTGGCTCATCTTCCTCTCAGCCATTCTGCCGCCCATCGGCATGGTGCTGATACTCGACTACTTTGTCCACCGCAAGCGCTATCAGCCGAAAACACGTCCCTATCGCGGTGTCTTCATCGGCCCGGTACTTTCCGTCGGCGCCGGCGTAATAGCAGGCACCGTCCTGAAGGGGTACGGCATCAGCGCCATTAATGGCATGGTTGTTTCCTCCGTTGTGTATCTGCTCTGGTCCTATACCGCCAAGCTGAAGAAAGAATGACCCCAACACAGCGTGTCAACACACGCGGACATCATTGACAGAGTGTGCCCGGCATGGTATGATGCCGGGCACACCACTTTTCCACGATATGACCTTTTACGAAGAGCTTGAATGGCGCGGTCTGGTAAACCAGATTTCCAGCCCGGATTTGATTGAGAAACTCAACCGGGGCGGACTGACGTTCTACATCGGCACGGATCCCACGGCCGACAGCCTGCATCTGGGGCACTATTCCAGCTTTCTGGTCACCCGCCGCCTGAAAGCCGCCGGCCACCATCCCATTCTGCTGGTCGGTCTGGCAACGGGGCTGATTGGTGACCCGCGCGGCACCGTGGAGCGCGAACTGAAGCAGAAGGAAGAAGTGTTCCGCAACTACGAAGCCCTGCGCGCGCAGGTGGAGAAAGTATTCGGGTTCGAGGTGGTGAACAACTACGACTGGGTCAAGGATATCAGCGTCATCGACTTCTTCCGCGACTACGGCAAGTACATCAACGTGGGCTACATGCTGTCCAAGGACCATGTGCGCCGCCAGATGGAGACGGGCATCTCTTACGCCGAATTCTCCTACATGCTGATTCAGGCGCTCGACTTCAAGCACCTGCACGAAACACGCGGAGTGGACTTGCAGGTGGCCGGCAGCGACCAGTGGGGCAACATCACCACAGGTATTGAGCTGATTCGCAAGACGACGGGTGACGAGGTGTATGCCCTCACCATGCCGCTGGTCACGGATGCCCAGGGCAACAAGTTCGGAAAGAGCGAGGGCAACGCCCTCTGGCTGGACAAGAACAAGACTTCCTCCTATGAGCTGTACCAATTCCTGCTCAATTCGGATGATGCCTGCGTCATCACCTATCTGAAGCGTCTGACCTTCCTGACACCGGAGCAGATTATGGACATCGAGGCACAGCACAAGGAGCACCCCGAGCTGCGCCTGGCACAGAAAGCTCTCGCCAGAGAAATCATCACCGATTTGCACGGAGCGGAAGAGTTCGCCCACGCCGTAGAAATCAGCGAAAAACTCTTTGCCGGAGATTTCCGAAGCCTCAGCCTCCGCGACATCAAGGCCGGCATGAAAAATGTGCCGCAGGTGCCCCTGACCACCGGACCGCTGGCCGATGTGCTGGTTGCTGCCAAGGTATGCAGCTCCAAGCGCGAGGCACGCGAATTCATCGGCAACGGCGCTATTTCGCTCAATGGCGAGGTAGTGAAAGACGCAGCCTTTGAGGTATCGCCCGCCATGGCTCTGGGCGGCGAGCTTGTCATCATCCGCCGAGGCAAGAAGAAGTTCTACATGGGTCTGTTTGCCTGATGCGACTCGGATTGACAGGCCTATTGGTACTGCTGGCAGGCGGGTGTCCGGCCAACGATGAGATGCCCCCGGCTCTCCAGGCAGTTCTGGATATCGAACCCTATGCGGAATACGCACAGGCCGATGTTCCCCTGCCCCCGACATCCACACAGATGGAGGCCATGCCCCGGCAACTATTTATCGCGCGCGCTGACGCGATAAAAAAGGTACTGTATCACGGCATGGCCCGCACCCGTGCCAACCGATGGCGCGAAACCGACAGCAATCTGGCGGCTATGGCGAGAGAGGCAGAATCGCTCGCGGATGCACCGCCGGAGTTTGTTGCGCTGCTGAAAATACGGGCGACCGGCAACTTACCGAGGACAAGAGCTTACACTCTCCGCAAAGCGCAGGAACATCTGCTGCAAATGTATGCCGTGGATGAGCTGCAGATGCGGCTGCTGCTCGATTGCGCGGATGCCGATGAGAAAACGGCAGACGAGCTCCTGCAACACCTTCCGCTGCATGCCGTGTTCAATATGGTACCGCAAACGCCCCCCACGCGGGCTCAGATTACGGCGGATTTGCAGCTCTACGCCGATATTCTCCATAGCGCAGCCGGGCTACTGGAAAAGGTGCAGGATGAGGAAAGCGCCCGAGCGATTCTGCCGGAGTTGAAACGCCTGCTCCTGCTCCATGATACCACGCTTGTTACCCGTGCCCAGCTGCTGCAGGGACTCATCCGGCCCGATTCGGTGGAAATGAAAACTGCAGCCGCCGCGCTGACCAAGGCCGAAAAGGAACTCCGCACACAGCGAGTGCGGCTGACGGAGAATAACTGGTTCGGCAGCAAAGAGCTCCGGGCGCTTGATTACCTGCTCAACTAATAGGGAGGCAACGCAAGCATAAAATGCTCGATACACAGATATTTGCGTCATTGCAGATTCTGTGCTTGCCTTTTACACCCCCTTGAGGCATAATCGGCACGCATTTTTTTACAGTTTTCTAACTCCACCATACCATGGATATCAGCATCAACAAGACCAGCGATTGCCAGGCAACGCTTACTGCCACCGCCTCCGCTCAGGAAGTGTCCTCCATGAAGGACAGCATCATTGCCACCTATTCCAAGAGCGCCCGCATCCCCGGCTTCCGTCCCGGTAAGGCCCCCAAGAGCGTGATTGCCAAGCGCTACGCCTCCGCCATTGCAGAGGAAATGGACTACCGCATCAAGTCCGATGTGCAGGAGCAGGCCCTGGAGCAGAATCCCGACATGAAGGTGCTTGACTTCGGCACCCCCTCCGTCACCAACAATGAAGACGGCTCCACCACCCTGACCTCCACCCTCACCATCGTGCCGGATTTCGAATTGCCCGAGTACATGGGTATCGAGGTGTCCGTCCCCTCCACGGAAGTGAGCGATGAAGAAGTGCAGGAAACGCTGCAGAAGTACGCAGAGTCCTCTGCCCGCCACGAAATCGTGGAGCGCGCCGGCGCCAAGGGCGATATCGCCGTGATTGATTTCAAGACCACCATCGAGGGCAAGCCCACCGCCGAATACTGCGGCAAGCCCGTCGGCTTCATGGAAGGCCGCGACGGCCACTGGATGGCTCTGGAAGAAGACTCCTTTGTTCCCGGCCTGCCCGAGGGACTCATCGGCCTCTCTGCCGGCGACTCCAAGGACATTGTCGTCACCATGAAAGAAGATTTCCCCATCTCTGATCTGGCCGGCAAGGAGGTGACTTTCTCCTGCACGGTGAAAGAAGTGCGCGAGAAGCAGGTGCCGGAAATCACAGAGGAACTCTTCGCCGCCGCCCTGCCCGGCAAGTCCCTTGACGAAATCAAGGACATCGTCCGCGAAAACCTCAAGAGCAACAAGGAGCGCGCTAACGATGAAGCCAAGGCTGACCAGATTTCTGAGAAGATTGCCGACCAGCTCACTTTCGCCCTTCCTGCTGACCTCGTGGAGCGCGAAAACGACAACACCGTCCAGCGCAAGGTATACGCCGCCATTCAGGCAGGCAACTACGACATCGCTAAGGACATGGATGCCCTCCGCGCCGATTCCGTGAAAGAAACGGAGCGCAATCTGCGCGTCTATTTCGCACTGCAGGAGATTGCCGCCAAGGAGAACGTCACGGTGACTGATCAGGAGCTGCTGGAGGCTATGTCCCGCATGGCTGAGCAGGCTCAGGAGAAGAACCTCAAGAACTTCATCCGCAAGATGTATCGCGAGAACCGCGTGACGGGCATCCGTCTCTCCATCGTCACCTCCAAGGTGCTTGACCTCCTGGCTCGCAATGCCAAGGTCACGGTAAAGGAAGACTAAGCCCCCTCTTCTCTCGGATTTTCGCCCCGATGCGCGGTCTCTCACCGCCATCGGGGCCTTTTTATTTATCCTGGCGCATTTGATGCTAATTATCTTCCGTTTTGGTCTCTTTTGAGCTTGACTCTATAATCCGATAGGGTAGAATGGACAAAGTAGAGATTTTGTTGTGCACTTTGTGCCCCGGAAGATGCATGAAGCCGCGCAACAAACTTCTCCCCGGCCTGACTCCGGGCATCTATCTTCCGACATTTCAACAACATACATATATGAAACCACACCTCCCCGTGTCTCTGCTTCGAGCACTTGTTACTGCCGCGATTGCTTTCCCTGCGTTTGTATCCGGCGGGACAGCAGATATCCCCAGTGACTACACTCAAATCATTGCTACCACGACGAGCGACGTTGCAGGTTCGCAACCCAAGATGGCTTTTACATTGAAGCCAGCCAACCTGAGCACGGTTACCAACCCCACCATGACGTGGAATCCGGCAACTACCCTGCCCATCACTCCCAGAGTAGACATCCTTTTCACCAGCTTTGATGATGGCAATAAATGCAGCATCAATATGTCTTCCGGCGGTTTTTTGATGACCGTGGGAGATGCTACATTTGTCAGTCTGTACAATGTCACGTTTGACAGCAATAACGCATCAGTCAAGTCAGATAATAACATTACAGGCTATGGCGGTACCATTATTTCCGGAGGCATGACGCACGATGCGGAAGGATTTCTGGAAGGGTATGAAATGCCTGACGGAGATGTAACATTCCGCAATAACCGCAATCTTTCTATCACCAGAAGCAGCCTGAGTGTTGCAGCGGAAAACGGGACAAAAATGGTGCGGGCCTACGGCTTCGGTGGTGTCATCATGTCGCCCACAACTGTCATTACCGGCAATAAGGATATATACCTCGAAGCCAACACCCTGTCGGTTAAATCCAGCTCCAATCAAGCGAGCGAGGCCTACGGCTTCGGTGGTGTCATCTACGGCTCCGATATTTCCATTACCAATAATGAAGATGTCTATATTCAAGGCAATCGGCTGGATGTGACCACGTCCGGCGCGGCCGGCAGAGCCGGCGGAGCTGCACTCTTCTCCAATCATACCGTGAGTATTGAGGGTAACACCTCAGTGACCATCCGTAACAATATCGTTCACTACAAGGACAGAACGCAAGAACATTCCTATCTTGAAAGTATCTGCATTGACTCCGAGCATCAGGGGCAGCTGAAACTTGCAGCCGGGGCTAACACAACTATCTCCCTCTTCGACCCGATAACCGTTGACTGCAATGTATCCATCAATGCCAACTTCACCAATTCCGCCGGTGATTCTGAAAAGGCTGTGGGTGATGTCATGTTCTCCGCTCTGCACGCGGAAGCCGATTTGACAGCATTCCTCAAGGGGCTGCTGGGTGAAGGAAACGAACAGCCTTCGGTTGATGATCTTCTGCTCTCCCGCACCTCTCTGGTTCAGGGGACAACAACTCTTCATTCAGGCCGCATGATGCTGTGCGATGGTGCCAGATATGAAGGCGCAGGCTTTGTTGGTCTTGCCGGGTCTACCCTGTACATGCGTTCTTCCTCCATGTACGGAATCCTTGACCCGGATGCCGTGATTGCGTTCGGCGACGGACGGATTGTATTCCAATCCGGTGCCAATCTGTACCTGAAAAGCACCTCCAGCATGATTGATGCGGTAGAAACCAATTTTGCAGGTACCAACAAGGTGACGTTTGATATATCGTCCACCAATCTGACAGCCTCCAGCCTGTTCGTTAACGGGGAGCTCACCTTCAATGCCGGGACAACCCTTTACATCACTTCCGACAATCAGTTAACGGAAGGCGTATACACGCTCCTGAACACTACTGACCTCAATATTGAGGGGTGGAGCTCTGCCAATGTGACAGTCACGAGCAACGAAGATATCGGCTTTGATGCCACTTATGCCAACCTGCGTTGGGAGATTGTAAATAACGTCAATACACTGTACTACTACACCTCCATGCCGCCCTTACTGGACGCAACCTGGACTAATGAAGATGGGGACTTTGTGTGGAGTTCAACCGCTATCAACTGGGAGCAGATGGGACAGGCCTATGCGTTCTCCAATGGTGCAACCGCTACTTTCACGGATGATGGATGCGGCACAATTCATCTGAAAGGCACTCTCCGCCCTTCAGAAGTACTGGTGGACAACACTCTGGGCAAAGACTACGAATGGGTTGCTCATGCTGACGGCGGCAAACTTGCAGGTGACATGACCCTCACAAAGCGCGGTGCCGGCAAGCTCACAATTTCTTTGGCCAACGAATACACAGGCGGCACTTTTGTGGAGGATGGCACTCTGGTTGCCGGACACATTCAAGCTTTCGGCACGGGTGATATAACGGTAAAGGGAGGCAGTCTGGATTTGCAGAATCTGGCAGTCACCAATAAGGTAACGGTCAATGCAGGCTCGTTCATAGGCACAGCCTACGATGGTATTCTTACCGTTACGGGTGATGCTACCCTCGGTGACAACACCACCGCGGCATCCATCAACCTCAAAGCTGCCTACATCAAAGGTGGTTCCATCGTCAGTACGAACATCACTGCAGAGGAGGCCACCATTGAAACCATCATCGCAGGGACTACGAACCTGACCGTCAATGGCAATACTACCATGCGCGGTGACCACACCTCCACAGGCACCTTTACCGTCAATGGCGGAACGCTGCGAGTGGAAGGCTCCACATCTGCTGATCTGAACCTGAAAGGAGGCTCCTTTGTTGTGGAAACGCCTATGGTTCTCACTCAGGGACAGGATGTCACCTTCAACGGCGGCAATATGGTGGGTTCGCTGGAAACAGCCAATGGTTCAACTCTGAAGATCTCTGCCTCTTCTTCCATTTCCGAAGACCTGACGCTGAACGGCGGCACCGTCACTCCGGGCGGCTCCGGAATCAGCCTGAAAATCGGTGGTGATTTGATTATCCTCGGAAACACGACTATTGATGTTAACGCGTACGTTGATGAAGGCACCTATGTGCTGATGTCCGCTACCAGCATCAGCGATAATCTTGACCTGCTCACCGCTGTCACGGATACACGTAATGAAAACACTCTTGACGTGAGCGGCTCCAGCCTGGTTCTCAAGGTAAAGGAAAACCCTGCGACCCTCGCGTGGGACGCAGGCGCAGAGGGTATCTGGAGCACCCAGTCGGAGCAGGAATGGATTGTCGTGGACGGCGGCACAGACCCCAATCCTGATTCCTCTTTCTATAATCGAGATAAAGTCGTGTTCGACAAGGGTGGCGCGGCCGAAATCGTCGGCGAAGTGAAACCTGAATCCATTTCCGTGACCGGGACTGAGGATGTTTCATTCTCCGGCTCCGGTTCCATCGTCGGCGATGCTTCGCTTGTGAAGGAGGGAAGCGGCACGCTGAACATGAATGCCTCCAATGCCTACCTGGGTGGCACCGTCATCAAGGAAGGTACGGTTAATGCAGGCGGCAAAGACTCGTTCGGCCGTGCAGTCGGAGAGGATGGGAAAGTTCAGCTCGGCGCTATTGAGCTTCAGGGCGGACATCTCAACATGGGCGATTATGCGGTTGAAAATGACGTGATGGCCTCCGGCGGCAAGTTCACCGGCACGGCTTACGACGGTGAGCTGACCGTGAAAGGCAATATCTCCGTAGGCGATAACACGACCGCTGCCGCCATTGCTCTGAAAGAAGGCTCCATCAAGGATGGTTCCCTCAAGGATACGTCCATTACGACTAGTGGTGATGCCGCCATTGAGTCTGCACTCAAGGGCACGACTTCCCTCACGGTTGAAGACGGCGAAACTATCCTCAGGGGCAAGAATTCCTCTTCCGGCGATACCACCGTCAACGGTGGAGCTCTGCGCATTGCCCGCGATGAAGCCTTTGGCCCCGGCAATATCTACCTCAACAACGGTCGCATGATTGCAGAAGACAGCACCACGCTGGCGCTCTCCGGTAAGCAGGCGCTCTATTTCCGTGGTGGCAGCATCACAGGCAACGTGGGCTCCGGCAACTCCACCGCCATCGTACTGGATCGCAATGGCGATATCGACGGCAATCTGCGCCTCAACGGCGGCACCGTTTACTTCAACGGCAAGGCAGCCGCCCCGGCGGCAAGAACCGCTCAGGCTCGAAGCATGGCCGTCAAGTCCAATGGTTGCACCCTCTCCGTCTCCGGCAGCATTACGCTGACAGCAGACACGCTGGTTGAGCTGGAGGCCGGGCAGTACGCCGATGGCGACATTCTTATGGAAGCCGACAGTCTGACGGGCGATTTCGGCCAGCTAGTTCTCAACTATGACGATGGTAACCCCAACACGGAATACGCCCTTGCCCTGAAGGAAACTGATGGTAAGGTGCAGGTCTGGCTCGACCTTGACAAGGTTTATGAACACACCGATGGCAAGTGGGATATTTCCAACGGCGATCTCCGCGACCTGCTCGTGCAGAGCAACTGGGGAATGTTCGCCTCCTCCCATGCGTTCTCCGATGCCATGCAGGGCCAGCGTTCTGCCTCCGGCGTGGTGGGCAGCAAGGGGGTCATGGTCTGGGCCTCCGCTCTCTACAACCACATGTCCGTAAATGATGACGGCACGAAGAACGGCGGCGACACCGACACCATGGGCGCTGCCGTAGGTATCGAAACCATGATTGGTTCCCGCAGCTGCATCGGTCTGGCCGTGGGCGTGACTTCCTCGGACATCAGCGTTGGTAACATTGCCGACGAGATGGAGCAGGACGGCACCTACATCGGCCTCTACGGTGCAACGGTGCTCTCCAGCAACGACATCAGCGGTCTGACTCTCAGCTGGTCTGCTGCCTACGGTGCTGTGGATTCCTCTCCCTCCGGTGCAGCCTCCAGCATTGAGTGGCAGCAGGACAGCTTCCAGCTCAACGGACGTCTGGATTGGAGCCGCAGCATCAGCGACCGCACCACGGTCAACGTGTTCGCCGGGCTGGAGTACTTCATGACCACGGCTGATGAAGTGGCCGGGGTGGACAGCGGCGAAATCAGCAATCTGCGCGCCGAACTGGGTGCCGGCATTACCCGCCGCTACGCCTCCTCCGTGCTGTATGCAGAGGCTCGACTTCTGGGCGACATCATGCGCGATGATCCCACTCCCACCATCAACGGCTGGAGCGAGGAAGGTGCCAATCCCGGCACCGTGGGTGCAGGCTTCCGCGTGGGTGCCGCCTACGACATCAATGAGTTCTGGAGCATCGGTGCTAATGCCGGCGTAGAAATCATGGGCGATGCCACGAGCGCCGGTGCAAACGTGGGCGCTTCCCTCAAGTTCTGATAACGCGCTCCCGCAATTCTCATCAGCGTGCTGTATCGATTATCGGTACAGCACGCTTTTTATATCCCCCTGCCCTGCGGGCAAAAAAAAGCCCTCTGCGCGGCTGCAGGCGCAGAGGGCAATCGTTGTAAGGATTTTTACCGGCAGTATCAATAATGGCCGCCACGGGGGCCATTGTGCCACTTCCAGGCGGTTTCCACAATCTGGGTCACATCCTGATACTTGGGAATCCAGCCAAGGATTTCCGCCGCCTTACGGGAATCGGCAATCAGACGAGGCGGGTCACCCTCGCGACGCGGGCCGTAGGAGACCGGAGCCTTCATGCCCGTCACCTTCTCCGCAGCATCGATAATCTGTTTCACGGAGAATCCGTTGCCGGTTCCCAGATTGAACCAGTTGGTCTCGCCGCCCTTCATCAGGTAATCCAGTGCGCGCAGGTGGGCATCAGCCAAATCATCCACGTGGATATAGTCGCGGATGCAGGTGCCGTCCGGGGTATCATAATCCGTACCGAACACGGTGATACCCGGGCGCTCGCCCTTAATGGCCTGCAGAATCACGGGGATGAGGTGACTCTCCGGCTCATGATCTTCGCCGATGGCGCCATCCACGGAGGAGCCGGAGGCATTGAAGTAACGCAGGAACACGCTCTTGAGGCCGTAGGCGCGGTCGCAATCCTTGCACACCTTTTCCAGCATGAACTTGGAACCACCGTAGGGGTTGATGGGATCCTGCTTCTCGGTTTCGGGAATCGGTATCTGCGTGGGCTCACCATAGGTGGCACAGGTGGAGGAGAACACGAAGCGCTTGGTGCCCGCCAGTATCATGGCACGCAGCAGCACCAGCGGCTTGGCGATATTGTTCTCGTAATACTTCAGCGGGTCTGTCACAGACTCACCCACCTGAATGAAGGCGGCAAAGTGAACCACGGCATCGAACTTGCCGTTGATGAGCAGCGGGTACACCACAGCGGGGTCACCCAAATCACCTTTCACCAGGGTCACTTCCTTGTCTACAATGGCAGCCTGATGCCCGTAGACCATGCTATCCAGCACCGTCACGTCTGCTCCGGCTTTCACCAGCTGACGCACCGTGTGGGAACCAATATATCCGGCACCGCCGGTTACTAGTACTTTCATCGTTTGATTCAGATTGAAGTTAATAATGTAAAATTACAGCATGGATGCCAGCAGAGCCTCCAGCTTGCGGATATCAGCAGAGAACTTGCGGATACCCTCTGCCGTCTTTTCCGTGGCCATAGCGTCCTCATTGAAGAGGAAGCGGAAGCTCTTCTCATCAGCCGGGATGCGCTCAATATCGCTGGCCTGCGCAGCCTCCGGTGTCAGCACCGGTGTCACGGGCTCCTCACTGCCGGCCAGCTCTGCCAGCAGGTTCGGAGAAATCGTCAGCAGGTCGCAACCGGCCAGCGCCAGAATCTCACCCGTGTTGCGGAAAGATGCGCCCATAATCTGCACCGGGTAGCCAAACTTCTTGTAGTAATTGTAAATCGTGCGCACAGAGATGACACCGGGGTCGGTCTCTGCGGTGTAGTCCTGCCCGGTACTGCTCTTGTACCAGTCCAGAATACGCCCTACAAACGGAGAGATGAGACGCACGCCGGCCTCTGCGCAGGCCACGGCCTGCACCAGGCTGAACAACAGCGTGAGGTTGCAGTGAATACCCTCCTGCTCCAGCTGTCGGGCAGCCTGTATGCCCTCCCAGGTGGAAGCTATCTTAATCAGCACGCGTTCGCGCGGAATCCCGGCGGACTCGTACAGCGCCATAATCTCGCGAGCCTTGGCCACCGTCCCCTCGGTATCGAAGGAAAGGCGGGCATCCACCTCGCTGGACACACGACCGGGCACGCGCTTGAGAATCTCCAGACCGAACGCCACAATCACGCGATCCATCAACTCACCCACGCGCTCAGCGGGATTGCTCACCGTAGCCTTGAATTCGGCCACCACTGCATCCAGAATAGGACGATACTCCGGCTTGGCTGCTGCGGCCAGAATAAGGGAGGGATTCGTCGTAGCATCCTGCGGAGAGAACTCCTCCATCTGACGGAAATCACCCGTGTCTGCCACTACGGTCGTATATTTCTTCAATTGCTCAAGCTGTGTTGCCATAACGTACTGATTTGAGGTTGGCTCATTGTAACATAATTGAGCGCCTACTTCAAGCCTGCAACTCCTCTGTGCCTCTTTTCTGTTCAGATTCTGTATCGGTGCTGAACTGTGATTATTCGGTTTTGTGTCGCGAATATCGTTTTCTGCGTGTCTGTTTCTATCAATCAGAAGCCTTGAAATAATCATCGCAAATTCTCATATCGCGCGATTTTTATTCATACCTGCAATAATTTTTTACAGCAAGAAGAAAGTTAGTCTCCATAATCCATCTTTATTTTCTATAAAATAATTTATTATTCCTGTAATTTTCATTATAATAACAGCAGCTAATATTTTTTGATATTATTTCTTTCGCCTTTTTATTTAATCTTGGTAATTGCTATCGTTTCTTAACTCTATTTTTTTACTCTTTTACTGCATCGAGAAACATCCCGCAAAAGCGCTCCTCCCGCAAAAACTCGGCACTCTTGCGCCACTCAATAAACAGACCGCAAACAATCAAATAAACAACGCCCAAAATCCACGAACTTTACCCCCGACCATGTGCGCATTCAGGCAAGCGGAGCATTCTTCCTATTAACAGAAACAAGATACCCTACAAAGGGCAACGCAAAAGAAATATAACTTCTGTTATATATTCTTGCTCTGCTTCTTATGTTTTCTTATTCCCGACCGTTTCTCTTTCTTTAATTTCTATAATTGTTTTCGTTGTTAAAGCTTAATCAAGCGTAGAATTTTGCACCGAACAAGCGCTCCTTTTATCCTCAGCAAAACATCACGATGATTCGTCCTTGTCAGCAGGAAAAAGCTCTCAAAACAGACGAGTAAAGCTAAAATAATCCTCTCAACAAGGCTCTATTTCCCGCTGAATCGCCCCTTCCATTTACGAACCCAAGGACCATAAAAAGTAAATTTTCGCGAAATTTTGAATATTTCTAGTTATATGTTGATTTAATTTGCTAATATAACACACTATTAACATTCTCACAATCGTTTCTTTCGTTTTATTATATCGGATAGATTAGACTATCAAAATACCTCTGCCTCTATTATTTGTACATACGCCCAAATACCTATCAAGCAAAACTCACCTTGCAACAGCTTAAGCTTCTCCGATACGAAGACTAAACACCATACAGTCCCCCTTAGCCCCGGCAAAATCTCCTTTTTTAGCACACCTGAGGCACTTTTCGCCGAAACAACTAAAAGTAAGCACTCTATGACAAATATCAAAAATACCCGCGAGAATCGCATATTCCGTACAGAATCACGGGCGCGTTTCAAATTTTCGATTCTCGCGGCACTTTAAATCCCGAAGAAATCCGCTGAATTCCCCCTTCAGGACGTTTCCCGGGACTCAACTTCCGCCGACATCCCATGAAGCACAGGCACCCACAGAATTGGACTGGTACATTTCAATGGTAGGGAGCGAATTGATTTTACAGCTCACGGAAGAACTCTTCAACCGGCACAGAGGAACCCGGAATCGGCATATTGCCCAAATCTATCACGGTTTCGTTCTTAAAATCGAAGAGATGCAGCGCACCGGATTTCTGGCGAAGGTACAGCTCCGTGGGGTATTTTTTCCAGGCAGCCTCACCGCCCTGAAAGCCGATGCAGGTATACCATGGCTCAGGCCCATCACTCAACCCTTCTGTCGGGTGGACGTTGACGCTGTAGAAAGTTGTGCCATCAATGTCATACGTGTGCATATACCAGCGGCGTTCCCCTCCGCTGTATAGTGTCTTACTGCCGAAAAGCGAGCCGATGATACTCCCCAGAACCACCAGACAAAGCACGCCGAAACACCCCAGAGAACACCCATGCGAACACCCGCTCTTCTTCCCTTGCAGACGCATAGTTATCAACGCCCGCCCAATGATGACCAACGCTACCACGGCCGCCACAGGCATCACATAAGGAGCAATTTCGTACCACATATTATCAAGCACAAAAGGTTTGTTCCGACGCTGTTTCCTCACATAGCAGATATGGGAAACGCCTTATGCCCTTTACCGATGGAGAACATCTCCCTTGCGGTACAGAGAACGACACCCGGCTGCATTTCGGCATTGCCAGTGGGGATGCCGCCCACCGCTTTTAAATCAGCCGATGTCGGACTGCTACTCCGCTTGACTTCCATGGGATAGATTTTCCCGCTGTGTTCCAGCAGGAAGTCCACTTCGGCTCCATTGCTGTCCCGATAGTAACTCAGGCGAGAACGCAGCCCGCGGCTGCCCAGAGCCCGATATAATTGCCCGAACACCCAGGTTTCCAGGATAGCTCCACTCATGGCTCCGCTTTGCAAAGAGGCCGGAGTAGGCCAGCTGCAAAGCCACGCACAAAGGCCGGTATCCATGAAATATAACTTGGGGGATTTGCTCAGACGCTTAATCGTATTGATAGAATAGGGCTGCAGCAGAGTGACGATACCACTCGCTTCCAGAATACTTACCCAGCTTTTTGCCGTCTTGGGAGAAATCCCGGCATCTTTTGCCAAATCGGCATACACAAGCTGCTGCCCAGTACGCGCGGCAGCAGATTGCATGAGCACCATAAACGCGTTTTTGTCACCTACCTGAGTCAATGCCTGAACATCTCTCTCCAGATACGTTTGCAGATAGGAATCAAAATATTGGTCTACATTTCGATTGAGATCCCGGTGCAGTGCCGGATAGCCCCCGCGCCAGATGCGTGCATAGAGTTCATTGATATCGCACGAACGACGCGCCGGCATCAATTCAGTCATCCGCTCAAGCGTGGGAAAAAAGTCGGCCTCGTTGCTTGTACGGGTTATTTCGCGCTGGGAGAGAGTGCAAAGCTCCAGAATCCCCACTCGCCCGGCCAGGCTTTCACTCACCCCCTTCATCATGTGAAACCGCTGGGAACCGGTCAGCCAATACATGCCCGGGCGGTCTTCCTTATCCACCATCCACTTGATGGCTCTCAGCAGTTCCGGTGCATACTGCACCTCATCGATACAGAGCGGTGTCCCCTTCTCTTCAAGATACCCGATAGGATCATTTTTGGCCTGTCGTAGCTCTCGAAAATCATCGAGATTAACATAATTCATATCCCCGGGCATGATTTGCTTCAACATCGTCGATTTGCCCACCTGCCGAGCACCGGTTATCAGCACGCATGGAAAGCTGCGGCTCATTTCCTCAACCGTAGAAAGTGCTTTTCTGGGAATGTATTCGTTCTCGTTCATCTTCCTGTCCCATTCTGCCCCCGCCCGCAGAAATTGTCAAGCAAAATGAACTCCGCTTCTATGCAAAACAGGAATCTGATTCCCGTTTTGCATAAAATTTTACCAAATTGGCTCTCCTTTTTATGTAATAATGGAATTAGATTCCCGTTTTGCATAAAATCAACCAGGTCATTCAGCTTAAATTCCAGTACGCCTTGGCCTGCTTCACCTGTGGCAGATTCAGGTAACGGCTCAGGAGCAAATTGGCACTGCGGTGCCCCATCTCCAACTGCAGCGCCCCCAAATCCTGAAAATACGCCGCATGATAGCTCGCAAAGGTATGTCGGCACACATCCGGCACCCACCGGCCCGGGGCAAAACCGGCAGCGCGGCGCAGCCGCCTCCAGCGGTTTTCCCAGTTTCCGGGAATACGCAGCGGCACACCGCGCAGCTTCCCCCTGTTGCGCAGCGGAACGGCGCGGCCACCGCCGGTCTTGCTACTGCTCGGCGGCACTATGACCCTGCCCTGCTCCGCTTGAATACGGCTTTCATCCAAACGAGCCACCTCCTGCGGACGCAGCCCGCAATACAGCATCAAATGCAGCGACAGCCGCATCGCCCGGTGCTCCGGCTGCTGCGCCGCCGCCTCCAACCGCTTGATTTCTTCCGGACTCAGGGGGCGGATTTCCTGCTCCCTCACCTGTCGGCATTCTATGCGTGACACAGGATTTTCGCTACACCACTCCTGCCGCAAACCAAAAGAAAAGATACTGTGAAGAATAGCCCGTCCTTTGTTATAGCTATGCACACTTCCACCGAAAGCCGCCTGCAACAGCTCCCGACACTCACGGGTAGACATCGCCCGCAGCGGTCGCTCTGCCACCCCCTCCACCCGCAGCATGCGCCGCACAAAATGCCGCAAATCGCGCAGCGTCACCGGCCGCCGTCCCGCCCTCGCCTGCACACTCGCCCATGCTGCCGTCTCAAAAGAAACCGTATGCTCCTCTGCCCTGATTGCCGACACCCCGGCATGCAGCACCCGCCGCATCAACCGCATCATTTCTCCCCTCTCCATCCCGACACACCGCTCCCCCAGCTCCTCCGCCGTCTCCATCACCAGACGAGCTATATCGTTGAGATTCAACGGCAACTCCTTAATAATTTCCTTTGCTGTTTTCATAGTCTTTTCGGTAGGTGGTTCAGCATTTCATATGCTGTATAAACCTGTAAGCTTACGACTTACTCATACTACGGGCATGAAATGAATACGAATGATTTTTCTTGCGCGCACATGGTTCACATAGTACTGTACATATTGCAGCATTTAAACGGGCAAAACAGATTTTTCTGCTTGACCAGCATATGAAATGCTGATAAATAGAGGCATGTGAAATCCTCTCTCCGCACTATCCTTGATGACATTCGCTCCGCCACTTTAGACCTCTCCGAAGCCGATAAAGGGCATCGTTTTGAGGTGCTCATGAAGCGGTACTTACAAACTGACCCCATCTACAAAGCGCGATTCTCGGATGTCCGGCTTTGGAACGAGTGGACTTACGCCAAAGGTCATGATGTGGGCATTGACCTCGTGGCCAAGGAGGCTGATTCTGACCGTTATGTAGCCATTCAATGCAAGTTCTACGAGCCTACGCACCTGATGAACGCTCACGATGTGGATACCTTCTTCATGGCGCTCAACTCCACTATCAAAACAGAGCATAGTGACAAGGATTCTTTTGTAAGCGGCATCATCATAGCCACGACTGACCATTGGAATCTGGTGTTGCAGGATGCCATGTTCAAGCAGCACATCCCCTGTCAGCGTATCGGTTTATCAGACTTGGAAGAAGCCGCTGTTGATTGGGCTGCCATCAGCAAAGGTAATGCAGGAGAACTGCCCAAGTATGAAGCTCTCCCCCATCAGCGTGAAGCCATTGATGCAGTGAAAGAGGGTTTCAAGTCTGCCAATCGTGGCAAACTCATCATGGCTTGTGGCACAGGCAAGACTTTCACCGCGCTCCGATTGACGGAAGAATACACCTATGGCAAGGGTTGTGTCCTGTTCCTTGCACCCAGTATCGCCCTTGTGGCTCAAAGTCTGCGTGAATGGATGAGCCAGACCACCTGCAAAATCCACCCCATTGCCGTGTGTTCGGATGGTGAAGCATCCTCCATTGATGACCTCAATGACCTCTCTGCTCGTGACCTCCCCGCACGTGCTACCACAGACCCCACGACTATCGCGCAACTGTATGCCAAGTTCAAGGATAGCCATCTGACGGTTATCTTCTCCACCTACCAGTCCATTGAGAAGTTGCATACGGCTCAAAAGGTCGGTGCTCTGCCTGAATTTGACCTCTGCATCTGTGATGAAGCCCACCGCACAACAGGAGTATCACTTTATGATGAGAAGAAAGGTAAGCACAATGAATCACACTTCACAGAAATTCATAAGCAGGACTATCTTGCATGCCGTAGGCGCATCTACATGACCGCTACGCCCAAGATTTATGCAGAATCCGCACGACAGAAAGCCAAAGATGCCAATGCGTTGTTGGCTTCCATGGATGACCGCTCCTACTTTGGTGATGAGTTCTTCCGACTTCCGTTCTCGCGTGCCGTCCGTAAGGGATTGCTTACGGATTACAAGGTGCTTATCCTTTGTGTAGATGAGGATTATGTCAAAGAGGTGTTAGACGAACATCTCCAACAGGATGAAACAGGTGCTATTGAATTGGATGAAGCCGTGCGTCTTGTCGGTTGCTACAATGGCTTGCGTAAGAAGGTAAAACTTCCCAAGAAGCCTGATGCCACCAATGAAGATGCTGCATACGACCCATCTCTACCCGATTTGTTGGCTCATGATGAAGACTTCCTTATCTCCGACCCCGCACCCATGAATCGTGCCGTTGCTTTTGCTAACAAGATAGCAGTCTCCAAGCACTATACCGAGATGTGGAAAGATGTTGTGGAGGCTATCCGTAAGCACGATGAAGAAGATACCACTTTCATTGATAGCGAGATGCAGCATGTGGATGGAAACATGGACATGGGTGAGCGTGCTGCTCTGCTCTCGTGGCTCAAAGGTAATGCAGGAACAAACGCCAATCATGGTGTACCCGAATGTCGTATTCTCTCCAATGCTCGCTGCTTGTCAGAAGGTGTGGATGTTCCGTCCTTGGATGCGGTCATGTTCCTTGCCCCTCGTAAATCGCAGGTGGATGTAGTGCAGTCCGTGGGGCGTGTGATGCGCCGTGCAGCGGGTAAGAAGTTCGGTTACATCATTCTGCCCATCGGTATATCTCCCAGGGATAAGCCCGAAGAAGTCCTTGATAAGGATGAGAAATACAAGGTTGTGTGGGATGTCCTGCAAGCACTCCGCTCCCATGATGACCGCTTCAACGCTGAAATCAACTCCATTGAACTCAACAAAGGTCGTGGTAAGCGTTTTGTGGTGGGTGGTGTCACAGGTAAGAAGAAAGGCCAGAAGCGCACAGGTAAAGATAAGGGTGATGAAAAGGAGGATAAGCCTGATGATACATTCATCCAGCCTGACCTTGACTTGGAATTTGAGAAAGAACTCTCCTCTTGGACTGATGGTATCCTCGTCAGAACCGTCCAGAAGTGCGGTGACAGGCGTTACTGGGAGGATTGGGCAAAGAACATCGCCAAGATTGCAGAGCGTCAAATAAAGGCTATCAGCGACCTTCTTGACAAGGGTATCGGATTAGAGGAGTTCCAACTCTTCCTGTCAGGTCTGCGTGAGAATACGAACCCTGCCATTACGGAAGCAGATGCTATTGAAATGTTGGCACAGCAGTTCATCAGCCGACCTGTCTTCAACGCTCTCTTTGAGAAGTATCAGTTCGCAGAGAACAATCCTGTCTCCAAGACCATGAACGACATGCTTGACATCGTTCATGATAACACTGATGCCGATGATTTGCGAGAACTACGCCGTTTCTACGATTCGGTGAAAGACCGTGCCCAGAGCATTGATAACGCTGCTGGTCGTCAGCAGGTAGTTGTGGAACTTTACGACAAGTTCTTCAAGCAAGCATTCCCCAAGATGTCCGAGAAACTGGGCATTGTCTATACCCCCATCCCTGTGGTGGATTTCATTGTTCATTCCGTTCATGAGGTTCTGAAAAAGGAATTCGGGGTCAAAGATGGCATCGGAGCGCAGGGGGTGAAGATACTTGACCCCTTTACAGGCACAGGCACATTCATCGTCCGAGCCATCCAGAGCGGTCTTATCAAGCGTAGCCAACTGCCATACAAATACCGTAATGAACTCTTTGCTTGTGAGATAGTGCTGCTTGCCTACTACATCGCCTGTGTGAATGTGGAGGTGGCCTATCATGGTGTCATGAAGCAGGAGGAATACGAGCCCTTCAATGGCATCTGCTTGACCGATACTTTCCGTATGGATGGCAACAGTGCCAACGATAAGGACTTGTTCGCAGCCTTTGAGGAAAACGGTGAGCGTGTGAAGAACCTTTGCAAGCAGGACATCCGTGTGATTATCGGTAATCCTCCGTATTCTGTGGGTCAGAAGTCTGCTAACGATAACAATCAGAATGAAGCCTACCCATACTTGGATGAGCGTATCGCCAAGACTTATGCAGTTGGATGTAAGGCTTCTACTTCAATCAAATTATACGACTCCTACATACGCGCATTCCGATGGGCATCTGACCGCATTACTGATAATGGTATTCTCGCCTTCGTTACCAATGGCTCATACATTGACAATGCTACTATGAGTGGCTTCCGTAAATCGCTCATGGGTGAGTATGATTCTATCTACTGTTTCAATCTTCGTGGTGCTATCCGTGGAAAAACTCGTAATGACTCCAAGAAAGAGGGGCAGAATGTCTTTGACATCATGACAGGGGTAGCAATCATCATCCTCGTCAAGAAGAAGAACCGACCCGCAGGCCAGCAGGCTACGCTTCATTATCACGACATCGGTGATTATCTCTCTCGTGAGCAGAAACTAGACATCATTACGGGTTTTGGCAACTACTCTGCTATCCCTTGGCAGATACTCACCCCTGATGAGCACGGAGACTGGCTCAATCATCGCACCTCTGGTTACGAGAAGTTCCTGCCCATCGGGGATAAGGAAACAAAGGGGAAGAAAGATGTCAAGGCTCTCTTTGACATCTTCTCACTTGGGGTTGGGACAAACCGAGACGCTTGGGTGTATAATTATTCACAGAATGCTTTGTATTCACATCTTCCTGTGTTCATCAACGCATACAACGATGGGTTACGACAAGGTATCAAACCTGATGACCCAACCAAAATCAAATGGTCAAGCAAACTCGTTTCATTTTTTGACAGAGGCGTTTCCATTGCGTATCAGGAATCAAAATATCGCAATTCCCTTTATCGTCCATTTTGCAAACAGGTGTTGTATTTTGACAATGCATTGAACCATAGGCAAGGACAGATGCCTAAACTCTTCCCCACAGCACAGCATAAGAATGTAGCCATCTGCATTCCTAGCGTAGGTGCTCGTCAAGGTTTTACCTCATTCATTGTAGATACTCTGCCTGACCTTCATGTGTATTCAGATGGTGCTCAATGCTTCCCTCTCTACTGGTATGAGGAACGCAATGCCGATGCACCGATGCTTGACCTTGGTTTGGAAGCCAATGATGGGGACTACAAGCGTCACGATGGCATCTCTAACTTCGGTCTGAAACAGTTCCGCACAGCCTACGGAGACCCCAAGATTGGTAAGGAGGACATCTTCTATTATGTGTATGGCCTGTTGCACAGCACAGAATACCGCACACGCTTTGAGAACGACTTGAAGAAGGAACTTCCCCGCATCCCCTTTGCAAAGGATTTCCGGGCATTCTCCAAGGCAGGCCGTAAGTTAGCGGAACTCCATCTGAACTACGAGACAATTGAGCCGTGGCCGGTCAAGGAGGAAAGTCATGGTAACTTCCGAGTGACCAAGATGCGTTTCCCCAAGAAAGACATCCGTCACACCATCATCTACAATGATTCCTGTACGCTCTCGGAAATCCCGGAAGAAGCCTACGAATACATTGTCAATGGCAAGTCCGCAATTGAGTGGCTGATGGAACGCTACGCCGTCACCATAGATAAGGACAGTGGCATCGTGAATGACCCAAATGATTGGTGTGATGAACAGGGAGACCCTCGCTACATTATAGACCTCGTGAAGCGAGTTATCCGAGTCAGCATTGAAACGATGGAGATAGTAAAATCCCTGCCCCAGCTGGAGGAGAGGTGACATAAATAGAGAGAATTTTAATTCCCTTTAAATGACTCTTTCGAAAGCTTCGCGATCTTTCATAAATCGACAAATGGGGAATGTTAAAAAATTTTCCATGTCGTTCTTCTCCAATTTCTGAAAATTCCTAAGCGCACTTTGTTCCATGTCAAGCAACAAATATGCACCCACCTTTCCTATCAGAGGCACAGATGCATCTTCTATCACTTTTGTAATGTCATCAATCTCGCTAGGCTGCAAATGACGCATTCGCTTGACGACTTGAAAATTGTTTAACAAAGAAATAAAATGTGTGCTTCTGGTATCATTTTTCAATAGCCAATGAGAAAGATTTTGAGCAGCTTTTATAATATCTTCTCTATAAACATCTGATGAATCAAAAGCTAGAAGCAACTTAAGCAAAAAAATCGTAAGTGCAGGAAAATCCTTCGTTTCGTCGGAATTATTAGTTAAACGGTCAACTACTCTTAAAAAATTAACATTTTGAGCATTTTTGATAAATTCTACAGGCATACCCGGATAAGGTGAAACGTGATTTACAACGCCAGCATCATCTTTTATTGAAACTTTACCAACGAAATCATTAAAATTTTTCAATCGATAAAGCTGTGTTTCGAAATCTTTCTGAGCAAAAACAGCCAATTTTAATGAACCGATTTCAAGCACGTTACCCATTACATCCGGTCCACTAAGCGGAAATGATTCATCTTGTAGCACACGGCTAACCAGACAATGTAAGTTTCTATCATCTTCTTCGGTCAAAGATGAAAGATTTAAATCATCATTATAATCAAGCATGTTTAATGCTGTTCTCAAATCTTCCAACTCATGAAGCATTAAAGCTTGCTCTTGTAACATTTTTTCATCGTCTTTAAAAATTGTCTTTTGAAAAGATATTTCTAAGTCACCTATCTCTAATTTTTTATGTTGTATAATAGCAGACAAAAACTTCAATCCACTAATTCTATCATTAAGACTTCCTTTTATAAGCTGTCTTACATTTAATTGTTTTGTCTTTCTATTTTGTTTCAAAATAAAACATTTCCCAATAATTACAGTTTCTTCCTCTTTTGTTAGCAAATGTACTACAGATGAGTAAAAAATCTTATCACCTATAACAACATCTACATTCAGTCGCTTTCTAATCTGCTGCAAGGTAGAACGAAATATTGGTACTTTCACACCATATGACAAATCTGCATATACATAAACGGGATTAGAAAATAAATAATCACATGGCGTTAAGTATTTATCTTTCTGCGATGTTACAAAACCAATAGAAGCATTTAATGAATAGTTGGTTTTTTCAAGAATTTCTTGTATTTCATCACTCGAAAGATGCTTTGACGTACTCTGTTTTTTTAAATCTTCTGCAAAGTTTAAAATCAAATCATCTATATCTTCGCTTAGCTCAGGAAATGGGAACAAATCTATATTTCTAGTTATTGAACCTTTTCCTTTAGCTCCAAGTAGTAGTCGCAACTCATAAGGTAAAAGAGCGGCATAATATACCTTTTTACTTTTTCCCCTTATCAAAACAACGAAAAATATAACACCACCTCTTTGCGCATAATTATTCAAATCGCTAAGTCTAACGGAGAAATGCCATTTTTTAGGAAACGCTTCCTTTTTAAAAGTTTTTCCTTTTATCTGAACAGGTATATCCATAACGTAGTCCTTACTACTACGTTCTTCTGCTTTCCGATATACTTCAATTACACCATCAAAAGAAACCGTTTTATCATTGGTCGAAAAACGAGATTCTAAGTAAGCACAATCTTCAATTAAACGTGCTACCGCATTAACAGCCTTTGCCTCAATACTCATAATTCATTTATTAAAAAATAGAATATAGCGTACTTCATAAATGATATTTATTACTTATTAATTTCTTCTTGTAATTTAATAAGCTCTGCCAGAATTGTTTCAAAACCTGGATATTCCCCATAAATCATATTTTTCATTTCCTGATAGTCCTTCTTGAGATCCGCGAGAAAATGAGGGGGAGGGAGAAGGCGAAAAGTTCCAGGTTTTGCGTCAGGATAAGCACACCATGCGCTGCCAGAATAAAAGCGTTGCTTGAACTCAACCACTTTTTGCAGCAAGAAAGGATTTTCCAGAGCGCGCGTCTTTATTTGTTTATTGCGTGCCAGCATCACCATATCATAATAATGTCGTGCGTAGCGTTTACGGAAATGCTTACTTTCCGGACGCCCGGCTTCTGCATGCAGAATGGTCGCCTTTTCCCAGAATGTTCTCTCAGCGGTTGTCACCTGTATCCTTGCTTCCCTATGGAGAAACACATAAGGATATTGCTCTGCGGCATAAGGTGTAATAATAGCGGTTTGATGCGGTTCCCATGCGGCCAAAGCCCCTATTTCCAGCTTAATTTCGGGACGCAAATATGAATCGACAGGAAAAGCCTGCGGATAATGTATCAAAATGTTAACATCCCCATTATCCTCATGACTGAGAGCTGTTTCACATATTCCCTTACAAAATTCTGAGATGGTAGGATATATTTCTTCTTCTATACAGGTGTTACTCCAGGCAAGCAGTTGTTCGTTTAAGACCTTTGTTTTGTTCTTTGATCGCTTTTCCATCGGCTCACCCACGGGATTGCCCTCCCAATTCAGAATGAGGTCTATATCCTCCGAGAAACGTTCAATCACACCATACACTTTCGACAAACTGGTTCCACCCTTGAAAATTAGCTTATTTTTCAAGGAAGACTCAAATAGTTGTTTAAGCGTCCAGCATACCCAGAAATCCTTTTCGACTATCTGTTCAGTCACATTCATTTTCTCCGCAGTCTGTCGAAACAATGCCATGCGGTTCTCCGCGGGTAATGTAGCTATACGATTCATGAGTGAGAAATAGCGGTTATTATTTGGCGAAGCAGCTCCCCAATCCAAGCGGGAGCATAACGGGAATCATTCAGAATTTTCTTTGTTTCTTTCTCACCCACGTATGCCGCTATTCCGGCATAGCTATCTAGCGTAAGATTTTCCTGCCCCAGAGATAGCAGTGCCTGAACGACAACTTCCGTGCGTCTGCTGGTGAACTTGGACATCTTGAGTGAAGCTTGCCTGAATTCGAGCGTTCTGTTCAATATGTTATAGACAGTACCCTTGGCATCCGAAAGATAAGTATAACGTCCCGGAACCTGCGTACTCAGACCCAAATAATTGAGGGCCGTCGCACCGGTTATTTGTATGTGCCACTGATTCTTGCGGGCTATAGCTTGAGCAACCTTGTCCATATCCGGAGCCATATATTCCCGCAGAAAGGTATCGTACTGAGGATAATCGTAGATACCTACAGTCAAAGAACGAATGATTTTTTTATTCTTCAGACTATTCAAACATCGTCCAACTGTTCCCCTATTAGCAATACGATAGAAATCACTATTGGTAATGACGCATCCTACACCCTTACGCCGAATGCTTGCATATATCTTATCTTCTACACTTAACGACATTTTATAATTTCCATCTTTTGAAGAAGATTACCGCAATCTTCTTCATTTTTCAAGCAAATTCTGAATTAAATTCTCATTCTTACACGCCTGCCAGGCACGACTGACACTACGCTCAAAGAACAGAACGATACCCGGCAGCGTGTTCAAAAGCATCAGCCATATCATTTTGACGAGCTTCAGAAATGCCAAAGCTCGCCGCAATGCACCGCCAGTTGGATACCGCACGCGCAATCGGTGTCAGAAGCTCACGAACTTCGCTCGGGCGTATATAGAACAAACCGGCATGTTCACTCAGTAATTCAAGAGAAGCGGTGTTATCACCCTCTACAATATCCATGGACAGAGTGTGGCCTTTCACATATTCCGGAGTGGGATTCACATCAAAAACCGGCGCTAACCGCCAGCCTTTGCGTTCCATTCGCAAAAATCCGTGATTACGCGGGTGGTCATCCACATTGGTGACCATGATACTCAAGGCAATGCGTCCCCATAGCTCACGCAAATCCTTCCTGGGCGTAGCAGAATACCGACTTATACACCCCGCCAATTCTTCATAGGAACGCACTTCCCCATCTCTCGCCTGCATCAGCGTCATAGCGGATATATAGGGCAGCCGTGTACCGTTTGGTGAACGATCAAAGCGGCGACTCAGGAATACGCTTTTACCGGGGGCAGGACGTTTTAAGCTGAATTTCGGTACACTCAAGCCCGCTTTGTCCGCGATGCTTAACGCCACAGCTTCCCACGCCACCACGTCGTATTCCTGTTGCGCATTGCTGAACTTAGCCATGTAGAGGGTTCCCTGTTCATCTTTAACGCAGGCCTTGGGCCACGCCCCACCCAGCGAGGAACCGGGATTCAACAGCATACGTAATTCATCCGGTGTAGCGGTATCACGGCACAGGTGTTCTGCGGCATGATGCAGCGGTAGCAAATCAATAATCGGTGGTATACTTGCGCCCTCTTCCGTGTGCAAAAAGGTCGCACCGCCATCAATGGAATAACGCAGCGCCCCCATGCGAGCCGTATCATTCACTCCCAGCAAATAATGCTGCTCACCCAAAGCACCGCTCACAGGCGGGTATCCGGGCAAACCCTTGCGGTGAGCCTGCTGGATGAGACGGCGTCCCCATCTGTCCGGAGCACCATCACTCATGCTGCCAAACAGCTCCTGCCCGGGTGCGGTATGGTATTTGCCGATCCCCAGAGGAAGTGCCGGCTCCAGCTCATAGCTGTGCGGGTGGGTCAGCCATTCACGGCTATACTCAAAACTGGCAGAGCCCCGGCGGCGGCGGTGAATCCACAATGTCCCTACCCGGATGCTCGCTGCCCCCGGATTCAATATATCCGTATACACCCCTATTTCCTTATCAGTGGTCATAGTGCTTGTTGACGATATTTTTCGGCATTTGTTCGGCTTCCAGCCCCAGACCGACGGCATCATGACGAGCGTCAAAAGCATCCTTCAATTGGTCTATGAGCCCCAACGCAAATATAACCGCCGTGTAGCTGCTAATCGATACGCCACTATCCCCTTTCTCGATACGGTACAGCGTCGCGCGCGATATACGTGCTCGCTCAGCCAGTGTTGTCGTGCTTATTCGCCGACGCCGCCTAGCATCCCGCAAATCATTCCCCACCTTCTTCAGGGCTCTTTCTGCTTGCGGATAAAGTGACCATCTCTCGTTCATGATGCACAATTATGTCTCATATCTGCCAAAAAAGCAAGAGATTTTATGCAGATATGAGACAAAACTCTTTCTCAACATCCCTTATCCAAGGGTATTTCTGCCGCCTCACTTAACCCCGTCTCTGAAAAGCTTCTTCAGATGGCAGTGATTCGGTCACTGCGTCAAAAAAAAACACCCCGGAGCCCGTTTAGAGCCCCGGGGTTATTGTTACAGGGTAGTCAGGCAGTGTGACTTTGGGGGATGGCTTACATCATGCCGCCCATGCCACCCATGCCGCCCATGGGGTCGGCACCGCCGTGGGAACCGCAGGAGCAGGACTTCTTCTCCGGCAGGTCGGCGATGAGGCATTCGGTGGTGAGCATGAGACCGGCGATGGAGGCGGCGTTCTGCAGAGCGGAACGGGTCACCTTCGTGGGGTCAACCACGCCGGATGTGAGGAGATCCTCATAGGCATCCGTCACCACGTTGTAACCCATGGTGGGGGACTCCAGGCCCTTGACTTTCTCCACGATGAGGGCGGCTTCGCGGCCGGCGTTCTCCACCAACTGGCGCAGGGGGGCTTCCACAGCGCGGTAGACGATGGCAGCACCGGTCTTTTCATCGCCGCTCAGTTCGAGGGCGCAGATAGCTTTCTGGGCACGGATGAGAGCAACACCGCCGCCGGGAACGATACCTTCCTCCACCGCAGCGCGGGTGGCGTGCAGGGCGTCGTCCACGCGGTCTTTCTTCTCCTTCATCTCGGTCTCCGTAGCAGCACCTACCTTGATAACGGCCACACCGCCGGCGAGCTTGGCAAGGCGCTCCTGGAGCTTCTCGCGATCGTAGTCGGAGGTGGTGTCCTCAATCTGGCGGCGAATCTGGGAAACGCGGGCGGAGATGTCGGCGGAGGAGCCGGCGCCTTCGATGATGACGGTGGTGTCCTTGGTGATGACCACGCGCTTGGCCATGCCGAGCTGGTCGATATCGACGTTCTCGAGCTTGAGGCCGAGGTCCTCAGAGATGCACTGACCGCCGGTGAGGATGGCGATGTCCTGGAGCATGGCCTTGCGGCGGTCGCCGAAGCCGGGAGCCTTCACGGCGGCCACGTTGAGGGTGCCGCGCAGGCGGTTCACCACGAGGGCGGCGAGGGCTTCACCCTCGATATCCTCAGCAATGATGAGGAAGGGCTTGCCGCTCTTGGCAACCTTCTCCAGCACGGGGAGGAAGTCCTTGAGGTTGGAAATCTTCTTCTCGAAGATGAGGATGTAGGGGCTCTCCAGAACGGCCTCCATGGTGTCGGCGTTCGTGACGAAGTAGGGGGAGAGGTAGCCCTTGTCGAACTGCATACCTTCCACCACGTCCAGAGAGGTGTCGATACCCTTGGCTTCCTCTACGGTGATGGTGCCGTCCTTGCCCACCTTGTCCATGGCCTCAGCGATGATGTCGCCGATTTCGGAGTCCCAGTTAGCGGAAACGGTGGCCACCTGGGCAATTTCCTTGCCGGAGTCCACGGGCTTGGAGATGTTCTTGAGCTCCTCCACGATGGCGGCTGCGGCCTTGTTGATACCACGCTGCAGGGAGATGGGGTTGGCACCGGCGGTCACGTTGCGGAGACCCTCGCGGTAAATGCTCTCGGCCAGCACGGTGGCGGTGGTGGTACCGTCGCCGGCGATGTCGTTGGTCTTGCTGGAGACCTCACGCACGAGCTGGGCACCCATGTTCTCATACGGGTCTTCGAGCTCCACTTCCTTGGCCACGGTCACGCCGTCCTTGGTGATGTTGGGGGAGCCGAATTTCTTGTCGATGACCACGTTGCGACCGGCCGGGCCAAGGGTGCTCTTGACAGCCTTGGCGATTTTGGTCACACCGTTAAGCAGGCTCTGGCGAGCGGATTCTTCGAATACAAGTTGTTTAGCCATAATATGAATTACGATTTAGAATGAAAAGTCAGATTTTAGTCGATAACGGCGAGGATGTCGCTCTCGCTGAGGATGGTGTAGGTGGTGCCGTTGTAGGTGACCTCCGTGCCGCCGTATTTGGCAATGAGGACCTTATCGTTCACCGCCACGTTGAAGGGGATGAGGTTGCCGTCCTTATCGCGGCCGCCGGTACCGATGGCGCGAACGATGGCTTCCTGGGGTTTCTCCTTGGCGGTATCGGGCAGGAAGAGACCACCCGCTGTTTTGGTTTCGGCTTCTACACGCTCTACGAGCACTCGCTGTCCTAATGGTTTAATCATGGTATGTATGTTTTGGTTATTTGTTGAAATTCTTTTTTGATGAGGTTTACCCCGGGCGGGTGTCTGCGCGCCCGGGGTGAAAGAGGTGCTTTACTTGTCGTCGTCCACAACCTCGGCGTCCACCACCTTGCCCTTGGCCTTGCGGGGGCCTTCCTGAGCAGAGGCATCCGCGGGGTTGCCGTAGGCGGCACCGCCCTGCTGGGCACCGGCGGCCTGAGCAGCCTGAGCGAGCTCGCCCAGCATCTTCTCAAGCTCCTCGGTGAGCTGCTTGGCCTTGGCCACGTCCTTAGCCTCTGCAGCGGCCTTGAGGGCTTTCACCTTCTCCTCGATGGGCTGCTTGACCTGAGCGGGAGCCTGGTCGCCCATCTCATTGAGCTGGCGCTCCACGTTGTGAGCCAGAGAGTCAGCCTTGTTGATGACCTCGATGTCTTCGGCCTTGCGGCGGTCCTCCTCTGCGTGAGCCTCGGCATCGCGCTTGGCGCGCTCGATTTCCTCCTTGGAGAGGCCGGAAGAACCCTGAATGGAGATATTCTGCTCCTTGCCGGTCTTCTTATCCTTGGCGGTCACCTTGAGAATACCGTTGGCATCGATATCGAAGGTCACTTCAATCTGCGGCACACCGCGGGGGGCGGGCTCAATGCCGTCCAGCTTGAAGTTGCCGAGCAGCTTGTTGTCGTTGAACATCTTGCGCTCACCCTGGCAGATGCGGATATCCACGGCGGGCTGGTTGTCAGCAGCGGTGGAGAACACTTGGCTCTTGCGGACGGGGATGGTGGTGTTGCGGTCGATCATCGGGGTGGCAATGCCGCCCATCGTCTCGATGGAAAGCGTGAGCGGAGTCACGTCCAGCAGCAGCACGTCATTCACAGAGCCGGAAAGCACACCGCCCTGAATGGCAGCACCCACGGCCACCACCTCATCCGGGTTCACGCCCTTGTGGGGCTCCTTGCCGGCAAGGCGCTTGGCCATCTCCTGTACGGCGGGCATACGGGTCATACCACCCACAAGCACCAGCTCGTTGATTTCGCTGGTGGAGAGACCGGCGGCGGAGATGCAGTTCTTCACCGGGGCGGCGGTGCGCTCCAGAAGACGCTCCGTGAGCTGCTCCAGCTTGCTGCGGGTGATGTTCATCATAATGTGCTTGGGACCGGTGGCATCCATGGTGATGAAGGGCAGAGAGATGTCGTAGCTCTGCGTGGAGCTCAGGGCAATCTTGGCCTTCTCTGCCTCCTCCTTGATGCGCTGCAGAGCATCCGTCTGCTTGGAGATGTCCATCCCCTCGTTGCGCTTGAACTCATCCAGGATGTAGTTGATGATGGCGTTGTCCCAGTCATCACCGCCCAGGTGCGTATCACCGTCGGAGGCCTTCACCTCGAACACGCCGTCACCGATTTCCAGCACGGAGATATCGAAGGTACCGCCACCGAGGTCGTACACGGCAATCTGCTCATTGCTCTTCTTGTCCAGACCGTAGGCCAGAGCGGCGGCGGTCGGTTCGTTGATGATGCGGCGCACCTTCAGACCGGCAATCTCACCGGCGGCCTTGGTGGCGTTGCGCTGGGCATCGTTGAAGTAGGCCGGCACGGTGATGACGGCTTCCGTGATGGTTTCACCGAGCTTGGCCTCGGCATCTGCCTTCAGCTTGCCGAGCACCATGGCGCTGATTTCCTGCGGGGAGTACACCTTGGTCTCGCCGCCCACTTCCACCTGAATGTGGGCATCGCCGTTGGCAGCCTCCACGATGGTGTAGGGAACCTTCTTGTCCTCTTCCGTCAGCTCAGCATACTTGCGGCCGATGAGACGCTTGGCGGAGAACACCGTGTTGCGCGGGTTGGTGACAGCCTGGCGCTTGGCAGCCTGCCCCACGATGCGCTCACCGGACTTGGTGAAGGCAACGATAGAGGGTGTGGTGCGGGCGCCTTCGCTGTTCTCCAGCACCGTGGCCTGCCCGCCGTCCATGACAGCCATGCAGGAGTTGGTCGTACCGAGGTCAATTCCAAGAATCTTACTCATTGTTCTGTGTCTTTCTATTGTTGTGTTGTTTTGTTTAGAATCTTCGTCGCCGCGATTCGGGCGCAGTTCTTACCCTTTTATGTTGCAAATGGCATGCCAACTTTGGTGCGCATTGCGATTATTTGTACAAAAGTTATAAAAAAGACTCATTTTTCAAGCTTTTGGAGCGCGTCTTACGCTACTTCATCCACCTTTCTAACCACAGGCGGGAACGCCCAAGCGCGACAATTTGTCCCACAGCAGTGCGACAAATTGCAACATGCGGCATTTTGTCGCATGTGACGACCTCCCGATTACCAATCGGATATCCCGACAGTAAACTTACAAGTACACCTCGCAATCAGTAGCGTCCGCATTGTCCCATGACCTGTGGAGTCCTCTTTCAGTTCATACGTGACTCAAAGGGCTTCTCAACAAATGAAAATTTGAAGGACAATGGACAAAGAACAATGGACGAAGGAAAAGTCAGGCGAGCCGCTGGCTCGCAGTAGTCAATGATTTAGTTGCAAAGCTTTTGCATGCGAGCAGAGCGAGCGGAATTTTTCACCTTGTCCATCGTCCATTTGACTTTGTACTTCTCGTTAACTTCCCATTTGTCGAACAGTCTTGAGTTTTTAGATTCCCGAATCACCCGCATGACTTCTGTCCCTGTTTTCCTCCACCGGTACAACACTTGCCCGTGGTGAAAAAGCCACCTGCGGCAGCTATGAGTATATCACTCTATCACCGTCCAGAGGCGGCCGTTGGCGGCGTGGATGAGGCGGATATCCAAATCAAAGGTGCGGCGGAGGTTTTGCTCTGTCAGCACCTCGGAACGCTCGCCGTAGGAGAGGATTTCGCCCTGTCGAAGAATCATGCCGCGGGAGAATTCCGGCAGGATGTCCTCAATGCGCTGGGTGATAAAGATGATGGTGAGCTGCGGGTGGGATTCGGCCAACTCTGCGATGGTTCTGAGGAGGAATTCGCGGCCGGCGATATCGAGGTAGACGCTGGGTTCATCCAGAATCATCAGCTCGGGGTCAGTCATGAGGGCGCGTGCCAACAGCACTTTCACCTGCTCGCCGCTGCTCATGGTGCTCACCTCGCGCTCCGCCAGCTCCTCTGCCCGCAGGGAGCACAGCAGGGAGGCCGCGCGGGCTTCCTCCTCCGGCGTGGGGTCGCGGAAGAGGCCGATGGTGGCATCCGGGCCGGAGAGCACCATTTCCCGGCCTGTCCAGTTGCGCTCGCTGTTGAGCCACTGGTGCATGAGCGGGCTCACCCAGGCAATGCGGCGGCGGACTTCCTGCAGGTTGACGGTGCCGAAGCGGTGGCCGAGCACCTCTACCCGCGCCCCGAAGAGCGGCCAGGCATAGCCCATGAGCATGCGTACCAGCGTGGTTTTGCCCGCGCCGTTGGCACCCAGGATGAAGCAGCGCTCCCCGCGCTTCACCTGCCAGTTGATGTTCTTGAGAATCTCCCGCCCGGAGAGAAAGACACGGGCGTTTTCGATGTTGATGATATTCATGCTCAGTGGGGTAAAAGGAACAGGCCGCAGCCGGAGCGATTGGCTCGGCTGCGGCCGGAAAAATCAGGCTGCGGCGTATACCGACGCAGCAACGGGACGCATTAGTTGCGCTCGAAGAGGGCGCGAATCTTGCTGCCCACGATTTCGACCGGATGCTCGGCCAGGGCGGCGCGCTTGGCCATCAGGTTGGGGGCGCCGGCGGCGGCCTCTGCCAGCCAATCCTGAGCAAACTTGCCGGACTCGATGCGCTTGAGGGATTCCTTCATCTTCTCCTTGACCTCCGGGCCGAGAATCTGCGGGCCGTTGTAGTACTCACCGAACTCTGCGGTGTTGGAGATGACGCCGTTCATGGCCTGGATACCCTTGTTGTAGATGATGTCCACGATGAGCTTGGCCTCGTGCACGCATTCGAAGTAGGCCATCTCATGCGGATAACCGGCCTCGATAAGGGTCTCGAAACCATACTTCATGAGGTCGACCAGACCGCCGCAGAGCACGTTCTGCTCACCGAAGAGGTCCTCGTAGGTCTCCTGCTCCATGGTGCATTCCAGCACACCGCCGCGGGTCAGGCCCTCAGCCTTGGCCATGGCGAGCGCCACGTTGCGGGCGTTGCCGGTGGGGTTCTGCCAGACAGCGATGAGACCGGGGCAGCCGAAGCCTTCCTCGAACACGCGGCGAACCTCCGTGCCCGGGCCCTTGGGAGCCACCATGATGACATCCACGTCTGCCGGGGGAACGATGGTCTTGAACACATAAGCAAAGCCGTGGGAGCAGCAGAGGGTCTTGCCGGCGCTCAGACCGGGCTTGATCTGGTTCTCGAACACCTCGCCGTGCTTCTCATCCGGCAGCAGGATGTGGATGATATCGGCACGGGCAGCGGCGGCATCCACCGTCAGCACCTCGAAACCGTCCTGAACAGCGGCATCCCAGCTCTTGCCGGGACGCAGACCGATGATGACGTTCACGCCGCTGTCGCGCATGCAGAGAGCCTGGGCGCGACCCTGAGCACCGTAACCGATGACGGCCACGGTCTTGCCGTTGAGAACGCTCACATCGGCGTCCTTATCGTGCAGAATATCCATGATGATGTAATGTTATGGGGTTAAACTTATCCAATATCCGATACGTGGGGATGGATGTACGCGACAAATTTAGCATCCGGGGGCGATAAAGCAAGCAAAAAAACAGGCATGCCCGCCGAGAAGTGCCAAAATGGCAAGATTTTCCTTGCGCAGCGGCGTAAATATGATACATTGGGTGGGTATGAAAAGCGTTTGCACCGGAAAATATAAAGGATTTACCTTGATGGAGCTGATGGTGGTTATCGCCATTCTGGCAGCGTTGATGGGTATCGGCGCCCCGGCCGTGTACTCCCACATGGGGCTGGGCAAGGATGCCAAATGCCGCGCCAACCTCGAACAGTTGGTACAGCTGGGCACCAAGTACAGCCAGGATATGGCGCACAAGACCCTGCTGCCCACCAGCGGCATGGATGACGATGAGGACACCGAAACCGTCTGCGAGACAGATGGTTGGTGGATAGCACTGGCTCCCATGGCCGGCAAGGGCACCTACGTTATCCCGCGGGAGAAGGACGGCATCATGAAGGTGTCCTCCCTCTTCCACTGCCCGGCGGATGACCGTAAGAACATTGATACCGACAGCACCTTCGAAGCCACCGAAAAGAGCGTCTCCTACGTCTCCTGGACAGACGGCTCCGAAGACCCGGACAACGTGAACTCCTGCATCCGCACCACCGCCAAGCAGAATCTGGACATGCTCCCCTGGCTCTCCGACGGTAACCCGGTGAAGGGTAAGAGCGTAACTGATGCCGAAACCTTCCGCAAGATGGTGGTACCGGCAGCGGAGCGCCACAGCGGCTCCGTGATGATGGCCTACGCCAGCGGCGTGGTCAAGGCTGTGGAAATCGACAAGTCCAGGCCCGAGGAACAGTTCCGCAAGCTCGCTCCCGCCCTGGCCAACCGCAAGGTGAAACCCTCCAATGATGACGAGGAGGACGAGGAAGAGTACGACGAGGATGAAGAATAAAGGCACCTCCCTGCTGCCGCATCCCGCCTGCATCCCGCATCTGCACGGTGCGGTGCTGGTGGGACTGAGCGGCGGGCGGGATTCCGTGGCCCTGTTGCATGTTCTGTTGCAGCAGGGCTGTTGTGTGCATGCCTGCCATGTACACCACGGCATACGCGGCGCTGCTGCGGATGCGGATGCCGAGTTCTGCCGCACGCTCTGCGAGCGTCTGAATGTCCCCTTCGAACAACACCGCATCAATGTGCCTGCTCTGGCTGAAACCCGGCGGGTATCGCTGGAGACCGCCGCCCGCACCGCCCGCCGTGAATTATTAGCTGCCGCAGCCGCCCGCTGCGGAACAAACTGCGTTGCGCTGGCACACCACGCAGATGACCAGGCAGAGACCGTACTGTTCCGGCTGGCTCGCGGCGCTGCCGGCTACCGCGGCATGCAGCCCATCCACGCCGCGCAGGGTATCCTCTGGCTGCGTCCCCTGCTGGAATACACCCGCAGCGACATCACCCGCTATCTGGAAGCGCAGGGAGAAATCTGGGTGGAAGACGCCACCAACGCCGTGGCCGATGTGGCACGCAACCGCATTCGGCTGGAGGTTCTGCCCGCCCTCAACCGCGCGCTGGAGCGGGATGTGGCTCCCATTCTGAACCGCAGCGCCGCCCAGCAGGCTGATACCCTGGCAGCTCTGGCCGAAGCGCTCGACCTGCTCCCCCTCACCGACCCGCAGGGGCGGCTCTACCTACCTGCTCTGGCTGAACGCAGTCCGGCTTTCCGCCGCGCCGTGCTGCACCACTACCTCACCCACGCGGGAGTTCCGGGGCTCACCCACGCCCACATCTGTGCGGTGGATGCCATCCTGCCGCCGGACTCCCCCGGCCACAGCGTGAACCTGCCCGGCGGCTACCGCGCCGTACGCCGTCAAAAACGCCTGCTGGTGGAAAATCCGGCACTCATCAACCGGAAAGTATAACAGCTGTCATAGACGAAAAAGCCGGACTTGACGAAAGCGCGATGGGGGAGTATAAAGGAATCCGCATGAGTGCAACAGCACAGCAGGCGGTTTCCCGACTCTGGAATGTGACCTATTCCAAGGCCTGGGGCGCGAATTTCCTGTTATTTTTCTCATTCATGCTCATGACACCGCTCTTCCCGGTGTACCTGAGCACGGAGTTCGGCGCGAGCAAGGACACCATCGGCCTGGTGCTGGCCGGGTACAGCGTGATGGCCATTCTGGCGCGTTTTGTGAGCGGCTATCTGGTGGACAGCTTCCCCAGAGTGCGCGTTCTTGTGGGGGCCTATCTTCTCTTTGCCCTGTTTACAGGCGGCTATCTTGCGGCGGGCAGCCTGCTGTTCTTTGCGGTGGTACGCACCCTGCACGGAGCGCCTTTCGGTGCCGTCACCGTGGCCAACAGCACCGTGGCCGTGGATGCTCTGCCCTACAGCCGCCGCGCAGAAGGCATCGGCTACTACGGCCTCAGCAACAATGTGGCTACCGCCATCGCCCCCTCCATCGGGCTGATGGTGTACAGCAGGTGGGCCGATTTCGAGCTGCTCATGTGGGTCTCTTTCGGACTGGCCATACTGGGCTGCATCCTCACCGCCACCACGCGGCTGCCCCGCCGCCCGCGACCACTGCCGCGCAAACCATTCCGGGTGCGGGAGCTTGTCCTGTGGAGCGGTTGGAGTCCCGGTAGCTGCGTAGTCTGCTTTTCCTTCGCCTACGGCATCGTCTCCACCTACATCGCTCTGTACAGCGTGGAGGAGTTGCAGCTGCCCCACGGGGCGGGCGCTTTCTTCCTGCTGTTCTCCATCGGGCTCATTCTGTCGCGACTGGTGGGCGGGCGCACCCTGCGACAGGGCAAAATCGTGCAGAACGGCACCATCGGTGTCCTGCTGGGGGTCTGCGGGTACAGCCTCTTTGCCCTGGTGCACAGTGAATGGAGCTTCTACCTCTCTGCACTGACCATGGGGCTAGGCAACGGTCACATGTTCCCCGCCATGCAGAATATCTTCATGGGTATCTGCACCAAAGAACAGCGCGGCACGGCCAACTCCACCCTGCTGGTCTCCTGGGATGTCGGCGTGGGTATCGGTACGCTGGCCGGAGGTATTGCAGCCGATTCACTCGGCTTTCATGCGGCTTTTCTGGTGGCCGCAGGTGTCAATCTGGCCGGGGCGCTCTTCTATATCCTGCATACGCGGGGAGATTTCGCGCGCAGGAGAATCGGGTGAGCCGACAAGCAATTCCGTTGACATTCCGGGTGCAATATGAGATGATGCCGGGCGTATGAAAGACACCTTTGCACAGTTTATCCGCCTGGGGCTGATTATCCTGGGACTGGCAGCGGTGTTGTACTGGGCGGATACCGCCTGGATGGCCCCCCACCGCCTCCCTCCCTGCGAGCAGGACAAACTGCCCGAAAACCGGGTTTGCCTGGAAACGGTGCTGAGCCGCTACGGTGATAAAATCATTTGGATAGATGCGCGAAGTGCGGCGGATTTCGAGCTCAACCAGCTGATGCTGAGTGAGAACCGCATGTTCCCCATCCGTCGCGGCGTGGATATGCAGCAGCAGATAGATGCCGCCATCGGCCGCCTTCTGGAAGCACAGGAGCGCGGGGAATGCGTGGTCGTCTTCTGCACGGCGGATTGCGGCTCTGCGGAGGAAATTGCCGGCGAGCTCCGTGCCCTCGGCATGATTGAAGCCCCCATCTATACGCTGGAGGGCGGGTGGGATACCCTCAAAGCGCACAATCTGCTGCGCGGCTGATACATTTATCGGGTATCTCTAATAACTCAAGTATGCTCGATAAATGGGAAGTTAACGAGAAGTACAAAGTCAAATGGACGATGGACAAGGTACGAAATTCCGCTCGCGTTGCTCGCATGCAAACGCTTTGCAAATAATTCTTTAACTGTTGCGAGCCGGAGGCTCGCCTGACTTTTCCTTCGTCCATTGTTCTTTGTCCATTGTCCTTCAAATTCTCATTTGAGAGTTTTTAGCTTCCCTTCTCAGAAAAACGGCCACGCAGTACCCATCTGCGTGGCCGTTACCCTGCTACTCATCCCCCAATCATATCAGCAACTATTGCATGGAATCCGTCTGTCGCGGCGGTGGCAGATGCGCCAGCAATCGGTGATTGAACCCCGTCTCTTCCTCCGCACTTTCTGCCTTTTTCTTTTCCTCCTCTGCCAGCATCATGGCCAGCTTCGTGTCCTCTATCATCGCCTTGAACTTATCGCTCTGACTGTACTCGCCTCCCGTATCGCGGAAAATTTCCGCGAGCCAGTCTCGTTTTTCATCGATGCTCAGGTGGCGTGGCTGTTTCATGATGGCAATTTATCGTGAACAAAAGCGAGTAACTGCCGTACATGGTTCTTACCCGCAAGCGTCGTCAGGTAGACTTCCGATACCCGGCTGACCCGTTTGAGCAGGCCGCGGTGTTCCAGCGTGCGTAACATGTTCGTGCAGGTTCCCGGGGAATACCCCGTGAAATCGGCTATCGCCTCAGAGGTCTCCATGCCGGCCATCACGCACAGCAATGTCAGCCGCAGCGCCGGGGTCATCGAATCCCGTGCCACGTTGAGCAGCAAACAACAGGCAAAATCTATCGCTCTCATCTCCGCATTCTTCTTCATAATACTTATTCACAATTGTGAATAAGTTTATATTCTTTTTATTATTAACCCGTTAAATAAGATATACACCAACTTATTCACAATTTTATTCACAGACTTTTCAAACGATTCTTCCAGAGTTTGTAAAGAGGATGGGAATCATTAGAGTGAGCCTGAACCGCATTGGCATGAGCGGCCTGAGGCAGAGAGACGCGCCTGTACTCTTCGCGCAGGGCCTGCAAAGCCGTTGAGCTGTTGATGAGGGGGATGCAGAGCTTGCAGGCCAGCCTGACGGCCAGCGCCTCTGCAAACAAAGGGTCAAAGAGCTCGCAGTCCTCCACATCTGCCGTATACAGCAACCTGATATCCGTCACCGGGCAATAGATACAGCGCCCGCGCAGCGTCCACTGGGGATGATTCACCTGCAGAACGCGGAGACAGTCCGGCGGCAGAGTATGAGCCACGGCATGCTCCTCATCCGCAGCAGGCTCAGCGGAGGTCAGCGTGATTTTTCTGGTGGCAAAAGACCAGCGGGTGGCACAGAGCACCTCCCGCCGGGCGGGGTGGTAGTGCATATAGCACAGGCGGGACGGCAGCGTACCATTGGAATCGATGGCGGTCAGCGGGGATTCACCCAGCTTGCCGAGGGCCATGTTACAGATATCGAGCGCCGTCAGCGGCGTATTGGAAATGAAATAACTCATAGCGTATTCGGGAGTGCCGGTTGTGGTGGGCACATACCCAGCTTCTCACACATCATCCGATTGCGCAAGAGCTTTGCATAGTTTTTGTCTTCGTTTGCATGCACGCAAACGAAGACAAAAACACAGCTCCGCTATTGCCCTGCATCAAAAAGCAGGCTATTTTCCGAAATATGAGCACGGACTCACGAACAGAAGCATACCTCTACTACCGGGACAGCGGGAGAAACCTGATTGACGATGTGAACGCCCTTCTCTGCAATCCACGCGGGGTACTGGTGTTCACTCCGGAACTGGTCGTCCTGATGAAACCGGTACTGCTTCAGGAGGAGCTGCTCTGGGGCGAGCTGGCAGACAATCCGGCGGATGCCGATGCCTGGTATGTCCACCTGCTGGCGGGCAACGTGGCACTGGCCCGGCGGCTGGCCGCCACGCTGCCGCCACTGGAATGGCTGTGCTTCCAACGCGGGCGGCGCAGCAATCAGCCACACATTTACCGCTGGGAGCAGCTGCTCCTGAACACCAACAACTAACAGAAAAAACAGATAATATGGGATTCTTCAGAACAGGAACCGGTTCCAAACTGGTTAAAAACACCCCTGCCGATGCAGCAGAACAAACGGCCACCATACCGGTGGTCACCGACACAGTGGAGGATGATACAGCCTCTGCCTACGCGCAGCAGACCAAGCGCCGCAACGGCCTTAAATCCACCCTGCTGAACAGGAATAACCGCCGCAGTTCCTCCCTGCTTCCGACTTCGGAGGGCAACACCACCCTGGGTTGATGCCATGAACACGCTGCTGAGCACCTATAACACCCTGAAGGCTGCCCGGGCTCCATGGGAAAGCTGGTGGGACACCCTGCGGCACTATGTGCTGCCCTCCCGCCGAGATGAGGACGACAGCGCCACCGCTGATGCCGACAGCCGGCATCAGCTGGGAGACACAACCGCCGTGGAAGCCTGCCAGAAGCTGGCAGGAGGCCACATGAGCTACATCACCCCCAGCCATGAGCTCTGGTTCAAATGGAGCAGCCCTTCACCGGATGCCGGAGACGAGGCGGAATCCTGGTACAACCGATGCTCGGAAATCGCGAATCGGGAGTTATCACTGAGTAATTTTTACACAGAGCTGCACGAGTGTTTTCTGGACCGCGTGGGACTGGGCACGGGAAGCCTGTATTGCAGCACCACGCGCAGCGGGCGACTCCTGTTCCGTCACATTCCCTGCGGGCAGTTCGTCTGCGCGGAGAATGATGAAGGCAGCCTGGACACCTACATGCGGGAATACAGCTGCACCCCGCATCAGGCTGCCTCACAATTCGGTGAAAAAGCGCTGGGACCGCGGGCCAAAGCCCTGTGGCAGGATCCGCGCCAATGCCACGAGGCAAGCCTGCGCATGCTGCATGTGGTGCGTCCCCGCCGGAAACGGCGACGCGACCGGGACGATGCCCGCAACATGCGCTTCGAGAGCATCTATTACTCCCTGGATGACCAACTGGTGATGGAGGAAAAGGGCTACCACGAGATGCCCTACATGGTCACACGCTTTCTCCGCTGGGGGGAAGGTCCCTACGGGCTGGCTCCTGCGCGGCTCGTCTACCCGGATATCCGCCAGGCACAATTCCTGAATCGAATCCTGGATATGCTGGGTGAGCTGGCCGCTTTCCCCCGCATCCTGGAGCTCGCCAACCAGGTGGGAGAAGTGGATTTGCGCGCCGGAGGCCGCACCCTCATCAACCCGGAGAGCGCCAGTCTGGGATTCCCGCGCGAATGGGCTACCCAGGGGCGGTACGACGTGGGGCTGAGCCGACTGGAGCAGAAGCGCGACTCCATCAACCGCGCGTTCTTCATCCCCATGCTGGATTTGTGGAGTGAGCGCAAGGCACAGATGAGCGCCAGTGAGGTCTACGCCCGCGAAAACGAACGCGTGATGCTTTTCTCACCCTCATTCACGCTGTTTACGAGCGATTTCCAACCCCTCATGGAGCGCGTGTTTGCCCTGCTCTTCCGACTGGGCCGCTTCCCGCAGCCGCCGTCCACGGTGCTGAGCAAAGATCCGCTCGGGGACGATGTAGTGGAAGTACCCCACGTCGTCTATCAGGGGCGTATCGCTCAGGTCATGCGCCGCCTCCAATCCGAAGGCATTGAGCGCACACTGCAGCGGCTTCAGATGCTGTCCGGTCTGGATGCCGGGGTAGCTGACCATGTGGATCTGGACAGAGCGTTCCGTCTCTCTGCCCGTCTGGATGGCGTGCCGGAGGAAATTCTGCGCTCGCAGAGTGCCGTCAAACGCCTGCGGCAGCAGCGTGAGCAACAGATGGCTGCTGCCATGCAGCAGGTAAACGATACCCCCGCCGTTCAGCCATGATACACTCCCGACACCACATTTCCGCGCAGGAAGAGGAGCAGCGGGAAGAACGCCGCCGTCTGCGCGAGCTGCTGAACACGCCGCTGGGCCGGCAGGTGCTCTGTGATTTGGAGCGCCGCTTCGAAACCCACCTGCCCGTCTTTCAGGGAAAGGCCGGTTCCTACGACCCGCTGGATGCCATGCGCCGTGATGCCCACCGCGAAGTTTTCCTCGTGATTCGCCACCGACTCAAACTGGCGGAGCAGGAGGCCACTAATCCAACCACACAAACATATGATGATGAAACAGAATCATAACGAGAACGAAACCACGCCTCCCCGAGAGGCTGTCGCCCCGACCGATGCCCTGCCCGCCGACAACGGACAGGATATCCCCGCGCCGGAATCCGAGCCCGCGCCGATTCCGGATTTACCCCGCCCGGAGGCACCTCTCATGGATGCCGATGGTGCCTTTGCGCCGGATTGGTATAAACGGTTCGGCGAGCTGGAGCCCTACGGGGCTTCCCTCGCCAAATTCCGCCGCCCGGAGGCCCTCGCCAAGAGTTACGCCCATCTGGAGCGCCTCAAGGGCTACCCGGACACCACGGACTCCCGCCGCATGGCCGCTTTCCGCACAGCCGTCGGGCTGCCGGAATCTGCGGAGCAGTTCAGCATCGACCGCCCGGAAGACACGCCGGATGAGCTCTGGAATCCGGCTCTGGTGCAGAGCATGGCGCAGGTGGCCTACGAATACGGAGTGCCGCCCAAGGCCATGGAGGCCATGTGCAGGCGCTACGCCGCAGAGGGACGCCGCTTCATGAAAGAGATGCAGCAGCAGCAGGAAGAGGCCGTCCGACAGGCCGATGCCTGCCTTCAGGAGCTCTGGGGCAACCGCTATGAGGATAACCTCCGCATGGTGGATGCCTTCCTCCACACCATGGGAGAGCGCGCGGGAATCGATACCGCCGCGCTGATGCAGAACCCGGCGCTGCAGGCCAGCCCGGACTTCGCACGGCTGATGCTGGAGGCGGCCACTCTCATGCAGGAAGCGCCGCTGCACACCGGGGCACCCTCCGACAACCGGCAGGAGGCTCGCCGCATCGCGCACGACCCCACGCACCCGCTGCACGAGGCCTACATGCGCACCAACCACCCGCAGCACCGCTACGCGAACGAACAATACGACCGTCTCGCCTTCGGCCGCCGATTGTAATTCATAAAGCCGATTCATAGGGATTCATAGTGAGTAGCTCAAGCTCCTCCGTGCTCCGGCATGGGGGGGCTTTTTGCTCGTCACAGAATAATCCCTGCCCTGCGGGCAGCGGCAGCCGCTTCCGGCGGCAGCTCATAGCCGGGAGCCGTGCACAGCACCATGGGCGCGGGCGGCGGAGTCTTTCGCCCCATGAGCAGATTGCACAGCCAGTTGAACAGGCGCATGAATCGCAGCTGACGCATGTAGGCGGCGGCGCGCCGGATGCACTTCAGTGGACCATCCGCATCATCCACGGCAATGATGACCCCATCACACACCACGGCAATATGGCCGATACCGAGCCGCTGCACCTCTGCCGCCATGGCGGCAGCATGCGCGGCATCATCCGCCATGTGCTCGGGCTCAGGGCCTTCCTCTGCGGGAACAGGAGCAACCATGGCATGCAGGGTGATACCGTGGCGGTTGCACAGCTCCACCACTTCCTCACGCTGGAAGAGAATGGTGCGATCGGCTTCGAACACGATGTGGTTCACCCCGGCTCTCAGCGCGTTTTTAATAGTACCCAGCCCCAGACAGGGGACATCGAAGCGCATGTCATGCCCGGGTTTGGTGACTTTGCAGAGGGTGACACCGTGCCCGCGATAGCCGCCGGAGCGGATGCACTCGTTAGTGCCTTTGAAAGCCTCCACGCAGATGACGCTGTGACCGTGTACAATGATGCTCTGGCCGATATCCAGCCTGGCTATCTCGCGCGCCTGAGCCAGTCCGAAGCGGGCTTCCTCCACCTGCTCCGGCGTGGGAGCGGGCCCCGCCAGATGCCCGGCAGCGGGCATGCAGTCATCCATGAAGGTGGTGGAGGGCAGCACGGTGATACCGTTGTCTGCCGCCAGTTGGCAGACAGCGCCGAAAATGGTGTGCGCGTTGCGGCGATCCATCTGCCCCAGAAGCCTGCGGGCGGTTGCATCCGGCCACATGGTGTAGAGCGTGGCCGGTTTAATCTGCCCCGCCAGCAGGAGGTGCTGCACCCCCTCAGCCTTGAAGTAGGCCAGCGGCCCTTCCACCGCCCCGGCTCGAAAACGCCGGAAGCTGCGACAGAGCGGGCGCAGCTCATCACTCGCTGCACCGCGTATCGCCATACACACCACCTCTACCCCGGCGCGGCGGGCACCCTCCACCACCCGGCGGGGGAATTCACCCGCACCGGCAATGATGCCCAGTACCTTGATATCGGGGTGGCTCATAAGGCATTACAATACTTCCGGGTGCTCCAGATAATAGGCGATGCGCAGCATGAGTCGGCCGATATCGCCGCCATCCACCACGCGGTGGTCGAAAGAGGCCACGATGTTCGCCTGCTCCACCGGGATGAAGCATTCTACCTCATCACTCCACACGGGAACTTTCTGCACCGCTCCCACCCCCAGAATGAGGCTTTCGCTGGGCAAGGGCATGGGCGAGGCAAAGGTGAGCCCGAAGCCGCCGAAATTGGAAACGGTGGCAATGCCACCACCCTGGTAGCCGGGGTCGAGCCTGCGGTTGCGCGCCTGGTCCACAACCTTGTTATACTCGTCAATGAGCTCATCCATGGTAAACTCATTCACCCCGCGCATCACCGGCACCATCACGCCGTCTGCCACCTGCACCGCCACGCCCAAATCAATGCGGCGCGGGGTCAGGATACGCCCGCCCACCATATAGCCGGCACACTCCGGTGCCTCTGCCAGCGCCAGTGCCAGCGCCCGCAGGAAATAGAGCGTGATGCCGGGCTTGCGGGGGTGGTTCTTGCGGTGCAGGATGATGGGGGCCATGAAAATGGGTCGCCCGGCACTGGCAATGGGGCGGCGCCAGGTGCGCTGCATGCTGCTGGCCACGCTGCGGCGCATGGGCGATGCCTGGCGGCTCGGCCAGCCGTCCACATAGTCCAGGAAGCTCTCAAAATCCTCAATCGTGATACGCCCGCCTGCCCCGCTGCCGGAAACATAGGCCAGATCTGCCTCCGTGATGCCCAGTTCATCCATGCGGGCACGGATGCGGGGGGAGAGGTAGTGAGCCCCGCGCACACCCATGGGCACGGGAAGCCCCCGACCACCTGCCGCCGGGGTGCGGGAACCGGCAGCAGCCTCGCGATACTCGCCCTCGGTGCGGAAATGCGCACCGTCATTACCGCCAGCTCCGGAGACGGGCTCATTTTTCGGCGCCGGGGCGGCGGGCAGCTCGCCCTCCGCCAGCGGGGTGGCACCGGAGCGTTCGATTTCCTCGGCCGTGGCCTCGATGATGCCCATGACGGTACCGACGGCGATGGTTTCGCCCTCAGAAGCCAGCATGGAGATGACGGTGCCGCCGCATTCGGTGGTGACACCCATGACGGCTTTATTAGTCTCCACTTCAAACACCTCCTGGTCAGCCACCACGGTGTCGCCGGGCTGAACCAGCAGGCGCATGATGGTTGCCTCGGTGATGGATTCGCCCAGCTGGGGCATGAGGATGGGTACTTGCGGCATGATTCTGAAAAAATGTTAGTGTTTAAAGGGAAATAAGGTAACGGGCGGCAGCCATGATATTCTCGTACCCCGGACGGTGGGCTTTCCAGAGGTCGGGGTGCGCGGGGATGGGGGTATCCGGAGCGGTCACCCGCAGCGGCGGCGCATCCAGCAGGTGCATGCCCTCTGTCGCCACCCGGGCTATCACCTCTGCGGCCACTCCTCCCCAGGGGAAATCCTCACTCACCACCAGCAAGCGGGCCGTGCGAGCCACGGAGGCCAGGATGGTATCGGTATCCAACGGCTTGACAGTGCGTAAATCCACCACCTCCAGCTCATAGCCGGAGGAGGCTGCCAGTTCTTCTGCCGCGCGCAGCGCCTCCGGCACCATGGCAGAGAATGCCACCACGGTGGCGTGCTTGCCGGGGCGGGCAATGCGAGCACGGCCAATGGGCAGCGGGTCTGCCTCCAGCCAGCTGTCAGCCTTGAGCCAGCGGTAGAGGAACTTGTGTTCCATGAATACCACGGGGTCAGGAATCCGCACGGCTTCCTTGAGCATGTAATAGGCATCTGCCACCGTGGCCGGGGTGAACACATGCACCCCCGGATAGTGGGCAAAGACGGATTCGAGACACTGGCTGTGGTACGGACCGCCGCCGGGCGTACCGCCGCAGGGCATACGCATGGTCAGGTTGACGGGGATACCGGTGCGGTAAAAGTGAGCCGCAGCGTTGTTGCACATCTGGTTCTGCCCCAGGGTGCCGAAATCGGCAAACTGCATCTCCACGATGGGTTTGAGCCCGCCGAGTGCAGCACCCATGCCCAACCCCACGATGGCATCCTCTGCAATGGGGGCGTTGAGCACGCGACCGGGGAACTTGTCTGCCAACCCCTTGGTGGCCTTGAATGCGCCGCCGAAACTGCCGGCAATATCCTCACCGTACAGGATGACGGAAGCATCCTCCTGCAGCAGCTCTTCCAGTGCGGCGTGTATGGCATCTATGTAGGTAACACTCATATCTCTTCTCAGGGGGGCAAAAAGCTCAGCGTTCCGGGCGCCAGGAGGTGGCAACCCATTGTTCATCCTGCGGACGGGGGGTAGGCTCTTTCTGTGCCTGAGCGACGCTGCGCTGGACCTCATCGCGGCATTCCTCCTCCCAGGCATCCGCCTCTTCCTCACTCATCCAGCCCTTTTCCAGCATTTGGCGGCGCGCCACGGCCAGCGGGTCGCGGTCAGCATAGGCAGCCCGGAGCTCCGCCGGAATGTAGGCGGCATCATCATGCTCGCCGTGCCCGCACATGCGCAGCGTTTCGGCCACCACCCACTGCGGACCTTCCCCGGCACGGGCAGCAGCAATAGCGTGCTGCATGGTGGCAAGTGTCTGCAGAAAATCCGTACCATCGCACTCGTGGGCGGTCATGCCGTAGCCTCGCCCGCGGTCTGCCAGGCTCTTGCAGGCAAACTCGTTGGCATTCGGCGTGGAATAGGCATATTGATTGTTGGTGACAACGATGACAATGGGCAGCTTTTCCACGGCAATGAGGTTGGCAGCCTCATGCAGCGCCCCCACGGAAGTCGTACCATCACCGATGCAGACCACACCCACGGCATCCGTGATACCCTGCATGCGCTTGGCCAGCATCAATCCCGCCACCACGGAAGCCATGGCACCCAGATGGGAGATGGGCATGAGTGTTCCTTCATGCGGATGTCCCCAGTGTATATTGCCATCGCGGCCGCGGGAGATACCCTGCATGCTGCCGAAGTAGGAGCGAGCCGTTTCCAGCACGCTGTCGCCCCAGGCGCAGCGCCCGGCCTGCTCGCGGATGAAAGGGGTATACACATCATACCCCTTGCGCAGGAATACACCCTCTGCGGCAGCCACGGCCTCGTGCCCGCGCCCGAGAAATACGCCGCCGAATATCTTACCGGCTTTGTAGAGAGCGGAAATTTTGGTATCGAAAGCGCGTGCCATGACCATGGCACGGTAGGCCTTGCGGGCAGGTTCCTGCAGAGGATGTTCGTTCACGCCCTCTATTCTACCCGCTTCACCGATTTAAATCAAGCTGAAATGAATAGAGACAGCCCGATATATTATTTGGAAAGGCGCAGATAGCCGCGATAAAGCGTAATCATGTAGGCATTCAGGGCGCTCATCTTCTTTTTTTCATGTCCGGCCCCCCAGGAATCGGAGTAATAAATGAGCCCCTTGGCCTCATTATACCCGATGATGAGGCGCATGTGACCGGGAATACCCCAGAGAATGGGAATGCCGGAATCAATGCTCTTGTATACGGGGCGGAACCATTTTTTCATGGCGGCTTTCTTCACCGGGAAAGATTCCTCCAGGATTTCCTGATCAAAGATGGAGAGAGCATTGTCAATATCGCGGTCAGCCACACCGATGAAACCGCGGGAGGCCGGCTTGCCCTTGCGCTTGGCGAGTTTGTTGTAGGACTCAACAATCTCTTCCGGGCCGGGTTTCTTGCCCTTGTCTTTCATGGTCATCACGCGAACGTGGAAACGGCTGCCAATCTTCTCCAGCGCCTCCATCATCCCGCCAATGGTGGTACCGCCGCCGGCCACGGTATCGCACATGGAAGCCATGGCGTGCATATCCACGCCATCCATTCCATAATAGGAGAAGATACGAGCCACGGTGGCAGGAAGGCAATAGCCCTTCTCCCCCTGGTCAATCATGGGGATATTGTCAATCCACACATCGCCCTCCTCCGTGCGCTTCACATTGGCGAGCAACTCACGGCGCGAGCCTGCGTCAGACGCGCTGCCGCGCTCCAGCCCGGCGGCATCCTTTGCCATCCGCAGACGGATGAACTCTGCCTCGTAGTCTTTCTTTCCCTTGCCGGTATCGTGCGCTTCCAGCATGGCTGCTCCATTCTCCCATTCCCAGATCCAGGCCTTGAGCTTGACACCGCTTTCCTTGGCCGCCACATTTTTCTTCTTACCCTTGACCCCGCAAACGGCATCCAGAGCCGCCAGAGCATCTTTCACACGCTGATTGAACTCTTTCTTATCGATATTGCCGTCATCACCCTTGTTATAAAGAACGATGAGCAGAGAGGCCGGATGCTCCTTCTTTTCATCCCAAATCCAGTCAATCTCATTGGGAGAAAGCTCACCGATGGTGAGAGCCCCGGCAGCCTTGAGCCGCATGGTACCGGAATCCACATTGCGATACATCACACCATTGAGGTATTTATCAACCAGTTCCGTCTGCGGCAAGGTCCAGAGCGTGCCGCTCTGCAGAGCATCAGCCAAATCAGCCGCAAGGGCGGCAGCAGAGGTCAGAATGGAGAGGCACAGGGACAGAAAATACTTACTCATGCAGACATGCTACCTGTTTTCCGGCAAGGATTCAAGCCAAATTTATCCGGCGCTCCCCTATCAGGCTCATCCTGTTGAAAAAACACGCCTGATAATTATGGCAGCATACAGACTAATACCTTGACTTTTCAGGGGCTCTGAACTAAGATTCGCACCATGAAGCTTTCCACTAAGCATTGGAGTGCCACGCTGGCCACCCTCGCCATGACCATGACGGGAGCGGCAGTGGCACAGCAATCCACAGGCGATCCGTTCCTGGATGCCATGATGAATGACCAGCAGGCTGCTTCTTCTACAGAATCAGCCCCTGCGGAGTCTCTCCTTTCCACCCCCAAACAGGAAGAAACGGCAAAACCCGTGGAGGCTCCGGCACCGCAGCAGATGCCGGAGACCCACCTCGTTTCCGCTGCAGATGAAACCGAGCTGCTGGACGATTCCACCGTTCGCCGCGAGCTGGGCCCCACCACGGGTCTCTTCTCCTCCGATGCCGGATTTGACGGCCGTCGCATCTCCTCCGTGCGCTTTGACTACCGCGGCAAACGAACAGTTCCTGACAGCCGTCTCTTCGATATCATCAGAACGCGTGAGGGTGCCAAGTATGACTCTGCCGTGGTGAACGAAGACCTGGGGCGTCTGATTTCTCAGGGGATGATTGACCCGGACGCCCGTATTTCCGTCCATCCCGGCGGCGGCGGAGTGCGCGTGATGTTCAGCGTCAAGTCTGCCAATGTGCTGGCAGGCGTCGGTTTCACCGGCAACAGAGAGTTTGATGACGACGAGCTGCGCGAGTTCACGAAGCTCAAGTCCGGTGGTGTGGTGAATGACCGAGCTCTGGCACTTGCCCGCGCCGAAATCATCAAAGCCTATCAGGAGGCCGGCTACCCGGATACCAAGGTGAACTGGCGCGCCCAGCGCACCGCCAACGGGACGTATGACGACATCATCTTCGATATCACAGAGGGCCGCATGCAGAGCATGAACAGCATCGACTTCACCGGCAACAAGGAGTTCTCCGATGACCAGCTGCGCCGCCTCATGGAAACCAAGGAGAGAGGCTTCTTCACCTGGGTGACCAAATCCGGCCGTATCAACCGCGAACAGGTTGACGAAGACCTGCAGAAGATTGTCAAGCACTACCGTAACTTCGGTTACCTGCGTGCCCAGGTGACAGATGTAAAATACCGCACCAGTACCAATCCCACCGGCCGCCAGCGCGTGTACATGGATGTCTCCATCTATGAAGGCCCGCGCTACAGAGTGCGCCGTGTGAGCTTCAACAAGCTCTCCGTCTATACTCCCAAGGAGCTGGAGCGCGGCCTGAGCATGTTCGACGGCGATATCTACTCCCTGCGCAAGGTGTCTGATGACGTGGATATGATTCGCGACTATTACGGTGCGAAGGGCTACGCCGATGCGGATGTGCGCCCGGACATTACGGAGGTAGGCGTGGATGAAAAAGGCAACCGCCTGATTGACATCCGCTACGATGTGAGCGAAGGCAATCGCTACCTTGTGGGTCGCATCAATGTGCGCGGCAACACCAAGACCAAGCAGCACGTCATCCTGCGCGAGCTCCCGCTCAAGCCGGGGCAGAACCTCAATTCCGTCGATTTGGAGACCGCCCGCAAGCGCCTGCAGAATCTCAATTACTTCGACACCGTAGATGTTTATCAGGGTATGTCCGGCACCGCCGGCTACCGAGATGTCAACATCAACGTGACGGAGAAGATGACCGGTAACCTCACCTTCGGTGTGGCTTTCTCCACGGTGGAAAACGTCTACCTGTACACCACCGTCACCCAGTCCAACTTCGATATAGGCGGTTTCTTCGGCGGCTCATTTGTGGGCGGTGGTCAGCGCCTGACCCTCTCCGGCAAGCTGGGTACGGAGTACCAGAATGCCTCCGTGTTCCTGCTGGAGCCCTGGTTCCTGGACCGCAAGCTGGCTCTCTCCAACGAGGCATTCTACACACGCTCTACCTACATGAGCGATTACTACCAGCAGACCAACTTCGGCTGGGAAATCAGCCTGCGCAAGGCCGTCTCCGACCTGTCCTCGGTCAAGTTCAACTATCGTCTGGAGCAGTTCGAGATTGAGCCGGAAGGCTATGCCCCCATCTTCTTCCGCGAGGCCGCCGGTGACTATACCCGCAGTCATTTCCAGGTGAGCTATGAATATGATTCCCGCGATGCTTCCATCACCCCCCGCAGCGGCGGTCACGTGGAAGGCTTTGCCGGCTACAGCGGCCCGGGCAGCACCGTGGAAACATACACGGTGGGCCTGAACGGTTCGTACTACTACAATGCCATCTGGGATACCATCTTCAGCGTCAACTTCGGTCTCCAGACCATTGATACCGTTGACAGCAACGAGGAAGTACCCATCTTCGAGCGCTGCTACCTGGGCGGGCCTTCCAACCTGCGCGGCTTCCGCTACCGCGATGTGGGTATGGTGGACGAGAAGCTCGCGGGTGATGAAACCATGGGCGGCAACAGCTCGGCATTCGTGCAGTTTGAGGTCACCGTCCCGCTGGTGGAATCCATGCGCTTCGCCATGTTCGTGGATGCCGGTTTCGTGCATGCCGACAGCTTCGACTTCAAGCCGAATGAATGGGCGGCCAACTATGGTATCGGTCTGCGCATCAACCTGCCCATGGGTCCGCTGGCCGTGGACTACGCTATCCCCTTCAAGTCCGAGAACGCAGCCGACGACGACGGCCAGTTCCAGTTCTACGTGGACTACAAGTACTGATACGCTAACATTCAGTACAGAAAAAACCGCCCGGCATGGTATGATGCCGGGCGGTTTTGTGGTATTAAAAGGAAAAAGGATTACTTCTGCTGCAAGGCATCCACACAGATGGCAGACCAGGTCTCCAGCTTTTCGTACAGCGGCCCTGCCAGTTCCTCCAAATCACGGAAACCCAGATTGGCCAGCGCTTTCTCGTTGGAGCGCACCTCTTCGCTATCCAAATCAAAGCGATGCACGATACCGAGGTGGACAGAGCCTACCTCGTTCGTATCATCATTGATGACGGCGTAGAGCTGCTGCTGCGCATCGCCGGAGAAGGTGATTTCCTCGCGGATTTCACGCTCTACCCCGGCCAGATAAGTGCTGAGGTTCTCTGCCAGGCCATCCACGGGGTTGATATGACCGCCAATGCCCAGCGACCACTTGTCATGCAGGCGGGTCTCATTGCCCTTGGCCGTGCGAGAATAGGCCAGCACCCTGCCCTCGTGGCAGAAGATGGCGTAGGCAATAATCTGCTTGAACTGCGGGGACTGCTCTGCCAGCTCGCGATCCATGAAATGAGCCACTCCGGGCTTCAGAAAGGCATTGAGATAATCCTGCGGATTGAGCCGCACACCGTTGAAAGCACCCACAGCCTCAAAGGCTTCGCGCGGCACCACCAGAACCTGTTCTCCGTTATAGCGTGACATGTGCATACTCTAACGCAGTGATGCCCACGCGTCAAGCGCAAACTCCGACTCAACGGCGGTGATGCGGGTGGCGGGAGCGGAGGATATGCAGGCGCTGCTCCATGCGCTCGCGCAGGTTTTCATCAATCCAGTCATAGGCCGCCTGCAAGCCGCCCTGTTTGAACACGCGGCCGATTTGTGCCTCTACTCCGGTAGCATTGCCTGTGAGCCGCAGGAAGTTGTTGCTGGTAAACTCCACAAAGAGAGAACCATCAATAGCGCCGCCATTGAAAGAGAGAATCCACTCACGCACATAAAGCGCCAGCACGGCATCACCCACCCACGCCTGTGCGCGGATGACGGGGTCCTGATCAGGGGTTAACTGAGCCATATCTGTTTGTCTGTTGAGCTTTTATACACGAATGCGCGCCGGGTCGGGCGCGCATCGCTAAAAAGAAGTGTCTTCCGGGCAGGTATCAGCCCTGAGCGCGGGGCTCGCGGGCAGCCGCCGTCTGTACACCGGGACGGGTGATGAAAGGACCGCCGGCGGTGGGGGCTTTCTGCGTAAATGCCAGCCCGGCCTGTTCAAAATCCTTGCCGGCCACCGGGAAATCCTTGCGCAGCGGGTGGTAGGGATAGCCCTCCCACATCATGATGCGGCGCAGGTCGGGATGACCTGTGAACTCGATACCCATGAGGTCGTACTGCTCGCGCTCCAGCCAGTTGGCGGCGCGCCACACGGACACCAGACTGGGCACAGCGTTCTCAGCCTCGCTCACCGGGCAGCGCACCAGCAGGTTTGCACCGGTCTCTGCCTGAGTGATGGTGTAATTGGTCTCAAAACGGGGCTCGCAGCCCAGATTATCCACGGAAGAGACACACAGCAGCATATCAAAACCGCAGGCCTCGCGGGCGTAGCGCATCACGGCCAGCAAATCATCGGGCTGAACGGTCAGGGTGACATCACCGCGAAACTCCTTGCGGCCGACTTGAGGGAAACGGGCGCAAATGGTATCAGCTGCGGCATTCTGGCGTTCGGAAAGCGTAGGGGCAGGCATATCTATGTGAGGGAAAAAGGTTATCAGCCGGGGTTATCAGGCCTCCGTGTTCATGGATTCCATGGGGATGGTATCGACATTCTGGGGGCGGCGGGCATCATGCTGCTTGAAGAAGCCCTTGAGCGGATGCTCCGTGGCGGAAATCTTGTCCTGGAGGGTCATGAGACCCTGCAGCAGAGCCTCCGGGCGGGGAGGACAGCCGGAAATGTACACGTCCACCGGCACAATCTTATCCACACCCTGTAACACAGAGTAGCTGCGGAACATGCCGCCGGAGCAGGCGCAGGCACCGCAGGCGATGCACCACTTCGGCTCAGGCATCTGCTCCCAGATGCGGCGCACCAGCATGGCCATCTTATAAGTGATAGTACCGCAGATGAACATGAAGTCGGCCTGACGGGGAGCGTAGCGGTTCACCTCTGCACCAAAGCGGGAAATATCGAAACGGGAACAGGCCGTGGCCATGTATTCAATAGCGCAGCAGGATGTACCCATCGGCATGGGCCACAGGGAGCTCTTCTGCACCCAGTTGATTGCTGCTTCGACCGTGGTGAAGACGAAACCGCCGTCTGCATCCGGGTCACACATGTAGTTCTGCTCGAGTTCCTGAAGATTATCGCTGGCCATAAGTGTACGTTACGGGGGAATGGTATAATCTGCCCCGCTGCCCCTAGCATACCCTATTTCGCCTGAAAGGCAAGACAAATTTGCCCCGCTTTTTGATATCGACAGAACCTTTGTTCTGTTTTATAATAAGAAAAGCATGATGAAAACTCTCACCCGCCTCACTCTCCTCGCCGCCGGACTGTTGGCATTCACCGCCTGTCAACAGCAGCGCTACACCCAGAAATTCCCCGTATACAAGGGCTATAAGAAAGCACCCTACACCCTCAAGGGCGTGCGCTATTACCCGCTCAGCGTGGAGGATGCTCTTCATTACAAAGAGGACGGTATCGCCTCATTCTATGAGGCGGACGGTGACCCGGGAGCCATCGGCCAGCGGCTGTATCGCCACCAGTTCTATGCCGCGCATAAGACGCTGCCCCTGCCCTGCGTCTGCCGCGTAACCAATCTGAGCAACGGGCGCAGCTGCTATGTGCGCGTAGCCGACCGCGGACCGTATATTGACGGTCGCCTCATCGATGTAAGCACACGTGTGGCACGTTTTCTGGGTTTTGAGCGAAAGGGGCTGGAGCGCGTGCGCGTGGAGGTCATTTCCGTGGGTGACGGCCCGTGGAAGCGCACCCGCTGATGCCGGAGACAGCTGTAAGGCCGCATCAAAAGCAGCGGATAACAGAAATTTAGGATTGCCAAGCGGGAAGTAGCTGATATAATAAGGCGCGTTATGAGTACCGATACTATCAAAGCTGAACTTCCCGCTTCAGTGAAACGCTACGCCACCTACCTGATGGTGATGGCAGGTCTGGGCGGTCTTCTCTACGGCATTGACGTAGGCGTGATTGCCGCCGCTGTGCCCTATATTGAGGCAACCTCCAGTTACACCCCGCAGGAGATTTCCATCGTGGTGGCCGCCGTGCTGTTCGGCTCGGTGCTCTCCTCCCTCTTTGCCGGCATGCTGGCCGAATGGCTGGGCCGCAAGAAGGTCATCATCCTCTCCGCTTTCCTGTTTACCCTGAGCATTCCGATTATCTGCTTCTCCAACGGTCTGTTCGGAATGCTCATGGGCGGTCGTATCCTCCAGGGCGCTTCTGCCGGTCTGGTCGGTGTGGTTGTTCCCATGTATCTGGCCGAATGTCTGGATGCCAACTCCCGCGGTAAGGGCACCGGCATGTTCCAGCTGCTGCTCACCGTGGGTCTGGTCTTCGCCGCCGTCATCGGTCTGGTGGTAACCATGCTCGTGGGTGCCGCCACGGACGTGACCGTGACCGCCGAGAGCAAGGTCATGGCATGGCAGACCATTTTCTGGTGCTCCGCCATCCCCGGTATCATCCTGATGCTGGGTGCCTGCCGCCTGAAAGAGTCCCCGCGCTGGCTGTACTACCGTGGGCGCAAGGAAGAAGCTCTTCTCTCCCTCGCCGCCAACAACGGTGATGTGGCAGCCAAGGATATTCTGGACGAAATGATTGCTGCCGATGAGGCTGAAAAGGCTCAGAAAGAAGCCATGAAGGAAGCCTCCAAGGGCGACTCCCTCCTGCAGCGCAAGTATGTCATTCCCTTCATTCTGGCCGTGGTGGTGCTGGCCTGCACCCAGGCTACCGGCATCAACTCCGTGCTGAACTACTCCGTGAAGGTGTTCCAGCAGGCCGGTCTGGAAGGTTCTCAGGCCAACTGGGCTGACTTCGCCATCAAGATTGTCAACATGCTCATGACCATCGTGGCCGTTTCTCTGGTGGACAAGAAGGGACGCACCTTCCTGCTCAAGATGGGCACGCTGGGTATCATCGCCGGTCTTTGCGGCGTGGGTGCCATGTTCTACAGCGTGGAGAGCAACCGCGTGGATGTCACGAAGGAAGTGGCTGCCGCCCTCTCCGACAACAGCCTCAACATCTCCGTAGCTGACGCCGTGAAGCAGGCCGTCGCCAAGCCTGAGGTAGCCGCCGCTCACCCCGAATTCATGCAGGGCGAATCCGTTGCCCCCGGCATGCAGCTCATCGTTACCTACAAGCAGGGGCTGGACAGCAAGCAGGACGTAGCCGAACTCCGCGCCGATACCACCGAGGGCTCTGCCATCGCTGTAACGAAGGCCACCGCTCTTGCCCCCACCTTCCTGGACAAGATTTGCTTCTGGAGCACCCCGCTTCCTGAAGGTGCCGTGAAAGAAATCAGCATCACCCGTGCTGAAATCGGCATGAAGCCCTCCCCGACCACCGGTTGGCTCGTCACCGGCTTCTTCATCGTCTTCATCTCCTTCTACGCTGCCGGTCCCGGCGTGTGCGTCTGGCTGGCTCTCTCTGAGCTGATGCCCACCCGCATCCGCGCCAACGGTATGGCCATCGCCCTGCTCATCAACCAGGGTGTGTCCACCACCATTGCAGGTGTCTTCCTGCCCTGGGTCGGTGCGCTGGGTTACTCCTCCGTCTTCTTCACTCTGGCCGGCTTCACCGTGATTTACTTCATCACCGCCGCCTTCTTCATGCCGGAAACCAAGGGCCGTACCCTCGAGGAAATCGAGCAGTACTTCTCCACCGGCAAAATGCCTGAGAAGAAGGAAGAAGAGGAAGCCAAGGCTTAATTAACTCACCTCCTTTCCAAGTTTTTCTCCCCGGCACGCTCACTTTGAGCGTGCCGTTTTTTCATGGTTGTGTCATTCTCATGGAAGGAGAGCGAAATGAAAAATTGTCGGTCTGTTTGTACTCCTCGTTACAACGAAATTTCAAAGTCGGTAGGTCAACATCAGTTAGGCAGGTTGTCGAGCTGCGTTATCAGCGTAACCCCTTTTGAGAAACAATAAGGGCCCCCATGCAACGATGGTGACAGCCAACCACCACAAAGGGTATAGTGTACTGACACCGCAGATTCCTGAGTTCCCATGTAACCGTTAGTTATCAGAAGTTCCTCGCGTCACACTTCTCCCCTGCCTAAGAGCTTGCCGCCGATGAATTCATGCTCCATCGGAGAAGGGTGGTTTTCCTTCCACTCTCCGCAACCCAGCAGCAGATTTCACCCTTCTGAATGGCAGATTTTCGCCCGTTCCGGCAAGAATTAGTGATGCAAAAAAAACGCTCTCCCGATGCGGTGGCATGGGAGAGCGGAAAAAGAATGATGTTATATGAAAGTGCCTTATCAGGCGCCGAGCTGGAAACGGTGGAAAGCCACCACAGTCACCTTGTCGCCCAGGGACTTGCCGGTGTTCTCCACGAGCTTGGCCACGGAGATGGAGGGATCCTTCACAAACTCCTGGTCCATAAGGCAGCTCTGCTTGTAGAGGGCGCGCAGCTTGCCGGGGAGAATCTTCTCCAGCAGGTGCTCGGGCTTGCCCTCAGCGATGAGCTGAGCCTTGGCAATCTCCTGCTCCTCAGCCACGAAAGCGGGATCAAGGGAGCTGGAATCCACGCTCTTGGGAGCGCAGGCAGCGATGTGCAGGGTGATGTCCTTGCACATGGTCTGGAAAGCCTCAGCCGCGGCGGTAGCAGCGTTGTCGCAAGCCACCTGCAGGAGCACACCCACCTTGCCACCCATGTGGATGTAGGAGGCGATGGTGCCCTCGCCGGCCAGCGTGTAGCGGCCGAACTTGCGCAGCTTCATGTTCTCACCGATGACGGCGCACTGCTCAGCGATGTGCTTCTCCACCGTGGTGCCGTTGATGGCCACGTTGAGAGCATCCTCCAGCGTAGTGGCGGAGGAGGCCTTCAGGGCAGCGCCGATTTCGGCGGCCAGAGCCTGGAACTTGTCGCCCTTGGAGCAGAAGTCCGTCTCACAGTTGATTTCGTAGATGATACCGTCCTTGCCTTCCACGACGGTGGCCACGATACCTTCCTTGGCCTCGCGGTCAGCCTTCTTGGCAGCCTTGGCAATGCCCTTCTCGCGGAGGTACTTGACGGCTTCGTCCATGTTGCCGTCGCACTCCACCAGGGCCTTCTTGCAATCCATCATGCCGGCATCGGTCTTGATGCGCAGCTCCTTCACCATTGCGGCAGTAATTTCAGCCATTGTCGTATGGTATTACAGGTTAAATTATCAGATTATGCGGGCTTGCTCTTGTTGATGGCCTCCACCAGCACGGAGAGGATCAGACGGATAGAGCGTACGGCGTCGTCGTTGCCCGGGATGGGGAAGTCCACGCTGTCGGGGTCGGCGTTCGTGTCGGTCAGCACGATGACGGGGATACCCAGGATGTGGGCCTCGCGGATGGCGATATCCTCGTGATCAGCGCCGATGGCAACCATCACGTCGGGAGCGCCGCCCATGGTGCGGATACCCTGAAGGTTGCGCTGCAGCTTCTCGCGCTCACGGGCGAGGGCGGCGAGCTCCTTCTTGGACATGGACTTGTACTCGGGCTGCTTGTCGAGGTTCTCGAGGTAGTCAAGACGAGCGATGCTCTTCTTGATGGTGGTCATGTTGGTGAGCATACCGCCGAGCCAGCGGAAGTTCACATAGTACTGACCGGTAGCCTCAGCGGCCTCCTTCACAGCCTCCTGAGCCTGACGCTTGCAGCCCACGAAGAGAATCTTCTTGTTCTTGGCGGCAAGATCGCTGAGGAAAGCGCTGGCCTTGTCCAGGCACTTCTCGGTTTCCTCCAGGTTGATGATGTGGATGCCATTCTTCTGGGTGAGAATGTACTTCTTCATGTTCGGGTGCCACTTGCGGGTCTGATGACCAAAGTGTACACCGGCTTCCACCATCTTTGTAACGAGTTCGTTAATCATTGTATTTATATGTGTTGTGCGTTCCTTGCGGCAGGTAACGCGGATTGTTGGAAGGTGCTGCGCTCTCGCCCCCAGCCCTCCGTTGTTGGTATTGCAGCATCAGCGGGGACGCGCAGGATACTCCATTTGCGCCTCTTTGTCAATCAAAATCATTGAGAATTCTGCTCTTTACCACGTGTGGACGATACATGGAAAGCAAAAGGCTTGCGGGATGGGGAGAGGGATGGTATACTGGGCGCGTAATATGAAGCCCCTGACAAAATTAGGTGAGAAACAGATGGACGACGGTTCCCTGTGGGAGCTGTGGGAACGCGATGGTGTGCTGACGATTCAGCGCGACGGTATGCCCTGCGCCAATTCCTTTACCTACGGCAGCGAAGAATCGCTGGCAGAGATAGCTGTCTCTCCCATCACCCGCGCCGGGCAGCCCTGCATCCTGATTGCCGGGTTGGGGCTGGGCTACGGGCTGGCCAAGGTCATGCAGTGCCTGCCCAAGGAGAAGGCTCGCTTCATCGTGGCCGAACCGATTGCCGAGATTGTGGAGTGGAACCGCCGCTACGGCGAGCACACCGCCCTGTGGGAAGATAAGCGCGTGAGCGTGGAAACAGTGTCTGCCGCCCAGCTCTGCACCAAGCGCACCGGCTCGCTGCATGCTATCATCATGCGTCATACCCACGCCCGCTGCGAGTTGAAACTCAATGAGGCACAGGCTTTTTTCAATGCGCTGAAAGGCGGTAGCCTTCTGGCCATCTCGCTGGCCAAGAGTGATAAGCGGCTGGAGAGCACGCTGCGCAAGGCCGGGTTCGAGACGAGCATTACACCGGTACCCGCCTCCTCCAAGGGCAAGCAGCAGCGCATGCACATCCTCCTGCTGGCACGCCGAGGTCGCTTTGTTCCCTTTGCAGAGCGCAATCCCTCCTGAGCAAATAATCCCCACTGCCCTGTGCCATGATGTTCCTGTTCCGCACACGTCGCCGCACCCTCGAAGAGCTGGAGGAAGTACGCTCCGGACGTGCGGCCGGTATAAGGGCTGTCATCACGGTGCTGGGCATCATCTTTCTGGTGCTGGTATCATTTCTGGTATCCATGCTGGCACTCACACCCATGCTGGAGCTTCAGGCTCTCCGCCAGCAGAAAAAACGTGTAGAGGAACTACTCATCCTCAAACGCAAGGAAGAAAAGGAAGCTCACGACCGCTTCCGCTGGACGGCTGATCCTGAATACTTTGAACAACTTGCCCGCGATAGAGCCAATATGGCCATGGAGGGTGAAACCGTCATCCGCAGACCGGAGAAAAAAGAGACTCCTCCCCCAACTCCTCAACCCCGCCGCAATTAAAAAAGGGGCATATGTACATTGACAAGAATCTGACATTCCTTGTCGGTTCAGCTTGAACAAGCAGATAAAAGAGGAGGCAACAGGCCTCAGCCATGCTGCCTCCCCCACGTATCACCTTGGGAAAATCTTATGCTTATTACACGTGTATCGGCATCAGCACATACAGGAACTCATCCGCCACACGCATGACACCGGGGCTGGAGGCATCGATGAGGTCGATGGCCACTTCGCAGTCGCCGACGGCTTTCAGCGGTGCCTGCACAAAGTCAGCATTGAAGGCAATGGAAAGCTCGCGACCATTGTAGTCGATGGGCATTTCTTCATTGGCTTCACCCATGTTCTTAGCGCTGGACTGCACGCGCATGGCGCCCGGCACGAACTGGAAGCTGACGATGTTGGACTTCTCTGAGGAAAGGAGAGAAACGCGGCGCACGGTCTCGTTAAGCTCCGGTGCGGGCAGGACGATGCGCTCGTTGTAGCGGCTGGGAATCACCTGGCGATAGTTCGGATAGTTGCCGTCTATCAGCTTGGTGATGAGCAGCGTATCGCCGAAATCGAAGGCGGCCTGGTTGGTGGTGATGCGTACCATCACATCGCCGGCATCGCCCAGCAGGCGGTGCAGCTCTGCCACGGCGCGGCTGGGGATATCGATGCACACATTCTGGGATTCCGGGAACTCCAGCTCGTTCTCAAAGAGAGCCAGACGGCGACCATCCGTGGCCACCAGCGTAAGCTTGCCATCCTGGAAGCAGGTGTAGATACCGTTGAGCACATAGCGCATGCCGTCGTTCGCAATGGCGAACTCGGTGTAGCGGAAGCCTTTGTTGAGCATGGCCTGCGGCACCTTGAACTCTCGCACCTCGCGGAAGGAGGGCAGCCCCGGGAACTCATCGGCACTCAGGCCATTGAGCTTGAATCGGGCACGGTTGCAGCAGATGGTGGCCACGGTATCCTTGACCTCTACCTCCACCTCGCCATCGCGCAGCTCGCGGATGATGCTCTGCAGCTTCTTGGCCGGCAGGGTAACAGCACCCGGTTTCTCTACCATACAGGGTACTTTGGTCATGATGGTCAGCTCCATGTTGGTGGTCATGAGCTGCAACTCCCCGTCTGCCACGGAGAGCAGGACATTGGAGAGAATGGGCATGCTCGGGCGGGTAGATACTGCACCCGTCACCTTGTTGAGCCCATCAAGAAGCACCTGTTTAGCAAGAGAAAATTTCATACGATATCCTTTGTTGCGCTCATTTTACCCATTGTCATGCCAACTGGCAAGCCAAAATCGCGAAATTCACCAGATTTTCTACCAGTTTTTCAGAACCTATACCATATCTTGTGTAAAAAAATAATTTACCCCGCCGGAAAGTGTACTAATTCCATCCGGCGGGGGCGAACGTGTATTTAAGTTTTCTTAAAAGTCTCTTTTAGTGTTCAAACCGAGTGGCACGGCAGCGAATCCAGTCGGCAAACTGTCGGAGAGCGTTTCCACGGTGAGAAATGGTGTTTTTGGCGGCGGCGGGAAGCTCTGCCATGGTGCAGGTATAGCCCTGCGGCACAAAGAGGGGGTCGTATCCGAATCCCTGTAAGCCGCGAGGGTGAAGGGTGATACGTCCTTCCACAGTGCCGCAGAAGTGTGCTATCTCGAGACCGTTCTCCGCCAGGGAGAGGGCGCAGACGAAGCGGGCGGGGAACGGAGCCCAGCCGCGCAGCACACTGAGCTCTCGCAGGAGCTTGGCGTTGTTATCCGCATCCCGGCCGTGTTCACCGGCATAGCGGGCAGAGAGGACACCGGGTGCACCATTCAGGGTATCCACACAGAGGCCGGAATCATCCGCCAACACCAATCCGCTGAAAACAGACGAAATACCTTCGGCTTTCAGGCGGGCATTGGCAGCAAAGGTGTGGCCGGTTTCTTCCACCTCCGGTGCATCCGGAAAATCCAACAGCGTGGAAACCTTATACTCCGGGGGAAGAATGGCGGCAATTTCCTGCGCCTTGTGGGCATTACGAGTGGCAATGAGAATCGGTATCTGAGTCATGGATGGGGGTGTGATAGGTCTTTTTAACAAGGATACGGGTCAGGAAGAGGTAAATGACAATGAAGCCCAGAGTGACGGAGAGCACATCTGCCACCACCTGAGAGAACCAGACACCGTCCGTCGCAAAATAATGCGGCAACACCAGCAGACAGGGGATGAGGAAGATGAACTGGCGGGTCATGTTCAGGAAGATACTCATCACCGGGCGACCGATGGCCTGGAAGAAGTTGCCGATGACAATCTGGGACCCGATGAGCGGGAAGACCAGCGCCATGATGCGGGTGCCCCGGGTGGAAATCTCAATGAGTCTGGAGGAATCACCGCCTTCATCCTTCACGAAGAGCATGACCATCTCCTGTGGGAAGAGCTCCATCATCAGCCAGCCGAAGGTGGTGATGACGCTACCGGCCAGCATGGCATAGAAGAGCACACGCTTCACGCGACCATAATTACCCATGCCCAGATTATAACCGGCGATGGGTTGCATGCCCTGGGTAATACCCAGCACAATCATGACAAAGAAGAAAATCACGCGGTTGATGATACCGAAAGCGCCGGCACCCATGGGCCCCTCACAGAGTTGCAGGGCGTAGTTATAGGCTACCACCACCAGGCAGCCGCAGGCATTCAGCAGGCAGGGCGGGAGACCCACCAGACAGATACGCCGCAAAATGGGGCCGCACAATTTATAGATACCCCGGCGGAAATGCAGCACGCTGCTGCGACGCAGCAGATGAGATATCACCCAGATAAGCCCGACCGCCTGCGCCAGCACAATGGAGAGCCCTGCCCCGGTCATGCCCCAATCCAGCACATAGATGAAGAGGTGGGCGCAGCTCACATTCACCACCAGAGAGATGAGCAGGCTGACCATGGCCTGTTTCGGGTAGCCGCTGGCGCGCATGAGGTGGTTCAGATTCATGAACAGGTTAGTGATGGGATAACCCAGCAACAGCACCAGCATGAAATCGTAGGCGGGCTTCATCGTCTCACCGGAAATGCCAAAGACGCGCAGAATCGGCTCCAGCAGCGGCACCGGAAGCAAGCCCAGCAACAGACCGGCAATGAGGCTGATAACCAGACAATGCCCCAGAATACGGAAAGCGCGGTCAAAATCCTGCTGTCCCAGAGAGATGGATGCCAGTGAGGAACAGCCCAGACCAATCATGGAACCGACGGCCACCATCAGATTGGTGATGGGGAAGGCCAGCGCCATGGCAGCAATGGCATACGGCCCGCAACACTGGCCTATGTACATGGCATCCACCAGATTGTACACCGACATGGCTGCCATGCCCACAATCGCCGGCAAAGAATACTGCGCCAGCAGCCGCGCAATCGGCTTACTCTCCAACTCCACCAGCTTGGCATCCTTCTGCATATGCAGATAAGATACGACCGGGACGGAGCTTTGTCAAGCTCAGCGTTTCTTCTTAATCTCACGGATTTCCTCGCTACCGCGACGGCGGATGCGCTGCGGCTCGGGGCGTTTGAGTCGGAGTTTGGCGCGGATGCGGCGACCTCGCTTGTCTCGCATCTTGCTGCGGATGCGGATGGTGCGGAAGCGTTTGGGGTCTACCTCATGCCCCTTGCCGGCAGAGGACGGGGTCTTGACGGTCTCAATATCGCGGCGAATTTCTCGGACGGCGATGTCAAAGGGGTCTTCCGGGACTTCCGGTTCAGTGGCTTCACCCTCAGCAGGTTGGTCAGCGGCTTCGCCCGGTTCAGCGTCCGGGTCCATGGGGGCAACGGGGTCATCCAGGCGCTCGGCATCGCGGCGGGCGATGATATCGTCCATCTCCGGGTCATTCTTGCGAAGCTCGTTGGCCTCTTCCTGCGGATTGACGGTTTCGACGAGGTCCTCACCGGGCTGATTGGTGTTATCCGGGTGGTTACGCAGGTACTGCTCAAACTCGGGGTCAGGCTCAGCGCCGTTGGCGATACTGCGGTCGTATGCACGCGCGGCTTCGGGAATTTTCTTCATTTCGGCATAGAGACGAGCCATGTTGTAATGGGCATCACCCAGACCGGATTTCAGCTTCACGGCTGCGGCAAAATGCTTCAGTGCAGCATCGTATTCACCGCTGATGGCTTCGATATTGGCAAGATAGAAGAAAGCCTCTGCGTTGCCGGGATCCAGCTCGATGGTGCGGGCAAACATGATGCGCGCCTCGTCCATCCGGTCAAGGCGGTAGTGGCAGATACCGGCCAGATAGTACGAGATGGCCAGATCCGGTGCCAGACGGGCAGCGCGGGTGAGGTATTCGATACCCTCCTCGCACTTGTTGCGGTACAGAAGAATCGTGCCCAGATTCACCAGCCCCGCCACGTGGTCAGGGTTGGAATCATAGAGAGTGCGGTAAAGCTGTTCGGCGGCGGTGTAGCGACCCTTGGAGAACGCCTTGGCGGCCAGGTTGGCCAAAGCCTCGGCTTCCAGACCCTCACGCACGGCAGCAGCGGCTTCCTGCTCTCCCTGTTCGGTACCGGCCACGCTGTTCTTTACGGCTTCCATGACCCGCCGCTCGGCATCCGTCAAATCCAGACTGCTTTCCTGGTCCAGCTTCTGGAGGGCAGAAAGGGTGGCAGGGTCCTGATTCTTAATCTGCTTATAGGTCTCGATGAGGAGCTTTCGCCCCTCTTCCTGCATGGCGATGGTGCGTTTCTGCTTGGCAATCACCTCTCGCAGCAACTTGTTTTCCTCTGCCAGAGCGGGGTCAACATTCGGTGCATTGGCCTGTGTCTCCAAATCGGCTTCCAGATTATTGAGACGCTCCGTGAGGTCGGACACACGGCGGCGGTAGCCCATATTCTCCTCATAGATACCGCTCATTTCATCGCGGAGGCGGTCGGCCTCTGCGCGGGCTTCATCCAGCTGCTGCTGCATAACGGCCTGCTGGTCGCCGGAGCCGGCCATTTGCGACTCCAGTTCCGCCACACGCGCCTGAGCATCTTTCAGCTGCTGATCAAGCGTAAGGTTCTGATCCAGCAGAGCCTTGGTCTTTTCCGGGCTGTTCAGCTCCACGATGGCTCTCAATTGCTCGTTCTCAGCCTTCAGGGCATCGCGCTCGCGGGTGACACGCTCCAGTTCTGCCTGAGTGGCAGCCAGAGTGGTTTCCAGTTCTGCCACGCGGGATTCGGCTTTCTGTCGGGCATCCTCGGAGGCGCGGTACTTGGCCTCCATCTCTGCCAGCTGGCGAGAGAGGGAGTCCACCACCTGATTACCGGCAGCGCGTTCCGAGGTAATTTGTTCCTGGAGGCTTTCGTAGCGCTCCTTGTACATCTTCTGCTCCGTCTGGGCGACGATGAGCTGCTTCTGCACATCCTCAAACTTCGTGTTCAGCTCTTTGTAGGCGGCAGCCATGCGGCGGCACTCCTCCTGTGCCAGCGCCAGCGCGTTGTAAAGCTTTTTGTCCGTGCTGTCATAGTCCGGCAGTTCAATGGGCTGATAGTTCGAGGGCGCAGCCTCTCCATCCGCCGGCGGATTGATTGGCTGTGGCACCAGCGTGGTGCGCGGCCCCTCCATGGAAATGGGACGCCCGGGCTGGCGACCCGTCGGGATGGGTGCATCCTTGGCTTTCTGACGATAGGTCGCCATATTCTCTGCCAGCAAACGGCGGCGCATGGATACCAGATTGCTCTTCCAGTTCGGATAATCCTTCACAATGCCGGCCAGGATTTTCTCTGCCTGCTGACCGCGGGAAATGGCGGCATTGTAGTTCTGCTGCTGCGCCAGACGCTCCGACTCGCGGCAAAGGCGGTAGGCCGTCAGGTAAATTTCTGCCGGATCCTGCACCACCTGCCGATTAACTGCTGTTGCAGGGGTCTGAGGCTGTTGAGCATAGAGCGGTGCCCACGCCGTCAGCGCGAGAGAGCAGAGAATGGCAGCAGTGCTGGTGCGAAACGAATTCATGGAACAGAGATGCAACACATCTTACCTGATTACCCTCTTATTGCAAGATTGAATCGTGTCAAATTGTGTTGGGTATATACCCAAAACGATCGAGTAGGGGGACTTTCGTCCCCCTCTCACACCACCGTACGTGCGAATTACCGCATACGGCGGTTTCCAATCAGCGTTTGAGGAGTTGATAAAACGAGATATATCCCTCTGCTCGTAGCCAAG
>SUVN01000041.1 GCA_015061985.1 Akkermansiaceae bacterium
ATGCCGGCGTTGGTATCGTCAGTTATGGTATTCATAGAGGAATTGGTGGTATTGGTAGTGGGCATGTGTGACTTCTCAGCCGAGCGGCTGACCGGTAGATGTTGGGATGGTTTATTCATAGATGTAGCGGGTTGGGTGTCAACCCGTGTAGAGATATAACAGAAAAAACGGAGAAGACAAGAGATTTCCTCCCATTTTTATTTTGTGCCCCCCTTTAAGCCGCGTGTGACGCGGGATGCGAGACAATGAAAAAGGAGCGGGGGGAAAGCGCTTTTCAGCCAAAAAACGATTGCCAAAGGGGAAATAGCGGGAGCAGAGGCAGAAAATCGCAGCTGTTGCGATTATCTGATGGTTGCACCCGGTTCGGTATGGGTGCCGGGCGGGATGACGCGGCCGGGGAGGATGACGCTCTTGCAGCCAATGCGGGCGTGGTCGCCAATGGCGCAGCCGAGTTTGTTGCGTCCGGTGGGGGTGAGCACGCCCTGCCAGGGCATGCGGATTTCCCCTGCATCGTGCCGGAAGTTGCTGAAGATGCAGCCGCCGCCCACGTTGATGTCGTTCCCCAGCACGGAATCGCCCACATAGCTGAGGTGGGCGATGAAGACATCGTTGCCGATGATGCTGCTCTTTACCTCTACGGCATTGCCGATGATGCAGTTGTCACCCACGGAGGTTTCGCCGCGAAGGTAGGCGTTCGGGCCGATTCTGCATCCCTTGCCGATGCGGACGTGGCCTTCAATCACGGTGCCGGGGCGTATTTCAGAACCTTCGCCCAACTGCAGCACTCCCTCCACCACGGCGAGCGGATGCACTTTGCCGCGGATATCAGGCTGCATGGCGCGCAGCTCGTCCGCCACGGCATCCAGCTGTTGCCATGGCGGTATCATTGGGCGCTTTCGCGGGGAAGTTTCTGCAAGTAGGGCTTCAGCAGCTTGTAAAGCTCCATGCGCTGAGGCTCGTCCAGCTCCAGGTCATCCATGTAGACCTGGCCGTTGATGACGCGGCCGCCCAGGCACTGGGCGTTGTCGCCATACAGGTAGAACAAGGAGGATGAGGTGTCTCCACGGTTGCCCTCTTCCTCATCCTGATAGTATTTGTCCGCGACGAAGCGGGTGTCTGCCCCCATCAGCATGGTGCGCACCTTCTGCAAATCTCCGGCCGTCAGCGGGTGAAAGTCGGTCGGCTCGCTGACCCAGGCGGGCTGGTGCGGGGTGACGGCTATTCTGGGGCAATTCAGGGTTTCGTGAATCATTTCAATGTTCACGGTGCCGGTCTGCTGGCAGGCGGGGAGCAGAGCGAGCGGCAACAGGAGCGTGGCGAGGAAACGGGCTGTCTTCATGCGGAGGGACATTCTTCTGCGTGCCATTCTACCCCAAACGCTCCCGTATGCAAGAAAAATCTGCTTTGTGTACTCTCATTGCCCCGACTGGCGCGAATTTGTCTTGACCTTTTCATCGAAAAGTAGTTTGATAGGCGCCCGTCCGCATAGAAGTCATGCTAGTTTCTCAGCTCAAATCGAAAATTCATCGTGCCATGGTCACCCGGGGTGATGTGGATTACGAGGGTAGTATCGAGATTCCTCAGGATTTGGTGGAGGCTGCCGGTCTCTGGCCCGGGGAGAAGGTGCTGGTAGCGTCCGTTACCTCCGGCAACCGTTTTGAGACCTATGTGTTAGTGGGGCCTCCCGGTACCGGCCAGATTATTGTGAACGGTGCAGCGGCTCACCTCATCAAAAAGGGAGAGCGAATCATCATCATGAGTTTTGCTCTGGATGACAAGCCCATCGTGCCCAAGCGTGTCATTTGCAACGAGCTGAACGAAATTATCGGCTGAATCCCTTTACAAACGAACCATTTTAAGCTACAATCACCGCCATGTTGAACGCATCCATCTACATCGTATTCGCTCTTCTCCTCATCGTCTGCTCCCTGCTGCTGCTGGTTGTGCTGATGCAGCGCCCGAAGCAGGAAGGTCTCGGCGCTGCTTTCGGCGCACAGATGACAGACCAGGCTTTTGGTGCGCAGACCACGGATGTGCTCAAGAAGGGTACGGTGTTTTTCGGTTCTCTTTTCATGATACTCTGCTTTGTGCTGGCGCTGCTCATGAACATGCGCTTCCAGCAGCAGAAGTCTGAGCTGGGTCGCGAGGGGGCTGCACCTGCCGTGATTCCTGCAGAGGCCACGGAGACTCCCGCCGGTGCTCCTGCCGCTCCCGCCGCTCCGACTGTGGAAAATCTGGAGAATCTGGTCACGCCTGCTCCCGCCGAGCAGCCTGCACCTGCTCCTCAGAACTGAGTGATTGCAGACTTTATTTCCCGCCTGCCTCTCCGCGTATGAACTTCGGCAGTATTCAGCAGCTCACAGCGGAAGCCACGGCGGCAGAAGTGCAGGGCACGGTGATGGTGCAGGTGACTAAGAAGCTCACCAAAACCACCAAGACCGGGAAACCCTATCTGGAAGTGGAACTGGCAGATGCGGCCGGTTCCTTTTCGCTTAAAATCTGGGACAACGCGCCCTGGCATCCGGCGTTCAATGCGCTGCAGCCCAATGATGCCATTGCTGTGACGGGCAACTGGAGCGTGAATGAATATGGTTTGAACGGCGCGGCGCTGGATTGCCGCAGCCTTACGCCGGAGGAAGAGGAGCAGATGCTCGCCGGCAGCCCGGAGCTCTGCGCCCGGCAGAAAAAGGATTGGGAGGGTATCCTGGCCCTCATTGCCTCCATGCGCGACCCGCGCCTGCGCACGCTCTGTGAGACGGTGATAGAGAAATACGGCGCCCGCTTCCGACGCAGCGGTGCCGCGCGGATGAATCACCATGCCCGCCGCGGCGGTCTGGTGGAGCATGTGGCTTCCGTCATGCGCGTGGCAGAGGCGCTCTGCACGGCCTATCCCGCGCTTAATCGCGATCTGGTGTTGGCCGGAGCCTTGCTGCACGACTGCGGCAAGCTGTGGGAGAACGTGTATGAGGAGCATAGCCTGGTGATGCCCTATTCGCTTGCCGGGGAACTGCTCGGCCATATTCCGGTGGGAATTGAGCTGGTGAACCGCCTGTGGGGGCTGATGCTCACCCCGGAACGGCGCGATGCGTGGAAAACGCTTGTGCCCGCCACTGAGCAGGTGCGGTTGCATTTGCTGCACCTCATCGCCTCCCATCACGGTACACTGGAATACGGCTCACCCGTTGTACCCAAGACGCCGGAGGCGCTGGCGCTGCACCATGCGGATGACATCGATGCCAAGATGGAGATGTTCCGCGCGGTTTACACAGAGTCGCAGCCGCTTTCCGAGCATGTGATACAGCGCAAGTTCCCCCTGCCGTCCAACGCTGTGGTGCCGTTGCCGTCTTTTGAGGGAGGTGAGGCATGACCGAGGCCATCCTCAGCCTGATTTCCATTTCTCTGCTGCTGATTATCTCCCAGCTCAGCCCCGGTCCGGATTTGTTTTTCGTGGTGCGCACCTCGCTGGCGCAGGGGTTCCGCGCAGCCTGTGCCGTGGTGACAGGAATCACCATCGGTATCACCATTCAGCTTTGCATTGTCTGTGCGGCCGGTCGTTGGCTGCTGGAGCAGGAGTGGAGCCGCTGGCTGCTCTGGGCGGCCGCAGGATGGTTCTTGTACCTCGCCTGGAAAATCATGCCGCGACACTTCCGCGCAGCAGAGGAGATTCAGCAGGAAGCCGCCGCCCGCGAGCCGCTGGTGCACCTGCTCCGGCAGGGATTCCTCTGTAACATCCTCAACCCCAAATGCACCCTTTTCATCTGTGGGCTCTGTCTGGGCCCCCTGCAGGCATTCGGCGATACTTTCAGCTGGTTTGAACCGGCGCTGGTGGTCAGCATGGCTCTGGCCGGGCAGGGTGGATGGATGCTCTGGAGCGGCCTGCTGCAGTGGGCTCCCCTGCGCCGCCTGTACGCCCGCTATTCCGCCTGGGTAGACCTCGTGTTTGCCCTCCTGCTGGCTCTCATGGCGGCACTCCTGGTGTGGCAACCGGGCTTCTGATTACCTATTGCAGTAAAATTGATTTGACGATACGAGGGGTTACGTGCTATAAACAGTGTGCTTACGTTCTATCAGGGATTATCATAAGGAAGAGGTGATGAAATGCTCCTGAAATACATACAAAAGGAATTGATATCAATGGCTCAGGAACATTGTGTTCTTGATGCAGATATTGCGGAGGAATTGTCGGCAGCTGTGACGCATCTGATGCAGTCGCCGGAGTTGACTGTTCCTCTTCTTTCGCCTTCCTGTCAGGATTTGCTGCGCCAGCGAATGAACGAAATCCAGGAAAATGAAGGTGAGGATTGTATGCTCAGGGAAGATGGTTTTGAGGATGAGCTTCCGTTGAAGTTATTGCCTTCTCTGTTTTCAGAATTGCCTTTTGGACCTCCTCAATTCTGGAAATTTACGTTTATAGATCTGTTTGCCGGTATTGGCGGCTTTCGTATAGCCTTTCAGAATGCCGGAGGGAAATGCATTTTTTCCTGTGAATGGGATAAATATGCCAAACAGACGTATGCCAGCAATTATGGCGAAGTTCCATACGGAGATATACGGAAAATACCAAAAGATCTGATTCCTGACCATGATGTTCTGTGTGCCGGATTCCCTTGTCAGCCGTTTTCTCTGGCCGGAGTCTCCAAGAAAAATTCTTTGGGACGAAAGCATGGGTTTGATGATGAAACGCAAGGTACTCTTTTCTTTGAGATAAAGGAGATTCTGCGTTTGAAGCGTCCCAAGGCGTTCATGCTGGAAAATGTAAAGAATTTGCTTTCCCATGACAAAGGTAGAACATTTGAGATAATTCGTCGTTCGTTGGAAGACGAACTCGGGTATGTTGTCAATTGGAAGATTGTTGATGGAGCCAATTGGGTGCCTCAGCATCGTGAACGACTCTATATAGTGGGGTTTGACCCGCAGCAGGTGCCGATAGCAAAAGAAAATATACGTATTCCTGAGAAACCGGGAAAATCGTACAAGTATCCTAAACTTGCGAGTATTGTCAAACCTGTGCTGGCAGGATATACGCTGGGCCAAGGAACCTGGGATACGTTGGAACGTCATAAGGCGCACCATGCAGAGGCAGGGAATGGCTTTGGATACGGTCTGCACACGTGGCCATTGAGGGATGATGAAGTAACGCGGACAATTTCGGCTCGCTATCACAAAGATGGTGCCGAAATTCTGATTGAACAACCCGGAGACAGACCGAGGCGCCTGTCTGTTGAAGAAGCGATGCAGTTGCAGGGCTTCCATCCCGATCAATTTCATTTTCCTGTTTCAAAAACACAGGCTTATCATCAGATAGGTAATAGTGTAGTTGTTCCTGCCATAGAGGCTTCTGCTCGATTTATAGCTTCCATCATTTCTTGACACTACCATGAGTTGGACAGAAGGAGACCTTGCTGCTTTCTTTGACGGTGTAGCCATTAAAAAGCTCAGCCGTGTAGAGGCTGATATTACGCGTTCAAATCAGCATGAATTCAACGGTGTTCAGGAAGTCCTGCACTTGTTCGGTAAGCCGGAAGAATCATTGAGGATAGATACGCACTTCTTTTACCTTTCAGATGAAGAACAAGTGGATTGTAAGGCGTATCTGACCCTGTATGATGCACGAGCCAAGGCTCGGAAAGAGCGTGGTGTCATGAGAACGGAGTACCGACTGTACTTTTCGGATAATGATATAACACAGCGAATGAAAGAGGAGGATTGCCTGATTCTCATGAAGAAGAGAGACGGCAGTGCAGTATTGGTCATTCTTCAGTCCGGCAGTACCATACTTGCTCAGATGCTATGGTTGTTTGGAGAAACTCAGGCTGTTGAGAAGTTTCGCACGTTGGGGCAACTTGAGCTCAGAAACAGAGTGATGCCGTACAGTGTCAGTTGGTTATTAGAGTCTTTGGGAATAGAAATCCCAACGAATGATGATTATCTTGATGAAATGGTCAGCTTGTTTGGATCGGTTTTCCCGGAAACAAGGCTGTTTGCGGAGTTTGCGCGTTCCAAGTCAACCTGCCAACATGCATCTGATGCATCTGCCGACAAAGTTATAGCAGAATGGGTTAACTCGGAGGCTCGTCTCTTCCTTGCGTTTGAGAAGTACTTGTTGCAGAAGGATATAGAATCCGGATTGACTCCTGATTTATTCATCAGTAAGGCAAAATCCTATCTTAATCGGCGGAAAGTACGAGCTGGGCAGAGTCTGGAAAATCATCTGGAACAACTTTTTAAAGAAAGGAAAATTTCATATTCGCGAACTCCTGTAACGGAGGGAAAGTCTCGTCCGGATTTTATATTTCCCGGTATACGTGAGTATCATGATAAGATGTTTCTTTCCATTCATCTACGCATGTTAGGGGTCAAAACAACCTGCAAGGATCGTTGGCGGCAGGTGTTGGTTGAGGCTGACCGTATAGCTGAAAAACATCTTCTGACGCTGGAGCCGGCAATAAGTGTGGCTCAAACGGATGAGATGAGGATGCATAATCTCCAATTGGTTGTCCCTGAACATATTCGGCAATCCTATAAACCGATTCAACAGAATTGGTTGATGAATATCGAAGAGTTTATAGGAATACTTCATTGAGCGCATGGATGTTCTTACTGCCAGCCAGAGAAAAAAGAATATGACAGCCATCAAAGGGCGGAATACAAAGCCTGAATTGTTGGTGCGCAGGGTCTTGTTTGCTCGTGGCTACCGTTTCCGGATACATTGTAAGTACCTGCCTGGAAACCCAGATATCGTTTTGAAAAAGTATAGAACGGCTGTTTTTGTGAACGGCTGCTTCTGGCACCGACATGAAAATTGCAGATATGCCACAACCCCAGCTTCAAATGCCGCATTCTGGCAAAAGAAGTTCCGTGAAAACGTGGCGAGAGATCAGCGTAATTATGAGCTTCTTCAGGAAATGGGATGGAATGTGGTAATCATCTGGGAGTGTCAATTGAGGCTCTGGGATGAGTATTTATTGGGAGAAAATCTGGAAAGATGGCTCGCCAATGCGTAACTGGACGGGCATTTTTTGCCGCAGGGGGGCGATTGGTGCTTGCATTTTACAGCGGGATGGAGTATGGTTATTCACGCAAAGACGTTATTGCACTTATGAACGACATTATCACGACAGCATGTAAGTTTGTCACGTCCTCCATCGGCCGCAAGATTCTTGTGGCGCTGACCGGGGCGTGCCTCCTCCTGTTCCTCGTGGGACACCTTGCCGGTAACATGACCATCTACGGTGGAAATCCCGGTGCCGGTGAGCCCTCTTGGATTGACGCATACGCGACCGGTCTGCACACCATGCCTGCCTGGCTGCTCATGGCTATCCGCCTGGGTCTTCTTGCCATTCTGCTGGTGCACGTGGTGCTCACGCTGGTGCTCAAGTATGAGAACGTGACCGCCCGCACCCACTACCAGAAGGAGGGTACGCTCAAGGCCACGCTTTCCTCCCGCACGATGGTGCTCACGGGTGTGATGATTTTCTGCTTCCTGGTGTTCCACCTGTGGCAGCTGACTTTCAACGGTGACCCGCACGATTGCTACAACCACATCATTGCCGCGTTCTCCAACCCCTGGTGCTCCCTGTTCTACATTGTGGCTATCTGCTGCCTGTTCATGCATGTGCGCCATGGTGTGCAGTCCATCCTGCAGACGCTGGGTCTTGCAACCCGCAAGGTGCGCCCGCTCTACAATCTGGTTGCCGTTCTCTTCGCCATTGTGGTTTGCGGCGGTTTCATCTCCATCCCGCTGGCTGTGCTCACGGGTATTCTCAAGTAATTTTCTCATCTGACAGACACTTATGAACGACATCAAGTTTCCCGTAAGCGACTACATGCCGGATTCCTGCATTCCGGACGGTCCCATTGAGCAGAAGTGGACCAAGTACAAGCGCGAGGCCAAGCTCATCAACCCCAATAACCGCCGTAAGTACACCGTGCTGGTGGTGGGTACCGGTCTTGCCGGCGGTTCCGCCGCTGCCACGCTGGCTGAGCAGGGCTATAACGTGAAGTGCTTCTGCTACCAGGACAGCCCCCGCCGCGCTCACTCCATCGCCGCTCAGGGTGGTATCAACGCCGCTCACAACTACCAGAACGACGGTGACTCCGTCTACCGCCTCTTCTACGACACGGTGAAGGGTGGTGACTTCCGCGCCCGTGAGGCAAACGTGTATCGTCTGGCAGAGGTGTCCTGCGACATCATCAACCAGTGCGTGGCTCAGGGCGTTCCCTTCGGTCGCGAATACGGCGGTCTGCTGGACAACCGCTCCTTCGGCGGTTCCCAGCTCAAGCGTACCTTCTACAGCCGCGGTCAGACCGGCCAGCAGCTTCTGCTGGGTTGCTATCAGGCCATGGAGAAGGAAATCGGCAAGGGCCATATCGAGATGCACCCCCGCACCGAAATGCTCGACCTCGTGGTCGTGGACGGGCATGCCAAGGGTATTGTGGTGCGCGATATGGTGACCGGCGAAATCAAGAGCTATGCCGGTGACACCGTGCTGCTGGCCACCGGTGGTTATGGCCGTGTGTTCTTCCTTTCCACCAATGCCATGGGCTGCAATGTGGGTGCTGCCTGCGCCTGTTGGAAGAAGGGTGCCTACTTTGCCAACCCCTGTTTCACGCAGATTCACCCCACCTGCATTCCGGTCAAGGGCGACTATCAGTCCAAGCTCACCCTCATGTCCGAATCCCTGCGTAACGACGGCCGTATCTGGGTTCCCAAGAGCCGCGAGGTCGCTGAGAAGATTCGCAAGGGCGAGATGAAGCCCTCCGATGTGGCGGAGAATGATCGCGACTACTATCTGGAGCGCAAGTACCCGTCCTTCGGCAACCTGGCTCCGCGTGATATCTCCTCCCGCGCCGCTAAGGAAGCCTGCGATGATGAGCGCGGTGTGGCCGCTACCGGCCGCGGTGTGTTCCTGGACTTCAAGGACGCCATTGCCCGCATGGGTAAGGAGTGGATTGATGGCCAGTACGGCAACCTCTTCGAGATGTATGAGGAAATCACCGCCGTTGACCCGCACGAGCAGCCCATGATGATTTACCCCGCCTCTCACTACACCATGGGTGGTCTGTGGGTGGACTACAACCTCATGTCCTCCATCCCCGGTCTGCATGTGCTGGGTGAGGCTAACTTCTCTGACCACGGTGCCAACCGTCTCGGTGCTTCCGCTCTGATGCAGGGCCTCTCCGACGGTTACTTCGTGATTGCTTCCACGCTGCCCACCTATCTCACCACGCAGAAGCCCGGCAGTGTCACCACCGCCGCCCCCGAATTCAAGGAGGCTGAGGATGCCGTGAAGGAGCGCATCAACAAGATGATGAACGTGAAGGGTACCCGCACCCCGGACGAAATCCACCGCGAGCTCGGCAAGCTGGTATGGGACAAGGTCGGTATGGGTCGCACGAAGGAATCCCTCATGGAAGCCATCGAGAAGATTCCCGGCATCCGCGATGAGTTCTGGAGCAACGTGAAGGTTGCCGGTTCTACCGAGGGTATGAACATGGAGCTCGAGAAAGCCTGGCGCGTGGCTGCCTTCCTCGACTTTGCCGAGGTGCTGTGCTACGACGCTCTCAACCGCGAGGAATCCTGCGGTGCTCACTTCCGTCTTGAGCACCAGATGGCTGACGGTGAAGCCAAGCGCGATGACGCCAACTTCGCCTACGTGGCCTGCTGGGAGTACAAGGGCACGGGCGAGCTGCCGGTTCTTCACAAGGAGAATCTCACCTTCGACAATGTCCACCTGGCCATTCGTTCCTACAAGTAATCGAATTTAACCTTTTACATCTTTCATATTATGGCAAATCTTAATCTTACGCTCAAGGTTTGGCGCCAGGAGAACGCTCAGGCTCAGGGTCGCATCGAAACCTACAAGGCAACCAACATCCCCGAGGAGGCCTCCTTCCTGGAGATGCTGGACATCGTGAACGAGGGGCTGGTGAAGGACGGCATTGAGCCGATTCACTTTGACCATGACTGCCGCGAGGGTATCTGCGGTATGTGCTCCCTGACCATCAACGGTGTGCCCCACGGCGGCAAGCACGTGACCACCTGCCAGCTGCACATGCGCCAGTTCAAGGACGGCGACACGGTGTGGATTGAGCCCTTCCGCGCCCGAGCGTTCCCTCTGCTGCGTGACCTCGTGGTAGACCGTACTGCTCTGGACAACATCATTGCTTCCGGCGGTTTCGTGGATGTGCGCACCGGTTCCGCTCCGAACGCCAACAACATGCCCGTGCGCAAGAAGACGGCAGATGCCGCTTTCGATGCCGCTGCATGTATCGGCTGCGGTGCCTGCGTGGCCAGCTGCAAGAACAGCTCTGCCATGCTCTTCACCTCTGCCAAGGCGGCTCACCTCAACCTGCTGCCTCAGGGGCACCCGGAGAAGAACAAGCGCGTGCTCGCCATGGTGCGCCAGATGGATGCCATGGGCTTCGGCAACTGCACCAACCAGTACGAGTGCGAGGCCGCCTGCCCGAAGGGTATCTCCGTGGACAACATTGCCAAGCTGAACCGCGACTACATGATAGCCTGCGCTTCCGAGGCTGTGGGCGTGTTCGCCTGATGCGTTTGGTACAACGTCTTTACCCCGCCCGGCAGGTTTACCTGCCGGGCGCTTTTTTTGTTTTCGGGTAGACGAAATATAAAAAAACTACCAATTCGGTAGAAAAAATAAGTCATTGTTACAATTGGTTGTTGACATGCCGAAATCAGTTAGTTAGATTGACGGCACGCTGGTATTGACCGGTGAATGGTTTTATTATGGAAATAACTCAACGGGCAAGCATACGCACATTTCCGGTTCCGGTTTAGTAGAGATGCGCGGCAACGGAAATACGTTCATCTTTGCCGGGTCGACGCTGAATAACTACGTTTCCGATTTCAGCGGTACCTTTAAAGTGAGTGGTTCAAACAATACCATGCGGTTTGGCTCGCAGGGGTATCGCGGAGCAGGACAATTCATTGTAGAGGGCGAGGGTAATGAAATTCTGATGCTGTACGGCAATACTGAAACTCTGGGGTGGGAAGAGGTGACCCAGAATCTCGATGCCTGGATGATGGATGGCGGTGTTATAGCCCTTCAGGATGGCGGTAAAATAGTCGCCGGTAAGGTGGTGATGGAAGGTGGCAGTACCCTGATCGTTTCCGGTGCAGGCAACAAGCTCAGCCTCTCATCAGAGACCGAATCAAACTGGTATGATGGGCTCTACCTCCTCTATGATTCTACGCTGGATATGACCGTAGGAAGCGGAAATGCGCTCGACGGAGGAGCGGCTGTCCTGAACGTCGGCGGATGGGTTATCTTCGGCGGAGACAGTCCGGATGATTACAGTGCCCCGCAGGAGGGGGACAAAATATACCTGAATGTGCGGGTGGATGACGCAGCGGCACTGCAGGCAGATACTTCCTATGTGCTGATGTCTTCGGTAAATAAATTGGATATTCCGTTAGAGCCTGTAAATTGGAATGATGAGCTGATACAGGTCAGCGGGGAAATCCTTTTCAGTGACCTCAGTTGGTCGGAGGATCAAACCAAACTGCTGCTCAATACACCGGATGCCATTGTGTGGCGAGACAGCACCGGCACCGGGGTCTGGGACGTGGAGGGTGACAAAAACTGGAAGCGTTTCACGGTGGCGAACTCGGATGTGTTCATGCACGGCGATGCCGTGCGCTTCATGGATTCCTGCACGAGCGATTCACCTGTCCGTATCACGGAGGAGGTGCACATCAGCGACATTCTGGTGAAAGCGGACAGGGACTACACCTTTGCCGATGGCGGCGGTACGATTACCGGCACCGGCGGAATACTGAAACAGGGCAGCGGTACTCTTTCCATTGCTCTGGATAATGCTTTTTCTGGCGGTGTGGGCTGGAGGAAGGTACGCTGCGGCTTCAGGCAGATGCAGCGCTTGGCACCGGTGCGCTGAGCAGTAGTGCAGGTACCTCTCTGGTGGTGGAGAACTGGGCAAGCGTCAGCCTCGCGTCGGGCAGCTCCGTGGAGAGCGCGGTGGAAGTGGCACGAGGCGCCACACTGAAAGTGGGCACCGACTGCATCTTCCGCGCAGAGAGTACCGTGGTGGACGGTAAATTGATTTTCCGTGATGGATTCGACACGGGCACGACTGCTTCCCTGAGCGGTTCCGGCGAACTCCGACTTGCGCCGGATACAGACGGCGGTCAGTTTACCGTCCTCAGAAATGACGGCTTCAGCGGTAGTCTGTCGGTGGTGGGGCAGGAGAATATTCTGCGTGTGAATGAGGGTGGTTACAGTGGAGCCGGTACGCTGTCTCTGTCCGCCGGCAGTCAGTTGCTCTTCGGTGGCGGGGGAACGGAGAATGGCGTGGCTGTCAACTCCGGCGGGCGAATCATTCTGATGGGGAATACTACGCTTTCTGCACCCTCTCTGAACATGGCACGGGGGACTGCTCTGCTCGTTTCCGGGGCCGGGAATGATATCGTCACCCCCTCCACGTCCGAGCAGTCGGATGACCGCGTGTTCTTTGCAAGCGGTTCCATGCTGAATATGGAGGTATCCGAAGCCAATGCGCTGAGCAGCACGGGGTATACGGAGGCAGGGCTTATCCTCCACGGCATCCCGTCATTCGGGGCTATCACCATCACTCTGTCCGCCGCAGGCGGTATCGATGGCGGCAATACCTACACGCTCATGTCGCTGGCAGAGGATAAGGGCGTGACGGATATCTCCCCGAGTTACTGGACGGCCTCCAACTGGAATGAGAATTTGATTCAGGTGGCCGGGGCAGGCTCCTTTGAGCAGCTGGAATGGGTGGAGTCCGCCGGAGTCTGCAAGCTGGTGTTCCATGCGCCGGATATCATTGTCTGGAGCAATGCCGCCGTAACCGGGGAGTGGAATGTGGACACAGATGCCAACTGGAGTGACTTCTTCAGCGGCAATGCGGAAACCTATCTGGACAGCAAGAAGGTCTACTTCGGAGATGAATGCGTGAGCCCGGCGGCCGTCAGCATTGCGGATGCCGTGAGCCCCGGTCTCATTATGGTGGAGGCTGAGCGCGACTATACCTTCACCGATGGCGGCGGGAAAATTTCCGGAGAAACACAGCTTGTCAAGCGTGGCAGCGGGTCGCTGAGCCTGGTGTTGAACAATGATTTCACGCAGGGGGTGGAGCTGCAGGAAGGTACGCTGCGTGTGCAGGCAGAGGGTGCGCTGGGCAGCGGCTCGCTCCATGCCTCCGCCGGTACTTCCCTTGTCGTGGAAAACGGCACGTCGCTGGACCTTTCTGCAACAACAGACAGTACTCTGGCAGGCAAGGTGGAAGTGGCACAGGAATCATCACTCAAGATGCAGGTGGATGCCGATAGCTCCTACTCGGCGCAGAATACCGTGCTGAACGGTTCTCTGGAGCTTTCCTCTGCGGCGGATAATCAGTCTGCCGGCACGGAGGGCCTCTCCGGCAGCGGGCGTTTGGAGCTGGTAGCCGGAAGTGGCAGCCTTGCTTTCACTGCTAACCGCAATGAGGGCTTTACCGGTGACCTGATTGCCGGTGGGGAAGGGAACAGCATCGAGGTGAAACACGGCGGCTACGAAGGCAGCGGTACCCTCTCTGCGTACGCCGGCGGCAGCATCAGCTTTACCGGTGAGGATAGCGGTGTTCGCCTGCTGGACGGGGCCGTGCTCAGTGCTGATGCAGAGAGCTCCCTTGCCGCAGAAAGCTTCATCTTCGGTGACGGTGCGGAGCTGCTGGCGGATACTGAGCCCTATACCGGCAGCTACGGTGTGGCTGTCTTTGCCGCTCGCGACGGTTCCCCGGTGAGCGGGGCAGAGCTTATCGATGCCATTGCGGCAGAAGTGGTGACGCTGGAGGGTGGCAGCTTCCTTGTGCAGCACGGCAGCTATTATTCCATGGCCAATGTGGGCTCTCTGGTATTCGACGGGACAAACGGCCGGGCTATCACCCTGTCCACGGATTTGACCGCAGAGGAACGCGGCAATGCTACATGGTACCTCCTCTTCAGCGATGTGAAGGATTACAGCGTGCAGGGGAACCTGTCCTTTGCCATTGAGGGAGTGCAGGAGACGATGCAAATCAGTCTGGCGGCTGTGGAGCAGGACAATGGCTCGCAGACGCTTTACCTGGTGGCCTCTGTTCCGGAGCCGACTACGGTCACTCTTTCTCTGCTGGCCCTGGCCGGGCTGGCATGCCGTCGCCGCAGACGCTGAGCGCAGGATTTTCCCCATCATGAGCCCGCCCGGCAGGAATACCTGCCGGGTGTTTTGTTTGTCAGCATAGGGTTAATGACTTGCGGGGCAGCGGTGGGTGTGGTACTGTTCATCGCGTTGCATGAATACCACCGTTCAGTCCCCGTTAGTGATGGTGAGGGCAGAGGAGCTGCCGGAGACTATGTCCTCTGCGGAGGTTGTGAGCCTGCTTGCCCATGAGGTGGCGGCACAGCTTGGTGTCGATAGTGCCGTTGTTGCGGCTGCTGCCCTGTTGCGGGAGGAGAGTGAACCCACCTATGTGGGGCGTGGTATGGCCGTGCCACACGCTCGTGTGAGCGGTCTTCCCCTGGCGGCGATGTATGTGGCACGTTCCCATAAAGGCATTCCCTGGGGCGGTGGCGAGGCACGGCTGGTCGTGTTTACCGCCGCCGCAGAAGAGAAGCCGGAGCAGTATCTGCAACTACTCTCTGCTGCCATGCGCTGGCGACTCCGCTTCCCCGGCGGTGAGGAAGCTCTGCTCGCCGCTGCGGCCGCTGATTTGTCTGCCGGTTTGCGAGAGGTTGTCTGCAGTTGACCGTGCCGGGATTGCCGGTACTTCTTTCAATTGCGGGGTAGAAAAACCGCCGTCGGTTATGAACCAACGGCGGTTTTGAGAGATAAATGGGGAGAGAAAGTAATCAGAAGCTCTCCTCTTCGGAGATTTCTTCATCGGAGTCACCCCCCTCGTCAGAGCTTTCCTCCACGGTGGATTCTTCGTCAGAAGATTCCTCATCAGAGGAGGTTTCCTCATCGGAGGAGCTGTCTTCCTCTACGTTGTCCACGTCTTCGGTCGGCGGCTCAGAGGAGGTGTTATCCTCTTCGGTGGTGTCGTCCTCGTCGGTGTCCTCTTCCGTTGCGGCAGCAGAAGCCGCTTCTTCGGCCTTCTTGATGGCCTCAATGCGTGCTTTCTCTGTCTCTGTCAGCGGCTTGGAGATGAGGTACTGCTCACCCTGCAGACCACCGGCCTTGCGGGTGTCAATGCGGTAGGTGTCGTATCCGGCATCGGCAAGAGACTCCATGACGGCATCACTGATGGACTTGCGATCCTTGGTGTCACAGACGTACATCTTATAGTTGCCCACGAAAGGAAGATCCCAGGCAGCCACGCCATCACGGGGGATGAGCAGACCGGTCATATTACCCTGACCATCGGAGCAGATAGCCCATGTAGTCTGCTTGCCGGTGCGCGGGTTCACCATGGCGATGTAGTATTGGGGATAGGCGTAGGACACCTGCTTGATGACGGACTTGCGCAGCCACATGTCAAGAGCCCGTTCCACATTGTCGGGCAGGGGGCCGGCCTCGGTGCAGGTGCGGGTGCGGGGAGAGCACGCATCGTTGTAGCTGAAAACCGTGGGGTTCACGCTATCGGTAAGCTGCTTGGCTTTGAGATGGGGCAGCGTGACGCTGGAGCAGGAGCTGGCGGCGGTGCTCACAGCAATGGCTCCGCAGGTCAGCGCAATGTTTTTGAGGAGGGAAAGATGTTTCATGTCGTTCGGTGTTCTTTATTCTATCCAATTCAAGAGGGAAAAGACAAGCAAAAAGTGCTTCTTATCCCGAAAAAAGAGTTTTTTTTCACATTCCGCGCATCGGAAAGGAAGATATTTGCTCTTGCAGACGCAGATACGGCTCAAAATGAGCTTGACGCATGGAATTGAAAAGTACAGAATAGACGCGTATGAAGTTTTCACCGTTCACGAAGAGTTGTTGGAACAGGGGAAGCGCAGTCCTCGGCATGGTGACTGCTTTGACGCTCTGTTCCTGTGGAGAGAAAGAGGAAGCACCCGCCGCACCGGCGGTAGAGGAAACACCGGCCGCCACCGAGCAGAAGGTCGAGGAAGAACCTGCGGCGGAGACTCCTGAGCTTTCTCGATTCGATGCGACCCGTGACGCGTTGTTCGACCATGTGGTGTTCCAACTGACGCAGAAGGTGAGCAACCCGGAGCTCTACCCGGAGGTGAATGCAGAGGTGCGCGATGCGCTCGCCCTGCTGAATGACTACTACGCAGCGCTGGAACAGGAGCCGGAAATGGCCGAGGAGCGCGTGCGTACCGCCCTTCTCATCGCCGGGATGACCTGTGATTTGGGGGCGTATGCCAAAGCCAGCGCTGCATACGAGAACGCTCTGAAACAACTGGAGCTGCTGCCGGAAGAGGTTCGCACTGGGCGCGATGCGCGGCGTTCTCTCAGCACGATAGAGTCCGGGCTCGGGGCATGTCTGCTGTATCAGGGTAAGTCTGCGGATGCGCTGGCTCATTTCCAGAAGTCTCTGGATACGGATTTGGCCGTGTTCAAGGAGCTGCGTCCTGACGAAAGTAAGCCTCTGGAGGAAAATAATGTAGACCCGGAGCTGGCGCTTGCCGCCTCTGCCGTTATGGATTCCTACCGCTGTCTGGGGGATTGTCAGAATGTGATGGGGGATACAGAGGATGCCCGCGAAACATATAAAAAAGGCCTGGAGATGGTTCCTGCGCTGCGCGTAGTGACACCGAAGATGGCCATCTCCTATATCAAACTGCTGATTGCATCGGCCGACCTGGAGAACTCCCTCGGCAACATGAAGGGAGCATACGTATCCTGGTTCCAGGCCGGAGACCTTAGCAAGAAGATTGCGCTGGGCAACCATCCCATCGGTGTTCGGGCAGAGGCCAAGCGCTTGAACGAATCACTGATACGTCCGCTCCTGCAAGTGGAGGCCAAGCTCAAGGAGGAGCAGCGCAAGGCTGCGGCTAAACCTGCTGACGCTCCTGTCACGGAGGCTCCCCTTCAGCCGGTGCCCGAGGCAGCGCCGGAGGTGGCACCCGCTCCCGTGGTGGCTCCTGAGGCCGAAGCTCCCAAGCCCGCGCCGCAGAAGCCCCGCAATAATCGCCGCCGCAACAGGCGGAATCGCTAATTCTACCCCCCGTCAGGACGCGTGGCCTCTTTCCTTATTTCAGAATCAGCGCTGGAGCGCAACGCCCGCATCCTGCACGAGGTGGCTGCCGCCTCCGGCGCACACATGCTGGTGGCGCTCAAGGCATGCTCCACCACCTCCTGTTTTGACATCCAGCGGCCATACGCCGCAGGATGCTGTGCTTCCGGGCTCTATGAAGCTCGCCTGGCCGCGCGCCACATGGGCGGGCATGTGGCGGTATATTCGCCGGCCTATCGGGATGAGGAGCTGGAGGAACTGCTGAGCTTTGCTCATCATATCGACTTCAACAGTGTGCCGCAGTGGCAGCGTTGGCGTACTGCGTGCCTGGCGCACCCGCGGGTGCAGAGTGGGGAGCTGCAGCTGGGGCTGCGTATCAATCCCTGTTTCTCTACCGGGCATACGCCGCTCTACGACCCCTGCGTGCCCGGTTCCCGTCTCGGCATACCGGCAGAGCAGCTGGAGGGCGTGGATTTGAGCGGCATTTCCGGGTTGCATATTCATACCCTGTGTGAGCAGGGTGCGCAGGAGCTCATTGATACCTTCCGCGCCTTTGAGAAGCAGTTCGGTGCCTTGCTCGCCTCTCCCCGCATCCGCTACCTCAATCTGGGAGGCGGCCACTGGATAACCAAACCGGATTATGATAGAGCGGCGCTGGTGGCTCTGGTGCGTGAAATCCGGGAGCTGTACAACGTGGAAGTATTCCTGGAACCGGGGGAGGCATGGTTCATTCATACCGGCGTGCTGCGCGCCCGCGTGCTGGATGTGTTTGAATCGCTCGGATTCCGGCATGCCATACTGGATGTCAGCGCCAGCGCGCACATGCCGGATGTGCTGGAAATGCCGTACCGTCCGGATGTCTTTGCGATTCGCGCTGCGGGTGCCGGTTGTCCGGCGGTGTCCTTGCCTGGGGAGCACTATCAACCCGCAGGTGAGGCCGGAGCGAAAGCCCACACCTATCGCCTGGGGGCTCCCACTTGTCTGGCGGGAGATGTCATCGGCGATTACTCGTTTGATGCCCCCCTTGCCGTGGGGGACGAGCTGGTGCTGGATGATATGACCCACTACACCATCGTGAAGACCACGCACTTCAACGGCGTGCCTCACCCGGATATCGCCATGCTGCGTCGGAATGGGGGGGTGGAGGTGCTTCGCCGCTTCTCCTACGGCGATTTTGAAGGTCGTCTGGGCTGAAATTTGAGTTAAAATCCCTTTTTCTGTAAAAAATGCAGAAAAAAGCTTGACTCCGGCAGTAATTTTGGTACAATGAGCGCACCGCAACACCTTGCGGCTCCTGAAAAGGAAAACGCGCCTGTAGCTCAATTGGATAGAGCATCTGACTACGGATCAGAAGGTTTGGGGTTCGAATCCCTACGGGCGTGCTTCTCATACCAGGCTGAAAAGCAAAAAATGCCGGATTTCTTCAACGAAACCGGCTTTTTTGTACACTAAACACTTGTGTGAGATACACAACATGGGGGCGTCCCGGTTTCGACTGAACATTCGAGACGCCGGCTGCATGTGGAGGTTGATCGGCTGGCCTCCTTAAAAGCCGCTCAAAAGATTAAGTGCCTATTCTGATAACGAATACGCCATGGCTGCGTAACATACGCGCCGGATCCGATTCCTGACGCCTGCTGGGGATGACGATCTTAGCTCAGCAGGCAGGTGCCGTGCGGGGGAACCGCGCACGGCATGACACCCACAGGTTCCTGGCCGGAGTGGAAGGCTGACGCGGAGCGGACCACCGGTAAGATGCAGCAATCCGCGTCTGAACATGGAGATGCTTGCGTCAACAGTGTCCAGGACAGGGGTTCAATTCCCCTCGCCTCCAGCGTTAGAATACTACGGAATCCCGCGTAAAGCGTTGACTTTGCGCGGGATTTCTGTTACTATACCCGCGATTCCAAGGGAAAGTGTTTTACGAATTTTTTTACGATTTTTTTTACGAGTAATCTGGGAGTATGAAAACTAAATCTGTGAGTTCGGTTTCTGTTAATGAGGATACGAAGTCGCCTTATTGGATGGCTACGTTTCGAGGGGCTGATGGAAAGATGAAGCGTAGGAGTACTAGGGTGCCGGTGGATGGGGGGATGTTCCAGGGGGAGAGGTTGACGAGGGCTCAGGCGAAGAAGCGGGCTCTGATTGTGGGGGCGATGATTGCTCAGGAGGCGGCGGAGGAGTATGTTTCTCATGATAATACTCCGGTGCGGGCGTTTCTGGATGAGTATATCGCGCGGGTGGGTAAGCGGTTGCGTCCGCAGTCTGTGGCTAATATCCGCTCGGCGCGTGACCGTTTCTGTGAGTGGCTGGGACGACGTGCGGATGAGCCGCTGCGGTTGGTTTCGCGCAAGGATGCTAAGGAGTATATGGAGTTTCGGCGGGAGCAGATTCGGTGCAGTTCGGTGACGCGTGAGCTGGGGTGTTTGAAGACGGCGTTTGAGGATGCGGTGGATAGTGAGATGATTGATAGGAATCCGTGGAGGAATTTACGTGTGCCGCAAGACCAGGGGGAGGAGAAGCATAGGCGCGAGGCGTTTACGCTGGAGGAGCTGCGGTATATTATTGAGAAGTTTCCGCCGGAGTGGAGTAGTGCTGTGCGGTGTTCGTATGAGACGTTCGGGCAGCGGTTGGGTGATGTGCTGTCGTTGCGCTGGGGGCAGTTTGATTGGGTGCGTCGGGTGGTGCGTTTTACTACGGGGAAGACGGGCCGTGAGTTGGAGCAGCCGATGAGGGCCGGGTTTTATGCGTGGGCGCGGGAGCGGTATGAGGCTGCGGGGTGTGATGATGGTGCGTTGCTGCATCCTCGGTTGGCAGGGTGTAGTGGTTCGGTTTCGTATGAGTTTACGCAGTTGTTGCGGGCTCATGGTATTGGTGTGCAGCAGGGGCGTCTGGAGGGGAAGAGGCAGAGTTTACATAGTAAGTCGTTCCATTCTATCCGGGCGACGGCGGCGACGTTTTTGCAGTCTGCCGGGGTGGCTCAGGGTATGGCGATGAAGTTGGTGGGGCATGATTCGGAGTCGATTCATGAGGTGTATGTGAGGCCTGATGCGGTGCTGTTGCGTCAGGCGGCGGAGGCGTTGCCGGAGATTTGAGAAGTACGATTTACGAATTACGAAGGACGAATTGGAAGTTTGGCGGGCTTTGCCCGCGTGGTTATTCGAGTTGCATTGCTAAGATGGTGCATGGGTGGTTGCCGGTGCATTTGATGCCGATGTAGGGCATGTGCCGCCAGTTGGCGGTGGCGGTGAATTGGTTCCAGCCGGGGGTGATGGTGTGGCGGTCGTTGGGTTTGTAGGCTCCGCCGGTGGAGAGTTGGATGGCTGATGGGGGTGGTGTGGGGGCGAGGAGGTAGG
>SUVN01000042.1 GCA_015061985.1 Akkermansiaceae bacterium
TGAAATTAATTCAACGTCGCGCTTACGGATATCGTAACTTTGAAAACTATCGGTTAAGAGTGTTAATTGAATGTGGGCACGTGGTGATATGAAAATTCAAATTCCACAAAAATTGGGCTTGACCCGATTCTTGGTTCTTCGGGCTCTTCTGCAATAATTGTGGAATGTCCAGAAGGTGAAAGAGAAAAAAGCTCTGCCGCACCCGTAGTCCTTTGGAGTCCTCCGGCTTCGGCAAGCCTACGCCGAGACAGACGGCGATAGTCAAAAACGGGCGTATACCGATTCTGTACAGGGTGGTTAAGTCGTTGATTGTTACTAAAAACCCTCTAACGCATTGAGCGTTAGAGGGCTGCGAGGTTTATACACGGGAAGGGATTTGAACCCCTGACCAACTGTGTGTAAGACAGCCGCTCTACCACTGAGCTACCCGTGCATGAGGTGGCGGGAGTTTAGCAGAGCTTTGCCGGTTTGGCAAGGATTATTTTGCTAAAATGTGAAAAAATGTGGGGAAAGGGGGTGGGGATGGTGTTTTGGTCACGTGGTCAGGCCGTTGCGGAGGAGTCCGAGGAGGGCGACGGTGCGGGACCAGTTTTCCGGGTGGTCATCTGTCTCCGGGAAGAGGCGGCCTTCCGGGATGCGGGCGTAGCGTTCTGCTGCGGCAGAGTGGGAAAGCTCGCGGAGCCCGACGGAGAAGAGGGCTCCGAGACGAAGGAATTCGCGGGCGAGTTCGTGGGGGCCGTTCCAGGCGTGGAGGAGGACGCGGGGGAGGGTGCGGTTGCGCTCCCGCTCACGGAGGATGTCCAGCAGCTCGCTCCAGGCGCGCACGCCGTGGAGGTGGATGAGGCGGTCGTGCCGGAAGGCGGCGCCGAGGTGGATGTGCAGCAGGATGCGCTGGGCTTCCAGGGTGCCGCTGTGTTTGGGGGAGGCATCCAACCCGCTTTCTCCCACGCCGGCCTGTGGGTAGCGCGTGAGCCAGTCATCCAGCTCAAAGGCGAGCTCGGCGGGGTCTGCCTCTCCGGCGTGCCAGGGGTGGATACCGAAGCAGGGTGTCATGCCCGGGGTGGCGGCAATGCGTTCCCAGTCTGCGCGGGTGACGGCGCAGAGGTAGCCCCCGTTGGGGGAGGGGTGGTGGGTGTGGTAATCTTTCATGCGATGGGGATGGGGGGGCTGCGCTGCCGATGCGGGCTTAGTGCAGGAAGTTGTTTTTGCGGAAGCTGTAGAAAGGTTGGGTGCGTCCCGGCGCCTCTGTGCCGAGGATGACGTGGTCAAAGAGGGGGATGTGCATGAGCTCGCCGCATTGGGCAATGGTTTTGGTGAGTTCTACGTCGGCATTGCTGGGGGAGGGGTCGCCACTGGGGTGGTTGTGTACCATGATGAAGCAGGCGGCGTTGCAGATGATAGCGGGGCGGAAGATGGAGCGGGGATTGGCGGGGACAGAGGTGAGGGTGCCGCGGGCGATGAGCATGCGGCGGATGAGTTGTTTGCGGCTGTCGAGCAGGAGGAGGACGAGGTTTTCCTCTGTCTCATAGCGCAGGTCGCCGATGAGGTAGTCATACACCGTGCGGGGGCTGCGCATTTCGGCTCGCTCCAGATTCTCGCGGACGGCGCGCTGCCCCAGCTCGAAAGCGGCGGCCAGAGTGGTGGCCTTGGCGGGGCCGATTCCCTTGCAACATTCCATTATTTCGCGGGCATCCATGGCGCCGAGGTTGGCGAGCGAACCGGCGGCTTTCTTGATGCGGGCGGAGAGCTCCAGCACGGGGCAGCCCTGCAGCCCGGTATGCAGGAAGAGGGCAATGAGTTCCTCATCGCTGAGGGTGCTGCGGCCGTGGCGCAGCATCTTTTCGCGGGGCATGAGCTGTTCTTCCGGGGCTGTGGCGGGGGATTCCATGGGATATGGCGGCGGTCGTTTAGCGTGTAGTGCGATTGTAGCGCAGGGGGCGGTGGGTGCAAGCTTTTTTTGATGAATCGGGTGGAAAAGCCGGTTTTTTGTTCATTATTGGCTTGCTATGTGGCTGTTGAGCGTGTAGAATGTGCGCGACCGCGTGTCGCGTGGTGGTGCAGTGTGCCCACGGCGCGCAGTGAGTTACCGAGGGAAACGAGGGCCGGTTCCGGTTTTCTGAGGTGCAGCGAGGAGCCGGCGACAAGAAGAAAGAAAAATAATGAGTATACATTCCGTTACGTGCGCCGTTGGCGCCAATCCCATCACGATCGAGACCGGTAAACTTGCCCGCCTGGCTGATGGAGCTGTTACTGTTCGTTGTGGTGATACCGTGGTGCTCGTCACCGTTGTGAGTGCCACCAAGATTAAGGAGGGGCAGACCTTCTTCCCGCTGTCTGTGGAGTACAAGGAGAAGGCCGCTGCTGCGGGTATGTTCCCCGGCGGTTATTTCAAGCGCGAAGGTCGTCCCACCGAGAAGGAAATTCTGACCTGCCGCATGACGGACCGCCCCCTGCGTCCCATGTTCCCCAAGGGCTATTTCTATGATACCCAGGTCATCTCTCTGCTGCTGGCTGCCGATGGCGAGAACGAGCCGGACATTCTGAGCATCAACGGTGCTTCCGCTGCCTGTGTGATTTCTGACCTTCCCTTTGCTGAGCCCGTGGGTGCCGTGCGCGTGGGCCGCATCAACGGTGAGTTCGTCATCAACCCCACCAACTCTCAGCGCCTGGAGTCTGACCTGGATCTGGTATATGCCGGTTCCAAGGACCAGGTTATCATGATTGAGGGGTCTGCCAACGAGCTTCCCGAAGAAGACTTTATCGCTGCTCTGCGCTTTGCTCAGGAGAATGTGGCTCAGATTTGCGCCGCTCAGGAAGAGCTGCGTGGTATCTGCGGTAAGCCCACGCGTGAGTACGAGCTGACGCTGGCTAAGCCCGAGCTGCTGGAAATCGGCTATCAGGTGGCCGGTGACCGCATTGAGGAGGCTATCTATGCGCCGAACAAGATTCAGCGCCAGAAGCAGGTGGGTGCCCTGCGCGATGAGGTGGAGGCCGCCATCAAGGCTGCATACCCCGAGTCCACGGACTTCGACGTGGAGCAGGTGTTTGAGTACATCCAGAAGAAGGCTTTCCGTATCTCCATCATGGAGCATGACAAGCGCGCCGACGGCCGCGCCATCAAGCAGCTGCGCCCGCTGACCGCAGAGGTGAACGTGCTGCCGCCCGTGGTACACGGTTCCTCCATCTTCGCCCGCGGCGAGACCAAGTCCCTGTGCCTTGCCACGCTGGCTCCCATGGAAGAGAAGCAGTATCTGGATAACTACACCGGTTCCGTGGATGAGAAGCGCTTCATCCTCCACTACAACTTCCCGCCCTTCACCGTGGGTGAGACCGGTCGTTTCGGCGGTCAGAATCGCCGCGAGATTGGTCACGGCGCTCTGGCTGAGCGTTCCATTGCACCCGTGATTCCGGATGAGAACGAGTTCCCCTACGCCATTCGCGTGTCCTCTGAGATTATGGAGTCCAACGGTTCCACCTCCATGGCTTCCGTCTGCGCCGGCTCCCTGTCTCTGCTGGCTGCCGGTGTGCCGCTGAAGCGCCCCGTGTCCGGTATCTCCGTGGGTCTGGTGACAGAGTTCGAGAACGAGGGCGACCGCGAGCCCAAACGCTACAAGACTCTGCTGGACATCATCGGCTCCGAGGACTTCTACGGCGATATGGACTTCAAGCTCTGCGGCTCTGAGGTGGGTGTGACCGGTTACCAGCTTGACCTTAAGCTGCCCGGCATTCCGCTGTACATCCTGGAGGAAGCCATCCATGTGGCCCGCAAGGGACGTCTGGATGTGCTGGACACCATGAATGCCTGCATCTCTGCCCCGCAGTCCATGAGCCCGAATGCCCCGCGTATCGAGTCCACCAGCATCCCGCAGGATCGCATCGGTGAGCTTATCGGCCCCGGCGGCAAGAATATCAAGGCTCTGCAGGCTGAGACCGGCACGGATATCAACATCGAAGAGGACGGTACGGTTCGTATCTACGGCAACCGTCAGGAGGGTGTGGAACGCGCGCTCTACCTCATCGACCGCATGTTCAAGGAAATTGAGGTGGGTGAGACCTACGAGGGTAAGATTGTCTCCACCAAGGAGTTTGGTGCCTTCATGGAAGTGCTGCCCGGTAAGGACGGCCTCATCCACATCTCCGAGCTGGCCGAAGGCCGCACACAGAAGACGGAGGACGTGGTGAAGGTGGGTGATATCGTGACCGCCAAGTGCATCGGAATCGATGACAAGGGCCGCGTCAAGATGTCCATGCGTGCCGCTGCCCGCGATCGCAAGGCAAAGGAAGCCGCCGAGAAAGGCGAGGCCTGATTTGCCCGCGTTGAGCTGATTTAACCCAGCCCCGTTCCGGTAAAAAGAACCGGAGCGGGGCTTTTTCCGTACCGTAAATAGGAAAAAGTGAAAAAAAAGGGGAAAGAATGTTTTTTTTGATTGCCAAAGAGTGCAATCTGGTATAGATATATTAGCGTACATCTGCAATTTTTACTTACACCATGTGGAAATATATCATCATTGGCGCCGGCGTGCTCTTCTTGGGCGCATCCTTCTTCTTCTACAAGGCTAACACAGCCATGTCCTCTTCGGAAGGCGAGCTGGCAACCATTCAGACCCGCTTTGAGCAGGCTGTCAAGAAGAGCCGCGATGCGGAGCTTGATATCGCCATCAAGAAGTATGCTGAATTGCGTACGGATTTCTTCCGTCTTCAGAAGCAGCGCTATGAGGAACATAAGGCTGAGCTCGACGAGCAGGATGCTGCCGTTGTGGCAGAGGTGACCAAGAGCCGTGCTGACCTCGAGGCTGCTGAGGCTGAGCTGAAGCGCCTGCGCGAGGAATTCAAGAACTTCACCCAGCAGGTGACGGCCGCCGTGGAGGGTGAGGACAGCGCCGGAAGCTTCGCTGAGAGCGATGTGGAGGCCGCCGAGCAGATGGGTTCCAAGCTGGCAGAGCTGGTGAGCAACAACAACACGCTGGAGGCTACGCTTGCCGCCGAGAAGGCCGCCGTGGCTGCTCTGGGCGCTGAGAGTGAGCGCACTCTGGCTGCTACGGCTGCTGCCAAGAAGCTCAACTCCGACCGTATGGCTCGTATCTCTCCCGCTGAGCTGGAGGCCGCAGTGGTGACCGCAGACCCGAACTGGGATTACGTTATCATCAATGCCGGTATCAACAAGGGCGTGGTGATTGGTTCCCGCCTGTCTGTCATGCGCGGCGACCGCAAGGTGTGTGAGCTGAATGTGACCACGGTGGAGCCTGATCGTTCCAGTGCAGAGGTGGTGTACAGCACCATTCGCCCCGGCGACAGCGTGAAGGCCGGTGACCGCATTATTTCCGTTCGCAATAAGTAATTTTCAACACTCTTCCTGATATGAAAGTCTCTCAACTCGTTATCTCTCTTCTCGTTCTGCTGATGGGTGTCGGCCTGATTATGTATTCGGCCGATCAGCAGCAGGTCATGGATGTGCTGGTGGCTACCCACGGCGGCGGCCCTCAGGTGGCTGATGCTGATGCCACCGGCCTGCGCAAGCTTAACAGCGATTTGGATGCCGAAGTGGCTCGTATCTCCGGTGAACGCTCCGCAGCCATCGAAGCTACGGAGGGTGCCCGCGTGGAAATGCGCGATGCCCGCGACAAGCGCAATGATGCCGAGGCCAAGCTTGCCGCTGATAAGGCGGAGAACGAAGACCTCAAGGTGAAGGTGGAATCTGCCACCAAGACGACTGTGCAGCTGCGCGATACTTATAATGCTGCTCTGGCTAAACTCAAGTCTGAAGGCTCTCTGGATGCCGATACGTCTGATTTGGGTGCACTGGTGGAAGCCGTGAAGGCTGTGGTGGATCGTGAAAACGCCCGCAAGAAAGACCTCGAAACCCAGTTGGAGGAGGAAAAGGTTGTGCGCGATGCTGCTACGGAGAAGCTTGCCAAGGAGAAAGTGGAGCTCAATCGCATCAATGGTATCAACGACCGCTTCTTCAAGGATTACATGAAGAATGGCGATGAGTTCGCCCTGCTGGCTGTTGATATGCGCTGGCGCTTTGTGGCTTTCAAGGTGGGCGCCGACAGCGGTCTCGTGGCCGGTGATTCTACCCCGCTGCTGGTAAAGCGCGGCCCGGTGGAGGTCGTGAAGCTGCGTATCATCAGCATCAAGGATGGTATGGTGACGGCAGAGTTTGACCCCAAGACGCTGGCTCCCGGGGTGCGCCCGCAGGTGGGTGACCTGGTGTTCCGCCAGAAGCCGCTGGGCAGCTGATGCGGTTCGCATCCCGTGCCGGAAATACTTTCCGCCTGTCCGGACAGTTACCCGGGCAGGCGGTCTTTTTTCTGCTTTCTTTCAACAGAATAACCGTTAAACCTGTCACACAGATTACATGAAAAACAGAATACTGATGCTGCTCCCGATGGTTGCCCTGACCATGGTCTCCTGCGAACTTCCCATGGATGAAGTCCCGCCCAACACGCGTACGGTGGTGGGACCGCCCGGAAGCTCTGAGAATGTGAAACCATGGAACGAAACGACCAAACAGGAGGGTGATGCCACCCTTGGGCCGTTGAGTGACATGAACCGCCGCTGATGCGGCTCAGTTATGACCCGCGCAGAGCGTGCAGCCATTATTCAGGAAGAGCTGGCACGGGGAATCCCGCAGCCGGAAGTTCCCCTGCGGCATCATGATGCCTATACCCTGCTGGTGGCCGTCATGCTGTCGGCTAGGTGTACGGATGCGCGGGTCAATCTGGTGACTCCTGCTCTGTTTGCTGAGGCAGACACGCCGCAAGCCATGGCTCAGATGCCTGTGGCGCGGGTGCGGGAGCTGATAGCAACCTGCGGCATGTGTGACACCAAGGCGCAGCGGCTGGTGGAGATGTCGCAATTGCTGCTGGAGCGGCATGGGGGGCAGGTGCCGGATACATTTGAAGAACTGGAAGCGCTGCCCGGGGTGGGGCACAAGACAGCCTCCGTGGTCATGCATCAGGCGTTCGGCTATCCGGCCTTCCCGGTGGATACGCATGTGTATCGTCTGGCGCGGCGTTGGAAGCTCAGCACCGGTAATACTGTGGAAAAGGTGGAAGCCGATTTGAAGAAAGTTTTCCCCCGGGAAACCTGGGGCGATATCCATCTGCAAATGGTGCTGTGGGGGCGGCAGTTCTGCCCGGCGCGCGGATGCCGTCCGCCGTGCCCTGTCTGCGCACGGTTGGGGGAGCGGGAATAAAGGAAGGGGATAAGGTATCCCTGAATGCTTCGCCTATTCTGTTCTTTTGACTTGAAAGAAGATATGAGGCGATGTAGAATGGAGTAAGATCATTCAGAGAGGGCTATTCGGTGAATTTCATGGGCAGTAAAAAGAAAATGACAGGACAGGCGATACCTCCTCTGCCTCGGGCTGATTGTCAGGTTCCGGCAGTGGTGCAGGCGGTGATGTTTCTGGGAGCAGATTCGCTCTCCATGATGGTGGCAGAAACCCGCGGCGATACGCATCGGGTGCTGGATGTACTCTCTCAGCCGCTGGAATTGGCACAGGATGTGTTCAATAAGGGTGAGCTGAGCCGCTATACGATGGATCGTTGTGTCCAGATTGTTCGTGGGTACGATGAACTGCTTTCCGAATATCGGCTGGCGGGCGAAGTGCAGGTGCGTTTATTGGGCACGAACATTCTGCTCAATATTCGCAACATGGATACTCTGGTGAACCGCATGCAGATTACCTGTAATCTGCAGTTGGAAATCATGGATGACGGGGAAATGACCCGTCTGCTGTATCTGAACGTCAAAACGCTGTTCAACAAGCACCCGGAGCTGGAGAAAAAACGTGCACTTGTCCTGCATGTCGGGCCGGGAAACACGCGTGTGCTGGTGCTGGAGAAGGGACGCATCGCCCACTACGGCAACTACCGACTGGGAGCTCACCGTACCGGTATCACCATTGCCCGCGCGGAAACAGACCTCAGTGGCGGTGAAAGTGTGCTGGTGCGTGAGCATATTCGCGGCACGATTGAGCAGATGCGTTATGATGTGGAAGGAGCGCTGCCCCATGCACCGGATGCTCTCATTATCTTTGGCCCGGATTTTCGCAGAGTAGTGGAGGGCGCTACCGGAAAAACTGCCGTGACCACCGCCCGTCTTTCCCGTTTGGCAGAGCAGATTGCAGCCTCTCCTCTGGAACAGCGCACCGCTCGCTTCCAGGAGGATTATGCCAGTGTGTGTTACCTGTTGCCCTGTGTCCACATCTTCCTGGCCGCAGCACGGGAGTTCCGCCCTCGCACCATCATCTGTCCGGCAGAGGAATATGACCACGCATTCCTGGATAGCGTTCTGCCGACCACCAGTCGCGATGACAGCGCGCTGGAGGATGAGGTGGTACACTTCTCAACGCTGTTAGCCAATCGCTATCGTGCCGATTTGGCTCATAGTGACCAGATTGTCATGCTGTCCATGTCTCTCTTTGACCAGTTGCAATCACTGCACGGACTCACCCGTCAAGATAGATTGCTGCTGAAGGTTGCGGCAATTCTCCATGAAATCGGTGGCTATGTCAGTCCCAAAAATCATCATCGACACAGTCAGTACCTCATCCTGAATTCTGAAATCTTCGGTCTTTCCCGCCGGGATGTGGAAATCGTGGGGCTGTTGGCCCGTTACCATCGCCATGGACCGCCATCTGCCTCTGACAGCAGTTACGCCGAACTCGATTTAAACAACCGCCTGCGGGTTCAGAAGTTGGCAGCCCTGCTGCGAGTTGCAGAAGCTATGGAGCGTGCGCATGCCCGCCGTATCAGCTCATTCAGCGTTCGATTCAATAATCGAAGATTGGAATTGCTGGTGCCGGATGTGCAGGATCTCACTCTGGAAAACATGGGTCTGCGAACCAAGGGTGCCATGTTTACCGATATTTTCGGCTACGAGACTGTTTTGCTGCCATGCAGATGAGCAGCTCTGTGCCTGCGTGCTGAGCGAGCCGCTTACCTCGGGGATTGAAAGGAGAGAAAAATTGCGCATCATGCCCGGGGCAGGGAGGCATTGGCGATTTCTTGAGCTGAGGCCGGGGCGAGCGCAGACTCGTTCAGGTCCGCCAACCATGCAGCCGCATCGGCGTATCGCTCCTCGGCAAGGGGACGGCAGGCTTTGTCGATGGAGCGCAGGATGGCCGGGGCATAGAGAGACAGCAGGCGAGGGTCGCTCGCCAGCGGTTCTGCTTTGTCAAAAATCTCCCGCTGGTGGCAGGGTGGTAGGCATCTACCTTTCAGCGCATAGTAGAATGTCGCTCCCAGCGCATACAAATCGCTCCATGGGCCGGGTGTGCCGTCCGCTTTGAGCTGCTCCGGCGGGGTAAATCCCTGTGATTCCACAAAAGTGGGAGTCAAATCGCCGTACGATTCGCGAGCGGCGCCGAAGTCAATGAGAATGGGCAGGCCGGATTGGTTGATGAGAATATTGTCCGGTTTGATATCGCGGTGCAACAGCTGCTTGTTGTGCATGTAATCCAGCGCATCCAGCATCCGAACCATCAGCCCCAGCAGAGCATCCTGCGAGAGCGGATGGCCGCTGCGGCCGTAATCATCTGCCAGTTCTCCCAGCGAGAGGCCGTCGATGTATTCCGTCACGTAATAGGCCGTGTTGTTAGCTTCGAAATAGGAATATACCTTGGCAATATAGGGGTGGTCGAGCGAGGCCAGAATGCGGGCTTCGCGCAGGAAGTTCCCCCGAGCCCAATCGTAGTTGGCCGCTCCGTTATCCGGGTCATTCAGGCAGACATGCAGGGTTTTTGTTTGGCGGTAACAGAGAGAATCGGGGAAGCTTTCCTTGATGACAACCCGCCTGGACAGATAATCCTCCTCTGCCAGATAGGTGATACCGAAACCACCGGCTCCCAGCGGTTTGAGAATGCGATAACCGTGCAAATCCGTGCCTGCCGGGAGTTCTTTCGGGGCGATATCGCATTCGATTTCCTCCGTTCTGCTGATGGGGGCAGCCTGCTCAATCCCAGCCAGTATGTCATCAGCAAAGGAAGCGGCGGGTTGAGTCTCGGTGTGGTCGGGGGAATGCGGCATGGTCATCTGTCCGCATGATAGCCCCGGATGAGCCGAAACGCAAGCGAAATTTGATGTCGGATTACTAACTCGCTCTTTCCGCCGGGAGATAAGTCTTGATTTACAGCGGAAAATAAGGTAGGCTCTAGGGCATGTTCGTAGACAACATCCGAATTTTTGCCCGCGCGGGTAAGGGTGGAAACGGTCTGGCCAGTTTCCGCCGTGAGAAGTTCATTCCCCGTGGCGGCCCCGATGGCGGCGACGGTGGCGACGGCGGCAGCGTTATCCTGGAAGTCAGCACGGGAGTGAACGACCTGCGCTCGTATTTCTATGACCCCAAGCTGCTGGCGACTGACGGTATGCCCGGCATGCATGCGCGTAAGCACGGTAAGGACGGCAAAACGGTCATCGGCAAGGTGCCGCCCGGCACCATCGTGTACCGCAGCAACGCTGCCACCATGCAGGAAGCCACCTGGCTGGAGCGCGAGGGCGACGGCATCGAGCTGGAGCAGATAGCCGACCTTACCGAACCGGGAGAGCGCTTTGTGCTCTGTCAGGGCGGCAAGGGTGGTCGCGGTAACTGGCATTTCCGCACGGCTACCAACCAGGCACCCATCGAGTTTGAATACGGCACGGAGGCTGAATCCGGCGTGTTCTTCTTTGAGCTTCGCCGCATAGCGGATGCCGGGCTGGTGGGTTATCCGAACGCCGGCAAGAGCACCCTGCTGACAGCTATTTCCAACGCGACCCCGAAGGTGGCCAGCTATCCCTTCACCACATTGCAACCGATTGTGGGTGTGGTGGAGTTTGAGGATTACAGCCGATGCGTGGTGGCAGACATCCCCGGTATCATTGAGGGCGCATCCAACAACCGCGGGCTGGGGCATGAGTTCCTTCGCCACATCATGCGCTGTCGCGTGCTGCTCTTTGTGGTGGATATGACCGGGCTGGAGCATGACCCCGTGGAAGCCATTCAGACCCTGCGCAAGGAAATCAAGCTGTATTCCGAAGAGTTGGCCACGCGTCCGTGGGTGATTCTGGCCAATAAGATGGATGAGGAAGCCGCCGCCGAGAATCTGGCCGTGCTGCAGCAGCGTTTCCCGAAGGTGGAAATCATCCCGATTGCCGCCGCAACGGGGCAGGGTATTCCCGAGTTCAAGGAACGCCTCAAGAGTATACTTCAGGAGGACTGATTCCGTGGTCGTTGCCCTGCTGTCCGATATTCATGCCAACCTGGAGGCATTGCAGGCCGTGCTGGCCGATATGTCTCGCAGGGGGGTGGACGGTGTCCTGGGATTGGGAGACTACATCGGCTTTAACGGTAATCCGGCAGAGTGCCTCAACCTGGTGCGCCCTCACCTGCTGGCGGCGGTGCGCGGCAACCACGAGGAAGCTTTGCTGGATCGGGCAGTTTTCGGCGTGGAGCTGTACCGCCGCATGATGGAACTGACCCGCGAGATGCTGACACCGGAGCAGATACAGTGGGTGCGCTCGCTGCCCACCCACTCGTCCTGGCAGGGATTTGTTCTTTCTCACGCTACCCCGGAAGCACCCAAACGCTGGGGGCGGGTAGCCAATGTGAATGATGCTCGCAAGGTTTTCGCTGCGGTGAAGAACCGTGTCAGCTTCTTCGGTCACACGCACCGTGCCTCCATCTTCCGCCTGCGGCACGGCGTGGTGGAAAAAATCCCCGTGGAATACGATGCCCAGGGGGATTTTGCGCTGCATCTCTCTTCCGACAGCCGCTTCCTGGTGAATCCCGGTTCCGTGGGGCAGCCTCGGGATTTGGATTGGCGGGCGGCCTATGGCTTGTTCTGCCCGGAGACATACACGCTGCATCTGCGCCGTGTGGCCTATGATGTGGCGCAGACCTGCCCCAAGATTGCGCGCACCGGGCTGCCGGAATCCTTTGCAGAGGCGCTGCGCCGGGGGACATCACCCACCGGGGATTGAACCTGTTAACCTTTTAGCCTGTCACAAGACGTATGAAGATTTTCTCCTCCGTGGATGAATTGGTGGGCGGGACGCCTCTGTTGGAGGCTTCCCGGTATGCTGCCGCGCATCGGCTGACTGCGCGTCTCCTGCTCAAGCTGGAGTATCTGAACCCCGCCGGTTCTGTCAAGGATCGCGTGGCGCGCGCCATTATCGAGGATGCCGAGGCTCGCGGCCTTCTGCGCCCCGGCGGCACCATCATCGAGCCCACCAGCGGCAACACGGGAATCGGGCTGGCGGCGCTGGCGGCAGCGCGCGGCTACCGTAGCATCTTCGTGATGCCGGATACCATGAGCGTGGAGCGGCGTAACATGCTGCGTGCCTATGGAGCGGAGGTGGTGCTGACCCCGGGGGCTCTGGGTATGCAGGGCTCTCTGGACAAAGCTGCGGAGCTGCAGGAGAGCATTCCCGGCTCCATTCAGGCCGGGCAGTTTGTCAACCCCGTCAATCCTGCGGCTCATTACGCGACCACAGGCCCGGAAATCATGGCTGATACCGAGGGGCAGGTCGATATTCTGGTGGCAGGAGTCGGCACCGGCGGCACGCTTTCCGGCACCGGGCGTTATCTGAAGGAACGCTTGCCGCATCTGCGAGTCGTGGCGGTGGAGCCTGCGGCTTCCCCTCTCCTTTCCGGCGGGAAGGCCGGCCCGCATGCCATTCAGGGCATCGGTGCCAACTTCATCCCCGCCACGCTGGATAGGGGCGTGTATGATGAGGTGATTCCCGTGGATAACGAGTTGCCCATTACCACCGCGAAAGAGCTGGCCGCCACAGAGGGCATTCTGGTGGGTATTTCTTCCGGAGCTGCTCTGTGGGCAGCCACGCAGCTGGCACAGCGCCCGGAAAATGCGGGCAAAACCATCGTTGTCATCCTGCCGGATTCCGCTGACCGCTATTTCTCCACACCCCTTTTTGCCTGATGAAAAGAGGCTTGCGCTTCATGCCGGAGTGTGGTAGAACTTCAGTATGCGGAATAAGATAGGGAGAGCTCTTCTTTGGACGCTGCGCAGCTGTTGGGTTATGCCCCTTGCCATAGCAGTGGGGTGGGTGCTGTATGCGGTCGTGGCGTGGTGGGGGAGTTATGTGTCCCTGAATGAGGGAGTGGAGCCGCCGCTGTGGCTGGTCATTGTGACGGGTAACTGTCTGGTGCTGACGGTATCCACGCTCCTGCTGGGGCCACTGTGGCTCATCGTCATGACCGTGCTGTGGATTCGGCAGCGGCAGTGGGTGCGGCTCGTGTGGGGGTGGGTGTGTTCTGCCTGTGCCGGTGGTGTGGCGGGGGTTGCGTTGGTTTTCATGATGGTGCTGACCATTTCCGGCCCCGGTGATAACTTTGCCCGTGATTTGACTGTGCCGGAAGATGCGGCGTTTGTGCTGCCGCGCGGGATGCGTTATGCCTGTAATTCAGAGGCAAGCCCGCAGGTTAAGGCGCGGATAGATGCTGCCCCGAAATTGCCGCAGCGGAGCGAGCCCGGAGATGCGGCGGCACCGAATCTGCTGAAGCTGACCCGCGAGCACCCGCAATTGCTGCAGGAATACCTGTTGCGCTGTCTGTATGCGGAGGCGATGAACCCGAATTTTACCGCCCATGTGCTGGTGGACTCTCTCTACCTGCGGCATGTGCATGACCCGCAGTCTCGCTTCCTGATGAATCGGTTGGAGGATACGATAGGTTATGGTGACGGTGTTTCCGTGAAGCTGGGTGACTGCCCGGAGGGGCAATGGCAATTCCCTCTGGAAAACGGCTGGAGCCTGGCTCTGCGCTCTCCGTCGCATGCCCGACCGGGGGAAGGAAAGATGCCGGATTGCCCTTCTGCCATTGCCCGGCTGGATGCGGCGCTGGCACCCCTGGCGCAGAACCCTGCCCGTGATTACCTGGACAGCTTCCTGCCACCCATGCCGGAAACGCCCTTCCTGAGCATCTGGAGTGATAGCTCCGGCACCTATTACATGATGATGGTCATTCCGGCGGATTTTCCGCAGGGCGAGTTTGAATTGCGGGCGCATGAGTACACCAAAGGAAAGCGGGTGCTCTTTTCCCGGAACTTCCTGCCGGAGCAGCGGTTGGGAGATGTCTGCCGCGTGATTTGCTCTGACCGTTGCGTGACGGTGGAAAGCGGCAACTGGGATGAATTTTACGTTTCCGTCTGGGAAATCTGGTTCACCCCGGCCGGTGGCGGCGAGTCCCGCTGCGTCAGCTCGCAGAACTTCCTGATGGAAGGTTGGCAGCACTGAAAACGGCCTCTCCCGAGCAGCTCGAAACAGTTTTTTTGCCGAAATGGACGCTAAATTGTCAGAAAAACGCTTCGTTGTGAAAAAATGTACCGCTCGTAAAGTGTTTACAGTAGGCGAATTGTGAGACGAGCGGAAAAATCCGCAGTATCACTGCGGATTTTTCCATAATGTCACTGCGGATTTTTCTGATTTTGCTTGACGAACAGGAGAAAGTGAGGCAAAATGAGGGTGCAATGACGGAGGCGAATACCTATTATCCCAGAACCGCATCGGCGAAAGTAGCCTATCTTTCGGCGCACTATCCCTGTGTGCTGGTATTGGGGGCGCGACAGGTGGGAAAGTCTACCATGTTGCAGGAATTATGTCCCCCCGGGATGAGTTATGTAACGCTGGATGATTTCAAGCTGGCGGAACAAGCCAAGCGTGACCCGATGGGGTTCTTGCAGGAATACAGGGAGCCCTTATTCATCGATGAAGTGCAGTATGCTCCGGAATTGTTGCGGGCAATCAAGTTAAAGGTGGATGCCGGAAAGAGGAACGGCATGTACTGGTTGACCGGCTCACAGCAATTCCACTTGATGAAGGGGGTGACGGAAACGCTTGTGGGACGCGTGGGGATAGTGGATTTACACAGCATGTCGCAGCGCGAGGCTTTGGGGGTAGGGGCATCTGCTCCGGTTTTTGATCCTGAGTCTCCCGGTGATTATGCCGAGGGAGGACAGATGTGCGATATTCATACATTGTATGAGCGTATCTGGAGAGGTGGCTACCCGGCATTAAAGCGTGATCCGGAGCTGGAGCCCGAAGGCTTTTTTGATTCCTATGTGCGTACTTTTCTGGAACGCGATGTGAGGGAACTCTCACAAGTGGGAAACCGTGCAGCCTTTGTTAAGTTTATGCAATCGGCAGCCTTGCGCACCGGGCAGCAGCTGGTCTATGCAGATCTGGCCCGAGATGCGGAAGTGTCACCTAATACGGTCAAGGCATGGGTTTCCATCTTAGAGACCACAGGGATTGTAGCATTGTTGCAGCCCTATTCCGCGAATGCTATCAAGCGGTTGACCAAGACCCCAAAACTGTATTTTATGGATACCGGGTTGTGCGCCTGGCTGGCGGGGTGGACGAGTGCAAAATCGCTTATGAAAGGCTCCATGGCCGGGTCTATTCTGGAAACATGGGTTTATGGGCAGCTCATCAGGAGCTTTAACCACAATGGGAAACGCCCTCAGCTGTATTTCTTCCGGGATGCCAAGGGTACGGCCGAGGTGGATTTCCTGCTGGTGCAGGATGGAGGCATTTACCCCATGGAGGTGAAGAGGAGCAGTAACCCAGATGCCGCAGATTTACGCCATGCTCGCAAAATTCCGACAGGACCGCTGGAGCTCAGACCGGGCATAGTGTTCTGCACGGCTGAGCAGCCATATACCCTGGCCGATGGAATCAGAGCCTTCCCCATTTCCTTGTTGTAAGTAATCAGTAGACGTGATTCCCTGCTGAGAACCCGACATTCGCGTAGGTTCGTACGTGTGGATAGGGGAGTTTCAATACCTTTTTCCCGGAAAGTTTTTCGATTTTTTGTTGCGTTAAAAAGTCATTGAGAGATAACGTGAATGGTCAACATGCTCATTCACGCCTTGATTCCCTGAATGTAGACGCGTCCGGTGGGGGTGTGGACAAGGGCTCTCATGCGGATGCTCGGGAAGGTGGGGTCATCGGTGAAGCTGAGGTAGACCATCTCCTGCGGGCGGCTTTTGGGGCAGCGGGGGAGGAACTCCTGCTCATAGAGCCACTTCCAGTCGCAAATCTCGTAGGGATGCTCGCCGGTTCTGTTCTGCCAGCCGACTCCTTCCAGCGCAGCGACCCCGCCGGACAGCGTGCCGAACAGCTCCCAGTTGGAGTCTTGCACCCAGCCATAGGAAAAGTCGTTTTCCTCGATTTTTACCGGCTGGAGACAGCTGCGGACGTGTGGGGAGAATTTCAGCCACAGCCAGTGGGCTGCCAGCAGTGCGGGTACAATGAGCGGGAGAAGAAGATAACGCTTTTTCATGGATAAAACAGGAGCGGTTCTTAAAGTTAGAGTATACTGCATCTTTCTTTGTTCAAATTTTGGAAGGCGGGCAGAATGCACTTGCAAATCAGGGGGTGGATATGGTAGAGTACAGTAATGCAAGCAGCAGATTTCAAACCGGAGTGGAAGCGTCTGGCCGATTTGCCGGATGCGGAGGGTTTTGCCGGCTCTTATGCCGGCGTGAGCAATGGTGCGCTCATTGTGACCGGCGGTGCCAATTTCCCGGAGAAACCGCTCTGGGAAGGTGGCCCGAAGCGCTGGACCGACCGCGTGTATGTGATGCCTGAGGGCAGCATCGGCTGGCAGGATGCCACCCCGCTGCCCAAGCCGCTGGGCTATGGTGCAACGGCTACCCTGCCGCAGGGCATGATGCTCATCGGCGGGTCGAATGCCGGTGGTGCCGTGGCTGATTGCTACATGCTGACCTGGGAGAACGGGGATGTGAGCTGCAAGCCCGTGGCTCCGCTGCCCGTGACTCTTACCGGGCATGCCGCCGTGGTGATGGGTGGCAAGGTGTATGTGCAGGGAGGCAGCATTGCTGTGGGTGAGCAGGATGCCGAGAGCCGCATGTGGATTTATGACCCCGCCGCCGATACCTGGAGCGAGGGCGAGCCGCTGCCCGGTCGCGGACGCTTCCTGCACCAGATGGCCGTTATCGGCAACACGCTCTACGTGCTGGGCGGTATTGGTATCGTGCCCGGTGAGGACGGTCGCCAGGTGCGCGAGATGCTTACCGAAGCCTGGAGCTATTCCGAGGCAACGGGTTGGCGGCGTCTGAGCTACCTGCCGCATTTCTGCGGAGCTGCTCCCACGCCCGCTCCGGTCATCAACGGGTGCATTTACCTGATGGGTGGTGATGATGCTACCGTCAAGGGCTTCACGCCTGCCAATCACCCCGGCTTCCATAATCAGAGCCTCTGCTACTGCCCGGCCTCGGACCGCTGGAGCGATTCCGGCGAGATTGCCGTGGCCCGCGCCGTGCTTCCCTGCGCGGAGTGGAACGGTCTGGCAGTCATCGTGAACGGTGAGCAGCGTCCCGGCAAGCGCTCCAATCAGGTCTGGGGTGCTAAATTGCACTGATAACATCTATTTTTTGTCATGCTGAAAACACTTGTCATTCTGGCGGCAACGACCGCCCTGCCGCTGGCGGCTCAGTGCTGCGGCGGTTGCTGTGTCCACTCTCCTGCCACCACCACGGTGCAGGCTCTCCCGCTGGCAGAGAGTCCCACCATTTCCGATAAGGTGGGGCGCGCCGGTATGGTGGCTTCTGTGGTGAAAACCCCGGAGGGACCGCGTATTCTGGCTATTGGTGGTGCCAATTTCCCGAACGCCAAACCGGGGGCCAAGACTCCGGCAGAGCGCGGTGCCAAGGTGTTCTACGATGAAATTCTGAGTATCAACCCGCTGGACGGAAGCTGCGGTGTGCTTGCCAAGCTGTCGTACCCGATTGGTTATGCCGCCCACACGAGCAAAGGCTGCTGCATGGTGATAGCCGGCGGTTGCAACATGGAGGGGCATGTGGACACCGTTACCCGCATCACGGCAGACGGCAAGACCGAGGCACTGCCGAGCCTGCCCGTCACCACGGCGTATCCCGCTTTCGTGCAGGTGGGCAGCAAGCTCTATGTGTTCGGCGGTCAGGAAAAGGCCGAATCCGTCACTTGCCTGAGCAAGAGCTACGTGCTGGATATGACCGCCCCCGATAAGGGCTGGACGGAGCTGGCACCCATGCCGGGCGAGGGCCGCATGCTGGCGGCTGCTGGTGTATGGCGCGACGGCAAAATCTACGTGGCAGGCGGTTGCTCTCTGCATCCGGATGCCAAGGGCGCTGCTGAGCGTACCTATCTGAAGAGCACGCTGTGCTATGACCCCGCTGCCAACAGCTGGAGCACCGCCGCTGATATGCCGGAAACCATCGTGGCTCCGGCTACTCCCATGCCGACCACACCCGGCGGCATGCTGCTGCTCTGCGGCGACCCCGGCAACTTCTACCGTGCCAGTCTGGCCGGTAATGCCCCCGCCGACCATCCCGGGCAGAACAAGACCGTGTACTGCTTTAACCCGCAGACAGGAGCCTGGACCGTTGCCGGGCAGAACAGCGTCGGTATTGCCACCGCCCCGGCAGTCAAGGTCATGGGTACGGTATTCATCATCTCCGGTGAGACTCATCCCGGTGTCCGCACTCCCGTCATCTCTACTCTCAACACGAAATAAATAACAACATATACTACTATGCCTGAACCTAATCCCGTATTAGCATTCCTGGCTGACCTCACCCCCTGGGTAGCCATCGGTATTGCCGTGCTGGCCATCATGACCGCCTGTAAAAAAGGACTCACCAAGCCCTCCATTCCTCAGAATGCCCCCGTCACCAAGCCCGGCAAATGGGCCTGGATTGCCGTGGCCGTACTCTGGGTGGTGGTGATGCTGAACTACTTTGACCGCCAGCTGTTGGCGGTGCTGAACACCTCCATGACTGAGGGCCCCGGCTGCATCGAAATGACGCAGGCCCAGTTCGGTATCGTGACATCTGCTTTCCTGATTGTGTATGCTGCTCTCTCTCCCGTGGGCGGCTACCTGGCAGACCGTTTCAGCCGTTCCTTCATCATCATGTGCTCTCTGGTGGTCTGGTCGATTGTGACCTGGATGACCGGTAAGTCCGAGTCTTATGAAGAACTGATTTTCTGGCGCGCCATGATGGGCGTGAGTGAAGCCTTCTACATCCCCGCTGCTCTGGCTCTTATCACCGACTACCATCGCGGTGGTACCCGTTCGCTGGCTACGGGCTTACACATGAGCGGTATCTATGCCGGTCAGGTGCTGGCCGGTTGCGGTGCCATGATGGCCGGCGACCCCTGCCAGCTTGGGTGGCGTCTCACCTTTGAGCTGTTCGGTTTCGTCGGTGTGGCTTACGGCCTTATCGTGCTGTTCTTCCTGCGCGACCCGAAGGCCGAGGAGGCTGCGGCCGCTGCGACGGAGGAAACCGTCAAGGAAGCTGCTCCTGCGGCTCCCGAATTCACGATGGGTCAGATGCTCAAGAGCATCTTCACCGGTCGTGGTATGTACCTGTTGCTGCTCATGATTTCCTTTGCCGGTTTCGCCAACTGGTTCCTGCTGGGCTGGTATCCGCGTCTGCTGCAGGATATGTTCGGCATTTCCGAGGCTGAGGCCGGACCTCAGGCCACGTTCTGGATTAACATTGCCAAGTACATCTCCGTGCTGGCCTGCGCCGTGATTGCTGACCGCTGGTATCTGCGCAACAAGAATGCCCGTGCCTATGTGCCCGGTATCGCTTTCTGTATCGCCGGTCCCTGCGTGCTGCTGGCCATGATGTTCGGTACGGGTATCGGTCTGGGTGCCGTGCTGGCTCTTGTGGCCATGCAGGGTGTGGCTCAGGGCTCCATGGATGCCACGCTGATGCCGGTGCTGCGCTCCACCATCGATGAGCGTTTTGCCGCCACGGGTTACGGCCTGCTGAACCTCACATCCGTGGGTGCCGGTGCTCTGGTTTCCTGGCTGGGCGGTATGCTCAAGGATGCCGGCACACCGCTGTCTGCCGTGCTGAGCCTGGCCGGTGTGCTCATGATGCTCTGCGGCATCATCCTCTTCCTCCTTCCCAAGAAAAAGGAAGCCTGATGTAACACCGCTTCAACAGAATCTCTGATTCTCGTATTGCCTCAAAATAAAATCGAACCCAAGGGGGTGGATGCCTCAAAATTAATCGAACTTTAGGATACACAGTTTTTAGAACTATTCAAGCCCAAAGTTACCTTGGTGCCCAACACCCTAGCAGG
>SUVN01000043.1 GCA_015061985.1 Akkermansiaceae bacterium
AGCTAAAATGCTTGCGGGGTGTTTAGGCTACTAAACTCTGGGGTAGCTATCCAGATAGGTGAACAAGTGTCGTGTCACCCAAACTTCATATTGAATGTCACGTGAAGCAAACGCTGTTCACCTTACCCCTTGCTCGTAGATCGAACGATTGCAAGATACGCCGTTTGAATGGAAACTACAGACAACCGGTGATATCGGATTATAAGCGAGATCGACAACGAAGCTAAAGGAACCAGAGGTAACCCACAATAAGCGAGAGCATACTATCATGACAGCAAAGCAAAGTAAAGATATAGCAGTATATGTAGGAGCTGATATCAGCAAAGACACCATCGATATCAGTTACCATTTTAAAGGTAAGGTTATCATTGTCAAGATTGTCAATGATGAAAAGGCCATCAGAAAATTCATAAAGACTATGCAGGTGGAGAAAGGAGCAGTTCTTCACTTTATCTTAGAAGCCACCGGCTATTATTCGCAAGTTTTGTATAAGACATTGCGAGATATGAAGATAAGATTCACCCAGGTAAATCCATACTTTACACGCAGATTTGCCCAATGTAGCGGAGTCCTGGAGAAGACGGATAAATTAGATGCCCGAATACTGGAAGACTATGGGCAAAGAATGACGCCGACTCCAACAATTCCTGATGAAGATATTCAGATGGAGATGAAAAAGCTTTATAAGCTACGAATCGAACTGTCAGAAGAACGACGGAAATGGAATCAACGGAAACATCAGCATAAGCTAGGGTCGGCAAAAAACATCACGGATAGGATGAGTAAATCAATTGATAAAGAAATAGTTTCATTAGATGAGAAAATTGAAAAACTCGTCACAAGTCAAGGACTATACAAGAAGCTCCATGAAGAGCTGATAAAGATAGTCGGAATAGGGAGCAATACAGCCTGCGCGCTATTGTGTCTATTGCCGGAAATAGGCACTATGAATGCCAATAAAATCAGCAAACTGGCAGGACTCGCGCCTATTGTTCATCAAAGCGGGACATCAATCAATAAAAAAGCACATATCAAAGGAGGTCGCCCGGATGTACGCACCGCGTTATACATGCCGTGCAGGACGGCATGCAGCTATAATTCAATTATTCGGGCTCATTATCAAAGAATAATAAGTTCCAAAGGCGGCGAGAATATCAAAGGCGTAAAGACGATTGCACACATTGCATGTATGAGAAAGCTGCTAAAGCATATCAATTCTATCGCCGGGAAAGTCAGAGAGGAGATGCAACGGAACGTTGCCGTGGTGGGGTGTGGGGAGGCTGCGCAAGTCTCCCCATGCAGGTAGAGAGTGCCGCAGAGAGGAATCCAAGGGAGAGAGCGAGAAGCACTCTCCCTGGTCAAAGGGGGTAAGGGGGAAACGAAGTATCCCCTTGGGTAAAGTAGCCATGTGAGCGACTGCTCCTGCTCATGGGTGAAAGCACTTCCGTAACACAGCTTCCGGAAAAACTGATTTCGGGAGCTCAGGTTTCGTAACTTGAAAATTTGCGCAGTTTTGTATGACACAAAGCACGATTGCTTCACGGGGTTCCCTTTTAATTTCCTTCGAAAAACAGGGGTTCCGCAGCTAACGCTGCTCCACCGCCTGCCTAAGCGCTACCGCCCTCACGGGCTCTGAAATTCCGCACGCCTGCGGCGTGCAAAACGCCCTACAACTTCCAATTTGTCCGTCACCACCAATACGGATAACACATCAATCTTTAATTGCCGGAGCAATAAAAACTTAGTTAATTGGTCATGTTCAGGGTTAAATCCGAGCATGCGGAGCAACTCACCAAAGCCAGCTTCAGAGACAATTCTGATTTTCTCTGCGATTTTACCTAAAAAGAGCGAGCCGCCACCCAAAATGGTGGCAACCCGCAAAAAAGAATCTGTAGAAAATTCTTACTTCTCGCAGTAGGTGCGGATAGCAGCAGCGATGCGGGCGGAAACGTCCTCCGGCTCGCCTTCCTCCGTCACGTCAATCTGCACCACCTTGCCCTGAGCGCGATAATGCTCCACCACCGGCACGGTGAGGGTTTCATAGTCCTTGCGGCGCTTGGCGAAGGCCTCGGGGTTGTCATCGGAGCGCACAATCATGGCACCACCGCACTTCGGGCAGATTTCCTCACCGTTGCGGGTGGTCTCACCGCAGGCGGGGCAGGCCTTGCGCTTGAGCATGCGGGCCTCAATCAGTTCCGCAGACACGTTCAGGTAGACCACGATGTCAACCTCCAGCCCCATGGCGGTAAGGTTGGTGTCCAGCGTCTCAGCCTGTGCAACGGTACGGGGATAACCATCCAGCAGGCAGCCGCAGTCCTTGTTTTCGCCCAGCCACTTGGCCACAATGCCGTTAACCACTTCATCCGGCACGAACATGGCGGCATCCATGTACTTCTTGGCCTCCAGACCCAGCTCAGAACCGGCGGCAATCTCCGCGCGCAGCAGAGCACCCGTGCTCAGGGGCTTCAGGTCATAGGTTTCGGACAGGAAAGAGGACTGAGTACCCTTACCGGAGGCAGGGGCGCCTACAAGTACGAATCGCTTGAGTGTTTTCATCGTTGTTGTTCAGAATTACGTTGAAATAGACACAGGCGGCAACCGAACATCGCGCACCCGCTGCCCCATATTATGCCTGATTCAGCGGTGATTGCAACCCCAAATTGTGTTTCTCTGCCCAAAAGCGCAGGAAATGCCTATCCTTTCGGGCAGAAGCGTCTCTTTTGAGGTTGACATCAGACAAAAAGGGAATAGAATGAAGAATGATGAAAGTACGCGTTGCCATAGGAGTTCTTGTCTCTGCCTCTCTGCCCTGTCTCGCACAGCAGGCGGAGCGTCCGGCTGTGGCAACTGACACTCCGACAACCACGCAGGTCGCGACACGGGTCATTGAGCCTCAGGATGCGGTCGCCGTGCCCACGGCTAACCCGAAAAAAGTAACGGATGCAGCTACGGCCGCCGTTGATGCCGCAGCGGCAGCGGTGTCCACGCCTACCCCGTCTGCGACACTACCCAGTCAGATAGACCTGAACACGGCTACCATCATGCAGATGAAGTGCTGGTCACCCTTTGCCATCCGCGTGCCGGAGCCGACGGTGCGCATGATTCCGCAGATGGATGCGGATGCTTACGTCTTCCAGTTTGTGGATCAGAGCAACAAGATTCTGATGACCATCTACTCCGGACATAACCCCCATGTGGGTGAGAAAGGCAAGGCATGCTCCACCGTCATTGCCGGACAGCGGGTCAACGGCTGGTTCTACAAACACCGCAGCGGCACACAGGGGCAGGAGTATGTCATGCTCGTAGGCAAGGATGGCGCGGCCCTCCACATCATTGTGGAGATGACACCCTACACCAACCTCATGTACCAGATGCTGGAACACATGAGCCTGAGCGAAGCCAAGCCGGTCAATTCCAAATCCAAGGCATATGCGGCCTACGTATACAAGGACATCAACTCACTGAATGCAGAATGTGTGCGTATTTTCCGCACAGTCATCAACCGTGCCACGGCTGATGCCGCCGCGCCGCAGGTGAGGGCAATTCTCAACGTGCTGCAGAAAAAGCACGAGGCCATGGATGTGCTCATCACCCGTTCCGGGCGCAGCCTGCTGCCCTATCTACAGACGGTGGAAGAGGAACTGAGCCCGGAGGATGAAGCCGTCATCCGCAAACTGCATGAGGTAGATTGCTATGGCTCATCTGCCCTGCAGGAGGTTCTTCTGGAGTTTCTGGGAATGTAAAAGTTTGAATTTTGTTAGTGTCGGACTAAAACAGCTGCGTTATTGGCTTGTCAATAGAGCGTTCATATGTTAGCATAGGCACATGAAGCGCATTGGCCTTATTCTTACTGCAGGAGTACTGATGTTACTGAGTTCCTGCTCTCTCGTTCAGCAGCAAGCCCCGGAATCGGATAGCGGAACAGCTGCATCCGCTGAGAAGCAGGAAAAAAAGGCAACTGCTCCGAAGAGTGACAAAAATGTCCAACCTACACCGGCACAAATGGAAGCCGCTGTGCAGGTGATGCAGGAAAATATCACAACCGCAGCAGCAGCGCCGGAATCGATTCCCGACGCAGAACCTGCCCCACAGACGGATGTTATCCCGGGCGGACTTCGCATGGGTCGCTTTGCTCCGCCGGAAGAGGCCGTCAGCAGCAGTGATAACGACATGCCGGCCCCCAACTCCGTGGAGCTGCACGGCTTCCGCTCACCGAACCTCAAGGGTGGCACGCTGCCCATGAACATCAACGGTAAAATCAACAAACCCGAATAATGAGTTCCGCTACACCTCCCCGCAAATTCGTACCGGAGCCCTTTGCCTATCACCAGGAGATTGAGCTGACCATCGACAACCTGTCCAACATGGGGCATGGCGTCGGGCGTGTGGACAACTGGGTTGTATTTGTACCCTATACCCTGCCCGGGGAACGGGTGCGAGCCCGCGTGTACCGCAACGACAAAAACTGCTCCATGGCTGATTTGGTGGAGGTGCTGGAGCCCTCCCCCCAGCGCGTGGAACCTGTCTGCCCGGTCTACGGCTACTGCGGCGGCTGCCAGTACCAGCATCTGGAATACAGCGCACAGCTGGAGTGGAAAACAGCCCAGGTGGCTGATTTGCTGCGCCTGCAGGCCGGGCTGGAAAAGGAAGTTTGCCCGGCCATCGCCTCACCGCAGATATACGGCTATCGTTCCAAGATTACCCCTCACTTCCACAAGCCGAAAGACGCAAAGATGGGCAACATCGGCTTCCTGCGGGTGGGCTCCCGCACGGAGGTGTGCGATGTGAAGCAATGCCCGATTGCCATGGCCCCCATCAACGAGGCTCTGCCGCCGCTGCGCAAGGCAGTGCAGCAGGCCGCTGCGCAATACAAACGCGGAGCCACGCTGCTGATGCGAGTGAGCGAGGGCAGCGTCATCACCAACAACAACGCCGTCTGCACCGAGCATGTGGGGGATTTGACCTTCAACTTCCTGGCCGGGGATTTCTTCCAGAACAACCCCTACATCCTGCCGGCATTCACCGGCTATGTAGCCCGGCAGGCCTGCGCCAACGGTGCCCGCTATCTGGTGGATGCCTACTGCGGCAGCGGGCTCTTCGCCCTCACCCTTGCGCCTCACTTCGAAAAAGTGCTGGGTGTGGAAGTGAGTGAGACGAGCGCCGACTGGGCCCGCGCCAACGCCCGCAGCAACGGCATCACCCACGCCTCTTTCCTGGCCGCCAGCGCAGAAGCCATCTTTGAACAGGTGGATTTCCCGGCAGAGGAAACCGCCGTGGTGATTGACCCGCCCCGCAAGGGTTGCGACATGGCCTTTCTCTCCCAGCTTTTCGCGTTTGGCCCGGCGCGCGTTGTCTATGTCTCATGCAACCCGGCCACCCAGATTCGCGACCTCGCCGAATTTGACAAGGCCGGATACGAGGTCGAGGAAGTACAACCTTTCGACCTGTTCCCCCAAACCAAGCACCTGGAGTGCGTAGCCACCCTTCGTAAAAAACAATGAATGAGAAACTTTTCCCGAAACGCCTGAGCCGAAGCGCAGAAGATTATCTGGAAGCCGTAGGCGAACTCTGCAAGAAGAACGGTCAGGCCCAGGTCAGCGAGCTGGCCGCCATGCTCGGAGTCAAGAAACCGAGCGTCACCGTCGCCATGCGCAACCTCTCCCAGCTGGGAATGGTTCACTATGAACCCTATTGCCCGATTCAGCTCACGGAAAAAGGCCGCCGCTATGCCGACAGCGTGATGAACGCCCACCATGTACTGATGGAGTTCATGAAAAAGGCCGCCGGGTTGGAAGCCGAACGCGCCGAAAAAGTCGCCTGTCTCATTGAACACATCCTTACCATGGATGAAGTGGCCGGTATCGAGGCAAAACTTTCCGGCGGCTTTTTTGAACAAATCCCGTCCGATAGCGTGTCTGACCGTCAGTAACAGGATTTTTCCCCAACATGAACGAACGACGGCTCAGCGTTACCAACTCGCTCATCATCATCAATGTGGTTGTATTCGTCGTGGGGCTGCTGGCGCAGCGTCCGGCGGTACTGGGCATCTCCTACCCGGGCGGCTCACCCACCTCTGTTTTTGAGGTGGTGGGGGCGTACTCCTGGTTCAACTGCTTCATGCAGGGGGAAATCTGGCGTCTCATCAGTTACCAGTTTGTCCACGCCAACTTCGGGCATCTGCTTTTCAACATGTGGGCGCTGTACTTCTTCGGCCCGGCGGTGGAGTTTGCCATGGGTTCCAGGCGTTATCTGGCGTTCTATCTGACCTGTGGCGTGGCAGGAGCGTTGTTTTCTTCCTTCCTTTCAGGTCTGGGGTTCTATTCGCCCGGCAACTCCTTGCTGCTGGCCTGCAATGAACTGGCCGCCTATACCGGGTACTCCGGCATGGTAGAGGTCTGGCAGATGATTCCGCTCATCGGCGCCTCTGCAGCACTCTACGGTGTCATCATCGCCACGGCATTCATGTACCCGGACGCGCGAATTTCCCTGCTCTTTCCGCCCATCACGCTGAAACTTCGCACCTTTGCGCTGTGGGTCGTGGGTATTGCCAGCTTCATCATTCTCTTCAACCTGGACAACGCCGGCGGCGAAGCCGGGCATCTGGGCGGCATCATCATGGGTGCGCTCATCATGTACATCCGGAAACTGCGCCAACGCCATCATGATAGCTCTCTTTGACATGGACGGCACGCTGTTTTCCGGCGACTCGCAACTGCGTTTTGCGCGCCGGATTCTGCGGCGCTACGGTTGGCGACGGCTCTACCTGTTACTGCTGATTCCCTGTGGTATTCTGCGGGGATTGCGTATCATCAACACGCCGCTCATGAAGCGCGCCTTCCTCTCCTATGCGTGGAGGATGCCGAAAGAAACCCTGCTACGGGAGTGCCGCGCCTTTGTGGAAGAAGAACTGATTCCCGACACCTTTTCCCCGGTGCTGGAGCGTCTGCGTGCCCACCAACAGGCCGGTGATACTACCATTCTCTGCTCTGCCTCACCGCATTGGTGGGTGCAGTTCTACGGAAAAGCGCTGGGCTTCACCCATACCATCGGCACGCCTGTTGCGCTGGAGGAGAGCGTCCCGCTCTTCCCCTCCATAGCAGCACCGGGCAACAACAAGGGGGCCAACAAGCTGTTGCGACTGGCCGACATCGGTATCACCCGCGCCGATATCGGCTACACGGACAGCAGAGCAGACCTGCCCATGCTCTCTATCTGCCGCAAGGCCGTGCTGATTCACCCCTCTGCGGCTCTTGTCTCGCAAGTTCCGGACGGGGAAGTGATGACCCCACCCGGAGCCGTGCCAAAAATACCTTTTACGCTGAGCTGCCTGTTGGGGCTCTGATGATACCATGCACAGATTAGTGTTCTATTTCAGCCTCCTGCTCTGCGGGATATCATTGATGACCGGGTGCGTACAGACACCCCCGCCCCGTCCCGTCGAATACCTGCCTGCGGGCTTCTGCTATCTGGACACGGTCGCGACGGGAGTTCGCGTCGACCTCATGTATGCCGGGTATGACAACTTCGTCGGCCGACCGCTGGAGGGATACAAGGGCACCCGCGCCATCCTGCGCCGGGATACCGCTGAGGCGGTTGCAAAAGCCGCAGACATGCTGGCCAAGGAGGGACTGGGGCTGCTGGTGCGAGATGCCTACCGCCCCGCTACTGCCATGCGGGACTTTTACGCCTGGTCCAAAACCCCGGACTGCAGCATGCAGCACAAATTCTACCCCAACATCAGCAAAAAAGGCATCTACGAGGGCAGATACATCGGCACGACCTCCGAACACACCTGGGGTATTGCCGTGGATGTCACTCTGGTGAACCTGCACTCCGGAAAAGAACTGGACATGGGGGGCCATGTGGATTTGCTCGACCCATCCTCTGCCACCGACTACGCCGGACTGACTCCCACCCAACGGGCAAACAGGCAAAAGCTGCGCGATGTGATGGCGCGCGCCGGCATGCGCAACTATTCCAAGGAATGGTGGCACTACTTCCTCTCCCCCTGCGGGCTGTGCCGCGTCTATTCCTTCCCGATTACAGACCACCTGGTGGAAAGGAAACAGCACTGAACAACACAACACCCGGTCTCATCAACTGAAACCGGGTGTTGTTTAAAAATGACAAAGGCCCTGTCTTACACCTCGAAGAGGTGAGTCACGGAGGCATTGTGGTGAATATTGGCAATGGCCTGAGCCAGCAGCGGAGCAATGCTCACGGTGTCTACCTGTTCACCGTAGGCCATGGGCACGGAGTCCGATGTAAGCAGGCGCTCAATCGGGCTGGTAGCCAGTCGGGCGCGAGCCTTCTCATTGAGTACACCGTGGGAAACGGCAGCAAAGATGCGGGCAGCGCCGTGCTGCTTGAGCACCTCCGCAGCGGCGCAAAGCGTGCCGCCGGATTCCGTCATATCATCCACCATCAGGACATCCTTGCCCTGCACATCACCGATGACGGCATGGGCATTCACCTCTGTGGCAGAAATACGCTGCTTGGCCACGATGGCCAGCTCCGTCCCCAGAATATTGGCATAGCTCTTGGCGTTCTTCACACCGCCGATATCGGGAGAAACCACCACCAGATTCTTCATATCCTTGACGTAGGTATTCTTGAGGTGCTTGATGAGCACCGGCACGGAGTACAGATGATCCACCGGAATCTCAAAGAAGCCCTGAATCTGTGCTGCATGCAAATCCATGGTCAACACGCGGTCTACGCCGGCTGCCGTCAGCAGATTAGCTACCAGCTTGGAGGTGATGGGGACTCTGGGCTTGTCCTTGCGGTCCTGGCGGGCGTAGCCGTAGAAAGGCATCACCGCCGTGATACGACTGGCGCTGGCGCGGCGAATGGCATCCACCATTACCAGCAGCTCCATCAGGTTGTGGTTGGTGGGGGGGCAGGTCGGCTGCACGACAAAGACATCTGTGCCACGGATAGACTCCTCAATCTGGACAAAACTCTCACCATCGGGGAAGGTATTCACCTTGGCATTGCAAAGAGGGAGTCCCAGAACCTTGGCAATGTCCGATGCTAACTTGGGGTGTGCGGTACCGCTGATGATTTTCATGGTAATGTGTGTGCGTGTGCGCAACTATTCTTGACATTTTTTCGAAATTTGCAATACTAAAAGCAGTTATACATCATTTTTTTTGGAAATGCAGACCTCAGATTACACTTCATATCACTCATCATCCCATTTGAATAAGTGGGATTGGGTGGGCTTAGCCATTGCATCAGCCTGGGTAATCTGGTTCATCAGTATTCCCCAAGCATACACCTATCATCAAAAGGGTGATTATTCTGCTTTGTCATGGTGGATAACCAATGCCGGGCACGTATTTTCGGAAATGAACCTCATCCCTTTCATTTCCCTGTTCCTGTTGGTCAGGGCTTGGAAAAAAAGGCATGACTTACCTCTGCACAAAAGTGGATGGGGATTAGGCTGGCTGGCCATCGGTGCCCTGCTGGGACTGGCCGCAGTACAAACCCATCAGCCACGAATCGCCCTCACCTCTTTTTCCACTATGCTCACCGGGCTCGTCTGGTACTACCGGGGTGGACGTTTTGCGCTGCGATGTGCTTTCCCTCTGTATTTTTTACTGCTTATGGGAGTACCGCCATCACTGGAACAATCAACTGTAGGCCTGCAGATTATTTCCACTAAGCTTGCAAGTGAAGGAGCAGCGCTTTTCGGCGTTGAAACCCTCGCAGAAGGCACCAGCATCAGCTCCGTTTCCGGCAAATGGGACTCATTCAATATTGCCGGCGGCTGCTCCGGGCTCAATTCGCTGAAAACACTTCTTCTCATTTCTCTGCCATGGGCTTATCTGGCTGATAATCTTAAATTGTGGAAACGGGTGACCTTGATTGTATGCAGCGTCCCGCTGGCAGTCATTGCCAATTCATTCCGCATCACCAGCATCTTTGTGCTGGCAGAGTATGTGAACCCCGTATTTGCCGGTAAAACATGGCATGACTGGTCAGGGCTGGCGCTCTTTTTCCCGGCCAGCCTGTTGGGTCTTTTCCTTGTTCACAGCATCCTTGCCGGTGAGCTCTCTATCCTGAAACGCAGAAAAGTCATCATCCGCTCCAACTCTGACACCCATGCGTAAAGTACTTTCAGCTCTTGCTCCGGCGTTTATTCTGGGCATTATCCTCTCCCTGACATTTTTCATCCCGGAAAAGTCAGAATTGCAATCCTCCAGCATGTCCATGGAATTGCCGTTGCGTTTCGATTTATCCGGCTGGTATGGCATCAGGAAACAGGAAAGTCCCGAAGAACGTCGCACTCTGGCTCCGGACACGTTGTTCAGCAAAGCTGATTACCGCTTACTTTACAGCAATGAGTGGAATAAAGAAACACCTGATGTGCATGTCTCTCTGGTATTCTCCGGAAATGATATGAACCAATCCATTCATCGCCCGGAATTATGTCTTCCGGGACAGGGACATCTCCGGCTGCAGGCAACTGATACCAACCTCACACTAAATAACGGAAAAGAAGTAAAATTCACTCGACTGACCTCTTTCCGACGTAATGAGAGTCTTCCTGACAAGAAACTACACTACGTTCACTACTATACCTTCGTCGGCAAAGGCAACATCCGGCACAGTCACATGCAGCGAACAATATGTGATATCCTGGATAGAACCCTGAAAGGAAAAGTCCAACGATGGGCGTATTGCCAAATCGGAACATACTGGTCACCACAACTCGGCACCACTCAGGAAGATGCGGACAGGTTAATTCAGAAACTTATCTGCCAATTATTGCCTGAGATTATCAACTGGGAGGAAATAGAAAACTGACACGTCCCTCTGCCACAGGGCAGACTTTACTCTTGCAAGCTACGCGCAGGCACGGTATTATAAGCACTCGCTTATGGGGGCTCTCGATATCACAGCACAACTTGCCGATGCAAAAAAGCGCAGGCCGGATGACCGCACGCTTGCTCAGCAGGCGGCAGCTCTGGCTCAGGAGCTTCTGCTCGCAGGACAAAAGGAAATGCGCTCCGATGAACGCACCCTGCTTTCTGCGCTGCATCGGATGGTGACGGATGAAAAGAATTGCCACTTCGTCCGCCAGCTCTGCACGCGGGTCCTCCATCTCTCCGACCCGGCAGAACAAGCAGCCAACCTCCGCACCATTATCACAGAACACGGCGGCATCCCCAGTATATTCAGCACTTTCGGAAAAATCCGCTTTAAAGCCGCAGCCATGGCATCGCATGGCATGCAGGGTGCGGCCATCGCAGAAGTGCAGCGCATTTTCCGTTCCACTTTCGGCGGGCTGACACTTCCTACACAAGTTGATAAAATCTCCAAACGGATAAAAGAGTGCGCCAAAGATCACATTCGTCTGGCACTCAAACCACTTAGTCCGGAGGTATTCGGCAACAAGAGTTCCGAGCGTTACTATAATCGCCTCGAAACACTCCTCAAGCGCCCGGAAACCATCGGCATAGTCGTGCAGCCTCTTCGTCTCTGTCCCGGGCTTTCCCCCTATTCCCCCAAAGCCGGAGCCAAAACGCTGGCCGACAAGTTGAAGAGCCTGCTTAAACTTGCATCAGAGGGCAGCTCTCCACGCACCATTCTGGTGGAATGCGGCAATTCTCTTCTCATTGAAGTAGTGGCGGAAGGTGTCCGCATCGCCCTCTCGGGCAAGGCCGCCCCCAAAGCGCATCTCATGCTGGAAATCCCGGCCTACCTGAAGAAGAGCCCGGCCATCCTGCGTGAGATGACTGAGTGGGCCACCTCGCGCAGCGCCAAGGGCGCACCGCCATTCAGGCCACTTCTGGTCAAAGGATCAGACCTGACTCATGAGCAGGAACTCCAATCACGTCACGGAGAGGCTTCTGCCGTCAGCCGCAACAAGGCCGAAACAGAAACACGGTTCAAGAAGTTGATTCATACCGCTGTTACAGCCTCTCCGAAAGCCATCGCACCGGTCATCGGTTCTCACAATCTCTACGATATTGCCTATGCCCTTCTGGAATGGGGACGGGCAGGACGGGAAGGATTGCCGGAGTTCTGCTTCATTTGCGGGCTGGCTGACCACATCGCACGATTGCTGGGCAAAAACGGTGCCAACGTCACCCTTTCGACAACCTTGACAGAGGAAAACGGCGAAACCGGATTCGAGCCCTACCTCATGAATCTGGTGCAGGAGCTTGCCCGACCGGACGGCTTTATCTCTGCCGGGGCATCACCCGCTACCAACTCCATGGAATGGGGTCGCATGCGCCAGCAATTTCTGGCAGCCCTCAGCGGCCGCGAGGAGGACAAGTCTGATGTTTCCCGTGCAAACGCGAACAAAGCGACATTCAGCCCCACCCCCATCAACAAACTCACGGATTCCGTGCGCATCGAATCCCTGCTGAAATCGGCAGAAGAAGAATGTGAACGTCGACAGGACAATATTGCACTCCATATCAACGGGGAAGAAACACATACGGCACTCTGCGGTATCAGCCGCTCACTCACCGCCCCCGGTATGGAGGATTACCGCTTCACGGCAGCCGATTTCGATTGCGTGGACAAAGTCCTGACGTTGGCCACACAGGCCGCCGTCCAAATGCAGCCTCAGCAGGATGAGCTGCGCCTGCAGCTGCTGAAAGCCGCCCGCGAGCTGGAAAAACGAGAAGCAGAATTCATCCCACTGTTGGTGCGGGATGCCGGATGCACCCTCCGCGAAGCGGACGAAGAACTCCGCAATGCCATCGATGCCTGCCGATTCTACGAGCAGAGCATCATTACCCCCGGCTTGCAGGACGGAACCCTGCCCACACCGCTGGGAGTCATCGTGGTGGCGGCTGACCGTGTACACCCGCTGGCCTCTGCCATGGCCGGCATTGCCGCTGCCTGGGTCACCGGCAACACCGTTATTTACAAACCCTCATTCCACAGCATTCTGCTGGCTTCCCGACTCACCTCCATGCTCCGCGAACTGGGATTTGAGGAACCCCGGCTGCAGATGATTCCCTGCCCGGACAATCAGATTGCGGACATGCTCATGTGTGACGAGCGAGTCAACGGGCTCATCTTCTACGGAAGTCGCCGCAAGGCGATGACTCTGCAGAATCGCAACACTCATCGTCCTGTTCTGCAGGGAGTCCCCGGACACTGCGTAGCCTATCTGGCATCCTCCGCCGACTGGCACAAAGCCATCCCGGAGCTGACGGCAGCCGCTATCCACCGCGCAGGACAGGGTGCTGCCACACCCAACATCGTTCTGGTACACGCCGCCGTGTACGACAATCAGGCTTTCATCAACGCCTTCAAGGACACCGTCAACAGCATTTCCGCCAAACCCGGCTACCGCGAGGGCGGACAGGTCGGCCCCTTGTCTACCCGTCCCACCCCGGAACAAACCCGCCTGCTCACCCGGACGGAAGAGGGAGAAACCTGGCTGGTGCAACCGCATACGGAAGAAATCGGCTCCCAGATATGGCATCCGGGTCTGCTTACCAGGGTTCTTCCCGGCAGCGCTTTTATTCAGGAAGCCCACAATGTGCCGATTATCGGTCTGATGCGTGTGAATGATACAAGGGAAACAACCGCCCTGCAATCCGATATGGCAGGCGGTACATCTGCCGTCATCTACTCGCAGGATGAAGCGGAGATTGCCGCATGGAGCAAGCAGCTTTTTGTCAGCAACCTTGCCGTCAACTGCGCCCCCCCCCCCCAACCCGGGTCTCTGCCTCTGGGCAGCTGGTCCACCACCACGCCTGAAGCTCTTGGGCCGAACTTTGTAACCGCGCTGAGCAGCTGGCAGGAACAGGCTCGCCCGCAGAGTCGTCCCGCTCATCGCAACGTCCCCTTCGCTCCGTGGGAATCACTCTCCCCCAAACCCACCCCGGACGAAACAACCCGTCTGGCGGCGGCCGCCGACTCCATCTCCTACTGGTGGGAAAAAGAGTTCGGTATTGAGCATGAGCTGCGCCGCACGCCGCTCACCCTCACCACTCTCACCTATCATCCGATACCCGTCTGCCTGCGTGCCGAAAAAATCATGACGGATGTCGATTTGAGCATCATGCTGATGGGTGCACTGAAAGCCGGTTGCAGCGTTCAGCTGAGCACGGCCTCCCTGCGTGCGTGGATGCCTCGTTCCCTCGAACCGCTGGGCGTAGATATCGTAGTAGAAGGTCGTGAGGAATTTGAAAATCGATTCAGCGCGCTGGCCTCGGATGGTGTTTGCGTACGCGACGTGGCAGCCTCTGCCTCCACCATCAGGGCTGCTGCGGACTGCCGTCTGAAGCTCTGCAGCGATTCCATTCTGGCCAATGCCCGACTGGAGCTCCTGCACTACCTCCGCGAGCGGGTCACAGTGCGCCAAATCAGCTGAAAATCGCCGTTCTCCGTCGGAAACCCTTGTCAAACGGCCATTTTCCCTTGAAATGAAGGGAAAAATGTGTTATTTGTACACATTGTGGATAGCGCTGGCACAATGACCCAGGAGCAGTTGCACCGCTTCGTTCGCAAAGAGGCACGCAAGACCCTTCTTTCCTGTCCCCCGTTCAACATACCGCACATGTTGGGCACGGCGGTGGTTTGCCTGCTTTTCCCCGGCATTGTTCTGGGGCAAAGCCGTGCGATTGGCATCACCGTAGCCCTGCTGGCCTCTCTGTTGGCCACGTGGCTGTGGGATGCTCCCGTCTGGACGGAGCGATTGCTGATATTCTGGGGCATCTGGAGCAGCATCGTCTGGATTCTCTGGCAGCTCATTCTCCTGCTGGGCGGTCTGAGCAACCTGCGCCGGACAAAGCGCTGGCAGAAAGCAGACCCCGCCGATGGTGAAGGTCTCATCGCCCCATGGGAACACGTCCTGCATTGGCATGCAGAGAGTGATACCCTGTATGCCGCCCACTTTATTCTCCACGCACCCGAAAAAGGGCTCTACCTGCTGGAGCTCAAATTACAGGACGAGGCTGCCGACAGCACCCTCCAATGGGAGGGCACACCCACCTGCTGCGAGGAGAAAGAAATCCTCCCCGGTGTCCGCGCCAGGCACCACGCCATCTTCCGGCTTCTGCCCGGCAATCACGCCATCACTCTGGTGCTGAACACGGATAAACTCCCGGTCAAAAGCACCATCTCGCAACTCAACCACGTCTGATTCACCATGAACATCAACCGCCTTTGCCAGTTAGTCATCCCGGCACTTGCGCTCAGCTTTGCCCTCCCTGCTGCAGCGGACACCCGCCTGCCGGAGCTGGCTCGCAAGCAAATCGGCATCACCGTCAACTACGACCCGGACTACACCGTGCTGCCCTACCCCGGCGGTGACGTACCCATGGAGCGCGGTGTCTGCACCGATGTGGTCATCCGCGCGCTTCGCGAGCTGGGACTGGATTTGCAGAAAGCCGTGCATGAGGACATGCGCAGCAACTTCAGCGCCTACCCAAAACTCTGGGGGCTGAAACGGCCGGATCGCAACATCGACCACCGGCGTGTCCCCAACCTGCAAACTTACTTTCGCCGCCGTGGATGGGAACTGCCCATCACGGATAAGGCAGAGGATTACCGCCCCGGCGATATCGTGACCTGCCGGATTGATGCGGCCCTGTTCCACATCATGATTGTGAGCGACCGCAAAGCCCCGGACGGCTCTCCCTGCATCATCCACAACATAGGTGCCGGCACCCAGGAAGAGGAAGGGCTCTTCTTCTTCCCCCTCACCGGGCATTACCGCGTCAAGCTCTGATTGATACCTCAATCATTTACCCGGTTCGTCCCGTCCGATTTGCCTTGACAGAAGGGGGACTCTTGCGTATGATACGCAGACTTGCATGAGCAGTACCCCCAAACGCGAACACTGGAACTCCAACCTCGGCGTTGTGCTGGCCGTTGCCGGCAGTGCCGTAGGCTTCGGTAATTTTCTCCGCTTCCCCGGACTGGCTGCCCAATATGGCGGCGGCGCGTTCATGATTGCCTACTTCACGGCCTTTCTTCTGCTGGGTATCCCCCTCAGCTGGGTAGAGTGGACCATCGGCCGCCGAGGCGGGCGCATGGGTGGGCACACCACCGCCTCCATCTTTTCGCTGATAGCCCGCTCCACCACATGGAAATATCTGGGATTGGCAGGTGTGCTGGCTCCGCTGGCCATCTCCATGTACTACATGTATCTGGAGGGCTGGACGCTGGGCTACGCCTGGCACACCGCCGTGGGCGACCTGTCTTTCTCCAAGGGGGAGGAATTCGGCAGCTTTTTCGGCAATTTTGTGGGAGCCAATGCCCATGGTGCCATCTTCAGCGGGCAGAGCACCCTGCCCATATTCTTCCTCATTGCCCTGCTGTGCAACTTCTACCTCATCTTCCGGGGTGTTTCCAAGGGTATTGAATGGTTCTGCAAGCTGAGCATGCCCATTCTGCTCATCACTGCCGTCATCGTGTTGGTACGCGTGCTCACTCTGGGTACGCCGGATGCCGCGCACCCGGAACGCAGCGTCAACGAAGGTCTGGGCTACATGTGGAACCCGGACAAAACCCTGCTGGTGACAGAGAGCGGCAAGACGCTCAACATGGTTCCCGCCTCCGCCACCCCGGAGCAGGAACAGGAGCTCCTGCAACGCACGCAGGCAGAGCACCCGGGAGAAAAAGTCTCCGTCCGTCGACTCACCCTGATTGACGGGCTGCTGAACCCGGAGTTGTGGATTACGGCTGCCGGGCAGATATTCTTCTCCCTCTCCATCGGATTCGGTGCGGTCTGCACCTACGCCAGCTACGTGCGTAAAAACAGGGATATTGCCCTGGCCTCCCTCACCGCCAACGCCGCCAACGAGGTGGTGGAAGTGGGTATCGCCGGCATGATGATTGTGCCCGCCGCCGTCTCCCTGCTGGGGGTGGTGGCCGCCGCCGGTGCCGGCACCTTCGGGCTGGGCTTCAACGTGCTGCCGCAGGTGTTTGCGTCCATGCCCATGGGGCAGCTCTTCGGCACGCTCTTCTTCTTCCTCCTCTTCCTGGCGGCTATCACCAGCTCCCTTTCCATGATTCAGCCCGCCACTGCCTTTCTGGAGGAATTCTGGGGCCTGCGCCGCGTACAGAGCGTCACCATCGTGGCCTTCTTCATGACCGTGGGTGCCATTCTGGTCGCCTGGTTTACGGGTGACAACCTCATCGCGCTGGACACCATGGATTTCTGGTTCGGCACCCTGTCGCTCTACCTCATCACAGCCCTGTTCCTGGTGCTGTTCAACGCCGTGTGGCACCCGGCCAACGCCCTCCGCGAGCTGGGGCGCGGGGCACTCATCGTGCCGCCCCGTATCATCGGCTTCATCATCCGCTGGATTACCCCGACCATCCTGCTGTGCGTCTTCGGCTCCTGGCTCTACAAGAACATCTTTGTGGAGCTCAGCCCGCAAGTCTCTAACGTGCTGGAGGGTAAGCCCGGTGCCATCTTCCCCCTGGCCTGGCTGGCGCTTCTGGTGATATTCTGTGCCGGCGTGGCGCACACCTCCAAACACTTCCGCCGCAAAAACAAAGAGCAGCAGAAAGAACGCCTCCCCATTTCCTGATTAACCTTGACAGCCCGTAAGCTGTTGAGTAAGATAGACCGACTCTGATGAGCAAAATCACAAAAAAAGAATCCTGGAACTCAAACATCGGGGCCGTGCTGGCCGTGGCCGGCAGCGCCATCGGCTTCGGCAACTTCCTCCGCTTCCCCGGCCTGGCAGCCCAATACGGCGGCGGTGCCTTCATGATTGCCTACTTCACGGCATTTCTGCTGATGGGTATCCCGCTCAGCTGGGTAGAATGGACCATCGGCCGCCGTGGCGGACGCGTGGGTGGGCACACGACGGTCTCCATCTTCATGCTCATTTCGCGCTCTCCCTGGTGGAAATACATGGGGCTCGTCGGCGTGGTGGCTCCGCTCTCCATCTCCATGTACTACATGTATCTGGAGGGCTGGACTCTGGGCTACGCCTGGCACACGGCCGTGGGTGACCTCTCCCTGAGCACGAGCGCGGAATTCGGCAACTTCTTCGGCAACTTCGTAGGAGCCGGCAGCAACGGTGCCATCTTCTCCGGCGAGAGCTCGCTGCTGATTTTCTTCGGCATCGCCCTTCTGTGCAATTTTTACCTCATCTACCGCGGTGTTTCCAAGGGCATTGAGTGGTTCTGCAAGCTGAGCATGCCCATCCTGCTCATCACCGCCGTGCTGGTGCTCATCCGCGTGCTCACCCTGGGCACCCCGGATGCCGCACACCCCGAACGCAACGTGAACGAGGGTCTGGGCTACATGTGGAACCCCAACAAGGTGGAACTGGTCACGGAAAGCGGCAAAACCGTCAACATGATTCCCGCCTCTGCCACCCCGGAACAGAGAGAAGAACTCATCAAGCGCACGCAGGCTCAGTACCCCGATGAAAAAATTTCCCCGAAAAACATCTCTCTGCTGGAAGGGCTGATGAACCCGGAGCTCTGGATTGCCGCCGCCGGGCAGATTTTCTACTCACTCTCTCTGGGCTTCGGCACCATCTGCACCTATGCCAGCTATGTGAACCGCCGCAAGGACATTGCGCTGGCCTCCATTACGGCAAACTCCGCCAATGAGGTGGTGGAAGTGGGTATCGCCGGCATGATGATTGTGCCCGCAGCCGTCTCTCTGCTGGGCGTGGTAGCCGCTGCCGGTGCCAGCACCTTCGGGCTGGGCTTCAACGTACTGCCGCAGGTGTTTGCCGCCATGCCGATGGGGCAGTTCTTCGGCACGCTCTTCTTCTTCCTGCTCTTCCTGGCAGCCATCACCAGCTCCATCTCCCTGCTGCAGCCGGCCACGGCTTTCATGGAGGAGTTCTGGGGCATGCGCCGCACGCAGAGCGTCACCATTATCGCCCTGTTCATGTGCGTGGGAGCCATGCTGGTGGCCTGGTTCACCGGCGACAACCTCATTGCTCTGGACACCATGGACTTCTGGGTAGGCACGCTCTCCCTCTACATCACCTCGTTCATGTACCTGACACTCTTCAACGTGGTGTGGCGTTCGGATAACGCCCTCAACGAACTGGGACGCGGTGCCCTGTTCACCCCGCCGAGCTTCATGAAGTTCATCATCCGCTGGGTCACGCCGACCATTCTGGCATGCGTCTTCGGCTCCTGGCTCTACAAGAACATCTTTGTGGAACTCAGCCCGCAGGTCTCCAACGTGCTGGAGGGCAAAATCGGTGCGGTTGTGCCTCTCTGCTGGGTGGGCATCTTCGCCCTGTTCTGCGCCCTGGTAGCCCACACCTCCACCCGTTTCCACAACAGGAAATTCAAGAAATCATCAGATAACAGACTTCCCATATCATGACACTGGCAGGCATCATCACCATGGTTCTCTCCATCGGCTTCGTCTGGACTCTTTTCATCGTTTGCTGTCGCAAGCTGATTAAGAACCGCAACGAAGAGGAACAGAAGTAAAATTCTGCCCCTGCGCGCAGAGTGAAAGCCGGCTCGTGCGAGCCGGTGAAATTGCTCGCACTGCTCGCAGTAATCATATTGCGCAGCCTCTTGGGCTGCCATGCTTCAACTCTCGCTCGCGGCAGCGAGCTTTCACGGGAGCAGCACTCCCTTTCACGTGCAGCCCCGCGAACTTTCACGCGATAGCTTTCACTTTATATCAGCCTCCCCCATCTCGCTCGCGACAGCAAGCTTTCACGGGAGCAACGCTCCCTTTCACGTGAAGCCCCGCGAAACTTTCACGCGATAGCTTTCACCTTTGCCCCCCCATCTCGCTCGCGGCAGCGAGCTTTCACGGGAGCAACGCTCCCTTTCACGTGCAGCCCCGCGAACTTTCACGCGATAGCTTTCACTTTGTATCAGCCTCCTCCATCTCGCTCGCGACAGCGAGCTT
>SUVN01000044.1 GCA_015061985.1 Akkermansiaceae bacterium
TCTTGGTGTTCCATGGCATAATGAGATTATGCCACATGTCTATCCAAAAGTGTAACCTATGTCCTGGAACTTGTGTTACCTATGTGGTGGTACTTTTTTGTTACCCCTGTCCTGGGCGCGCGCCAATAAAATGCAATTATGACATAAATATATGAATTTTTGACAAGATTATAATAGATATGGACATCTTTATCAATACAGACAAGAGCCCGGCTCAGTTGCAGGCCAAATCTACGGGTTCACCGCTTAGCTCTTTCAAGGTGAAGCGCGGAGCCGTAGTTCCCCTGAGTGTCACGATTCTGGGCAGTTCCTCCGCTTCCGGTCTTCGCATGGGCATCAAGGAAAAGGGCAACTACGAGGGAGATTTGCTCATCCTTGCTGAAGCAGATTCCGGCACGCAGACAGAACTGGGTACCCGCTTTGATTTGAGTCTGGTGGCATCCTCGCTTGCGCTCAATGACGCGCTCGATGTGGGCGAGGGCAAGGAAAGCTCCCCGGCCACGCTTGCGGCCATGACCGAGTTCGCTTGGATGGAGAACGGCGACCCCCGTCTTTCTGATACGCTCCAGACGACTATCATCAACTATATTATCCAACTGGCCACGGATTCTCCGGAGGCCGCTACCGGGGAATACCCGGCTCCGGACCTCGTGGCCACTAAGTCCTGGGTGAATAGCAAGCAAGCCACGGCTGATGCCGCTGGCTTCGTCATGCTGGGGACGGATGAGCCGGTCTCCGGGAAGAATGTCCGCCCGGTAGGCAAGTCTTCTTCCGGTGGCCTTGCTGTGGATGTTTCGGGCCTGTCTGCCTACGATATCGCCGTGGCCAATGGTTTTGTAGGTACGGAAGCTGCATGGCTGGCTTCCCTGAAGGGCGAGCGTGGCTCCAAGGGAGAATCGGACGAGACAGGCGAGCGCGGGGCCTCTGCCGCTTGTGCTGCAATCACACCTCGTACAATCAAACAGTTATCCTGGGTAGGCGGTCCCCAGCTATCCGCGAATTTGCGCTGCACAAACCAATGGGCACGCAGAATTCCCCCTTCAAGAGCCAGACGATTTTGAAGAGGCCCCACATCGTAGCGCATGGGACCTTTCTCCGGTTCAGATGGTTGCCGCAGGCACATCACCACTACCGCCGACACCAGCAATCCGACCAGAGAGTAGCCCGAATATCGACAGATTTTGCACCACTTGTCCATCATTCTCTAAACCTCCTCTACCAAAGATAATACCTCCCGGCACCGAATCCGCAACAAAAAATGACAGAAAGTGAGGATTTTCTAATAAATGAATGCCATAGGCGGGCATTTTGTTGCGCGTTTCCTGCCGAGAAGCCATCATACGAAGGGTTAACTCCTCTTTTTGTTCGTGACGTAGCGCAGTACAATGGCAAGCAGGCAGGGAAGCAAGGTATATGCCCATGTCAAGATGTCATGCTCCGAGTACGGCAGGAGCAACATCGCAGCGGCCACCAATGTGCAGAGCAGTATTCCCAGAATCATAGCAGCGCAGGTCGCTCGCAACAGGCCCCGGTTCTGCAGCATCTGTACGAGCGGAATCAGGCACAGAGTTATCACGCACTGTAAACCAAGCACCCATAAGCAATATTCCCACATTGGTATTACCGCCAGAGAACGTATGCGGGTCTTTTGTTGATACTCCTGCTCTCCGCGAATTAGCCCGCAGCCTTCACCCGTGAGGTCCAACGCATTGCCATGTTGGCGGCCAACGATATGGCGCACCCCGCGCCACGGAGATGGAATCCACCTATATTGAAAAACGATTCGGTCGACTGCCAGATTTGAGGTATCATTTGTGCGGAGGATAATATCGTGAGGAGTGCGGGATACCACGCTATTCTCCCACACCGTCGGAAGCGTCAAGGCCTCAGTGTTGATGAGTTCTTCCCCGAAGTCTTCCCAAAAGCTTTCGCGGGCTCGGAGCAAGTAGCCTCCGGCTTTCACTTGTGGCGCAAGAATCCAAGATTCGCGAATACCATGCAGTTCATTGTAATTCACCTGAATGCGCCTCTTAGGCTTTTCTCGATGAATAAAACAACGGTGCAACGCTATGGCATTTTCCTTGCTCAGCCCGAATGTTTCATCCGTAAGCGTGCCGCCGTCCGCCTCAATCTCGGTTACACGCATCTTGACGAGTTTACCTTCCAGCGCGGGATTGACTTGCCCGGGCGTTGCTTCGTACACGGGCTCACTGCTCAGGTCTTGGGCAATGTGCGAATACATTGTACCGGCAGTGAAGATGCATATCAGTGCTGCAATTGCAAGCGCCAGAGCAGCTGCCTGTTTCAAGAAGCTAAGGCAACCATTCAAACGACCTGCTTGCTTGTTGTCTATTCGTTTTGTCGGCATGAACATTTATCTCCTTACACCTATGTTAACACATCCCAGCCGCGAATCCGCAATAAAAATAGAAAAAATGTGATTTTTTTACTAAAAGGACGCTAGCGGCAGGCATTTGGAGGCGCAATGCGTTGCTCGTTCCCGCAAAGCAAGGAGCATCTCGCGTGGGATAAAATGCACGGCGGCGCAATGCAGAACAGCCGCCCCGAGCCCCGGCACAACAATCCATCAGGCGTTATCTGCTTGCGCTTTGGCGCTACGCTTCTTCAGCACCAGCAGGGTGATGAGGAGCGAAGCCAGCGCCAGCGGAAACACAATAAACCAGTTATGCACAAAGCCAGCCAGCAGGAACGCGGCAAAGGACACAGCAGACACGGTGAGCACATACGGCAGCTGGGTTGATACATGGCTCAGGTGGTCGCACTGCGCGCCGGCGCTGGACATGATGGTGGTATCAGAAATGGGGGAGCAGTGATCGCCTGCTACCGCACCGGCCAGGCAGGCCGACATGCCGATGAACATGAGCGGGCTGCTCGGGTCGAAGGTGCTCACCACAATGGGGATGAGAATGCCGAAGGTGGCCCAGGAGGTGCCCGTGGAGAAGGCCAGCATGCCTGCCACCACAAAAATCACTGCCGGAAGGAAGTTCACCAATCCGGCGGCAGAGTGCTCCATGTGGTAGGCGATGAACTCGCGAGCCTCAAGTGCGGTGGTCACGTTCTTGAGCGCGGTAGCCAGGGTCAGGATGAGGATGGCGGGCACCATGGCGATAAAGCCCTTGGGGATGCAGCGCATGGCCGCACGGAAGCTCAGCACACCGCGAATGCGGTAGAACGCCACGGAAAACACCAGCGCGATGATGGCACCCCATGGAAGCCCCACGGTGGCGTCTGTCGCGCTCAGAGCATCGGCAAAGGATTTACCCTCCAGTATGCCGCCCACATACACCAAGGCAAAGGTCTCCAGACCGATGAGCATGAGGACCGGCACAATGAGGTCGAGCAGCTTACCGCGATGGGTGTCTGTATGCGTCTCCTCCTGCATGGCTTGCTCGGGCTGCACGGTGTGGACATCGCCATTCATGATGGCATTGCGCTCATAGCGCACCATGGGGCCGTAATCGAAGCGCATGAGCACCAGCATGACCACAAAACAGAGCGCCAGCAGCGAGTAAAAGTTGTACGGGATAGCCTGAATGAAAAGCTCCAGGCCATTGTAGCCCGTGCCGGCAGAGTACTGGGAAACCGCCGCTGCCCAGCTCGAAATGGGGGCTATCATGCATACGGGAGCCGCCGTTGCATCGATGATAAAGGCCAATTTGGCACGGGAAACACGCTTGGCATCCGTCACAGGGCGCATCACGCTGCCCACGGCCAGACAATTGAAATAGTCATCGATGAAAATGAGAATGCCGAGGAAGAATGTGGCAAGCTGGCTGCCGATGCGGGATTTGATATGGGTCTGCGCCCACAGCCCGAAGGCACGGGTGGCTCCGGTCCGGTTAATCATGCAGACAAAGGCACCGAGAATCACCAGGAAGATGAAGACGCCGGTGGTGTTCTTCATACCCTCTATAAGCCCCGTATTCACCACAAAATCCATCGTCTCCAGAGGGGAGAATTGTGTCACAAAACAGGCTCCCAGCACCACACCCGCAAACAGAGCGGAATATACCTCTTTGAAAATGAGTGCCAGCACAATGGCCAGCAGCGCCGGCGCCAATGACCAGATTGTGCCGCAGAGGGGGGATTTTACTGCTGCTGTAGCTTCCGCAGCCGCCGATAGCTCGGCAGCGCCTGCACTTTGCATGGCAAACACAGCCACCACAAGCATGAGAAGAACGAAGAGTTTCTGCATGGAGTTTTTCTTATCGCGGTTTCAGATATCGCGCGGGCAACTTACCACAAAAGTCGCGCGGTGTCAATAAACATGATATATCTGCAGGGCAAAGGAAGCATGTTTTACTCTCTTGACTTTATACCCTAAGGCCGCTATAATCCCGCTTCCTTTTCTCATGAGCATTCAATTATCGGATCACTTTACCTATCGGAAACTGTCGGCATTTGTGTTGCCGACCATTGCCATGATGGTGCTGACCTCTGTGTACACGATGGTGGATGCTCTGTTTATTTCCCACTATGCGGGTAAAATTGCCTTAGCGGCGGTTAATTTTGTCTTTCCTGTCATCATGTTGCTGGGCGGGCTGGGCTTTATGTTCGGCACAGGCGGGACCGCACTGGTCGCCAAGACATTCGGACAGGGGGACAGTGCTCGGGCCAAGCGTTATTTTACGCAGATAATACTGTTGGCATGGCTGATGGGATGCGCCATGGCCGGTCCGGGTATCGTGTTTCTTCCGGAAGTGTGCCATTTACTGGGCGGCACGGATGAACTGATACCGGATGCCGTTTTATATGGGCGAATCATGCTCGGATTTTTGCCCTGTTGTATTCTGCAATGTTCGTTTCAGGCGTTGGTGGTAGCGGCAGAAAAACCGAAGATGGCGTTTTGGTTAAGCGTGGCAGGCGGGGTCACCAATATCGTGCTGGACTTTCTTTTTATCGTAGTTTTCGGTTGGGGATTGGCCGGAGCAGCGTTGGCTACCGGGTTGAGTCAGGCCGTGGCAGGACTTGTTCCGGTGGTGTATTTATGCCTCCCGAATAACAGTCTGCTGCGCTTTGCCCGCACCAAGTTGGAGTTCCGCCCCATGATACAGGCATGCAGCAACGGCGCCTCGGAACTCGTGACAGGTATTTCCGCAGCCTTTATCGGCATGCTTTATAATTACCGGCTCTTGCAATACTACGGCGAGCATGGTGTGGCAGCCTATGGGGTTGTCATGTATGTGGCGTTCCTGTTCAGCGCCATCATCTTCGGATACGATATGGGCAGCAACCCCTTATTTGCCTACAACCACGGAGCGGAAAATCATGCAGAGCTGCAAAACCTGTTCCGCAAGAGTCTGGTATTGATCAGTGGCGGCGGATTTATTCTGTGTGTGGCGGCCATAAGCTTATCCTATCCCTTGGCCTACCTGTTTGTTGGGTACAATACCGCCCTTACAGAGCTGGCACAGTATGCGTTCTGCGTGTTTTCCGTTTATTTCTTACTCCACGGATACAACATCTTCGCCTCCGGGCTGTTTACTGCCATGAACAATGGTTTCATCTCGGCAGTTATTGCCTTTTCTCGAACATTTCTATTCCAGGCCGCAGCGGTATTAATACTGCCGCTGCTGTTCGGCGCCGACGGCGTCTGGTGGAGTGCTGCGGTATCGGAAATGCTGGCGCTGGTCGTTTCAATCGTTCTCGTACTCCGTTATCGCCAGCAATACGGCTACCTGTAACCCCGCCGATTCGCTTCATTCCCCTGTTTCATATTTATTTGCAGGGGCGCCCAGATGGACCAAGAAAGAAATCAGGTTATGGAGTTTTAGCTTTGACGCCATCCAAACCGCATGGTCTAACGTCTCGGCAGCTGGCGGCTCTTGCTTCAAAAGCACATCGAGGTCTTCACATAAATCAGGCAAGATACCAATACGCAAAATACTGTGGCCATCGCCCAGATAATCACACTTGTTATTGGACAAGATGCTCAAGATATACCTTGTTTCTGCGGAAAAACGCTGCAGATACACAGAAATATCCTCATCGTATTCTCCATTGGGGACTAATCCTCCGGATAAGGTCTTATCTAATGCCTGTTGTGCTGATGGCTGCAGCTTAACAGCAGGAACGGTAAGAACCGGTGGCTCTGTATCATCAGTACTGAGACCGGATGTTTGTATACAAGAACTAAGCCCCATCGCCACAAGGCACAGGGCGGTGGGGGGCATGGTCATTATTGATCCGATGCGGGGTAATTTCAGTCCAATCATCTGTTATGCAACAACCTTCAGTTATTCAGCGGTTCATATATGGCATCAGCTATCCACCCGATAGGGGTGACAATGAGGGACAGGGGAATATCCACCACCTCCGCAGCCCAGCTCAGGGGCATGAGACATCGGTTGTACCATGTGCGGCGGGGTGACGGCAGGTTCTCGCTGTTTCGCCAAATCCTGCGCATGGGGTGTTGCTCGCCGTAACCGTCCGACAGTAGCACGGCATGGCTCAGGTCTACTTCTGCCGCCGGGAGGATGCGGACATCGCGAAATACGCCGGAATAGTTTTGTTTGATGCGTCTATCCACGCGCCACATCATCTTGTACTGCTTCTCTGTCAATTCAGCGTAAAAGTATTCTACGGGATAACATCGCAGCTCGGCATCAGTATAGCTCCCGGGATATTGACCTTCCAGCGTCTTTTTTCGCCATGCATCAGAGCCGGCGAGATGAACCAGCACCGGGTAGCGGGCAGGCACATAACAAACCGGAAGTTGCAGAATATAGGAATCCTCCTTTTTCCAGATGCGGTAGCGAAATTGGCTAATCACCCGCCCTTTCTTCTCCGTCTGACCATCGGGGCGTAGTCTTGCCTGCTTCTGCCCGATATTGGCAATGGCCCCACCGGCGTCTATAAAGGTAGTCCGCCCGGTGTACAGGCCGATGCACCCTTCCAGCAGGAACGAGAGGATGAAACAGGCTGCGTAACAGGTAATCTTTATACTTCTCCTCATATCATCCCTTAAAAATCAACGGCCGGCATAAAGAGGACCGCCCGGTAAGTGCATGGTTTCTTCATCGCGGGAGGTCAGCAGGTCATCCCATTCTGCAAGTAGTTCATCGGGCACGCTTCCTGCCTCAGCAGCTGCCAGCACCTCATCTGTCAGCTGCGAGATGTAGGAGCGAATGTCCGTGTACCCTTGCGCCGCCCGGATTTGCGCTGCCACCGCCTCCGGCTTACGGAAGTAAATAGCATGCTCGCGAATGCCCAGATATGCGGGGCGGCAAACATCATTGTGCGAGCAGATACTCAGCATCAGCATGCGCCCGTGCAGCGTCTGCTGCAGGCGTGCAATCAGAGCCTCGTGTTTGTCTGCCAGCGGCGCGATGAAAAGATAAGAGATTGTCAGACTCTTTATCACCCACATATCCAATTTCCCGCGAAGATAGAGTGCTAGCTTCTCCTCGTAGATAGAGTTGATTTCTTCCATCACCGCGCCCAGCGTGCCATCCTGCTGCAGCTCCTTCAAGTGCATAGGCACCCAGAGTTCCACCAGATTCTCCCACAGGTCGTGGTATGATTGGTGAGCATGCAGGAAATCATAAAGAGGGCGCAGGTAGCAGCAACACTCTGCATACGTACCGGCGGGCAAAGCACCCTGAAAAACCAAGTGTAAATCGCGCTCTGTAATCCCCTTCCCCTGCTTGGCTGTAATGGCATCCAGCCAGGCACGTTCTTCTTTGGAATCGAAGTCGTGGTAGGGGTCACTGAGAGTGTAGCGCGGCATGTGGTTTCTTCTTTTATAGATGATAATACTTCCCTGCACCGAATCCGCAACAAAAAAAATTGCACCAAGTGCGGTTTTGGAGAGAAATCACAGAAAAAAAATCGAAAATAGGCATTTCTCCATCATCTATGGGTAGCATTTCCTCCCCATACGGAACTTCCTTCGTCTAACTGACAGCTACTCAGCCCCGCCGCCGCAAGGCAGAGGGCGGTGACGAGCAGAATTCCGGGGAATGGCAGCATAATGGAGAATTTCATATTCTAGAAAAGGATACAGACGCGACACCAAGCTCCCACCCCCAGTGCAGCGTTAGCTGCCAGGGCAAGGAGAAATGCTCTCGCTAACTCTTTTTCCCGCGCCTTTGGATACTGTGAGCAGAAACAGAGAATAGCCTTTTACAAATTTTACAGTAAGCAGGGTTAGGGATTTTGTTTTTTTCGGGGTAAAGCGCGTTCAATGATGCCAATGAGCTCCCGGCGCAATTCTGCATTGGGTAAAGAGTAGAGGCAGCACTGATGACTTATCCCCGTACCACCCGGAGTTGTGATGAGTTCGGCCCTCAGAGACAAAATCACGCCATCCCCGAAATTGAGATTCAGAAAATACAGACGGCTCGCGTGGCGCATCGTCACCCGCACAGGTGTAAAATCGGGATTGGCCTGAAGCTGACTGATGATGCACCGCAGACGCGGCATATCCTCCGCTTTCACAGCATGGCGTGGGGAATCCGTTCCGAGGCCGTATACCTCAACTTCGGCCTGCATATTCTCCAGTCGGCCCTTACATCTTATAAGCTTTTCCCGGGCTTGAGCTATATGCTTGCGCCGCACCTCCTCGTGTGTGGGTTTTCCGTTGCGTTGCCGGACCACGTTTTGTTCCGACTCAGCATAACAACTGCTCACGCACGCCCCCATCACCAGGCCCAGAACGGCGGAAACGGAAATCCTGAGAATATTGATTTTCATATACAAACTCAACTTTCTTTCATACTCAAAACGCTCCTGCACGTAAGATATACGACAATTAACGAAGAAAGAACCGATAATACGGCCAACGGCAGCCGGAGCTCCCACCGAAAGGCATAAGGCATTACCGCACCCAAACTGAAAATGATAGATGGCAAATAGAGAAGTGCCGTGCAGCGGGCAGAAAAACGTGGGCGGCAACGGCGCAGACACAACATGTGCAGAAGGAGCAAAAGCAGAAACAACACCATGGGCGATATCGGCAGCGTCATCATCAGCCGCCATGTCGGATAAAAAAGCAGCAGGAAAAGAACCATCACCGCAAGCATCAGCGACTTCCGCGAAGCTCCCCCCATCGCCGTCTGCTCACGATGAAGCCGAATGAACAAGGTCAGAAGAGCCCAGCCCAAGGGCGTGCAAACCACAGCAGCCATGAAGGCCAGGCTGAGCCCCAGACCGTCATAACCATCCATATCCCCGATATCCCGGGTATCATCAAAATCTTCCGCCAAAAGCCACCCGGCATGTGTATCGTTCAAATCCAGGGTATTCCCGCGCTGTCTGGCAACCACGTACAGCGGGTAAGAGAGTACGCCGGGGCGCAGTGCCCGGAAACGCACATGGGCAAAGAGATTTCCGGGTCGTTCCGATTTCCTCCAGAGGATGATACCGGGCTCAGGCTCCTCCCCCTTTTGCCGCAACACGTCCGGCCACTGTTCACGGGGCGGCAGAGGCAGCAGAGGCGCGTCTCTGTCCGGTTCGAGGAAGCGACCCGCATGCAAGAGCGTAAAAGCACCGGAGCTCATGATTGCAGGAGAAAAGCGGGCGGTGCGGATTCCGTCCATCATACCCTCAGACAGAAGAACATCCACCTCCTTCCCGCAAATAAATTCCGTTCCCTCTCCCTCTCGGTCGGAATCGACAACATCCCGGCTCAGGGCAAGAAAGTGCCCCCGTATGCCGAACAACGCATCCTCCACCTCTGCATCTGAATGAATCTCTGTAATTTTCAACTTCACCAGCTTACCCTCCAGATTCGGGTTCACGGTATTCACCTCTGCCGCATAGATGCGCTCTTGACTCCACTGCTCAGGCGCAAGGGCGCAGCAGCATCCCGCCGGCATCATCAGCAGCAGAATCAGTAAGAAAAGCACAGCCAGGAGCAGCGTTCCCGCCACGCGTGTCCCCTGCTCGGTCTGTGGTTGTTGATTGATCTTCGACATTTATCGGATACGAATGTATGCTATGCGGATGACGGCTCAAGCACCTTCTACAAACAGATAATACGTTCCGACAGCAAATCCGCAATTATTTTTTTCAAAAAGTGCGATTTTGGTCATCTTATTTTCTTTTTTTCATGTAGCGTTCCCAGTCTTTTTCTGAAAACTCTGTGATGCGTGCTCCGTGCTTTTGCAGGAGTGCCACCATGTTCTCGTGGTGGAAGCGGATTGCCCAGCGGAGGGGTGTCCAACCGGCGATATCCGGCGCGTCTATGATAGCGCCGGATTTGATGAGGAGGGCGGCACAATCCGGTTGATTGTCACGAGCCGTAAAATGTAACGGAGTCCACATATCTGCATCCTCCATATTGGGATCTGCCCCATAACGCAATAATAACTCGGCCAGTTGCAGATATCCTTCCCGGCAAGCATAGTGTAAGGGACCGGAATAGAGGGCTATGGCGTAGTCATTGTTGGGAGAATCCCCGGCTTCCAGCAACAGGCGCACAATAGCCATGCCAAGATGTTCGAGCTCAGCATCACCATCATGTATGGCAGTTCCAACAGCATCTACACAGCCCATAAGCTCCTTCCAGCCATAATCCTCTTCAGGTCCGAAATTTTCCAGTACATGGCTGATTTCCCCATATTCCGTGGTGTACGGTTCCTGCCGCGCGGCTGCCATCAACAGGTCAAAATCCTGCTGCCGGGCGCTGCTCTCGCTCAGCCAGTTCTGCACCTCCGGCGGAATAGCTTCCGCCACCAGTGCCGGCAGATTCTCAATAGGGCATCTCAACAGGTCGTGTAAATAACGCTGAATGGGGGAGTCGCTCATGGCAGATGTCATGTTGGTTTGTCCGTTTTACTTTTGTACAGAGAGGTCAAACGTGGGCGATTTACGCTCGTCATTCAGTACCGGTTACGGCTCCGGCGAGCTTGAGTTTTTCTATCATACGCCGGCAAAGCTCACGGTGGGCGGGCAGCTCTGCGCGTTTCAAAGCTTTGGTGGCGATGTCCAGCGGGGTATCCTTCAACGCATCCGAGTTATTGAGGCGTTCCTTGTATTCCTCTTCGCTTTCACCGGGGCGCTGCGGCTCGGCCTCTTTCGGAATAAGATTAGGGTCAGCCCCGGCTGCGAGCAACATATCCAGATGCGCTTCCATCATCTTTTCCGGCTGTTCTTCACGCCACCTTTCTTCATCATAAGGACGTAACAGGACCCACAGCAAGCTCTGCAGCACCGTGCGGGGGGAGGAACAATCATTCACATCCACCGATTTTTCCCGCAAAACCCGTTCCAACAGCGGACGCGCCTCTGCAAAGCAGACAATCAGGTTCAGATTTCCCGGAGTCATCCGCATGCCGTGATTCAATGCCCACTCCCATGGTGCTATGCGTTCCGGGGTACGCAGCATGAGAGCCATATCACAACTCAATTTGTTGATACTTTGTGAGGCATTGAGATTTCCCCCGTGCGCCAGCAGAAACTCAGCCGTTTGCCGCCGCGTTTCCCACGGCAGACTGCGACCGGTGGTATATCGACCATACAGCAGGGGAGATATCGGGGTATCAACCTCCATGCTGTCAGTATACTCGTCTGTTATGAAAGCGATAGCATTGGGGTCAGCTCCATGTTTCACAAGCGCTTCAAGAGCCTTCAGATGCCCGGTCTGAGCAGCAACAATGGCGGGCGTAAGCCCCTGCACCCTGTCAAAGCTGAAGGTCTCTGAGGAAGCGGCATCACCGCTTTCCGCAAAGCGATGCAACATCCCGGAAACGGGGGCAGCCACCATGCGGGCAACATAGGCAGCGGCGAGCCGCTCCTTTATGCCGGGGGAAACGGAATCGCCATCCGGAATTTCGCAAAATGCTCGAGCGTGAGCCATTATCGTCTCCACAGCATCAGAGGAATATTGCTTCCGCAGGTGGACATCAAACTCCGTGATGGCAGCGCGTTCCTCCGGCGTCCAGTTTTCATGGAAAGTCGGAGAGCCTTTCCACGTCCACCCCCACAGCCATATAGCCCCGCCCCCCGCCGCGAGACACAGGGCAATCAACAATCCGGCCAGCGAGTAACCGATATAACGGCAAATCTTATAAAACTTTTGCTTACACATTATTGTCTTTACGTATTAACACATATCCTTCCCGAATCTGCAACCAGAAATTGCACAAAGATTCTGTGGATGGGGGGCATGGTCAATGTGAAAATTCAGACCATTTCCTGTACCGTACCAGGCTGCATCTGGCAAGGAACAAGAGTTCCGTAACACGGTAGTCATTCTCGGCTACCGAGACTGCATTCTCTTCAATCTCATTGTATAATTCGGCCGTATAAGCAGCATATTGTTCCTCGTTGGTCAGCAGCAGCAAATTCAGCTTCGCATGTGCCAGCTCCCAATAGGAGCACAGCCCCTGTCGATAACGCTCCTGCAACAAGTTGAACAATTCTTTTTCGTTCGTGCGCACAACGTCTGACAAGATCATTTCGACACGGCTAAACCAGATAATTGCCGTTTTAAGCTCATCCACCCTGTTTTCCATGGCTTTAGCTCCCCTAAAAAGCGCCGAATACATTGCCTTCATCTCCGCAAGCGTCGGATGCACCTTTTCCGTATGCTCAGTCATGGCATATAACTCTGCTCCGGTTTCATATACGTCTCGCAAGGAAGCCAGCCCTTGCTCATACCGTGCTTTCGCAAGGAGATAAGCCCGCTCACGTAAGTCAAGAAGCTCCTTTTGAGCCTGAACGAATGCCTCATAATCTGTCTCTAACGCAATCCACGATTTCAACCGTATGTAATTGGCCTTGAGGCGCAGCGTTGCGAGTTCATCCTCGTCTCCGCAGTCCTTGCGCTGTTGCCGGTATGCTTCCAGATGCCGGGCAGCTACATCCAAAGCCGGACTCTCGCCACCAAAGGCAAGCCCCAGGCTCAATAGGGTTAAAAATAACTTTCTCATCATTATCTATCGCCTTTACATATGATAATACTTCCCGACATCAAATCCGCAATTATTTTTTTCAAAAAGTGCGTTTTTTCCTCATCATGGGTACATTTGTCAGGAATTTTTGCGGAATATAGTTTGTTGACAAACACGGGGGGATGTGCTTTCATGGGGCGCATGAACTATCGCCAACGCCGCAAATACAAAAAATACCGCAGACAGTTATGGAAAGTTATACAGTGCGAAACGCTCAGGAGGGTTCGCAAACTGCTGCGTTTTGTAAAAGCGGATGACGATATGATTCATAGTGCTATTGCCCTCAGAGTAAGTGCCGAAATAGTAGATTTGTTGCAGAAAAGTGCCGGTATGCCGGAAGAAGAAGTTGCCAGATGTCGCTTGTCGCAGGCTCTGGAAGCAGACGATACTGAGCAAGTTCTGCAATTTCTGAATGCCGGAATGAGCCCGGATGTTGTTATGGATTCCTATGGAAATCGACCTCTACACCGGGCGCGTTCTGCGAGGATGGCGCGCTTGCTTCTGGGAGCCGGGGCTGATGTGAATGGGCTGGCTCGTTATGGTGAGTCGCCGGTGTTTTTTGCGCGTGGTGAGGTGCTGGAAACCCTGCTTGCCGCCGGAGCAGATGCTACAATTATCGGAAAATATGGACTATCGCCACTGATGAATTATCATCCTGCTGAGGAAATACGCATGTTACTGGCGGCTGGGGCGAATCCGCTGGTCGCCGATGTCTGTGGTTATACGGCTCTGCATCGTGTAGTGGACGCAGAAAGTGTGGCTATACTTGTACAGCATGGGCTGGATGTGAATGCCCGGCTCAAATCCGGCGATACGCCGCTGTTCCGCCCCCACACACCCGGTGTGGCTAAAGCCCTGCTGGAGGCCGGGGCTGACCCATGCGCGGTGAATAAGGAGGGAGTCACGCCTTTACACAACTGTACCTGTTCAGAGACGGCAGAAATGCTCCTTGCTGCGGGGGCTCATGTCAATGCTGAGGATGAGCAAGGCCGCACTCCTCTGGATTGGGCTTTAGCACACCCGCACCAGCACAGGATTCAGAAACAACACATTGCCACGCTGATGCGAGCAGGCGGCAAAAAGGGCAGCGGGCAGAGGGACAACGCATAGGAAAACCCGCTGTTATGCACGTGCTTGCCGTGTACCAATGACAAAATTTGTCCCCCCGAGCTTCGTCCTCTTACTTTCCGAACACAACGTCAGCGGCGGCCCTGCGGATATCTTCCTCTGTGATGGATTCTTCATTGAGCGAGGGGAGGCCGTTGTCCGGCGTGGTATTTTCCCACCAGCCGGCCAGGCAGCCGAGGGTCAGGAGTTCCGCAAAGCCATGACAGTTTTTCAACAGTTTCAGCAGCTCCGGAGCTTCGTGAAACTGCGTCCATACATCATCATCTGCGCGGACAAGACGAGCCATCAGCCGGAGCAGCTTCTCCGGCTTGTAGGGGCGCGGTGTGGTGTATTCCACCTCCGCAGCCCAGAAGCCCACATCTTTCCGATGCCGCAAGCGATTCCATAAAGTGGGCTTATGAGGCGAGTGTACCCTTACAATCCGTTGGCAAAGGCCATTGGAATACAAGCTGCTGCCGGGGGCTTCCTGCAGGAAGTCGGCATCACGTTCCGGAAGCTCGGCAGGGTTACAGATAAGCCGGGGGATTTCATCCTCCCCCACCAGAAGCAGGGGGAAAGAAAGTTGCAGTTCCCGGCAGTACGGGCCACGCGGCGTAGTGACTTTGGGTGCGTTCCGCAGACCGAACAGAAAGTCCAACAAGGGAGTGATGATAAGATTGGGAACAGAGCCATAGTCTATCAGGAAACCCGTCAGCGCCACAACTGCGGCAACACCGGGGTGCCCTGCCCATGCCGCCACAGGTTTCAGTATCGGAACAAAGTATTCGGGAAGAGCACAGCCAAGAATGCCGATGCCCGAGGTGAGCAACAAACCGCCCAGAAAGGGAGCGATGCATGTCTCTGCCTTACTGCGCGGATTCTGCCATTTCTCCCACACCCAGATGCTGATATTGGCCCAGTTGAGCAGAGCAATCAGCAACCCCGGAATGAGGAAAAGACAGGCAAAGCAGATGATGAAAACAGTTCCCATATCGTTAATGAATACGTTTAGTGTCGGATAGATAATGTGATGCAGGATTCTCTTGAGTTGCCATACGCTTGCGCCACGGCAAATGACAGCATAAATACAAGACGGCGATAGATATCAGCACTCCGCAGCATAATGCCCCCAATGCGGCAAGCAGGCATTGCATATACCCCGTGTAGAGATACTCTGACGGTCGGGAATCGAGCAGCATATGTGCCCACCACCCACAGGCAACAAAAGGCAGGAGGGACAAACAATAGCGCGTTCCCCCACGGGATACCCCCGCTGGCCGCATGCGCCTGATGATAACATACGCACACACCACCCACCATACTAAATACACGGAGCATACGACGACTATCGCTGCCATGGCGGCAAAAAGGTTGGCGCGCTCAACAGCGTCCCGAACAACAGTAGATAACGCTGCCGCATCATCCGTGAGTGCCGCATACTCCCCGTGATAGGGCCAGCCGCTGTTGAAGGCGACAACAAAAAGGCAAACAGCCAACACCAGCAAGGCTCCTATACTAATCAGAGTTACAGGACGTTTTTTCATGGTTACCATCTATACTTGAAGCACAGAAATGCATCCTTAGCTTCATTCCGATTCACGGCTGCAGCAACTCTTTCAACGCCGGGAACACCGCAAAAATCGGTTGCAGAGCTTTCATAACGGAGGGGGGGCGATTCCCGACGGACAATTGCGGATAAGGTTCTTCGCCGTGAAATCGCAAATCCTCCAACGCGGTACGGAAAACGAGAGCTAATCGATTGACTCTCCAAATTTCCCCTTCTCCTTTTGCCGTAAAATAGGCAAGCACCAGCTCCTGTTCTCTCAGAAGCTCGATGACTTGTGCTTCATTCTCAGCGGACACCGCCGCACAAAAATCTTTGTAAAACTGAAGTGCCGTTTTATAATCCTGGCACAGTTGTTCATCACACAGGGCGGCGGGATAAGTCAGCACCTGCTCACCACCCACCAGTTGCACAAGCTCGCGCAGCAAGGATTCCACCTCGGGAGATACCCTCATCTTGCCGCTCAATACCTGCTGCAGAAGCCTGGCAGAGTGCGATAAATCCCACAAACCCACATCAAACGGAGCCTCAACCGCTATACCGAATTCTCCCAAATACATCCCATACAACCACTGTCCTTGCCACAGCACGGCATCAGCCAGCAGGACAAGCTCTTTCACCCGCTCCGGTGGCAGGGTACGCAGCATCTCGCAGCAGGGACGTATGGAGTCCATGCTCTTTCGTATGATAGCAATCAACTCTGCATCACCGCCTGATTCTACAAGATTTTCCAGCAGATTGCTTTCAGGAAACTGGGTAAATGCGAGCAAAACCTCGGTTGCACGGTCGCTCAGTTTGTTCTGCACAGCAGGCGCCCGTACATGCCTCAGTTCCGGAGGGGGCTCTTCTGCTGCCCGACATGGCTCAAGAACACACGCCGCCGCGAATATCAGAAAAAAAAGGGAGCGCTGCTTCATAGAGAAAAAACGGTTGTAGACGTTACATCGAGGATTATACTCCTATTCCCGCATATGGCAAGTAAAGATCTTGCGAAAGCAACGAGCTGTCGGCTTCAGCCGGCAGCATCATTATGTCAGAATAATTCTAAAAATTGGAATAATGCTCAAGTCTGCGCTTGCGTTGGTGGGGGGAATCATGTACAATAGCCGCGTGGCGGGAAACTGACTTTCCACTACAGAACAAAATAACACAAGCCACACAGAATCAATAAGATGATTAAGGTAGCCATCGTAGGATACGGAAATATCGGCAAGTACTCAGTGGACGCTCTGCGCGCCGCACCCGATATGGAATTAGCAGGCATTGTACGCCGCGCCGGCAGCGCCCCAGTCCATGGGATTAAAACGGTGACGGATATCGACGAACTCGGGAAAGTGGACGTGGCACTCCTCTGCACACCGACCCGCAGTGTCGAGGAAACCGCCCTGCCCCTGCTGGCCAAGGGTATCAACACCGTTGACAGCTTTGACATTCACGGCGGGATTGTTGATTTACGCCGTTCACTGGGCGCACAGGCCAAGGCCAACAATGCCGTGGCAGTCATTTCCGCCGGCTGGGATCCGGGTTCCGACTCCGTGATGCGCACGATGATGCTGGCCATGGCACCCAAGGGTATCACCTACACGAACTTCGGACCGGGCATGAGCATGGGTCACAGCGTGGTGGCTCGCTCCAAGGCCGGAGTGAAGGATGCCCTCTCCCTCACCATCCCGACCGGTTCCGGCGTACACCGCCGCATGGTCTATGTACAATTGGAGGATGGCGCAGACTTTGCCGAAGTGGAAGCCGCCATCAAGGCAGACGATTATTTCTGCCACGATGAGACGCACGTGACGCAGGTGCCGGACATTGATTCCCTGCGCGACATGGGACACGGTGTCTATATGGAGCGCAAGGGTGTCTCCGGCACAACGCAGAATCAGATATTCAAGTTCGAGATGCGTATCAACAATCCTGCGCTCACGGCACAGGTGATGGTGGCCGCCGCCCGCGCCAGCATGCGCCTCGCCTCCGGTTGCTATACCCTGCCGGAGATTCCGCCCATGGACTTCTGCCCCGGCGACCGCGAAACGCTCATCGCCCAGCTGGTATAAGCCCATCTGCACCTCAACATTTCTTTTGTCAACGGGATAGGGAAAACCTATCCCGTTTTTATTCAGCCCCCCTGCACGTATTGTCCATACGCTCAACCGCACGCCTGAACAGGCGTGCGGTTGAGGCGGGCGGGATATCCGCAACTGTGTCAATTCTGCAAACCGCTGATTAATTATCCTCTTTCGGGCGACAGCAATGATGATGCATGCGGGAGCGGCACAGCTCGTTAATCCACAGCAGGGTCACCCCAACAGTAAGCCCCATCAACACAACGGCATTGGCAGCCCCCAGTGCCACCTTGCAGCAGCGACGGTGTTGCTTATCCTCCAGCCAATGCTTTACCTTCTCTCCGGTTTCCTTTATTGTTTCCTGGTCCATGCAGCTATGACCCCGCCCCTGCTGCAAAAACTCAAAAACCTATAGTTCTATCCGCGTGAGCACCCCTTCCGTCAAGTGATTCCCGCCATAAACAGCTCTATGTCCGTATCGAATGAATCGTACCAATCAGAAAAGCGCATCGGCTTATCTACCGATGCGCTTTTCTGATGAAATCGGGATGGGCTCAGTTGAATTAACCCTGATAGCTGTCCACGAGCGCATGCGTGCGCTGGTGCACACGAGCCACGCGAGCCTTCAGCTGCGCGATGTAGCTCTCCTTGTCCGGCAGCGGGCCGGCAGCCGCGCCGGAGATAACCGCCGCCTCGGCAATGGCCGGGCAGAGATACTCAATCATGCGCGGGTCAAATGGTTTCGGGATAACATAGTCGCGGCCGAACTCCAGAGCAACGCCTCCGTTGGCCTCCACCACTTCCTGCGGCACAGGCTGGCGAGCCAAATCCGCCAGAGCACGGGCGGCGGCAATCTTCATGGCCTCGCTGATGCTCGTGGCGTGCATATCCAGAGCGGCGCGGAACATGTAGGGGAAGCAGCTCACGTTGTTCACCTGATTCGGCCAGTCGGAACGGCCGGAGCCCATGATGCAATCCGGGCGGGCAGCCTTGGCTTCCTCATAGGTGATTTCCGGGTCGGGATTGGCGCAGGCAAAGATGATGGGATTAGGAGCCATGCTCTTCACCATATCGGGCTTGAGCAGCCCCTTCTTGGAGAGTCCCAGGAAGATATCAGCACCCTGCAACGCTACCTCCAGCGTGCAATCCTCGCTCTGCGCAAACATGGCCTTGGTGGGGTGCAAATCCAGACGGCCCGTGTGGATGAGGCCCTTGGAATCGAACATGAAGATATTCTCACGACGCACACCCAGAGCCATATAGAACTTGGCACAGGCAATACCGGCCGCACCGGCGCCGCAGACCACGCACTTCATATCCTGCAGCAGTCGCCCGGTCAGGTGAGCGGCATTCAACAGAGCCGCGCCGGAAATCACGGCGGTGCCGTGCTGGTCGTCATGGAACACGGGGATGTTCATTTCCTCGCGCAGGCGCTGCTCCACGATGAAGCATTCAGGTGCCTTGATGTCCTCCAGATTGATGGCACCGAAAGTCGGCTCCAGCGTCTTGATAACCTCGATGAGCGTCTCGGGCTTCTTGATATCCAGCTCGATGTCGAACACGTCCACATCGGCATAAATCTTGAAGAGGAGCCCTTTACCTTCCATCACTGGTTTAGAGGCATGAGCACCGATGTTGCCCAGCCCCAGCACGGCCGTGCCGTTACTGATGACACCCACCAGGTTGCCACGGTTGGTGTACAGGGCAGATTTCGACGTATCGGCTGCAATCTCATTGCAGGGAACGGCTACGCCGGGGGAATAGGCCAGCGTCAGGTCATCAATGGAAAAACAGGACTTGCAGGGCAGTACCTCCAATTTACCGGGGCGCGGCTGCTCATGATACCGCAATGCTCTCTCAGCTAAACTTTCGCTCATACGAAATATAATATCGGTGAGCGGCCATTATACACACAAACACCGCGAAATGCAAGCGCTTATTGTGTTCACCCGCGCACAACCGTGCAAAATTGTGCCTTGCGCATTGCCTCAAAAAAAATTGAACCGAAGGAGAAATCCCTGTTTCGCCTACTGAGAGCTCAAATAGTGGTTGCCTCAAAATAAAAAGCACTATAATACCTACATGCACTTAATGATGAGCGGAAAAGAAAAAGAAAGGTTCGTTTTG
>SUVN01000045.1 GCA_015061985.1 Akkermansiaceae bacterium
CCCTGCTAGGGTGTTGGGCACCAAGGTAACTTTGGGCTTGAATAGTTCTAAAAACTGTGTATCCTAAAGTTCGATTAATTTTGAGGCATCCACCCCCTTGGGTTCGATTTTATTTTGAGGCAATACGGCTTTTTACGATATTAACAAGGGTTACGACACAATTGCTGAAACTGACTTTTCTAAGGGAATAAAAAAACGCCTCCTGTGAGCTTGATCGCTTACAGGAGGGTTGCAGGAGTTGAAAGGTATGCGTAATTACTTCATTGATTCGATGGTGATGGGCACTTTGATTTCCGGCAGCCCATCGGCTTTCACGGTGACGGTGGCGGTGCCGCTTTCACCGCGCTTGCCACGCACCACGGCCAGAATTCGCCCGTTGAAGAAGCGCTGGTTCTTATCCTGCATGCAGGTCCAGTCGGTCGGGTCACCATTGCAGAAACCGGCCAGCTCTGCCGGGCCTTCAATGCTGAAGCTTACCTTCCGGCTATCGGTGGGGACAACGTTTCCGGCAGCATCCGTCAGCGCAAGTGCGACAGAAGAGATGTCATAACCGTCTCCGGTGATGGCAGAGCGATCAGGTGTTGCATGAACGGCGGTCGCATTGCCGGTAGTCACGCGCTTGGCCGTGACCCAGTGTTTGCCGCCTTTCTTGACCACTACTTCCACGGTGCCGGGTTCGTAGACCACATCCTCCCAAGTGAAGCGGTACTGATTCTTGCTCACCACAAGGGATTTATCCTTCTGCGTGAAGGTGGGACTCTGTCCGCGCTTGCGAACTCCCTGGCTCTTGCCGTTGACGAAGAGTTCTGCTTCATCGCCGGAGGTGAACACCATGACAGGGGTCTTCTGCCCCTCGCGGCCGGGCCAATTCCAGTGGGGCAGGATGTGTGCCTGAGCCTTGTCCGGATTCCACTGACTCTGGTAGAGGTAGTAGATATCTTTCGGGAAGCCTGCCAAATCAATGATACCGAAGTAGGAGCTGCGGGCTATGGCCTTGCTGCCCATGGCTTCGTATTCACGCATGATGGCCTCACGCTCTGCCTGCGGCAGATTCTTGAGGTTGTTTTCAATTGTGGCATCCTGGTTGTAGGGGGTCGGTTCTCCGATGTAGTCGAAACCGGTCCAGACGTATTCGCCCGCTAAATCCGGGGCTTTAGTATGCGCATGCATTTCGATGTCCGGGCAGGAACCCCAGTGCGTACTGGCAAGCCCGTAAGCACTTACCTGATGCGGTACGGCACCGGGCTTGAAGTAGCCGCCGCCCACTCCCCATGTCAACGGGAAGTTGTAGGTGTCACGCGTGCCGACGCAGGAGCACGTCTCCGAGCCGTAGTAGGGCATTTCCGGGTGCTTGATGCGGAACTTGGCGTAGAGATGTGGCTTGTAGTTGAAGCCGAACAAATCCACCGTATCGGCAAATCCGTTGGTGTAGGCTGACTGGTCATTACACCCTACGGTGTAGGGTCGGGTGACATCGTATTTGCGAATTTCATCGCGCAGGGCGTAGGCTATGCTGAAATTCAAGGCGTTAACCTTTTCTGCATAACTTACAGCCTCGTCCAACTCTTTCTGTGTTTTATATGTATTGTCCTTATTAGCACGAATTGTTTTAATATCCCACATGGACTGCTCCGGCACTTCGTTGCCTCCGCTCCAGGCGATGATGGAGGGGTGGTTGCGGTCGCGCAGCATGAAGTTCTGCACATCTTTCTGCCACCATTCATCCCAGTACAGGTGGTAACCGTTTACCTTGTCATATTTCTGGCGCTTCCAGATATCGAACAGCTCATCGATAACAAGTATACCGTGCTTGTCGCACAGATCAAGTACCTCCGGGGCAGGCGGATTGTGGGTCATGCGGATGGAGTTGCAGCCCATTTCCTTGAGCATTTCAATCTTGCGCTCGTAGGCGCGGGTGTTGAATGCCGCACCGAGTGCACCAAGATCGTGGTGTTCGCATACGCCCTTGATTCTTACCTTGTTGCCATTGAGATAGAAACCGTCTTTACGCCATTCAGCTGTACGCACGCCAAAGACTGTCTCCTTATTATCAATCTCTTTCCCATTCATCAGCACGGATGTTTGCAACTTGTAGAGATTGGGGGATTCGCAGCTCCAGAGACGAGGGCTGGGCAGGTGGATTTCCTGCTCTACGGAAGCTTCCGTGCCGGGTGCAAGCGTGATGGTGGCGGGAACGGCAGCGGCTCCTTCGACGCTCTGCATCACCGTCACTTCGGCAGCTTCATGTCCGGTATTAGTTACTGTTGTCTGTACTTTCACCGTAGCATTATCCGCAGTGACCGAGGGGGTGGTTACATAGGTAGGCCACTGGGTCAGGTGCACGGGCCCGGTCTTTTCCAGCCACACATGGCGGTAGATACCGGCTCCGGGATACCAGCGCGTGGAAAGCGGCAGATTGCTGGCCATAACGGCAACAAGATTTTGCTCACCGGGTTTCAGGAATGGAGTGATATCCACGCGGAAGGAGTTGTATCCATACGCCCATTCGCCTGCTTTCTGCCCGTTGACATAGACCTGCGGGCGAGACATCACCCCGTCAAAATCCAGATACCAACGGTTCTTTTCGGCGTCAAAATCTGCGGGAACGTTAAAATTCTTGCGATACCATCCCCAGCCATTCCACGGCAGCTTACCTGTTTCGTTCGGTTCATTTTCCAGGAACGGGCTTTCGATGGCCCAGTCATGTGGCAGCTGTACCGCCTTGTAGCCATCCTCGGAGGCATCCACTCGCGCATGCGTGAGCGCCCCGGCTCCGCGCTTCACCTTGAGCTGCTTATCGTTTGTGCCGGTGAAGAGAACCTCGCGGATGCTTGCCCAGGTGCGGACATCCGTCCCTCCCTTTACTGTGATAGAGACTCGTTTCACCTCTGACGGCTCCGGTAGTACTACGAAGCTGGCAGCTTGTCCACCGTTGTTAAAGCTGAATTCACAGTCTTTGGATGCATCCTTGCAGCTGACCTTGATATTGATGTCAAAGTAATTAGGCCGTTCCCAGTACACCATGAATAATTTCACAGGCTCGGTGAACCCGGGCGCAATCTCAAGCACATTGCCGCTTTCCGGTCCGGGCGCACACCAGCGGGTGTCCAGCTTGCCGTCGATAGCGTTAGATGCAGGATGTCCGCCCTGGTAGCCGTTGCACCATGTCGGTGAACCGGCTTCCGCCGGATCTTCGCTTCCAAAATATTTGAACTTCCAGTCGAAGTCAAAAGTCTCTCGCTCGCCTGCCTGAGCCGCAGCCACGCCGAGCGCAATCAGCGGCAGTATGTGTTTCGCATTCATGATGATAAAGAATTACCCGCACCATGCGGATGAATTTAGTGTATGCTATCATTTTTTAACTGCTATGGCAAGCGGAAAAGGGCGAATTGCTGCGGTGTTTGGAGTAATAATTTGAATATAAATGTTGAATATGGGTATTTTTTTGCTTACGAAGGTAGTTTTGCTATGTTTGCGATTGAGCGATAGGGGCGGGGCTTTCGGATAAAATGAAGAATAATTCTTGCGCATGCGTTGCAATTTAAGACTCGCTTTCGAATACAGTGTAAAAATCTATATTTGTGTATGACAATCCTGAGCAAATTACCTGCGGTTACTCATTCTTCTTTTTTATGTGGCAGAGCATTTTGTTTGAACCTTTCTGTTATATGATTAACAAAGACTCCGATGCCTGCGGTAGGGATGAGCGCCCCGGTCATGACAATGGATGCGGGTACGTCTATGCCTACCGCGAGAATGGCCGCTAACGGATACGCGTAGTAGCGGTGAGCATCGGTGCAGGGACTGCCGATGACGGCGGATGAGTCTTGCGGTGTGAATTGTCGGTCGACGGTCACCTTCCCGGCTTGCGTGGGCATGGCCGTCAGATAGCGAGCTGTGGCGCAGAATCGCTCCGGCTTTTTTGTTTCACGCCCGGGGAAGTCGTGGTATAGTTCGATGAACACTTCTCGCGGGTTACTGTCTGTCAGTTCAAACCCCAATTCGGGAGACTGATACAGGATGCTGTTGATGGGAACACCCCGCTGTATGCCTCGCCCCTTTCCCAGATAGCCGCTGGCGTAGAATTTATCCTCCAGCTGCCAGATGTCCTGAATGGGCGTGCGCAGTACCAGAACTTCATCTGCCACCAGAGCACGGCGCGCTGCATATTGATGGACGGTGCTGATGCAGCAGCTCAGCAGCAGGGTGGACAACAGAAGTAAGGAAAAAAACTTCATAGGTGCAGGTGTGAAAAATCCCCGGCATACCGATGTGTGCCGGGGATGTGAACGTTGTACGTCTGTCAGGACTGCTCGCCGGACATGGCCTGCTGAATGAGAGCCTCGATTTCGGCGGCTTTCTTCTTCAGGTTCATGAATTCCTTGAGAGCATCCGGCAGCTTGCGAATGGCGGCAAACTGGCGGGCTGCGTCCTTGGCCGGGCATGCGGGAGCTCCCCAGTATGCCTGACCACCGTCCAGACTGGACATTACGCCAGTACGGGCGGCCAATACGGCCTTATCGCCGACGGAAAGGTGACCACCCAGGCCAACTTGTGCAGCAATGGTAACATAGTTACCGATGGTGGTGGAGCCGGCTGCGCCGCTCTGTGCACAGATGACGGTATGCTTGCCGATAGTGCAGTTGTGGCCAATCTGAACCAGGTTGTCAATCTTGGAACCTTCACCGATAACGGTTCGCCCGAAGCGCGCGCGATCGATGGTCGTGTTGGCACCGATGTCCACATTATCCTCCAGCACCACGATGCCAACCTGGTCGATGGTGTCGTAGCGCCCGGTTTCCGGATTGAGCAGGAAGCCGAAACCATCACCGCCAATGACCGCGCCGGGCTGGATGACTACCTTGTTGCCAATGATGCAGCGCTCACGCACCACAACACGGGCATAGAACTTGCAGTCCTCGCCGATTTCCACGCCTTTACCGATGACACAGCCGGGGCCGATATCGGTGCCGTCTCCGATGCTGACACCTGCCTCAATGACGGCATTGGGGCCGATACAGACTTTTTCCGGATTCAGCCTGGCTGTGGGGTCAACCACCGCCGTGGGATGAATGCCGGGGGTGAACTCGGTAACCGCCTTCATGAAATGGCCTACCAGTGCATTGAAGGCAAGGGAGGGGTTTTCCACTTCAATATAAGCCGGGCCCTCCGGGTACTGAGGCAGTGCAGGGGGAACCAGCACGGCAGATGCCTTGGTAGTAAGGAAATCCTGGAAATACTTTTCGTTGCCCAGGAATGAGATGTCACCGGCACATGCTTCGGACAAAGTGTTGACTCCGGAGATGGAAATCTCCGGAGTCTCACCGATAAGCTTGCCCCCGGTGAGCTCAAGAACGTCATTGAGAGAGAGGTTCATAACGCTCGGGGTGGGGTTAAGAGTTGTTACTTCTTGGCAGGCTGCTCATTGGCAGGAGCACCGCCGTTGCCGTAAAGACGCTTCAGCTCAGCATCCGGGTCAAAGCCCTCAGGAGCACCTGCGTTGAGCTTGGACAGCACCTCGGGGGTGATGTCAAAGCTCTTCTTGATGTGCGGGAACACCGGAGTGGCAATACCGATTTCCTGACGGGGAGAGATGGCAACATTGTCCACGATGATATCCAGACCGCGTTCCTCGGCAGAGGACTTGATAGCGCCCATGACCTCTTCCATGAGCAGGCGCATCTCACGGTTGCGCAGTTCCTGGAATGCAACGGAGCGGCGCTGCACGAAGTCCTTGAGCTCCTGATCTGCGGCCTTGATTTCGTTCAGTTTGGTGTTGTTCTGCTCGCGGAGCTTGGCCTGAGCAGAATCAGAAAGGCTGGAGTCATACTGAGAGTGAATCTTCTTCAAATCTTCCTGGAGCTTGAGGAGCTTTTCCTCGCGAGGCTTGACATCAGCTTTGATGTCTGCCAGCTGCTTCTGCAGGGAGTTTTCCGTGTCGAAACGCTTGTAGAACTTAGCGTAGAGCTCAGTCACGTTGACAGAAGCAAGCTTCAGCTCGGCCTGGGCTGTGGCAGCCAGAGCGCACAGCGACATGATGGCAGTGGTGATAATGGGGAACTTCATATTGATGTTTGCGGATTAGATACTAGCTATTTTACTGTAACGAAAGGGCAAGTCAAGTAGATGATGCGTCAGAAATTTAATTTTGGCTTATTTTTTCAGTTTGCTGACACGAGAATACCGTTCTGGTGGGGAATGGGATGTTGATGTTTTGCTTGCGGAATTCGTTCAGGAGGTTGTTGGCAAACTTGAAGCGGACGCTGTGGTAGTCGCCGGTTTTACACCATGCGCCGATGTGGAGGTCGAGTGAGCTCTCTCCGAATCCTGTGAACAGAACAACGGGCGCGGGACTGGTCGCCAGCAGAGGCTCTGCTTCCACGAGCTTCAGGATGACATCCCGCACCTGCTCCAGATTGCTGTCATAATCGACTCCAAGGTCGAAGTCGCAGCGCCGCAGTTCATCGCCGGTTACATTGACAACGGGGTTTTTGATGATGGATTCGCAGGGGATGCGGACGAGGGAGTTGTCCCCCTGTCGCAGAGAGATGGAAAGCAGGTTCACGGCTTCTACGGTGCCTTCCACCCCAACGGTGCGAATATAGTCACCCAGACGAATACTGCGTTCTCCCATGATGAAGAGACCGCTGATGATGTTGCTGAGGGTGGTTTGCGCAGCAAAGCCGATGGCAACACCCGCCACACCCGCCGCGCCGAGGATGCTGATGAGGTCTACCCCGACGGCCCGCAATCCCTGCACCAGAGCGAATGCCCAGACGAGCGCATATAAGCCTTTGCGGATGAAAGCAGATAATTGCAGCGGCAACCGCTCCGGGAGGTGGCGGGTTAGTTTGCTGATGATATAGGTCAGAATGCAGGCAATAACGATACTGAGGGAGAGATGAAACCATCCGCTGCTCAGGAAGGCTCGAAGCGCGGTTTCTGCATCACTCGTGGCTATTTCCACCGCATCGGCGGTGCCGGAGAACAGGGATACAAGGTTCAGCGTCATTGTGCGCATTTTATCGCTAACGACTCCCTTTGTCAGTAAGAAAACGTCAGCAGGACACGAAAACTGCACGCTGGCACATTTTAGACTCGCTTTTTACGCGCAAAAGTGGCAAATTATCACGGAACTGAAATACTTTCTACATCATGAGTGAGCAGACACAGCCTGTTTATAAGCGAATTCTCCTTAAATTGAGTGGTGAGGCGCTCCGTGCCCCCGGCAGCAAGGACAATATCTCCCCGGAAATCGTCGCCCGCATTGCTCGCGAGATTGCTGCCGCTCAGCAGACCGGTGACCTTCAGATTGCCATCGTGGTGGGTGGCGGTAACATCTGGCGCGGTGCAAAGGCCAGTGTGCGCGGCATGGACCGCCCCACGGCTGACTATGTAGGTATGCTGGCCACGGTGATGAACGCCCTCTCCATCTGCTCTGCCGTGCAGGAGGCCGGCGTGCGCTGCCACGTGCACAGCGCTATTGAGATGAAGAATGTGGCAGAGCCTTACGTGCGCAACATCGCCCGTGAGCAGCTGCGCAATGGTGAGGTGGTTGTTTTTGCTGCCGGTACGGGTAATCCTTTCTTCAGTACGGATACCGCAGCCGCTCTCCGCGCCTGCGAAATCAATGCAGAGGTGGTGATGAAGGCCACATCCGTGGACGGTGTGTATACCGCTGACCCCAAGAAAGACCCCACAGCCACGCGCTTCGATGCCATTTCCTATGAGGAGTGCATTTCCCGTAACCTCAAGGTGATGGATCAGACTGCTTTCACGCTCTGCAAGGATAACAGCAAGCCGATTATGGTGTTCGATATGCACCAGCCCGGCAATATCACCCGCGCCCTGCTCGGTGAGAAAATCGGCACCGTTATCAGCTGATAAACAGATTTTTACCAACAAAATACACAGATACAACAATGGACGAAGAAACACTCTTGCTGGAAGTTGAGACCTCCATGGAAGAAGCTCTGGAGCACATGCTGACCGATTTCGGCGGCGTGCGTACAGGTAAGGCCTCCCCCTCGCTGGTGGATAACATGGATATCTATGTTGCCTCCTACGGCACGAGCATGAAGCTCAAGAGCATTGCCGTGGTTTCCACCCCGGATGCCCGCTCCATCCTCATTCAGCCGTTTGACCCCAGCACACTCAATGACATCAAGAAGGCTATCGCTGAGAGCCGTCTCAACATTACGCCCATCATCGATGCCCGCTCCGTGCGTCTGCCCATTCCCGAGCTTTCCGGTGAGCGCCGCAAGGAACTCTGCAAGTATGTGAAGAGTCTGGCAGAGGACACCAAGGTGCGCGTGCGTGCCGCCCGCAAGACCGGCATGGACGGTATCAAGAAGATGAAGGCCGACAACGTCCTGACAGAGGACGGCGTACGCACCGTTGAGGAAAAGGTGCAGAAGCTCACCGATAAGTATACGAAGAAGATTGATGAGCTCTCCGAGTCCAAGCAGAAGGAAATCATGACGGTGTAATCCGGCAATACGGTAAATTTTAATCCATTATCAAGATATGAGTACCCCCACCACCAATGTTCTGGCATCCGGTATTGAGATTATCGGCTCCATCCGTTTCCAGAATGACATGCACATCGACGGCAAGATTGACGGTGAAATCCTTTCCGAATCCGGCAAGGTGACCATCGGTCAGATGGCCGACATCAAGGGCGATATCAACGCCGGTGAGGTTCACGTGTACGGTCATGTGAACGGCAACGTGCGCAGCAATCGCTGCCACCTCAGCGGGAATGCCGCCGTTATGGGAGACATCACCACCGGTGAGCTTTCCATGGAGCAGGGTGCCCGCCTCAGCGGCCGTGTCGAAATCGGTTAATCCGTCCCCTTCAATGTGAGTTTCACACGCCGACCCGAAGTGCCGACCCATGACCGGCGGCACCGGTCGGCGTGTTTTATGCCTCCGTTTCCCCCACATCGTTCGAAGGTGCGTTTCTGCTATTATCCGGTTCTGTTTCTGTCGTTGCTGCTCGGCTCCTGTGAGAAGCGCAGCTCTGCTGAATTGGCGGCGGAGCAGGGCGTGCTCATCGTGGGAAACAATCAGGAACCCCTCAGCCTTGACCCGCACAAGGCCACGGCTGTGGCAGACGGCAAAATCATTACCGCCCTCCTGGAGGGGCTGGTTCGTCCGGATGCAAAGGATGACGCGCTTGTGCATCCCGGTGCGGCAGAGCGTTGGGAACATAACGCTGCGGCAGATGAATGGACGTTCTACCTGCGGGATGCGGTCTGGAGCGACGGTAAGCCCGTTACGTCGCATGACTTTGCCTATGCCTTTCAGCGCATCCTGCACCCGCAATTCGCCGGAAAGTATGCTGAAATGCTCTATCCGTTAAGGAATGCGGCGGAGTACAATCGTGGCGAATGCCCATGGAGCGCGGTGGGCGTGGAAACCCCGGATGCACGGACGCTGCGGTTGAAATTAACCGGCCCCACGCCGCATCTGCCCTACCTGCTGCTGCATTTTACCTGGTGTCCCATACCTGCGCATGTGGTGGAAGCGCTCGGCGGCATGCTGGACCGCCGCAGCCTCTGGACGCGCTGCGAAAACTGGGTGGGCAACGGAGCCTATGTATTGGAGGCTCATCGGTACAATGATTTCCTGAGTGTACGGGCAAATCCGCGTTATTGGCGGGCGAACGAAGTCTGCAATCGTGGGATTCGCTTTCTGCCCGTGGTCAACGGCTATACGGAGACCCGCATGTTTCTGGACGGCAAGTTGCACATCAGCAACAATGTGCCGCCGGAATTATTGTCCATGGCGCGGGCTCGTATGCCGGAGGCCTATTGTCAGGACCCGTATTACTGCACGATATTCTATCGTCTGAATACCACCCGTGCACCGTTGAATGATGCTCGGGTGCGTCGCGCCCTCTCTCTGGCGGTTAATCGCGAATCGCTGGTGCAGAAAGTGGTGCGCGGTGCCGGGCGTCCGGCATTCGGCTTTACCCCCGGCGCTGCCGGGTATCAGTCAGTCACGCCGCAGGAAGCCACCCTCACCCGCGAGCAGCAGGTAGCAGAGGCTCGTCGCCTGCTGGCAGAAGCCGGTTTCCCCGGCGGTAAGGGATTCCCGACGCTGGAGCTCATGACCACCTCCCGCGATGTGCAGAGGGTCATGGCAGAGACAGTGCAGGCCATGTGGAAAGAAGTGCTTGGCATTCATGTGGAAATCCGCTCCTGTGAGTGGACTGCGTACAAAGCGGCTCAACAGAATATGGATTATGATATCTCTTCCTCCTCCTGGAGCGGAGACTACCTGGATCCTGCCACCTTCATTGAACTCTGGCGAAGCGGCGGCGGCAATAACTGCACCGGCTGGGGGAGCGCGGACTGTGATGCCGCTCTGGAAGCTGCCCGCACAGCCGGTTCTGCCGATGAAAGAAAGAAGCAGCTGAGACGCGCCGAGGAAAGCATGCTGGAAGCGCAGCCCGTCATTCCTCTGTATTGGAGTGAGCGCACCTATCTGAAAGCGCCCGGCGTGAGTGGCTGGCACCCGCTGATTCTGGATAACCACCCGTTGGATGCCGTGCGGGTACAAGCTGATACTCCATCGTCCCGACCATGATACGACTTCTCTTTCGCAGACTCCTTCAGGGTGCGCTTGTGGTCGTGGTGCTGCAAACGATAACCTTTTTTCTGGTGCGTTTGCTGCCGGGCAATCCTTTCCTGGGTGAGCGCAAGCTTCCGCAGCATATCATGGACCAGCTCAATACCCTGTATGGCTTGAACCAGAGCGCCTGGACTCAATACCTCAATTACTGGAAGGGTATCATTCTTCACGGTGATTTCGGGCCGTCTCTGGTGCGCGAGGGAGTGCAGGTGAGTGATATCATCGCGCAGGCATTTCCCATCTCGCTCTGGCTGGGTGTGCTGGGCATGGGGATAGCCGTTATCATCGGAATCCCGGCTGGTATGCTCGCGGCATGGTGGCGCAACCGCTGGCCGGATGCCTGTATCATGCTCTTCGCCATGGCCGGAATTTGCATTCCCGCCTTTGTGGTGGCTCCCGTGTTCGGTCTGACGCTGGGAATGAATGTTCCCGGGCTCAGCGTTGCGGGTTGGGATAACCCGCTCTGCGCCGTACTCCCTGCGCTCACGCTGGGGCTCATCAATGCGGCCTACATCGCGCGGTTGACACGCGGTGGGATGGCAGAGGTGCTTTCTGCCGACTTTATTCGCACCGCGCGTGCCAAGGGGGCAGGGGCGGGTCGCCTGCTGTTTGTACACGCCCTGCGCAGCGGGTTGCTGCCTGCCGTTTCCTACCTCGGGCCGGCGTTTGCCGCCCTCATCACGGGTTCTTTCGTGGTGGAGACCTGCTTTCAGGTGCCGGGTATGGGGCTTCATTTCGTCAATGCCACGACTGACCGCGACTATTTCCTGATTCAGGGCCTTGTGTTCTGTTACGGTGTACTGATTGTTCTCGCTAATCTGGTCGTGGATCTCGTCCTTATCGCCCTCAATCCTCAACTTCGTTCTCAGGGTGCTGCCTGATGCCTGCCATGAAACTGAGTCCCGATAAAAAAGCCGGTAATTCCCTCTGGAAAGATGCCCGTCGTCGCCTCCTGCGCAATCGGGCGGCGGTCGTGTCGCTCGTCTTTCTGGTGTTCATGGCCTTTGCCTGCTTTATTCTGCCGCTTTTCCCCTGCATTGCCAACCCGAACACCACGAATCTGGACAACATCGCGGCGGCTTGCAGTTGGGAGCATCCTTTCGGGACGGATCAACTCGGGCGCGACCTGCTGGCGCGTGTTCTCTATGGCGGAAGAATCTCCTTGTTGGTCGGTGTTGTCGCCACCGTTGTGGCATTTATCATCGGACTCCTCTACGGTCTCATTTCCGGCTATATCGGCGGACGCACGGATGCTTTCATGATGCGCACGGTGGATGTCCTCTTCGCCCTGCCGTTCATTGTGCTGGTCATCGTCTTTTCCCTCAGCATAGAGGAGCCCAGTCAGCAACTGACCGCCTGGGTTGTGGAAACAACCGGTTGGAGCCGCGAAAGCGTGGCTCCCGTGCTGGGGCTGGTGCCGCTTTTCATTGCCATCGGGGCGCTTGGTTGGTTGACTCTGGCCCGCATTGTGCGTACTCAGACGCTGGCTGTCAAATCGCAGGAATACGTGCTGGCCGCGCGTTCTCTGGGCTTGAGCCACTGGCGCATCCTCTTCGGCCACATTGCCCCCAACCTGCTGGGAACAGTGGTGGTGTATACCACGCTGGCCGTGCCGGGTATCATGCTCACGGAATCCACCCTTTCGTTTATCGGACTGGGTGTCCGAGCCCCCAATTCCTCCTGGGGGACACTTATCAAAGAGGGAGCAGACCGCATGGAAGCTACCCCGGAGCTGCTCATCTTCCCGGCGCTCTTTTTCTGCCTGACCTTGCTGGCTCTCAACTTCCTCGGCGACGGCCTCCGCGATGCCATTGACCCCAAGTCTTCGCGGGACTGACGGTCTCAATGCTTCCTTGCACGGATAATCAGAAGCCTTAACAGAACCAGCGGCAGCAGCCCCAGCAGAAGTATCAGCAGAAGCATGTTCCACCATGTCGGGAAGGTGGGCTGCTCTTCCGTTGCTGTGCCGCCGCAGAGATTACAGTCGGTCGCTGACATCTGCGGCTGCGCTGTATAGCGACCGTTTTGTGTGGTGCCGAAGTATTTGCAGCGGGCATTGTGCACGCGACCGCTTTCCGTCACCCAGTAGGGATAGTTGTGCTCATTGGGCTTTGCCGGGCGGGCTCCTTTGCGGAACTCCCATGGCGCTATGGGGTGGGGGTGTTGCCACAGTCCCCATTTCTGCGCTGAAGCCAGAGCCTCTGCTTCTGCCAGCTCTATATCGAGTGGGGCGTAGATGACATAGTGCCAGGCACAGCCGCCGCTGACCATGGCAAGGCTTACATCTGTTTTGCCGGTATACACTCGGGCGACGGCCCGACCGTAGCGGTCGCGGTTCATCACCTCGGCACGAACTTCCTTGCCGGCGGTCAATTCGCTAAGGCGTTGTTTCGCTTCCTCTGCGTAATCCTGCTGCCTTTCCGGGGCATCAATGCCGTACAGACGAATTTTCTCCGTGCTTTTGTCCGGCAGGGTAAGCGTCAGCGTGTCACCATCCGCCACGTCCGTACACTTCCCCACAATCGTCTCAGCCCTGAGGAGCGAGGCCGCAAGGAGCATGAATGTGAGGACTGTACGAACGGTTGTCAACATGGGGCAGGTGCATTCTAGCATAGCGGGAACTGTTTGGCAAATCTGAAATGTTGCAGCGCTTTCAGCAGCTGCGGCGGGAGGGATTTTCTTTGCTTTTTTTAAGCTTGCAGGAACGCGGGCAATTTGGTAGTATGCCGATAGTAACCCACTATGTACAGTTCCTGCTATGCTTGAAGCGCGCAATATATGTCTGGAGGTAGAATCCGGGGGCGAGACCGTTCATTTGCTTCATCAGGTGAATTTCTGCATCCCGCCCGGACACTTTGCGGCGATAGTGGGCCCATCCGGTTGCGGGAAGACGACCTTGCTGAAGGCTATTGCCGGGATAAAAGATACAACGGATGGCTCTTTCTTCTGGTGCGGTCGGGATTTAGCGGAGGAAGGTGATTTTGAATCAGGCGAAGTGGGGTATGTGCCGCAGTTCAGCATTGCCTACGATGAGCTGACGGTGGATGAATGCGTGGAGAATGCCGCGCGTTTAAGGACGACTGTAACGGGGGATGAACTGGATGCTCTGATAGACGGAGTTCTGGAAGAAACGGGGTTGGAAGAAATAGCCGACCGCCCGGTCAAGCTGCTTTCCGGGGGACAGAAACGCCGTCTTGCGCTGGCCATGGAGCTGGTGTCGCACCCGCATATTCTGCTGTGCGATGAGGTGACGAGCGGGCTCGATCCCCGTTCCGAACAGGAGATTGTGGAGCTGCTGCATCGGCTCAGCCGCAGGGAGGGGCGTATCGTCATTTCGGTAACGCACGGATTGTCACAGGCGGCGCTCTATGACAGCATTATCGTGATGAATGGTGGCTATCTCGCCTATCACGGCCCGGCTGGGGTGATGCCGCATTATTTCAGCGCCCCCTCCACGGAGGAGGTGTATGCCCGTCTGCCGAAACGTGAACCCGAAAAGTGGCACGCCAGCTGGCTTTCCCACAGAGCAGAATATTATGCCCGTCTGGAACAAGAGCATGTGGATAAATACCGCAAGCTAGGCGTACCTCCTCCCCCTGTCACCCCGCGTGACGAGGCCGAAATTGCTGAGCCTGCCTCGTTCCTGCGCCAGACGCTGACGATGCTTCGCCGCCGTTTCACGTTGCTGTTCCGTGACCGTTCTCAGCTTCTCCTGCAGGTAGCCATGATTGTCATTTTCCCGATTCTGGTGGCCTTATTCTCCGGCAAAGGCCAGGAGCAGCTCCTCACGCTGACGGATTCCATGGGTACCGATATCATGGCAGAGGTTCAGACTCTGCAGGAGCAGGCAGAGGTGCGAGCAAAAGTGGGGTCTGCCGTATCGGGTATCATCATGTTTCAGGTGATTCTGCTGGGGCTGATGGGGTCCAATAACGCCGCCCGAGAGGTGGCCGGCAACCGCCTGATTCTGGAGAAAGAAAAGTTTGCCGGAGCTTCGCCCGGGGCTTTTCTCTCGTCACGTATCATCTATCTGTCTCTGTTGGTTCTGGTCCAGAGTGTGTGGATGTTTGCCTTTGTGCAGTATTGCTGGCCTCTGCGGGGGGATGCAATGAATCATCTGCTGTTTCTGGTGCTGGCGAATGCGGCTATGACCGCCGTTTGCCTGGGTATTTCGGCCAACTGTCGCACGCCGGAGCAGGCATCTCTGCTGAGCATCTATCTGGTGGGATTCCAGTTACCGCTGTCCGGGGCGGTTCTGGCGCTGCCTGATACCATTGAGCGATTCACGCAGCCCTTTATCTCTGCCTACTGGGCATGGAGCGGCAGCGTGCAGGGCGGGCTGGATTCCGAGGTACTCAAAGCCGTTAACAGTATCGTCCAGACTTCCTTTTCTTCATCCCATCTCTGTGTCCTGGTTCTGGGAATCCACATCATCGCCGGTCTGATTCTGGCCTATGTGGGGGTGCGGCGGACATTCTGGGAATGATAACACATCACTTTTCATCCAATCACTATGGCAAGACGAAGCAAGCGAAAAAGTCGTCGAGGAAACTCCAATACCTCCATGCTGCTGATGATGGCGGCGGTGGTGGTGCTGGTTGTTGTGGCCGGAGCTATGGCTCTGAAGCCCTCTCAGCGGGAGCAGACTCACGAGCAGGGGCAGAGTTTCAGCGTGGAGGATTATCGCCGGGATGCCTCCCGGTTCACCGGCAATGTGTACCGCATTGAGGGGCGCGTGGAGCATATCGAGACGCTGGGAAACGACCGAATCGTAGCCGTGGCGGTGCCCGGCAACAGGCAGGAACGCCTCCCCCTGCTGGTGCGCAGCGGCGCTGCGGGACGAGTGAATCTGACCCGCGGCGATTCGTTCCTTTTTGAAGTTGAGTGTTGCACCGGGCATACAGATGACCAGCGCGAGGTCAAGGGTGTGCTGGTGGTGCGTCATGTAGAAACGAAATAATGATGCCATGAAACTGTCTACACCTTATCTGATTCTGTTACCGTTGCTCTGTCCCGTCGTTTCTGCACAGGAACAGCAGGCGGCCCCGGCAGCTCCGGCGGCAGCAGCATCGGTGGCACAGCCGGTAGCACCGGCCGCCGCACCTGCCAATACTCAGGCTCCCGAGCTGTTTGGGGTGGAGTTTCCCCTGCTGGATCCGGCCTCGGACACCGTCAGCTACAAAGGCGGAGTGTTCGATGTGGGCAATAACGCCGTAGTGCGCGCCCGCTTTGAAAAATACCTCCAGCAGAATCCGGATGTCAGTGAGGATGCTCGCAGATACCGCGAGAAACTGGAAGAACTCGTTCGTGTGACCCAGCGCAATGCCCGCAGCGGAAAGGCCGTGGGCGGCGAGAACATGGTGAAGATTGGTCATGGACTCTACGAGATGAGCGAGTATCCGCCGGATGGCGGGCAGTCCGGAGCGCTTGCCAGCGCCATGGCCAGCGCCTTGGCCGTGCAGTTTGCCAACCAGAAGCGCGATAGAGAAAACGATAAATTGCAGGCAGAGATAGATGAGCTTGTGTCTCACACCAACCGCCTCACCAATATCAACACCGGGCGCGGCGGCCGCACCCCCGGTGCATCGAGCAGAGGAAACGGCAAGGGAAAGGCCTCCGGCGGCAATGCGAGCAACACCAACTCGGTGCGCATCTCTCACAACACCAAGAAAATAGCCGGCCACGAGGCGGCCCAGGTGAAGAACGATGCCGAGAGTACGGCGGCGCTCGCTTTATCCAAAGTGAATTACCAGTCTATGCTGGTCTCTCTCTTACTGAGCCGCCGCTTTGACCACGCGCTCATCGGTGCCAACTCGTATCGCCATATTTTCCGAGACGGTGATACCACGTTGAAACTGGAGAAGGATTCTCAGGCAGATAAGTTGTTCCGCAATACGGCGGGCATGCCGCCCACCGTCAACAGTATCGCTTCCGCAGCGTCCACCGCTCGCCGTGAGGTTGACCAACACATGGAGGCGGTGAACAACCTGCTGGAGCAGAACAAACTCTCTGATGCCACGCAGCATCTCATTGAGGCTGTAGCCGTGGGTGAGTACATGTCGTCTGTTTCGACTTTCCCGACAGAAAAACGCCGCCGCATTGCCGAGTATTGGAGTCTGCGCCGCCGCGTGCTCACCTCGTTGAACGCCCGGGATTACGGGACGGCAGAGGAGATTGCCAAACGGATGAAGGAGCTTGACCGCGACTTCGATGATGCCATGGTCATGAGCTACTGTGCCGGCAAGAAACAGCAGAGCGACCTGGCGCTCCGCAATGCCGTCAAAGCCTTGCAGGACGGCAATGATGAGGAGTTCAACAAATACATCACGGAAGCCGGTGAAATCTGGCCGCGTAATCCGCGATTGGCCGAGGGACGCAAGAAGCTGGAAACCATCGACAGCCATGACCCGGTGAAGCAGGAATTCAAGACCCTGATTTCCCGCAGCGAGTTCCGCACCATTTACAATGAGCAGAGCCGCTTTGAGGTGGTGGCCGTTGACCCGGAGCTGAAAGAGCAGTATCGGGATGCCATCACGCTCATCGGCACCATCGACGGCATGCTGGCGCAGCTGGATGTCGCCGCGCAGCAGGATACGGTTATCGGCCCATGCATGGCCTATGAAATGCTGCTGGACAAGAAGAAAGAAGACGAGCGCTTCGCCTCTGACCCTCTCTTTACGGATGCGCTGAACCGATATGCTCTGGCCGGGCACGACTTTGTGCAGGCTCTGGAGCAGGCAGCTGAGTGCGAAAAACGGGATGAGTTGGGGTCAGCGCTGGCTTGTTACTACCGCGCACAGTGCATTTATCCCGGTTCCCGCATGGCCAGGGCCGGCGCAGAGCGCGTGTCGCAGCTCATTTTGCAGGCAAGGTTCTGATGCATTTGCGTCCCGTCATCACTCGCTTTGCTCCCTCACCCAGCGGCCCACTCCACGTGGGGCATTTGCTGGCGGCGTTGCAGGCGCGGCACCTGGCAGATGTGCACGGAGGGCGCTGCCTGCTGCGGGTGGAGGATATCGACACCCGGGCGCAGCATCCGGAAATGCTGGAACTCATGCAGGAGGATTTGGCCTGGCTGGGACTTTGTTTTGACGGCGAGGTGATGGTGCAGAGCCGCCGCTTCGGCGTGTATGGTGCAGTGCTGGATAAGCTGAGGAAACTCGGGGTGCTCTATCCCTGCTTCTGTACCCGCACGGAAATCAAGACCCAGTTGGCCGAGATGGGCCGCGCTCCGCATGCAACGCTGGGGTATCAGTACCCCGGCACCTGCCGTCACTTATCGGCAGATGAGGCCGCAGAGCGCATCGCCTCCGGTGCTGCGCACGCCTGGCGGCTTAACATGCAGCGCGTGCAGGAGCTCATCGGCTGCCCGCAATGGCATGATTTACTGCGGGGCTCGCAGCGTTGCGTCCCCTCCGATTTCGGGGATGTGGTGCTCGCTCGCAAGGAGTTCCCGGCCAGTTATCATCTCTGTGTCGTGGTGGATGATGCGGAGCAGGGAGTCACGCATGTGACACGCGGAGAGGATTTGTTCGATGCCACCCACATCCACCGCGCCATTCAGGGAGTGCTGGGACTGCCCGTGCCGATTTATTGCCACCACGGCCTGCTGCGGGATAACGCAGGGAAACGCCTGGCCAAGCGTGACGGGGCGCGTTCACTGGCCTCACTTCGCGCAGCGGGGTACACGCCGCAGATGGTCATGGAGTCCCTGCAGACCGCGCTGCGCAACGGCGGCATCTGGAACATTTGACATTTGGGCGCGTTGTGTTATAATAGCGTCGTTATGAACGCCGCAGAACGTGCTCTTTCCGTCTTCCGTTGTCCTCCTCATCGTTATAATTGTGCTCAGGCTGTTTGTGCCGCTTTCGGGTGCGATGATTTGCTGGAGCCGATGCAGAGTTGCGGCGGCGGGCGCGCCCCGGAGGGAACCTGTGGGGCACTCTACGGTGCCATTCAGGTGGCGCCGGAGCTGGAAGCGCAGCTGCGGGAGGCTTTTGCCGCAGCCAACGGCGCGACCACCTGCCGCCAACTCAAGGGCGAGGGCCGCGTCCCCTGCGAGGTCTGTGTACGCACCGCCTGCGAGCTTCTGGAGAAGCTCCGTGCTTGAGATTCCTCCATTCCTGCCAATATAAGGTTTCGCCACGCTGGACGGTGTTGGCATGGTATAGCGCATGTGCACGGTGGCTGGCTGTCACCACCGTTTATATGATGAGATTTTGATATGGTACACCCCGCAAGCATTAGCTAAAATGCTTGCGGGGTGTTTAGGCTACTAAACTCTGGGGTAGCTATCCAGATAGGTGAACAAGTGTCGTGT
>SUVN01000046.1 GCA_015061985.1 Akkermansiaceae bacterium
AATCAGTTTTGAAGATATTACCTATTCATCTTCTGAATCCAACGTCTACGGCGGCGCAATTTATGGGGGCGATAACAGCACGATAACGCTGAACGACAACGGTAGCGTGACGTTCAGCGGAAATTCTGCTTCCACAGACTCCTCTTCAGATAGCGTCTACGGCGGCGCGATTTATGGGGGGGATAACAGCTCAATATCGCTGAATGGAAACGGCAGCGTGACCTTCAGCGGGAATACGGCTTCCTCCTACGGTTACTACAGCTACTCCGACAAGGGCGGCGCGATTTGTGGGGGGAATAACAGCACGATAATACTGAGCGACAACGAGAGCGTGGAGTTCAGCGGGAACAAGGCTTCACGCTCCGGCGGGGCGATTGCTGGCAGCACGATAACGCTGAGCGACAACGGGAACGTGTTGTTCAGCGGGAACGATGTTGCCCTCGAAGGCGGGGCGATTGTTGGCAGCACCATAACGCTGTGCGACAATGGTAGCGTGACGTTCAGTGAGAACAATACCGCGTTCATGGCCGGCGCGATTAGTGGCATCACAATAACGCTGTGCGACAACGGGAACGTGACTTTCAGCGGGAACAGTGCTGGTGGCATGGGTGATTCCTCCTACGGCGGGGCAATTTATGGCAGCACGATAATGCTGAACGACAATGATAGCGTGACGTTCATCAAGAATAATTCAAACAGCTGGGAGGATGCCCGTGGCGGCGCGATTTATGGTGGTGATAACAGCACGATTGAGTTGAACGGGAATGGCAGCGTGACCTTCAGCGAGAACTGGGCTTACGGCGACGGCGGCGCGATTTATGGCAGCACGATAGAGCTGAGCGGGAACGGTAGCGTGGAGTTCAGCGGGAACAAGGCTTACGGCGACGGCAGCGCGATTTATGGCAGCACGATAGAGCTGAGCGGGAACGGTAGCGTGGAGTTCAGCGGGAACACGGCTTCCTACTCCGGCGGCGCGATTCATGCCTGGGGCTCTGTTACCATAGCCGGAAACGATGAGGTGACGTTTGCTCAAAACGTGGAGAAAAGAGGCACGATCTATCGTCTCCGCAGCCTGTATCTGGAGGGCGACGACAGCACGGACAAACTGACATTGTCAGCCGGGAAGGGGCAGAGCATCAGCTTCTATGATTCCGTCTATATGGGGGCAAACGGTAGTGTGGCGCTCAATGCCGATTACACGGATGCCGATGGTGTGACCCGGAAAGCGAGCGGGACTATCCTCTTCAGCGGTGCGACGACGGAGGATGATTTGAAGGATGCGAAAAACGGTGTTGCCGGGACGGAAGAAGAAATCCTCAACTCCCGTACCAGTGAGCTTAACAGCGCGGCGACGCTGTACGGCGGCACGCTGCAGGTGCAGGATAAGGCCGTGCTGAAGCTGAACGGTGGGCTGACGGTGGCGGAGGGTGGTAATGCCACTGTGGAAGTTAAGGCAGCAGAGCTGAATGTGGGCAGCCATGCGCTCAGCATGGTGAGCGGCAGCAGTCTGGCGCTGGCAGACGGTGCCAAAGTGACTGCGACGGAGTTGACCATCACCACCGGGGCAACACTGGCGGTGCTGGGTTCTGTCAGCACGGAGCCGCTGACGGAACAGGTGGCAGCCCTGACGCTGAGTAAGGAAACGGTGGCGGGCTTCGATGCTTCCCTCGCGGTGAACATGGGTTCCGTGAGTGTGCTGGACGGCGATTTGACGCTGGAGAGCGGTTCTCTGCTCTCGCTGGATGATGCGTATCTGGAGCTGTCGGGGGATTTATTCTTTGCCGTGGCAGAAGGAGAGGAGAAGATAGCGCTGGATATTGCACCGGGGGTTATTACGGATGAGAATAATCAAGTGGTGCTGTTCAATGTGGATGGTGTCGTCACCTTTGGTTTCGATGGTCTGACTGCATCTGCGGACAATGGGATGGTGTACTGCGTGAAGGCAGAGGACTATTTCACCGGGAGCCGGGTGCAGGAAAGCACGAAGCTGGTGTACGACAGCAAGAGCGGGGTAGTCTATCTGGAGGACGTGACTGAGGGAACCGTTCCCGAGCCGACTTCATCCATGCTGAGCCTGCTGGGGCTGGTGGCATTCACGCTTCGCCGCAGGAGGAAGTAAAATCCGTTTTCTTTTAGCCGGAAACAATAAACAGAGCCGCCGGGAGTGGAATCATCTCTCCCGGCGGCTTTGTTCGCTGCGCTCATGTGAAAGGGAACTCCGTTTCCGTGAAAGCTGCGCGTGAAAGTTGACACGTGAAAGGGACTTGCGCCCCGTGAACGCTCGCTGACGCGAGCGAGGGGAAGATAATTTTGCGATGGGGGAGAGTCCGTAGATTTGCGGGCTGCCATTCTTTTTTACGGCAGTAATTTCACTACCCGAATGGGCAATTTCACACACGGGCAAAGCCTGCGCAACAGGGGGAATGCATCAGAGCGCAAGACAGTCACGCATCTCTATCAGACGGCAGATAACGTCCTCAATCACATTCGCGGGACAGGACGCACCGGCGGTGACCCCCACACGAAGCGTACGAGCCTTATCACTCACCGCCTCCGGGAAAGGTTGCTGGACCTCCTGCTTGAGTTTCAAATCAAAACAACGCACACAGGAGAGACTCTCCAGACAATCCGCTGCCTTGACAAAGAAGGTCGGCACTTTGCGAGCCGCAATATGAGCCAGGTGCGTGGTATTGGAGCTGTTATAACCGCCGATGATGAGCATGACATCCAGCGGTTCTTCCAACAACTCAAAAAGCGCATTCTGCCTGTCCTGAGTCGCACCGCAGATGGTGTCAAACATGTGAAAACGATCATCATTCCCATCGCGAGCCACCACGGCAGCTCTCAGCATCGACTGAATATGTGCCGTTTCGCTCTTGAGCATGGTCGTCTGATTAGCAATACCTATCGTCTGCAAATGCACATCCGGGTCAAATCCGGGGGAGCAGGCATGGGCAAAATGTGCCAGAAAAGCATCTTTATCCCCCCTGCCCTGAATGTAATCCACCACGATTTGAGCATCCGCCTCGTCAAAAACAACCACGAAATTACCTTTTTCTTCCGCACCGCGCGACTGCGATGCCGTGGCCAGGCTTTCCTCGTGACGCGCCTTGCCGTGGATGATGCTGGTAATCCCGGCTGCAGCATAGGTTTTCACTCGCTGCCAGACCTTGATAACATTGCCGCAGGTGCTATCCACCAGCACCACTCCTTTTTCATCCAGCAGTCGCCGCATGGGAATGGTCACCCCGAATGCCGGCATAATCACCACATCTTCCGGCTGCAGCGACTCATACTCCGGCGCATCAATGCGCCACGGAAGGTGCTGAAGGCCCATCTCATCGAGACGGGCATTCACCTCCGGATTGTGAATAATCTCACCGATAAGCCAGATGCGACGCTCCGGGAACATGCGACAAGTGGCATAGGCAATCTCGATGGCGCGTTTCACGCCATCGCAAAAGCCGAAAGCCGAAGCAAGCCGCAAATGCAGCCCGGGCAGTTCCAGAACCCCGCCATCGGCGCGGATTTGGTCTACCAGTTCACTCTGATAACGCTGCACATCCTCCCGCACCTGAGCCATCACCTCAGGGCGGCGCACATTTACCAAACGACCTTTTGCTGCCATGTGGGAACTTCTGATAAATCGACAAATGAGAGTTTAGTGGGATGTACAAAGGACAAAGTACAAAGAACAAATTAAGAGTTCTGCTCGCTGTAAGCTCGCCATTTTTAATGACTGCGGCAGAGCCGCAAAGAATTTTTCAATTGTCCATTGTCCTTTATCCATTGTCCCTACAAACATCAATCTACCTTGATATTCAACGCTTCATACGCCAGCATCTGACAACCGCGCAAATCCATCTTACCCGTGGGCAACACCGGAATGGCTTCCACCGGGATGATTTCGCGCGGGCACCACAGGCGCGGCAAGCCCTGCTCCACCATGTGAGCGCGAATCGCATCCAACGCATCGGAAAGCTTCGCATGATGCACCGCTGAGAGCAACACCAGAGCCTCGCCCTTCTGTGCATCCGGCACCCCCATCACCGCGACAGCGCGACCGGTAAAGCCCTCCGGCACGGTGACAAACTCTTCAATAGCCTGCTCCACCACCTCATGCGGCACCATTTCACCCGCCACCTTGGAGAAACGGGAGCGGCGACCACCCAGCGTCAGGAAGCAGTTCAGATTCACGCTACCCAAGTCACCCGTCTTGAACCAGCCGTCACGGAAAATTTCGGCATTCAAATCATCGCGACCGATATAGCCCTTGAACACGTTGGCGCCCTTGAACCAAATCATCCCGCGCTCGGAAAGCGGCAGTTCCTTGTCATCATCATCCGGGTCAGTAATCTTCACCGCCAGACCGGGCATCACATGGCCAATAGAACCGGGCAGATAGCCGGATACATACCAGGGCTGCTCCGGCGTGGGGCCGACTTCATCCAGATTCGCCCCGCAGACGGGAGCCGTTTCCGTGAGGCCGTAGCCCTCAGATACCCTGGCATTGCATTTTTCCAGGAATTCATCCACCAGACACTGTTGCAGCTTCTCTGCCCCGGTCACGAAGTACTGCACGCTGTCATAATTGGTGGGCGTAGCGCGGCGCAGCATCCCGCGTGCAAAGGTGGGAGTCGTCACCACCAGAGAGCACTTGTACTTCTCAATCAATTCGTTGATTCGCTTGGCATCCAGCGGCGACGGATAAGTGACCATGCCATAGCCATATACCGGCGGCAGCATCGTGGTCACATTCAGGCCGAAACTGTGGAAAATAGGCAGACTGGCCAGGAAAGCAGAACCAACAGGTGGATTCACCTTACTGAGCAGCTGAGCCATATTGGCCACCAGCATACGGTGGGTCATACTCACGCCCTTGGGCTCGCCGGAAGAGCCGGAGGTGAACAACAGCGCCGCCTCATCATCCCCCTTGCGCTTATCAATTTCGAACATCCTGGCAATCAGAGGCATGGGAGCCACCTTAGCCACACCCACCCAGTAGGCAATCTTCGGCATACCAATGCCCTTGAGCGTCTTATCCAGATGAATAATCTGATCATTCTTCGGCCAGGGGAACTGCGGCAGCTTGCTCATGAAAGCGCGGGCAGTAATGAACTGCTTGATACCGCTCTGACGCACAATCGCCGCAAAGGCAGCATCAGACGAGGTATAGTTGATGTTCACCGGCACGATTCCGGCCAGCAGACAAGCGTAGTTCGTCAGCACCCCGCCCTTGCCGGGGGGCAGAATCACACCCACGCGCGGCTCGGTCACGTTCTTCTTCAGCCAGCGAGCAAAAGCCATCGACACGCCCAACAGCTTGCCATACGGAAGCCGCGTTTCGTCCACACCATCCACAAGCTCAATATCTGAATACTTTCTGAGCCCTTCCACAATAAGCCGGGTGAGCGACTTATCCAACAACGGCAACTCATCAAAGGCCTCGGCAGATGCCTCCATCCATGCCTGCAAGAGGCGCTCGCCTGTCTGCGGCCCGGAGGCCAGTTTCGGCAGAATCCTCACCACGGCACGGTCATATTTGCTTTCGGAGGTGAAGGTCTGGCGCACATCATCGCGATAGAAGCCCACAAAAATCGGCACCGGGGCAATATGCAGAGCAGCCAGGTGCATCATGAACGGCATGGGAACGTCAGAGAGACATCCCGGCACCTGATTCGGGCGCCCCGGCACATACAGAATATCCAGCCCCCTCTGCAACACCTCCAGCAGGCGCTCACGCAGCGTACGACTGTCGCTCTTGCGGAAGTTGAAGCTCAGCACCTCGGAACCGGTTGCCTTCATCTTCTTCATGACAGCTTCCTGCGGCAGGAACGAATCCTCCACCAGGAATGCAAGATTTTCCGCTCCCCCCAACACTTTGATAACGGCCTGCAAAGCCTGAACATCCAGACGATTCGGGATATAAATAGACGGTTGGGCGCAGCGTTCCTCTGCCCCGCAAATGCGTACAGTTGCCATAACGCTGATATTATAGCATACTCAAGCTCCTTGTCAATGTTCAATCAGAACTATCGGGGTTCTTCTCATACAATTCCCCATCGGATGATTCGATTTTGGGCATCCCTGTAATGACCGCTCCCGCAGGTATCCGGCAGGATATGAATACGACCGTCCTCCCGCTGCGGCAAGGACTCATCATTCTCCCCGGCGGGGAGGATTCGGAAAGCACCTTCACCACCCCGGCAGCAGAGTTTACGCCCCGGTTCAAAATCAATCAATTCGAGGCAATATTCCCCCGCCGGCGGATAAGTGGCACGCAGGAGCAAGCCGGAAGGATGCGTGTAGCACTGATGGCGACACCCGGCATACCATGAGCTCATCAGAATCCTTTTCTCCTGCATGGCCAATTTCGCAGCGATACGGTGGTACTCATCATGTGCCTCTGCGCAGCGCGGCAGAAGATTGCATGCAAGAGCGCTGTATTCATTGACAAGCGGCAACAGAGGCTCCAGGCTGTCTGCATCGTGTATGGCCTTCATCACCGCCAGCGCACGCCGCATATACGCCACACAGTGCTGATCAATGACCTCCTGCGGCACCTCCTCAGGCACCAGAGGCTCCGGCGTTGAGTCATTGAAAAACGCGGCAAAATCCGCACTCCTGATGACATGGAATCGGGTTATTTCCGTATTTCCCGTTGATGACCGAAAGTTCAGCTGAGGTATCGTACGGCTTCCTTCGGCAGAAGACGGCTCCACCAAAACGTAGCTGACAGGTTGCCGGGAGGAAAAAGTGGTTGGATTAAGCACAGCATCCTCCGTGAGAGCATGCAACACCACATGCAAGCCCATATTGTGCCGCGCACACATCTGCGCAATCTGTTCCGCTCCGGGCCAATCTCCCAGCCGCAGATCCCACCCCTCATTACCGCGCCACAGGTACAACCATGTTCTGTAGTCCTCCTCATCCTCCTCATGATGCGTGAGGGCATAGAGATACTCAGGTCTGCGCAGCAGATGCTCCCTCACTGCCTCAGGCGGGCAGAGCAATTCCACCCCGAAATAGTAGTGCTCATCATCCGGCAGAAGAAGGGTATTGTTCTCTGACATGAAAGCCACTATACCCGACCGCCTGCACCCTGTCAACACCATTACGGAACAACCTATTCCGCTTCCGAAACGGCACAAAATTCGCAAAAGAGCAAAAGAAGCTTCGGCAAGAGGAACTCCTGTCCATTTTCTGAGGCAGGGAAAATGCGTCATTCCCCCGAAAACGCTTGATTTGCGGAGTGCGCGCAAGTAAAATCGCGCGCATGACGAACGAGGAAACCAAGAAAGACTTCATCCGCGACATGGTGGCGAGGGATCTGGCAGAGGGATACTGCAGCGTCCCCATCACGCGCTTCCCTCCGGAGCCTAACGGCTACCTGCACATCGGCCACGCCAAGGCCATTTGCCTGGACTTCGGACTGGCGCAAGAATACGCCCACCTCGGGGCGGTCTGCCACCTGCGTTTCGATGACACCAACCCCTGCAAGGAGGATATTGAGTTCGTCAACTCCATTCAGGAGGATATCCGCTGGCTGGGCTTCGACTGGGGTGAACATCTGTACTGGGCTTCCAACATCTTTGATTTCTACTATGACTGCGCCGTTCATCTGATTAAGAACGGCCTGGCCTACGTAGACGAACAGGACCGCGAAACCATGCGTCAGCAGCGCGGCGACCTCCGCACCCCCGGCATCCACTCCCCCTACCGCGACCGCTCTGTAGAGGAAAACCTCGCACAGTTCGAGGCGATGAAAGAGGGCAAGTTTGCCGAAGGTGCCGCCGTACTCCGCGCCAAAATCGACATGGCCAGCAGCAACATGAACATGCGTGACCCCGTCATCTACCGCATTTCCTACGACCACCACCACAACACCGGTAACAAGTGGTGCATCTATCCCATGTACGACTTCGCCCACCCGCTTGAGGATGCATGGGAGCACATCACGCACTCGCTCTGCACGCTGGAGTTCGAGAACCACCGCCCTCTCTACGAATGGGTCATTGATAACTGTCCCGTTCCCGCCAAGCCCAAGCAGCGCGAGTTCTCTCGCCTCAACATCACCTATACCGTCATGAGCAAGCGTAAGCTGCGCCAGATGGTGGAGGAAGGCTATGTGGCCGGCTGGGATGACCCCCGCATGCCCACCATCTGCGGCATGCGCCGCCGCGGCTACCCCGCACGCGCCATCGTGGATTTCTGCGAGGGCGTGGGCATCACCAAATTCAACGGCAACACCGATGTGGCGCGTCTGGAAAACGCCGTACGCGGCGAGTTGAATGCCAACGCGGAGCGTCGTATGGCGGTTCTCAAGCCGCTCAAGCTCGTGCTCACCAACGTTCCCGCCGACTTTGAGGAAGAGGTGGAAGTCATCATCAACCCGGAAAAGCCGGAGCTGGGCAGCCGCAAGGTCACCCTCACCCGCGAGGTCTGGATTGACCGCGATGACTTCATGGTCGACCCGCCCAAGAAATACAAGCGTCTGAGCCCCGGGGCCTGTGTCCGCCTGCGCGGCGGCTACTGCATGATTTGCACCGGGTATGAGGCTGATGCCGAGGGCAACGTGACCGAGGTACGCGCCGAAATCATCCCCGGCACCATCGGTGCCAACCCGCCGGAAGGCATCAAGTGCAAGGGTGCCATCCACTGGGTATCGGCCAAATACGGCGTGAAAGCAGAGGTACGCCTCTATGACCGTCTGTTCAAAGATGAAGCCCCGGATGCCAACCCGGAGGGCTTCCTCGCCTCACTGAATCAGGATTCCCTCACCGTCATCAGCGATGCCGTGGTGGAGCCGGCTCTGGCCGCCGCTCCCAATGAGTTCCTGTGCCAGTTCGAGCGCACGGGTTATTTCGTGGCCGACCGCTACGACCACAGCGCTGAGCATCCCGTGTTCAACCGGGCTGTCGGGCTGCGTGATTCCTGGGCAAAGATGAACAAGTGATATCCCCCCTCATGAAGCACATCGAATTCACAGCCACCAACGGCACGTTCGATATCAACGATTTCATCAATCGCTGCGATGCTGCCACCATGGGCGAAGAACTCCCCCCGGCTCCCGCCCCGGAGCCGGAAAAGGAAGATACCCCCGCCTGCTCCGTACCGGTGGCTGACGGCACAGACCCCATCATCTACTCCCCGTTGGAGGAAGTGATTGAGGAGCTGCGCATGGGCAAACTCATCCTCATGACGGATGACCCCCATCGTGAGAACGAGGTAGACCTGGTCTGCGCCGGGCAGTTCGCAACACCACAGAACATCAACTTCATCGCCACGCATGCGCGAGGCCTCATCTGTGTGCCCATGGCGCATGAGCGAGTGGATGCTCTGGGGCTGCCCATGCAAGCCCAGCACAACACAGAAAAACACCACACTGCCTTTACTGTAAGCGTAGATGCCAAAGAGGGTATCACGACCGGTATCAGCGCCTTTGAACGTTCCATCACCACGATTAAGCTGGCAGACCCGCGTTGCACACCGGATGATTTTGTGCAACCCGGCCACTGCTTCCCGCTGCGGGCAGTAGAGGGCGGTGTCATCCGCCGCGCCGGACACACCGAAGGCACCGTGGACTTGCTGCGCATCGCCGGTATGGAACCCGTAGGGGTATGCTGCGAAATCATGAAGGATGACGGCACCATGGCCCGACTGGGCGAGATGGGTGCCTTCCAGCGGAAATACGGACTGAAAGCCTGCTCTCTGGCTCAAATTATTGAGCACCGTCAGCACACGGAAAAACTCATCATCCGCGAAGAGGTCGTCAAGCTGCCCACCGATTTCGGTGAGTTTGACTGCTATTCCTACCACTCCAAAGTGGACGGCAAGACCCATCTGGCGCTCGTGCATGGGGAAATTGACCCGGAAAAGCCCGTTCTCTGCCGCGTCCACAGCGAATGCCTCACGGGTGATGTCTTTGCCAGCCGCCGCTGCGACTGCGGCAGCCAGCTGCACGCCGCCATGCGCCGTGTGGCGCAGGAGGGCGGTGTCATCCTCTACCTGCGCCAGGAAGGCCGCGGTATCGGCCTGGCGGCCAAGCTGCATGCCTACAAACTGCAGGAACAAGGCTATGATACGGTTGATGCCAATGTCAAGCTCGGCTTTGCGCCGGATTTGCGCGACTACGGCGTCGGTGCCCAGATGCTGCGTGATTTGGGTGTGCGCCACCTGCGTCTCCTCACCAACAACCCGCGTAAAATCGTGGGTCTGGCCGGCCATGGGCTCGATATCGTGGAGCAGCTCCCCATCAATATCCCCGCGCACGACGACAACCGCCACTATCTCGAAACAAAGCGCGACCGCATGGGGCATCTCATCTGATACCCCATGCGCGGCGGGGTCGAAAGATTCCACCATATAGGCACGTATGTCTTAAAAGAGCATTGCAGCCGCCTCTCTGCACGTTACAATAAGAAGAAAAACCAACTTCCATGTCCGACGACAACGATAAGAAAACACCGCCGACACCCCAGCCCGGCTCCGGCCCGAACTGGGGGCTCATGACCCTGCTGGCCGTCATAGCAGGCATCCTGCTGATTGCCTTTGCCTTTGACGGCTCCATGAGCAGCCCGGCCCGCACCATTACACTGGACGAATTCATCCGCGATTTCCGCAAGGGACTGGTCGTCACCGGTGACCGAAAGCAGTTCCCCATCGAGGTGGTCTCCAATGATGCTTCCAGCAACAGCACTCTCACCGCCTACATCTACCGCAAAGCGCCGGAATTCAAGACCGGGCGCTTCTACCTGCCTTTCACCAATTCGGAGGAAGTGCGTACCCTCTGCAACCGCTTCGGCATCACGCTGACCACCCGCATGGATGCCACCGCGCCCTCCCTCACGGATGCGGAGCGAGTCCGCTCGACCGATGACTTCGCCAGACTCGGCGAAGAAGGGCGCATCATCGTGGGTGAAGCAGGCCCCGTCATTTATGAAAACGGCTCGCAGGGTGTCATCGTCGGCGAATACCGCAAGACACCCACCGCCAAGCTCACCGCCCGCGATGTGGAGATGGTGCGAGTGGAGTTCAGCCGCACATTCCAAGGCGACAAGGTGCGCGATCTGCTTGGCAACAACGTCACCTACAGCGTAGAGAGCAACACCATGATGACCATCCTCATCAACGTGTTGCCCGTAGCCATCGTCTTCCTGCTGCTCTTCTTCCTCTTCCGCGCCCAGAGCGGCGGTCCCGGCGGTGCCATGAAGTTTGCCCGCAGCCGCGCCCGCCTGCTTGACCCCTCCAAGAACAAAGTCACCTTCAAGGACGTAGCCGGTATCTCTGAGGCCAAGGAAGAGGTATGGGAAATTGTGGAATTCCTCCGCAACCCCAAGAAGTTCCGTAACCTCGGCGGCACCATTCCCAAAGGCGTGCTGATGGTTGGGCCTCCCGGCACGGGTAAAACCCTGCTGGCACGAGCCATTGCGGGTGAGGCAAATGTGCCTTTCTACACCATTTCCGGCTCCGACTTCGTGGAAATGTTCGTGGGTGTGGGTGCCAGCCGCGTGCGTGACATGTTTGCCGAGGCAAAGAAGCACTCCCCCTGCCTTATCTTCATTGATGAGATTGATGCCGTGGGGCGCCACCGCGGCCACGGCGTGGGCGGTGGTCACGATGAGCGTGAGCAGACGCTCAATGCCCTGCTGGTGGAGATGGACGGCTTCACCGCCAACGAAAATGTCATCGTCATCGCTGCCACCAACCGTGTGGACGTGCTGGACCCCGCCCTGCTCCGCCCCGGACGCTTTGACCGCCAGGTCACCGTCAACCTGCCGGATGCCGCAGGGCGTGAGCAGATTCTCCGCGTGCATGCCCGCAAGGTCAAGCTCGACCCCTCCGTGGATTTGGGCCCCATCGCCCGTGCCACCACCGGATTCTCCGGTGCAGAGCTCGCCAACGTGGTGAATGAGGCCGCCCTCATTGCCGCCCGCCGCAACCAGCAGACCGTGCAGCAGGCAGACCTGGAGGAAGCCCGCGAAAAGGTACGCTGGGGACGCGAGCGCCGCTCTCTGGAAATCACGGATAAGGAGAAGTACAACACCGCCGTGCACGAAGCCGGCCACGCCATCTGCCTGCTCAAGACAGACCTCTCCAAGACCCTCCCGCTGCACAAGGTCACCATCATCCCCCGCGGCCCGGCACTGGGTGTCACCATGATGCTGCCGGAGGAAGACCAGCACAGCGAATACCGCAGTGAAATGCTTGATTACATTGTCGTCACCATGGGCGGCCGCTGCGCAGAACAGGTCGTCTTTGGCGACTACTCCGGCGGGGCTCGCGGTGACATCCACCAGGCCACCTCCGTGGCTCGCAAAATGGTCTGTGTGTACGGCATGAGCGACAAGCTCGGCCCCGTGGAATACGGCTCCAACCACAGCGAGGTCTTCCTGGCGCGCGATATCTCCCAGAGCACCCGCAACTTCTCTGAGCATACCGCCCGTGTCATTGATGAGGAAATTCACCGCATCGTCACGGAAAACTATAATCGCGCCATGAGCATCCTGACGGAAAACAAGGAACGCCTCCTGCTCATTGCAGATAAACTCATTGAGTTCGAGACCCTCAGCGGAAAGCAGGTGAAAGAGCTGCTGGAAACAGGCGAGATGACCGACCCGCCCCTGCGCCAGCTTCCCCCGGAAATCCCCGCAGAGCCGGATGCTCCCACAGACCTCCAGACTCCCAACGATGAGCCTCCTGCCGACAGCCCGGCAACGGAGGAAGAGAAACAAGCGTAAATCAACCACACACCTCTGAAACACATGACCAGCAAGGAACTCGCATTCGCCTGCGCCAAGGCCGCAGATGATGCCAAAGCCACCGACATCGCCGTGTACGACCTGCGCGGCACTTCCTCCATCACCGATTTTGCCATCGTCTGCACCGCCACCTCCGTCCCCCACCTCCGCGCCGTCCTGCGCGATGTGGACAAGGAAATCGGTGAGCAATACAATCTGGAGCCCATCTATGCCGAGCGCACCCCCAATGCGCTCTGGTCCGTTCTGGACTACATCGACGTCATGGTACACGTCATGGCAGACGAAGTCCGCGACTTCTACAATCTGGAAGAGTTCTGGAAGCCGGAAAACCGGATTGAGTGGACCCCGGAATCCTGAAAAAACAAGCCCGCTGATGTAAGCGGGCTTTTTCGTCGCGTTAGTGCCGGTCTATTTTTCCTTTTTTCCTCCGCTGCGTTTTTTCTGTTTGAGGACGGAGTACATGGCACGGGCGAGTGAGGCTTTATGGGTGAGCTTCACATCCGTATCATAGGCCCAAATCATCACACCGCCAAAGCGGTTCTTTTTGAGCCAGCTGCACTTCTCCTTGATGAGAGCGGGGCCGTTGAAGCTGTGTTCCGGGCCATTGGAACCATCCTCATTTTTGGCAATGAAGTGATTGGCAGTGGGCGGTAGATTCGGATACCAGGAACGAATCTGCGAATAGCCATACTGCACGGTCAGTTTTCCTTTTTCATTGCTGTAGAACGGAAGCCCCACGACAATGCGCTGTCTGGGCATTTTAAAGTCGTTGAGACATTTATTGGCATCGTTCTGAAAGCGCCACATGGAGGAGTGCTCCGCTCCGAGATCATCATACGACATGGTCATGAGGAAATCCAGCTGATCAGTCGTGTAAATTGTGGGTATTTTGTAAGTGACGGAAGCCGCCATGCTGATGGAGGTGGCAGAGCCGGCCAGCTCCTCCCGCAACTCTGCCAGAAACGCACCAAAATTCTGCCACTGCTCCGGGGTATCGGGGTATTCCCAGTCGATATCCACGCCAAGGTAACCTCTGCCCAGCACCCAGGCGGCCATGTTGCGTGCCAGCGTACGCCGCAAATCGGGATTAGCCACCACGGCTGTCATCGGTTCATCCATGTGGCCGAATCCGGCAATGAGCCGGGACGCTCTCTTGCCCCGCAGTCTCTTGATTTCTGCAAGTGCATCATCCACCACAGCAGCAGCATCGGCACCTTCCCCAACCCACTGCAGCGTCACTTCTCCAGCATAGTTGACAGTGTAGGCAAAATGTACAATATCAGTAAAACATTTAAAATGCTCCGGCGTAAGATGTACGGCCTCAGCTGCGTTGCCCCACCCCTTGACCCAGCGGGGACGGTAATAGGGCACAATACGATGCGTAAAGGGGTAGATACGCGCCGCGCGAGGCTTTTTCACGGCATCGCCGCATTTCTGCTCCGGCACCACCTCTGCATCGCCGGTTTTAACCATTTCACAGACGGCATCTATCCTGTTATTGGCTCCGGCACTTGCTGAGATATCATACGCCAGCCACAAATAGGTGGTGGGCGACTCCGGCTTGATAGTGCAATCAAAGCTGAATTTACCCTCCTTTATCACAGCTTTATCCAGCTCTCTGGCCCGATTCCCGCCCTGAGCATTCGGGGCGAATCCCGGATTCGTGCCGGAAGTAAACAACCTGGCTCGTTTGATATCGGATGCCTTATCCGTATCCCCCAGGCTGAAATTCAGCCCGCGTATCTGCTCTCCGGGCTCACTGCTCACCTTGATTTGCATGAGCGCCTGCCTGCTCAGCCCGGCATAGAAAACACCATGAGTCTGCCGGGTTTCCACCGTCATCGCGTGGGCCGCAGCAGCGCTCAACAACAATATAGCTGAGATTTCGAGATATCGCACGCCCTCATTGTACCAATAAATCTCAGGCTGTCAATCTCAATCGCCGTCTCCCTCCCCACCGTCGCCATCGGCATCAACTCCGCTTCCGCCACCACCACGAATGATATACCTGCAGCGGTGCAGAATGCAGGCTCCCACCAGCAAATCATACACCGACAGTCCCGCCTCATTATAGCAATGCAGTTCATTCAGAAGGCTCCGAGTGTAGCAAGTGTGATCAATCAACCATTTCTTCCGATAGGAGAAGGGCCACCTCATCAGCGACACCTCTTCCACCATTCCCGGCAGAGAAACACTCACTCTCCTACAGCCCGAAAAAACAATCCACCCCTGCACCGTGCCGTCAGCGGCCTCCACCTGCCACACCAATCTGCCCAGAAACGTATCCCACCATTTATTCACCCGCCGCAGCAGAAACTCCTTATCATCCCAGATAAACGCGTGGCAATCCCACGCACGCTTCGGCAGCACGGATTCTCCCTGTAACCACACACAATCAAAGCGAGAGTTCAAAATCAGTGTTGCTTCTTTCAAGGTAGTTTTCATGCAGGAATGGTATGTTATTTCCATGGTGTTGTCAACAGAAAACAAGTGACACACTTCCCGCAGTTTAGGCTTTCATGCGTAGGCGTGTTGGTGTATAATGCGCCGCGTTATGTTACAGGCAGGTATTGTAGGACTTCCGAATGTGGGCAAATCCACGCTTTTCAACGCGGTGACCCGCTCCCGCAAGGCTGAGGCAGCAAACTATCCCTTCTGCACCATCGACCCCAACGTCGGCATGGTGGAGGTGCCGGATGCACGCCTTGCCGTGTTGGCTGAGATGAGCAAGAGCGAGCGCGTCGTCCCCGCCGCCATTGAGTTTGTGGATATCGCCGGTCTGGTGAAAGGTGCAGCAGAAGGTGCCGGTCTGGGCAACAAGTTCCTGTCCAATATCCGTGAGACGGATGCCATCGTGCAGGTGGTGCGCTGCTTCGAAAACGATGATATCATCCACGAGCTGGGCTCCGTTGACCCGGTGCGTGATATTGAAATCATCAATGCCGAGCTGATACTGGCAGATCTGGCCGCCATGGAAAAGCGCAAGGAGAGCCGCATCAAAAAAGCCCGTGGCGGTGATAAGGAAGCCAAGGCAGAGGTAGCTCTCATTGAAAAGCTGCTGCCGCATCTGGATGCCGGGCATCCGGCCATCACGCTGGAGCTGAGCGAAGATGAGCGCAAGTTGTTGCAGAGCTTCTTCCTGCTCTCCAACAAGAAGAGCATCTTTGCCTGCAACGTGAGCGAGGATGAACTGGCAGAAACGCTGCAGAATCCCGATGGCAACCCCTTTGTGGCAGCCGTTCGTCAGTACGTGGCAGAGCATCACCATGCCGAGGCGATTGTCATTTCTGCCCGTATCGAGGAAGAGCTCTCCGAGCTTGACCCGGAAGAGGCCCGGGAGTACCTGCGCGATATCGGCGTGGAGGATTCCGGCGTGAGCGACCTCATCCGCGCGGTCTACCACCTGCTGGGGCTGCGCACCTACCTGACCACCGGGGTCAAGGAAACTAAGGCCTGGACCATTCCCGCCGGTGCCAAGGCCCCGCAGGCAGCAGGTGTTATCCACACCGATTTTGAGCGTGGTTTCATCGCTGCTCAGGTAGTGGCCTATGACGATTTAGTAGCCTGTGGCAGCCTCCAAAAAGCCAAGGAAAATGCCAAACTGCGTATCGAAGGCAAGGAATATGTGATGAAAGACGGGGATGTGGTCGAATTCCGCTTCAATGTCTCCAAATAAAACTGCCTGACAGATACCGATACCCTTCGACTCCCCCGTCGCAGTTTACAACGGGGGAGTATTTTTCTGCTTTGCGTACTGATCGAGTAGGGGGACTTTCGTCCCCCTCTCACACCACCGTACGTGCGAATTACCGCATACGGCGGTTTCCAATCAGCGTTTGAGGAGTTGATAAAACGAGATATATCCCTCTGCTCGTAGCCAAGC
>SUVN01000047.1 GCA_015061985.1 Akkermansiaceae bacterium
GAACGCGCAGACGTACGATTGGTTCCCCTCCATGGTGCGCTGGGTGCGCGGCAAGGATGGGCAAATGCGCTACGATTACTCCGCACTGGATGCGTGGATTCATTTCATGCACGATGAAATCGGTATTCGCGAGCAAATCAGTTGCTATTCCATGATTCCGTGGCATCTCAGCGTCAGATTCTTTGATGAGGCTACAGGTAAATATGCCTCCATCAAAGCAAAACCCGGCACCCCGGAGTATGACGAGCTCTGGGCACCCTTCATGCGCGATTTCAGAAAGCACATGCAGGAAAAGGGCTGGGCAGACAAAACCTGTATCGCCATCGATGAACGCCCGGATGCCTACGTGCGTGCCGCCATGAAGCTGGTGCAGGAAAATGCTCCGGAATTCCGTTTTTCCTCCGCTGTGGACAAACCCTCTGATCTCACCCGCGAGGTCTACAACATTTCCCCCGTTATCACCCATGCAGGTACGGCTCTGGGAGATTTGCTCAAGGAGCGCAAAGCCGCAGGTAAAATAACGACATTCTACGTCTGCCTCCACCCGCAAAAGCCCAATACATTCACCCACTCCGTTCCGGCAGAGGCCGAATGGCTCGGTCTCTTTGCTGCAGCCAACCATCTGGACGGTTTCCTGCGCTGGGCGTACAACTCCTGGAATCGCAATCCCTTTGAAACAACAGACTTTGTTCACTGGCCCAGCGGGGATTGTTTCCTCGTTTACCCCGGGAATCGCTCCTCCGTCCGTTTCGAACGACTCCGCGACGGTATCGAAGATTTCGAGAAAATCAACCAGCTGCGTTCGCGGGCAGCAGCTTCCCCCCGTGCGGCAGAAATCATTGCCAACATGGATAGGCAGCTGCTGGAAATCTTCTCCGTAGAACGCAGCAAAGGCAACACGCACACGCAGGATGTGATACAGGCTCAGCAGATTATATCGGATACTGTGCGCGCGCTTTCTGAGCAGCCCACTCTCATAGACAGGTAATGCAAGCCCCGGACTTCAGCAGGGGCATCAGCTCCCGCATTGGTGTTAACGCCGCTAACAGCCGTCATGATATACTGATTCTAACCGGCGTGGCAGCTATCTTAGATGTTCTGCTGATGCAGGAAAGCCTCTATTTCTGCATGGCGCTGGTGGGACACATGCTGCTGCTTTACCTGATTTATCGAAGCAGCTCATCATACGAGATTATTCTGCTTCCCGACCGCGTTATCAGAAAAACCATTCTCGGGACGCAGGAGTTTCCTCTTCAGGAAACGGTCTTTCTGGGGATTGGGGTGGATGAAAGCCATCCCTACCGGCTTCCTGCGACCCATTATCAGAACCGCAGGCTCATCCGACTGAGTTACAACGATGAGATAATCTGCTTCAATCCCAACATCTTCTATAACAACGAAGCGACGCACTTATTTACCCCGGAAGAACAACAAAAGGAAAGTCAAGTATTTGATGATGCAGTCATCGCCTTTCTGCAGGAAAAATGTGAACGGCAAGCAGAAGAGAGTGAAAAGCGCGAGCTCGTCATCGTATGGGAGATTCGCAATTTTTTTGTAAAGCTGTTCTTTCTGCTCCTTTTTTGCTTCCTCTGGCCATCGCTGCCATGTTAGCGGGACTGTGGTAAAAGCGACAGGCCCTCCATCAGTTCATCCATTTCCCGACCATACAGAAAATACGGGTAGTTGTATGCCTCATCACTGCGGTCTAATTCCCAATCATGGGGAGAGTGGCGATGAACAAATGAGCTGCGTAAAAACAACCAGGCCGGCTCTGTATATCGCTCAGACTTTTTGCAAGGAAGCTGTTGAGGCTTGATGCCGAACCTCTCCCGTATCTCCTGCGGGGTATATTCCAAATAATAATCTTCCCAAAGGATGTCACCGGGGGCAACGTCACCCTTGACCACGGATTGCACACGGTAGCGACGGGTGAGCTTTGTCTCGATATCCGGGGATAAGTCGAACTCGTCCTCACAGGTAACGCGGAGGATGATATCGCAGCTGTTGATATACTCCCGGACTTTATCCTGCGGCAGCGCCACGGTATCTTCCCCCCTGCCGCCGGGCCAAGTGTATACCATCACGGACGGCTCGCGAGAATCGCAGGCCGGCAACAACAGAAACAGACTTGACAGGAAGTATACGAGTTTTATTTCCACTTTCGTTATTTTTTTGGCTGCGACTGTAGTCTGTTGAGTCTGTCCGACCACGCAGCGGCTTCTTTTTCGTGCTGTTCAGCATCCGGGCCGTTGCGGAGGATGTTGATAAGACGGGCAATGGCGCGGGGATAATCCTGACCTGCGGAAAGTCGCAACATGCTCATGCCCTTCTCCGTGTCTTGCGGTACGCCATCAGCACCGGCGAGCAGAAGCTCGGCATACACCAGCTGGGCCAGAGGGTCGCCGCCTCCTGAGGCCACCTTGTACAGCTGAACCGCTTTTGCCGTATCCGCCGGTGCACCGTTTGCCCCGGTCATGTACAGGTTGGCCAAGGCGGTGCAGGCCTGCGGCACGCCGCCTTTCTGCCCGATACGGGCGGCTTTCTCCAGCCATTGCATGCCCTCGCTCAGGGTTTCCTGTTTTTGCGAAAGGATACGCCCCAGACGATACTGAGCATCGGCCACGCCGGCTTCTGCGGCTATGCGCCAGTGCTTCAGCGCAGATTCGACATGGTGAGACGATTCGTAATCAAGCGTACCGAGGAACCAATGAGCCTCTTTACTACCCATTTCCACAGCCTTGTTGTACCACTTGCGGGCTGCCTCTATATCCTGTTTCACGCCCTTGCCGCCGTACATGTAGAGAGCGCCCATATCCATGACAGCAGGCAGCCAATTACCCTCTGCCGCCTTGCGAGTCCACTGCAGCGCCCCTTCAAAGTCCGAGGCATCGCCCTCCACATTCGGTTTCAGCAAGGCCTTGGCATGCTCATACATCTCCTGCGGAGTCTGCGGCTCATGTTTTCTCTCCCTCTCACATGCCGACAAAATCAATACAGCTAACAGCACGCTACCTAATCCGAAACCTCTCTTCATGCGAGTATTATAGGTCGCGTTTTCTGGCATTGCAAGAAGATAAGCTTCTCATGCCTCTAATTCCTCAGCGATACACACGTGGGAGACGGGGGCCGAGACCGGTGAGTATTTCCCACGGTATCGTATCAGCAAGGGCTGCTATCTCTGTCACGGGGATATGCGGGCCTATCAGTTCTACTTCATCGCCGGGCTGAACAAAAGGCACATGGGTCACATCTGCCATTATCTGATCCATGGTTACTCTGCCGAGCATGGGGCAGTAATGGCCATTGATGTACACACGAACACCTTTACCTGAAAGATGGCGATTCCAGCCGTCTGCATAGCCGATACCGATGGTAGCCACCCGCGTTGGGGCAGCGGTAACGTGCGTCCGGCCATACGAAACTCCGTGTCCGGGCGGCAGCTCACGCACCAGCGACACACGGGAAGAAAGCTTGAGCGTGGGACGCAGAACACCATCATAAATGGAAGCCATGGGGGCTATTCCATAGAGCAGGAGTCCGGGGCGGGCCAGATTAGCGGCGGGAATTTCATAGCCCAGTTCCCCTGCACTGGCAGCAATATGGCGATAGCGCAGGCGGAAATGCGGTTGCATGGTTTCGACACAGCGGTTAAAAAGTTCTATCTCATTCTGCGTAAAGGGCACATCTTCATCGGCTGAGGGGAAATGCGACATCATGCCATCGACCTTGAGGTTCGGCATGGCTTTCACCAGCGGTACCATATCAGCCAGCTGCTCCGGCAGGAATCCTTCACGCCCCATTCCGGTATCCACCGCCACATGCACCAGGAAAGTCTTATCATACATGGCAGCGAGCTGCTGGAAATGAGCAGCTTCCTCCACCGTAGAAATGGTGCAGCACCAGTTGTTGAGGACAATTTCTTCCCGCTCCTCCGGGAATGAGGGCCCCAGAATGAACGGCTTGGTGCGAATCCCGGCTCTGCTGAGCCGCCGAGCCTCGCCCGCATTGGCAACGCCGAAGAAAGCAATACCGTGGTTATCAAGACGGCGGGCTACCGGTTCGAGGCCGTGTCCGTATGCCCCGGCCTTAATTACAGGCATCAGCTCCGTGTCCGGCAGCGCCTGGCGGGCAATGTCGAGATTGTGCGCAATGGCTTCCAGATCCACCTCCACCCACGCGCGGGAGGGGCTTTCATGGTTCAGCACGTTCATGCCCCCACTTTAGCACTCGGGGCCGCATTCTTCAAGAGCAAAGCGGTGCGAAAGTTGACCATGAGTCATTTTTCTGCTGACTTGGCAGCGCAATTGGTGTATACTTCCCGCACACGCCATGGCTTTCACTCATCTGCACGTACATACGGAATACTCCCTGCTCGACGGTATGATTCACACGAAGGATCTTATCAAGAAATGCGTTGAGCTGGGCATGAACTCCGTTGCCGTGACCGACCACGGTAATGTTTTTGCCGCCATTGAGTTCATGGTGAACGTCAAAAAGCACAACAAAGGAGTGCTGGCCTGGAACAAGGAACACCCGGAAGAGCCCAAGCCCGTGTTCAAACCGATTCTGGGCTGCGAGGTTTACGTGGCACCCACACCGCTGGATGTCAAGAAACAGATTCCCGGTCGCAACAAGTATTGCCACCTGGTGCTGCTCTGTGAAAACAACATCGGCTGGGAAAACCTCATCAAAATTGTCTCCCGCGGCCACCTGGACGGCTTCTACTACAAGCCGCGCATTGACTATGATACCCTGAGAGAGTTCAGCGAGGGGCTCATCTGCCTCACCGGCTGTGTCTCCGGACCCATGCAGGAGTGGATTCTGAAGGATGAGCCGGAAAAGGCAGAGGAAGAGCTGCTGAAGCTGGTAGACATCTATGGCAAGAACAACCTCTTCGTGGAGCTGCAAGACCACGAGTTGGAGGATGAACGCCGCTGCACCCCGGAGCTGGTGCGACTTGCCCGCAAGCACGATATCCCGCTGGTGGTGACCAACGATGCCCACTTCCTCAATGAATCCGACCACGATGCCCACGATATCTTCATCTGTGTAGGTACGGGCAACAAGCGCATGGATGGCAAGCGCATGCGCTACCCCCGCAGCGTCTACTTCAAAAGCGAGGAGGAAATGCGGCAGCTCTTCCCGGAATACCCGGATGCCTACGAAAACACCAACATTATCGCCGAGCGCTGCAACACCTCTATCAAGCTGGACTCCACCTCCACCGAGCGTTACCCCGAGTTCGCCCCGGAGGACGGCTCCACGCGTGAGGAATACCTGCGAAAAGTCTGCTACGAAGGGCTTGCGGAACGCTACGGCAAGGAACGTGCGGAAAATGACCAGGAACTCCGCGCGCGTCTGGACTACGAGTTGAGCATCATCAACCAGCTACGCTTCCCCAGCTACTTCCTCATCACCGCAGACTTCATCAACTGGGCCAAAGACCATGATATCCCCGTGGGGCCGGGTCGTGGCTCCGCCGCCGGTTCGCTGGTGGCGTACTGCATGAAGATTACCAACATCGACCCCTACGCTTTCAACCTGATTTTCGAGCGCTTCCTCAACCCGGAACGAGTCAGCCCGCCGGATATCGATATCGACTTCTGCCAGAGCCGCCGTCCGGAGGTGATTGAGTACGTGCGACAGAAATACGGTGAGCGCGCCGTTACCCACATCATCACCTACGGCACCATGGGTGCCAAATCAGTCATCAAGGACGTGGCACGCGTGCTCGACCTCAGCTACGCTGACAGCGACAAGATTGCAAAGCTCATTGAAAGCGGTCCCGGTGTGACACTGGAGAAGAGCTACGCCGCCAACGAGGACCTCCGCACGCTGGTGGAACAGGATGATACCTATAACGAGGTGTGGAAATACGCACTCAAGCTGGAAGGAACCATCCGCAACGTCGGCATGCACGCCGCCGGTGTGGTGATTGGTGACCGCCCGTTGGACGAATACGTGGCGCTCACGCGCGATGATTTGAGCAACCCCCACGGTGAAGTGGTGGCGCAATGCGATATGGGCGCTATTTACAATGCAGGTCTGCTCAAGATGGACTTCCTGGGGCTCAAGACCCTCACCGTGATGAAAGATGCGGAGAACTACGTGCGTGACCGCGTGCCGGGATTCCGCTATGATGCCGTGGATATCTGTGATGCAGAGACATACGCCCTTCTGAACCGCGGCGACACAATGGGTGTGTTCCAGCTGGAATCCGGCGGCATGGTAGACACATGCCGACGCTACGGTATTGATAACATTGAAGACATCATCGCGCTTCTCGCCCTGTACCGCCCCGGTGCCATGCAGTTCATGGACGACATGATTGCCGTGAAGAAAGGGCTCAAGCAGGCAGAATACGAGCACCCCCTGCTGGAGACGGTTTCCGGGCTCACCTACGGCGTGATGATTTATCAGGAACAGGTGCAGGCCGCCGCCAAGCTGCTGGCCGGCTACACCCTCGGCGGTGCTGACCTGCTGCGCCGCGCCATGGGTCACAAGGACATGCAGGAAATGGCGGAACAGCGCCGCCGTTTCGTGAAAGGCTGCTGGGATGTCAACCAGATTGACGAAGCTACCGCCAACGCCATCTTCGACAAGATTCAGAAGTTCGCCGGTTACGGTTTCAACAAATCGCACTCTGCCTGCTACGGTCACATCTCCTACTGGACGGCCTACCTGAAAGCGCATTACCCGGTGGAATTCCTCTGCGGCCTCATGTCCAATGAATCCACCAACGAAAAAATCGGAGTCTTCATTCAGGAAGCCAACCGCATGGGTATCGAGGTGCTGGGGCCCTGTGTGAATCATTCTGCCGTGAAGTTCCGCCCGGAAACCATGCCGAACGGACATCTGGCCGTGCGATTCGGGCTGGCCTCCGTCAAGAGTATGAGCTCCGAAACAGTGAAAGTGATTGTGGAGGAGCGCGAAAAGAACGGACCGTACAAGAGTCTGGAGGATTTCTGCTACCGCATTCCCCCGCAGAATGTGCGCCGCAACCAGATAGAAGTGCTGGTGCAGTGCGGCGCGTTTGACTGGATGCACGTGTGCCGCGCCCAGATTTTCGACAGCATTGAGCAGTGTCTCAACGGAGCAGCCACCGTTCACAAGGACAATGAAGTAGGACAGATGGCGCTCTTCGACATGACCTCTGCCGCCGTGGTGCCCGAGCAACAGGCCATCCTCCAGGAATGGCCCAAAGACAAGCGTCTGGACGAAGAAAAGTTCCTGACGGGTGCCTACTTCACCGGCAACCCACTGGACAGCATGCGCGGCATCATCGATACGCCGAAGTTCCTGCCCATCGGTACCCTGCCCGACCTTGCAGGCGAGGAAATACGCGGCTCCAAAGACATGGCAGGCATGCTCCGAGCCGTGTCCATCAAGGTGAGCAAGAACAGCGGTCAGAAGTTTGCCATTATCACGGTGGAAGACTTCACCGGCAGCACGGAAGCCCTGCTGTGGGGCGATTCCTACAACAAAGCCGCTGAACAGGAGGGGCTCCTGGAGGTCGGCAGCTTTGTTCAATTCCGCGCCCGCATCTCTGAAGATGAAAAAACGGGAGGCAAGAAAGTATCGGCCAACAATCTGGAGCTGATAGGCGGTGGAAACGGTGCACCGAAACGCCGCGGCAGCAAGACTCCGCAGTTCTACAGCATCACGCTCAATACGGCCCGGCACGATGCGGGCGACATTGCCCTCATCAAAGACATTCTCAGGAAATATCCCGGCAAGGTGCCGGTACACATGACCTTCCGCAATTCTCTGGGCAACCGGCTGACCATGGAGTTGGGCAGCAGATACTGCGTAGCGCCCTGTCCCAAACTGAATGAAGAACTTTCTCTCTATAGCTGATGTTCGAAAAAACAAGAATAGCGATACTTATCATGTGTCTCGGTCTCTGTGCCGGGCTGGGCGCGCATTACCTGTTGGACAAGGAAAGCGGTATTCTGGTGGAGCGTCCCGTATCCATCAAAATACCGGAAGGTGGAGTTCAGACAGATAAATTCGGCATACGACTGTTTCAGGCAGCGATGGAAACGGCGCCCGGAGACTCCTGTATGGTCTGTCCCTTTCTCGTCAGCGAAACACTTCTGACACTGAAAGAGCTGGCAAATGATTCACTCCGACAGGATATTGAAAAGCTTGGTATAGGGGATTATCTTGCTGAGCATGCCGCAGCCCCGAATATGAGCATGGCTCTTGCCGCAGATTACGGGCTCTTTTCTTCAGACGAACAAAATCATGAGCATATCTTGCGGCTGCCGTTTCGTTCCGACCTTCCGATGGCCATGAGCCTCTTCAACGGGGCTCTTGGATTGGACGGTATCGGGAAACATAGCGTTATCATCGGAAGTGATTTTCTGACGCGTGACACAAAATTCATTGCGGGACTATATGCTGATTACACACCAAAAATGCAGCCACACTTCCTTGCAAGCGACTCCATTGTCTCTGAGTTTGAAAATGCCAACGGATCACTCCCGAAAGTCTGCATGATGAGACTGCGGGCCAATGTTCGTTACGCAAAGGATACCAGCGGTGATTGGGAAGCCGTGGCCATATTGCTGAAACCGGATCTTCCGGTAGAAGGTGACCCCGTCGCTTTCATGGCCATACTTCCCACCCGACGGGCAGCAATCATGGCAGCAGCCCTGACTGCGGAGCAGCTTGGAACAATACGAAAGGCTCTCGCCGAAGCAACGCCCTCAGATTGTTGTGTTGAACTGCCGCAAATGCGATGGTCTCTGCCAACCCATAATCTGGAATCGCTGCTCAGGAATATGGGACTGGGGAGATTGTTTGACATCACCGAAAATAACTGGACATTTACTGAACGGAAATTAGGGCTGGATGCCATGGCGGAGAAAATCGGCATTACGCTTACACACGAACAAAGGATAAACGGGCAACAGACAGGAGTGGATAACGCAGCCACAAAAATCAGTTTCAATCGCCCCTTTATCTGGCTCATTGGCGACTTGACAACAGCCACTCCTGCCTATTACATAGGGTTGGTGCAAAACCTGTAACACACACGGAATAGACTTGCCAACAGACACTGCGCATGGTACTCTCTGCGCGCAGATTTTATATACTATGCCCAGTGTACTGATTAAAACTTACGGTTGCCAGATGAATGAACGCGACTCTGAGCAGGTTGCCAGCATGTTTCTGGCAGGCGGCTATGAGTTGACACAAGACGAGGCTGAAGCAGATATCATCCTCATCAACACCTGTTCCGTGCGCGAAAAAGCGGAACTGAAAGCGCTGGGTAAAATGGGCTTACTCTGTGCCCGTCCCACCGCCAAACCCTGGGTAGTATACGGCTTCATGGGCTGCATGAGCCAGAGCCGCGGGGCATCCATCTTCCGCGAAGTACCTCGCGTGGATGTTGTCACCGGCACCCGGCAATACCACAATGTGTACCGCATCTGCAACCGCCTGCTGCGCAGCCGTCTGGAGCAAGGAATTACCGAGCCGCTGCGCAAGGGGGCGCACATTTGCTCCACAGAGCATGAAGACGGCTTCCAGAATGCCATCCGCGATCACCTGCCCTCCACCGGCAGCTGCACCGCCTTTGTCTCCATCATGCAGGGCTGTGAAATGCGCTGCTCCTACTGCATCGTCCCCAGCACCCGTGGTGAGGAATGCAGCCGCCCCGCTGCGGATATCATGCAGGAAGTCCGTGAGCTGGTGCAGAACGGCATCAAGGAGGTCACCCTGCTGGGACAGATTGTGAACCGATACGGCAAGGATGAACCCGCCGTCAACGGACGCTCAGCCTTTGTACGTCTGCTGGAGGATTTGCACGAGATTGACGGGCTGGAGCGAATCCGCTTCACCTCTCCCCACCCCATCGGTTTCCGTCAGGATTTGGTGAACGCCTACACCTACCTGCCCAAGCTGTGCAGCCATATCCACTTCCCCATGCAGAGCGGCAGCGATCGCATCCTCCAACTCATGCGCCGCCCGTACAAAAATGAGAAATACCTCAAGCTCTGTGAGGATATGCGGGCGGCCCGCCCGGATCTGGCTATCACCACCGATATCATCGTTGGCTTCCCGGGTGAAACGGATGAAGACTACGCTCAGACCAAAGCCGCCGTGGAGCGGATTCAGTTCGATAACGCCTTCATCTTCCAGTACTCCCCCCGCCGCGACACCGTTGCCGCCGCCATGGAAAACCAGATTTGCCTGCGAGTCAAGGAAGAGCGTAACCATGATTTGCTGGAGGTGGTCAACCGCATCGCCACCGCCCGCAACCACGCCCTTGTGGGCTCACAGCAGACCATTCTGGTGGAAGGCCCCAGCAAGAACAACCCGGAGCGCCTCCAGGGTCGCACCTCGCAGAACAAACCCGTCATCATCCCCGGCGACTCTGCAGAAATCGGCAGCATCATCCCCGTGCGCATCACGGAATGCACCGGCTTCACCCTTTACGGTGAGGTGAAAAAGTAACCCTCCACCGCACACCCCAAACAGAGGGTGTGAACATCCGGGTTAGTGCTCGCTCTCCGCTTCCTCGGCGGTGATGGGGTCGCGATCCAGCGCCCGCCAGGCCCAGGCGATGTAGGCCAGCACTGCCGGGATGATGAAGGAGACGATGGTCATGGTTTTGAGCGTAAAGAGGCTGGAGCTGCTGTTAGCGATGGTGAGTGAGCTCTGCAGGGAAGCCACGGAGGGGTAATAGGCCGTGTTGTTCCACCCGGCGCAGAGCAACAGCGCCAGCACAACCAACACGCAGCCCGGCCCGGCCAGCCAGAAGGCACGGCGGCGACCGCAGAATCCGCCCGCCATGCCGCCCAGCACCAGCAGCACGCCGATGAGCAGCAGTGCCGCCACTCCGGGCATATCCAGCAGATTGTGCAGGTACTTGTATGTCTCCGTGTAGACCAGACCGGAGCCCGGTTCATACGCAAACCCGGTGGAGAGCAGCCAGCGCACCAGCCAGGTGAGGAAGAACAGCAGGAAGAATCCGCTCTCTATCCGCAGACGGCGGCGGCAATTCTCCCGCAGCGTTTCATCATCCATACACCCCAGGAAATACAGGCAGGCCAGCACACGGGTGAGCAGCAGCACGCTCATGCCCAGCATCAGGTTCTGCGGCACCAGCGCGGCCTCCAGCCCATGCCACGGCCCTACCCAGTAGGAAATAACGGGCATGGCGGGGCTGGCCACGGCTGCTTTGTTCACCACGAACTCTGCCCCGGTGAAGAAGGTGCCCACGGCGGTACCGATGAGCAAGGGGCCGAGGATGCCGTTCAGCAGCAGGAAAATGCGGTAAGTGGTAGTACCCAGCACATTCCCGCGCCGCAGCTGGAACTCATAGGAAACAGCCTGAATGACAAAGCACAGCAAGATAATCACCCACACCCAGTACGCCCCGCCGAAGCTGGTGCTGTAGAACAGGGGGAAGGAGGCAAAGAACGCGCCGCCGAAGGTCACCAGCGTGGTAAAGGTCAGCTCCCATTTGCGACCGGTTGCCAGCAGGAGCATGCGCCGCTGCTCCTCCGTGCGCCCCAGCGTCCAGATGAGTGATTGCCCGCCCTGCACAAACATGAGAAACACCAGCAGCGCCCCCAGCAGGGAGACGAGAAACCACCAGTACTGTTGCAGAAATGTAATATCGTTCATAGCTTATGCAGAGGTTGAATCCGTTTCAGGTCCGGCGGCAATGGCTTTGCCCATAATACCCAGCTCCGCCACCAGCAGGAGCGTGAAGAGCGCAAGGAATATATAGAACGTGGTCTGCACGGAGCTGACATCCAGCCGCGAGATGGCGGCCACATTCGGCAACAGCCCCTGAATGGCCCAGGGCTGGCGTCCCACCTCTGCCACCACCCAGCCCGCCTGACTGGCCAGCCATGCCAGCGGAATGGTCAGCACCACCGCCAGCTGCACCAACTTCCACCGCGTCACTCGCTGCCCCAGCAGCAACAGCCCCGCAAACAACACGATGAAATAGCCCCCCAGCATCACCATGATGCGGAAGCTGTAGAAAGTCAACGGCACAGACGGCACCAGCTCGCCCGGGCTCTTCAGATACCCATAGCCAAACCACGGAAAATTCGCCCGCAACACAGCCAGCGCCGCAGCCTTTTCCTCCGGGGTGGATGCAGCGCGATACTTCGCCAGCGCATCAATGGCCACACGCCCACGCTTCATCATCTCCTCCGCAGAGAGTGCCACACTTCCATCCGGCATCTTGTAGCCTCCCTCCAGCAGATTGCGGATACCGGGCACATAGCCCTGCAAATCATGCGTTGCCAGGTAAGAAAGCGCATACGGCATCTCCACCTTCAGCAGGAAACGGTCATCACTCCCGGCGGTCCAGTCTGCCCCCGGGCGCAGGATACCGCCCAGCACGAGCCCCTGCTCCGTTCCACCCTCGTATAAACCTTCTGCCGCCGCCAGTTTCATGGGCTGATACAGCGCAATATCCCGCCCGCTCTGGTGCCCCGTGTGTGCCGTTATCAGCGCGGCGAACAGGCCGAACCATGCCGCCACGCGGATGCTGCTCAGCGCGAACTCACGGTGTCTGCCGCGCAGCAGATACCAGCAGCTCACCCCCACCACAAACACCGCACCCAGCACCCAGGACGAACTCACCGTGTGGCAGAACTTCACCACCGCCACGGGAGAGAACGCTACCGCCGCAAAATCCACCATCTCATTGCGCACCGTATCCGGGTTGAACTCCATGCCCACCGGGTGCTGCATCCAGGCATTCGCCACCAGAATCCACCAGGCAGAAATCGTTGCGCCGATGATGGTGAGCCAGGTAGAAGCCAGATGCGCCCGCTTGCTCACCTTGTTCCACCCGAAATACATCACCGCAATGAACGTGGACTCCATGAAAAAGGCCAGAATCCCCTCAATCGCCAGCGGAGCGCCGAAAATATCCCCCACAAACCAGCTGTAGTTGCTCCAGTTCGTACCGAACTCAAACTCCAGAATAATGCCCGTGGCCACGCCCATGGCAAAATTGATGCCGAAGAGCTTCATCCAGAACTGCGCCGTGCGCTTCCAGAACTCACGCCCGGTGCGCACATAGAGCGTCTCCATGATAGCCATCACCACACCCAGCCCCAGAGTGAGCGGGACAAACAGCCAATGGTACATCGCCGTGAGCGCAAACTGCGCACGCGACCAATCTACAAGCGAAGAATCAATAGGCTCCATCGTAAAGAATGACGTTATTAGTTCAGGGCGCGATGCGTTCCGTCAGCTCAGCAGAAACCTGCTGCTGCTTCTCCTGCTCATCCCCCTGCAGATAGGCAGGAAAGAAAAACACCTTCAGCACCGCAAACATGATAAAAAGCTTAATCAGAATAATACACCACAGCGTGCGCCCCAGAGTCATCCGCCGGAAACCGTCCGCATAGAACCGCACTATCCTGCCTAGCAGCATGGTGCTATTATAGCCCGAACTACCACCACTCTGCAAGCGGAAAATGCCGCTGCATTCATTTTTGCTACTTTTATGGTAGGTTTCCGATTATCTTGACAGGCAGATTCCCCTGCGCTACAATGTGAGACACAGCACACACTACACCATGAAACAACTCATTTACCCCATCCTCCTGTGCTTGATTCTCTGCTCCTGTCTGCTGAGCCACCAACGCATTCTCGACCACGCATTCGTGTTCGATGCCGTGTGCCTCACCTCCGACAACACCTATTACGAGCGCGATGGCAAAACCTATATACAAGGACAGCGGGTTCAGATAACGCAACGCGACCCGGATTACCTGTGGTGGAATATCAAAGGCTCCTACAGCTATTATTGGAAAGTAGTACCGGGCTCGGAAGGAGAAATCGTTTACCGGGAAGCAAGTCTTCAGCGGGAATACGGTAAAACATATCTACACAGTCCGAAAAACAGTGAATGGCAGCAACTTCAGCCCCAACCATCTCGGAAATACCGAGTCAACGGGATTCAGATAAACGGATTTACCTACAAAGAGGATGAAAAAGGGCAACCACAACTCTGGAGCACGGACAAGGAAAAGAAACTGTGCAGCCGGGCACTCTATGCCCTGCCGGCAGGAGTTGCCGCCCTGGTACTGGTGGACCTACCCGTCAGCGTGGGTGCCTGGAGCATAGCGGCCGTCGGCTCCGTCATTGCCCTGCCTGCCACCCTGCCGCAGCAACAGACACCCACCCCGTCAACCCCGGTTCCCGTAACAGAAACAGGAGAATAAAAACGCGCGCTCACACACTCCTTTCCATGATGATGAGCAACTCCTCCCACGCCTCATCCGGCGTGGAGTGAACATTGCCAAAATGGCAGCTCAGCACCTTCCACCCCTGGCTCGCGTAAGTATTGAGCGCGTTTGCCAGAGTTGCAGCATTCACTCGCCCGCCGAAACAGCAGTCACTGCGATCCAACACCATATATTCACGGCTGCGGCTTGACTTCTTTTCCGGTGCAGCTGCTGCAGAACGCTTAGCGGCATCCTCTGCCGCCCCCGGACGAGCAGTCGGAACCGCAGAGGTAGCAGCTTTATTCCACCGCAGCAGCCCACCCGCATCCGGAGTCTTCAGTCGTGGCTTGCGACACGCCGCACACGCCTCCGCCACCGTCAGAGTTTGACGCGTTTGAGCATCTGCCAGCAAATGCCCGTCCGTCACCCCCGGCATCGCCAGAATAGCGCGCAGCGGCACATGCTTTCGGCTCCAGGTATTACTATTAGCATCCAGAAGATAATACGTACTCATAGAATCAGGAGCATTCATTATTCTCTACATCTGACTCATCTACAACCTATCTCTATAACAATTACTCCGTCCCGTATACATTTACGACACAAAAAAACACAAATAAAGCTTGCACCACCTCCCGGTTGCGAGTAAAATGCCCCCGCAACACCGCACACGGGGCATTAGCTCAGTTGGTAGAGCGGTTGCATCGCACGCAACAGGTCAGGGGTTCGAATCCCCTATGCTCCATAAAAAAGGCACCCAACCGGGTGCCTTTTTTATGGAGCAATTCCGGGGCTTCTCCCCCCTGCCCGTTGCAGGCGGTGGATAAGCTCCCCGGTTTACCGGGTGCCCGCAGGGCATGAGCGGTTGTTGAGCACACGCGGAAGCCCGGTGGGCTCCCGCGCCCCGAGAGGCGAGGACACCTCCGAGCCGGTACCTCGGCAACGCCGAGGGCGAGTGGGGCCGTCAGGTCAGCTAACGGCCGCGTCGACTCCCCCATCCACCCCCAGAGACCGAATCAGAAAACAATGGGTCAAGCCCAATTTTTGTGGAATTTGAATTTTCATATCACCACGTGCCCACATTCAATTAACACTCTTAACCGATAGTTTTCAAAGTTACGATATCCGTAAGCGCGACGTTGAATTAATTTCA
>SUVN01000007.1 GCA_015061985.1 Akkermansiaceae bacterium
TAGTAGGTCTGGCTCCATACAACTGGGATAGCGGAAAGATGACAGGCAAAAGAATGACCAGAATGGGCAGAAAAGGTATTAAAAGTCTGCTATACCTGTCCGTTACCTCATTACTACGTCTACATGACCACCCTATCACTAAAATGTACGAAAGGTTGAAGCTGAAAGGCAAAAAAACAATCGTAGCTATGGTTGCGTGTATGCGAAAATTATTGATCTGGCTTAATGCTGAAACAAAAAAGTGGCTATCCGAAAAAAACTACGCATAGGTAAAAAAGTCTCCGAAGGTGCCCAACTCCCTAGCAGAAAGGGGTGTGGGGAAGGGCGGAAATGAGCCCGTCTCCACGTAGCGTGGCATAAAATTTCACCTTTTTCATTTTCATAATTGACTGCCGGGGCTAATATTCCGCTCGCTTACGCTCGCCGACTGCCCTACAACTTCCCATTTATCCTTTGCAAACTTGTGGAATCATTTACCGAACGATATACTAGTGCCGGACAATATGAAACTTCTTTGTCGGGGAGAGCAGTTGCGAGCGCAGTCACAATCTGCTCTTCTCCCCCGGGCATTGCCGCCTGCCGTACAGACTACTCCCACCCCATTTCCTGCAACTTCTGCTTTGAACGATAAAGCCCCTCCTCCGCTGCTTTTTTGTACCAGTAGCGGGCTTTCTCCATGTTCTTCTTTGTGCCTATGCCGTATTCGTATCGGTAGGCTACTAGGAAATAACAGCCCCTGCCCTCTCGTGCGACCTTCAACATATAATTAAAGCCTTCCGATGATAACATGAACTTGGCCTGTCGATGCCCTTGGGCAGCCGCTTTTCTGTACCAAAAAAGAGCCTCTTTCTCATCTGTATTCACGGCGGAACTCATTTCATATTTGACCGCAAGTTCATACTGGCTTTCAGCGTCGCCCTGACGGGCTCGTCGCAGTAGCACTCGGACATCTTCAAACGCCTTTAACACATCCTGAGCATCGGCATTGCCCTGCTCCGCCGCTGCACGAAACCATTTTTCCGCTTCTGCCGCATCCTTCGGTACGCCTTGGCCGACCGCATAGCACAGGGCGAGGTTGAACTGCGCTCCGGCATCCCCCTGCTCAGCGGCGGCGCGATACCACTTCACCGCATCTGCCGCATCCTTCGGCACGCCCCTACCGTTCATATAGCACAGGGCGAGGTTGAACTGAGCGGACGCATCCCCCTGCTCAGCGGCGGCGCGATACCACTTCACCGCTTCCGCCGCATCCTTCGGCACGCCCCAACCATTCTCATAGTACACGCCAAGGTAGGACTGCGCTACAGCGTTCCCCTGCTCAGCAGCCTGACGGAAACACTCGGCCGCTTTCTCATACTCCTTATTTTCGTGATGCTCCACCCCCTTATCCACCAGTTGAGCCGCTTCGGAAGTAGGGCTCGGCTGCTCGATTATCTGCAAGGCTTGCAGAGCATCGGCATGCCCTTGCTCCGCAGCCTTGCGAAGCCACTTCACCGCCTCTGCCGCATCCTTCGGCACGCCCGAGCCATTCTCATAGCACTCGCCAAGGGAAAACTGCGCCTTGGCATGCCCCTGCTCCGCAGCGGCGCGATACCACTTTACAGCTTCCGCAGCATCCTGTTCCACGCCTGAACCGGAATCATAACACGCAGCGAGGTTGTATTGTGCTTTTGCATATCCCTGTTCAGCAGCCTTGCGCCACCACTTCACCGCTTCCCCGGAGTCTTGTTCCATTCCTTCTCCGTTCATACAGCAGAGTCCTATGCTGTACTGTGCCGCAGCATAACCTTGCTCGGCCGATTTCTGCCACCATTTCTCTGCCTCTTCCTCATTTTTCTCCACACCGTAACCATGCCACAAACACACGCCGAGTTGACACTGTGCAACAGCATCTCCCTGATCCGCCGCTTTGCGATACAACTTTACAGCTTCCGCAGCATCCTCATTCACCCCAACGCCGTTCTCATAACACCAGCCGAGGTTGTACTGCGCTTTTGCATACCCCCGGTCTGCGGCTTTGCGATACCATTTTACCGCCTCTGATGCATCTTTTTCCACGCCCGCTCCGTCAGCATAACACACGCCAAGGTTATACTGCGCCTCGGCATGCCCCTGGTCTGCGGCTTTGCGATACCACTTTACCGCCTCTGCCGCATCTTTTTTCTCGCCGTCACCAAAATCATAATACACGCCGAGGTTGAACTGTGCTTTTGCATGCCCCCGGTCTGCGGCTTTGCGATACCACTTTACCGCCTCTGCCGCATCTTTTTCCACGCCCTTTCCGTTAGCATAACACACGCCGAGGTTGTACTGCGCCTCGGCATACCCCTGGTCTGCGGCTTTGCGATACCACTTTACCGCCTCTGCCGCATCTTTTTTCACGCCGTCACCAAAATCATAACAAGAGCCGAGGTTGTTCTGCGCCTGGGCTTGCCCCTGGTCTGCGGCTTTGCGATACCACTTTACCGCTTCCGTCACGTCCATTTCCACGCCTGTGCCGTTATCGTAGCACCAGCCGAGGTTATACTGCGCATTGGCAAGCCCCTGCTCCGCCGCGGCGCGAAACCACTTCACCGCCTCTGATGCATCTTTTTCCACGCCGTCACCAAATGCGTAACACAGGCCAAGGCTCTTCTGCGCTTTTGCATCCCCTTTCTCTGCCGCTTTACGATACCACTTTGCCGCTTCCGTCACATTCCTTTCCACGCCTGAGCCGTCAGCGTAGCACACACCCACCGCCCACATAGCGCCGGCATGCCCCAACTCCGCAGCACGGAGGAAACTCTTGAATGCCTGCTCTCTTTGCTGATTCCGGAAATGCTGCTGTCCCTGCAAAACATATTGCTCAGCCTCCGCAGCGGTTGTCCGGGCCTGTGCCGGACAGAAGGATGACGAAAACAAGCTCACCGCCGCAAACAGAATTGCTGATTGATAAATGGATTTCATCTCTGATATGTAAATTAGTAGTTAACGCGTTGGCATAATCAGGTATTATCTGATAAATGATATGGGTTTTAATTTCTGAGCAGAACCTGCCCGGAGCCGCCGCAATCGGGACACACTTCCGAACGGATCGATTCGCCTGTCCTTTTATACCCATCGGGAATATCCGATTCAGTACTCCCGCCCCTTTTACGTCGTCTGGCCAAAAATCCGAAATTGGACGAGCGAAGCTTATCCTCTGCCATTTTTTCGTATCTATCCATCTCCTGATAGGTGGTGACCTTGTAGCGGATAGAGCCGGAACCACCGCAACGGGCACAGGTGGCGTAATAGGCAGCCCCGGAAGCAACGGCCTGCGCACGAGCCTGTTGACGCGCCAACAACTGCTGCCGCTCGGCGGCTTCCTGCGCACGGATGGCGGCCTCCCTCTCTTTCCGGATCTTCTCGCCGGTCTCATGCAAATCCGCCAGCATGGCAAAGGGAGCAACCGCACAGCACCCGGCAATGGCCAGACTGTTTTCCACACAGGTAACGGGCAAGTCCACACACAGCCAGTCAAACACACCGGCCAAGCCCAGCCAGAATCCGTTTTTACTCTTGTGAGTAAACGAAATATCTTCGTCGATGGGAGTATTCACGATATTATACCGAGTCATACTGCCCTTTCTGTATTCCGACAGGCTCACCGGATAGGCAAAGGAGACCCCGGACGGCTTGCTGCTTTTACCCATCAGATACCGGGCATAGTCCTCAGGAATCTCCACATCCGTGAACCCACGGAAAGCACTCACGGATTTGCGCTTATCGGAATCCCATGCACTATACTGGGTTTTGACGGGTTTCCCCACACGGTAAAAACGCATATCCGACAGGTAGTACTCGTCCGCATATTCATCGTGAAGCACACAGCCCGTTGCCTCTGACATCTTGACTTCCGCATTGTAGGAAATCTTGTCAAAAATATGTCCGGCAGAGTTAAAGTAACAGCTCTGTAACACCAGCGTTGCCAAAGCCAGTACAATCTGAATGTATCTTTTCATTTTCTGATGTTAGTTTTTACAGGAAATTACCCATGAACGAGCCGTTTTTGCTCGTTTCGCCGAATATAATCGAATCCAGCATAGAGCCTTTTGCGTTGTTGAGGTTGCGATCTTCATCGGATTTTCTGCCGCTGCCACCACAGCGATAGCATGGCTCTCGGTACGTCTTCGTTTCATAATAGATATTGAAGTCATCGCGGCGCGTTTCTTCGTTCACAGATCTTGTCCCGAAGTACCCGGTACCATTGCACACGCTACAGACATTCCCGCCGTAACTGCCGGAAGAAGAGGAGGAGGAGGAATCCGAATCACTCTTTGACAGCACGGCAAAAGCCGTATATGCTGCCACTCCGCTGATGGCCAACGAGTTTTCCACGAGAGTAATGGGTAAATCCACGCACAACCAGTCAAAAACGGCAGCTGTCCACAGCCACGGAGCGTTGGGAGAGCGGTATTTGTGCTCCAGACTGTACTTATCTGCGGTTCGTACGATTTTCATCGTACTGTCAGCCGATTTCTTAATTTCCTCTCCATCCTGCTGTAACACCATCTCTGACGGTGTCTTGGGACCCTTTGCCTTACCGGCAAGATACAAGGCAAAGTCCTGCGGAATGCGGAACATATCCTTGGCATTGCGAACAAGTGTCGGTGTATACTTCGTCTTATCCTCATCATCCGTAATAGAATAGTGAAGTTTTGCCGGTTTCTCATTTCGGTAGCGCGGCAATTCTATGTAATACTGCCCTCCCTTGCAGTATATGAGCTGATTTTGTGTAATGTCCGATGTTGTGGAAAGTGCCTTGTACGATGCCTTATCGACAATTTTCCCCGCAGAGTTGAAATAGCAGCTGTTCAGTACCACCGTAAAAGCGAGCCCTGTCAAAACCAATGTGTATTTTCCCATATTCATGTAATGTTAGATGTTTATCAGTAAATAGAAACTAATTCGAGCAGATATTCCGATATTTTATTCTGCGCCATAGCGAAGCAGCACCCTGGCAGACTCAAAGGAGCGCATATACATGGCATCACCCAAGGGAGTTCGTCCGTTATCATCCCGAATCAACGCCAAAGCACCGTGCTCCAGCAACAAGCGACAAATGGATGCATGGTTAGCAGTGGCTGCCAGATGAAGCGGAGTACAGCATGTTGACCCGTAGCGTCTGGCTCTTTCAGAATCTTCTTCCACGGCATTAACATCAGCCCCTCTCTCTATGAGCATTTTACAGAGGTCGTAACTCCCGTTGTACGCGGCAATGTGCAACAAACTTCTACCGTGAAGATGATGCGTTGTATTGACTGAGGCACCGGTATCCAGTAATGTCTGCACCCTGGCACAATCCCCCCGCTCTGTAGCTCTGATAACGGCTAAATCCCGATGTACACTGCATGACACCAGAGAAAAAACAGACAATATAAGCAGCATCAAAGAATTCAACGTATTCATACCAATAGTAAGCTGAGGAGATTGTACAGCATTATGAATGCTGATGCAAGTAAAATCTAACGGTTCTTGGCGATTTATTGCTTAATGGCAGACATATACCGCAAAATGTCGGTATAATCAAGATTGTGGCTACCTGATTATATTCATGCCCGCTTGATTCTTGCTGATAATTGGAAATAATGACCTTAACAACAACATTGGGTATGTCAGCATTCATAATGCATACCCACCTACCGAAAATAGACATGAAAACAGCAAAGGATATCATCAATGGCTTACCACTGAATATGAACGACATAGCCAGATTGACGCTGGAGGCAACGGAAGAACTGGGCGAAAGCGCACAGGGGCTGACAAGGCTGGACATGCTGCATCTGCTGCGTCGGGTGATTCGCGCTGGGGTGGCGGCAGTGCGGGCAGAGGAACACACGGTTTCCTTTGAGCAGGCAGCGAGGGAGAGTGTAGCGGCGCGGGCGGGTCGCAGGGCGACAACGCTGCGGGATTTGCGGCATTTTGTACGGCGGATGCTGCGGGTGGAGGGGATGGCGGCGCGCCCGCTGCGGGCGATGAGCACGCGAGAATGCCGAGAGTTGCTGGAAAAAGCCTTTGGCTGTAGCGACCACAGCTTCAACAAAGGGCGCGCGATTCTACACAGCATTTTTGCCCACGGACAGCGGCAGGAATGGTGCGGAGAGAACCCGGTGAGCCGCATCGAAACCCGCAGAATACAGGAAAAGGAGATTGTGCCGCTAAGCCCGCAGGAGGTGCAGAGGCTGGAGAAAGCCGCGCAGCTGCCGGAGCACCGGGAGATGCGTTTCTCCCTGCACCTTTTGCTGTATAGCGGCGCACGCCCTCAGGAGGTAGCTCGCTTGAGCGAATGCCATATTCAGCCGGAACAGGGGCGGGTCATCATCCCCGCAGCAGGCAGCAAGACGGGTGGCGGGCGTGTGCTGCCGCTGCGCAAGACAACGAGCCTGCGAGGTGTTCCGCTGCGCGTTCCCCGCAACTGGCAGAACCGGTGGCGAGCATTGCGCCGCGCAGCGGGATTCAACCATTGGCAGCCGGATGTCTGCCGCCATACCTTTGCGAGTTACCACGCTGCGTATTTCCGGGATTTGGGCGCGTTGCAGTTGGAAATGGGACACCGCAGCACTGATTTGCTGCGTACGCGGTACCTGAATCTGCCGCAGGTGAAGCAGGCAAAGGAGTATTGGAACATACGCTGATTGGCCCGTCTTCGCCGGAAAGGCGAACCCTTTCCGACTACGCCGAGGCGATTCCCCTCCGAACCTACGGGGAATCGAAATGGGGCACCGCAGCGCTGATTTGCTGCGTACGCGCTACCTGAATCTGCCGCAAACCTCATGCGCCGCCACCTATTGGAAATAAGTACAAGGGGCGGAGTTCTTTGTACGTCGCGGCGAGGGTCAACAGTCCCGCCGGGGACTGGTGAAAGCTACCGCATGAAAGTTCCGCCGTGCTTCACGTGAAAGCTATCTCATGAAAGGGGCTTACGCCCCGAGCACGCTCGCTGTCGCAAGCGCGCCGGGGAACATGCACTCATTGCAGATGTTGACGGAGCAGAAATCGGCCTCTATCTGAAGCAGGGCCTGGTGCGCGTAGTGTTTCGCCAGCACCTTTTTCAAATCCTTCCGCTCGCCGAAGAGAGCGCGGGCGACACGCTGCACGGTGGAAGATGGCTTTCCGGCGGGAAGGGAGAGGTAGGTCTGCCAGGCGGGTTCGCTCTCATCCTGCACGTAGACGTGGTTCACCAGGAAATCGTCCACACGCTGATGGCCGACCAGGGCAACAGGCTGTTTCATGGCGGCGGATGCCAGGGTGCAATGGGTGTCCCAGAATGGGTGGGAAAGGTGGGTGAGCAGCTCGCGCAGCTGTGCAGCACCGGAGGCATGGAGCAGAGGCTCGATGCTGCGCCAGCGGCGGGCGGAAAGTGCCAGCGCCGCCACGCGGCGGTGCGGATGGTTCATGGGGCGCACGGGTGAGAGCACCCAGGGGATGCGGTGGGTGTGACTCAACTCATACTGTTCCCGAACCTCCCACCACTTGTCCCAGATGGCACGGTGGTAGGCGCGGGATTCGGCGGAGCTGCGCTCCGGCAGCACCGGCACCATGAATCCGGCGGTTCCCAGCAGGATTGCCTCTGCATCTGCTCCCAGGGATTTGAGCGGGGCGCGGCGCACCAGCATCTGCATGGCCTGTTTGTTGGCGGAGTAGCCCAGCGTCTCTGCCCAGGCCTCGAACCACGCCTGCCGCTGCCCCATCACGGCGGCTTTCCGGCGGAAATGGGCGCGTTTCTTCTCCATGCGGTAGGCGGCGGCGGTTTTCAACAAGGCATCAATGGATTCCGGCGGCAAGGCTTCCATGGGGCGGCGGCAGAGCGGGACTTCTGCGCGCGGTCGAGCGGTGTCCTGCCCCAGCGCAGGCTGCCACAGCTCCGGCGGGAGATACAGCACGGGTATTTCCTCATGCACGGCATTGCGGGTGAACCACCCGGCAGGCGGCGGGGTCAGCACCACGTGCAGAATGACCTGATTAAAGGCCGGGTTGGAGCCATGGCCGTGGTGTTCCCAGTCCTGCGGATGCGGGTCTATCTCAATATCCCCCCGGCGGCGAGCGCCGTTGATTTCTATTTCCGCCCGCAGGAAATCCGGCCCGGCGCTGCGGTTCCACAAGCCGACATCGAGGATGCGAACAGGGCCGTGGTGGCAGGTTTCCCCCTCGTTACCAAGCAATCCGGCGGCCCAGCATGCCTGCACCGCCATTTCATCCGGCAGCGCGGGCGGGGCACACTCCGCTGCCGAGAGCGGGTATACCTCCGCAAGAAGCTGCCCATACGCAGCCGCCATGGAACAACGCTTCTGCGGCATCTCCGGATAACAGCATCAGTCAGCCTGCTCGGTCTGACGCATCAAATCTTCCTCCAGCGTTTCGCAGACGTAGCCGAACGTCTCGCTGTTCTTATGGCTCATGGAGCGCAGGGTGTTGTGTGCCTCCAGTACGTGGCGCGTGCGCTCCAGCTCCGACAGGTTGTTCATCCCGGCGTTGTCATCTGCCGACTTCGCGGAAAGGGCGGCCCGGCGTTCTGCCAGATCCGGCACCCAGAAGGCACCGGGCGGGTCTATGTCTATCAGCATGTCCAATCCCAGGCTCTCCATGGCGGCACGCGTCCGCTGTGTGGCCGAGGCCACCTGCACGGAGCCGCCGACGGCCATACACTTGCGGGCAAGCCCGGCCAGGGTGCCCATGAACGTGGAATCCACCCCGGGGCATATTTCCAAATCCACCACGATGGTGTCGCCGCCCGCCGCCAGATACTTATCGGCAACGGACTTGAGGATGGGGCTGTTCACAAAGCATCCGCGGCTCTCGCAGCGAATCCAGAGACAGTCGTTGAACTGCTGGTGGGTCAGGGAAATATCAGACATAACGGATTAGTGCCATACTATCCTTTTTCCTGATTCAAATCAAGAAAAAAGACAATAGCACCCGAGGAAAAGCGCGCGCTTCCCATATACATGCCCGGCAAAGATGGGAATTTGTAGGGGAGTCGGCGAGCGTAAGCGAGCGGAATATTAGCCCCGACGGGCGTAAGAACAGTAGCCGGGGGTAAGCCTGCGCAGCAGGCGCAGCCCCCGGAACCAAGCAAGATGAGTTGAAGCCCCGGCGGGGTGACAGCAACGCCCGAATGAACTGATGCTACGTATTATGTAGAAGCCAAACCTGCTGTCGCCCCGTCCGGGGCTTCTATGCATTTTTTTCGTTTTACCGGAGGCTTCGCCCGCTGCGCGGGCTTACCTCCGGCTACGAAGCTGCCGCCCTTTCGGGCTCAACATTCCTCGGGCTTTCAACCCGACAATTTCCTATTATCTGCCCACGTGGGAAGCTTCCTGAGGCGTTGACTATTCCGGCACTTGTAAAATCTTTGGGATGCCTGTGGAAGAATGGGGAAAAATCAGCTTTCTTCCTCATTATTCTTACGGAAGAAGCCCCAATCCGCCACGCTGGGGAAGGAGGGCAGCTCCACCGTGCCCATTTTGGCACGCAGCATGAACCAGAGTTTGCGGAAATTGTTCACGCTGTACCGCCGCTCAAACACGCGGTATTCATCATCCTGCATCTTCTCCAGAATGGTGTGGTAAATCAGCTTCATGGCCTGCGCCGGGATGAGAGCGTTGCGGTCTTCCACGGAAAGAGCCATATACAGCTCTTCCGATTCGCAGAAGAACTTCTCTGCCAGAGCAGCCTCGTACGCCAGCAGCTGGCGCATGCGGTAGGAGTAGCGCTGTTCGCGGATGTCCTCGTGGGTCACGCCGAAAAGGGCCATATCATCTGCAGGCAGATAGAAGCGGTTGTATTTGCGGCAGTCCTCTGCAATGTCCCGCAGGATATTGACCAGCTGGAGGGCATAACCCAGCGCAACGGCATAATCACGCGCCGCAGGAGAAGCCCCCATGACGGTGGCGCTGGTAATGCCGACGCAGGCTGCCACCTTGTAGGCATAGGCCAGCAATTCCTCTCGTGTGCGCGGCTGCACCGGGTCAATATCCCCACGGCAACCGGCTATCAGCTCCAACATGGGCGCGGTGTCCAGCTGCAGCTCCTGCACCATGCTGTGTACCTCATGCTCAATCCCGGGAGACGGCTCTGCCCAGTTGGTCACAATATCCGCCCAGCGATCCAGAGCGGCATGCCGTTCCTCCGGGGTCATGCCGGGCTCGTCCACAATATCATCGACAATGCGACAGAATGCGTAGAATTGCGCCATGTGGATGCGGGTCTGCTCCGGCAGGTCCATGAGCGTGAACGCCAGATTGGACTTGGCGTTGCGGGTGATGGTATCAGATTCAGCCATGAGATAAGGAGAGAGGTTCAGGTGATGATTATTCGATAAGCCCCCAGTGCTCCGTGAACGGCCAGAGGGTAAACCCGGCAGGGCCCACGAGGTTGAACTGGCGCACGGGCCCCCAGTAGCGGGAGTCCAGCGAGTTGGTGGTGTTATCACCCAGAGCGGCGTATTCACGCAGAATGGGTGTGGAAGACGGATTGCGCAGCGACATGGGCGACAAATCGGTGAGCCAGGCACCCGCCTGCAGCGTGGAGGAGAGCTGCTGGTAGCCCTCGCGATTAAACGGGGGCTGCCCCGCCGCCACTCGGGCAATCGTAGCCTCGCGAGCCGGTTCACCGTTGACGAGCAACTCCGGCGACTGAACGAAGAGCGTGTCCCCGGGAAGGCCGCACAGGCGCTTGATGTAATGAGTTGCAGCCGACTGGTCTGCCAGGCGTGCCGCCCCAGCGCTGGTCATGGAGGTGTTGATTCCCCGGGTATCAAACACAAAGGTTTCGCCGCGCTTCGGCTTACGGAAGTGGTATGCCACGCGGTTCACCACCACCATGTCGCCGGCATCTGCCCGGGCGCGGATAATCAGCTCGCCGGGTTGATAGGTTCCCATGTGTATACCCATGATACTCTCCACAATCTTCCCCTGCTCCCGCAGGTACTGCACCACGGCTCCGCGAGCCGAGGGAACCGTCACGGTAGAGCCGTCATCAAAGGTCAGCACCGTCTCCGTGAACAGAATCCATTTGCTGTGCTCAGAGATGGAGATGATGCGCTTGGGGATATCCGCCACGGCTTCCACATAGGAAGCGCCTCGGGTAATCTTCTCCCACAACCGCTGCGGCAGCGGCGGTATCTCATCCACATGCTTCACGATGATACCGTTGAGACTGGGCTGCATGGAACCGGTCGGTATACGGAAAGGCTGGGCATAGTAGGTACGAATCCCCAGAAAGACCACCATGATGATGAAAAACGATTCCACCATCTCCACAACAGCCCCACGGCTGAACCCGGGCATGGAGGAACATTGCAAATCAGAGCGCTTGGTAATCCGCACCGTCTCCTCCTTATCCCACGCCAGCAGGGCCGCTTTCAACTCAGCATAGCGGGATTCACAAACCTCCAACTCATCAGTCGACATGCAATGCCGCCGCATATTCACATAGCGGCGAATCGCCTGAGCCATTTCATACCCCTGACGTCGCCACCCGGGCGTGAACCAGGAAAACCATGAATCGAGGAGGTGATACAGGAGCTTCTTGAAAAAAGTCATCATGTGCTGTGGTCTATTCTACACGTTTGACGCGTGAAGAAAAGCACAAAGTGTGCCCGAAGCAGACCTCAGCGCGTTTTCTGTACTTCTGCCGACTCCGAAACAGGGGCGTTTGTCTGCGGTTCTTCGCCGCCGACCTTCAGGCCGCAGAGAATAAGTCCCAGCATCACGATACCGGCCGCAATGCGATACCAGCCGAAGATAGAAAGACTGTGCCTGTTGAGATAGCCCACCATCCAGCGCACGGCCACAATAGAACTGGCCCAGGCCATGACAGAACCGGCAACGATAGCTTCCCAACCTATGGTATTGACCATATCGCCGCCGAATTTCCAGGCATCATGCACTGTGGCAGCCCCCAGCGTGATGAGCCCCAGCAGGAAACTGAACTCCACCGCAGCTGCCACGCTCAGACCGACAGTAAGCCCACCGAGCATCGTCATCAGACTGCGACTGGTGCCGGGAATCATGGCTATACACTGCATAAAACCTATGCCAAGAGCACCTTTCCACGTCAGCTCGGAAAGCTCCTTCCCCTCAAAACCTTTACCCTTTTTCTTCTGATGGCGGACATAGAGCAGAATGGCAATACCGCCCAGCACCCACATCACCATGACCGTGGTGGCATTGAACAGATAGCCCTTGATATAGTCCGCACACAGAAGCCCGATGATCATGGCGGGCAGGAACCCGGCCAGCATGTTAATCATCATGCGGACACCCGCCGGATTCTTCCCCAGCAGACCGTACCACATCTCCCTGACACGGCGGAAATACAGCCCTGTTACAGCCAGAATGGCACCTCCCTGCACACAGATTTCAAACGCATGCATAGCATCGGATTCCGGCAGTCCCAGCAGATACTGGGTAATAATCAGGTGTCCCGTGGAACTCACCGGCAAATACTCGGTGAGACCTTCTACCAATCCGAGAATGAGGGAGTCAAGTATCGTCATCGCGCAAGAGAAGTACCCTATTTCGCGCGAAAGGTCAACCATAAACAACAAAAATGTATGCCAGCCGCCATGAAAGCTGAAAAAAAGATTGAAGCGAGGCTCGAAAAGTGCTATGTATAGTGTCGGTATTCTGCACATACCGATTCTGCGTGTTTATGAAAAGAAATTTTGTTCAGCGGTGTAAGGGATTTACTCTGGTGGAGCTTCTCGTTGTGATTGCCATCATGGGTATTCTGATGACGATGGGGGCGGGCGTTCTCCGCGACGGCGGCAAGGGGCGAGGCATTGATTCCGGACTCGACATGCTTGAGAACCTCGTTCGCGAAGCCCGCGCCACGGCGCAGGGCAACGACACCTACACCCGAGTCATCATTGCCAACGACCCCCGCAACACGTCATCGGATTCCCGCCATCTGCGCTACATGACGGTGCAGATGCTCAGCAAGGAAGATGCGCAGTATGACGGTTCCGATGTCCGCAAGGAGGGCCGCTGGGTTTCCACTTCTTCCGGCATGATGCTGCCCCCGGGCGTGTACTTCAGCCCGCATTACAGCACACCGCTGGAGTGGGCAGAGGGAGCATCCGGCACCATGATTGGGCAAGGCAATGCTCGTCTCTCCGGCCGAGGAACTTCCCGCGTATACTACGTGGAGTTTGACGAGAAAGGCCGTTTCGTCTCTCCGTCTGCCGACCCGCTGACCCCGACCCGCCCGCAGCGCCTTGTGCTCATCACCGGGCGCATGGGACGTGGGCGCAACGCACATGACGGCATCATCCCCGGTGAACTTGACTCCCAGCGTCGTCCGGTCGGAGCGAAGGGCATTGTGCTCTGGCCCAACGGCGATACCAGCCTGCTGCGCACCATTGATCAGACCATCGGCAGATAACCATTTTGCATTTTTTCATCTATGAAACTATTTAGCTCGACAAGCCGCAAGGGCGGCTTCACCCTCATGGAAACCCTGTTGGCCATTGGTCTGGTGGGTGTCCTCCTCTCCATGTTCCTGACCGTATTCGTACCGGCTCGCGGCATGGTACAACAAGCGCTTAACCGTCAGGAAGCCGAACGCATCGCCGGCATTCTGCGGGCAGAGATGTCCATTCTTCGCCCGGATGAACAGGCAGGAGAGGGTGCCACCTCTGCCTCAGACAACCAGTTCCTGAGCCCCTTTGACAAGGGCTTTTTCTGGCTGCAGCACTCCCGCACCCCTGCCAATGCCATCGTGGTTTACTCCTACCGCGCCGACACCACCAAGACTCAGCGAGCCGACGGCACTTACCCCACCGTGCCGGCCTCCCGTAATGTACCCGGTCAGGGCAATCAGCTGGTATCCATCGCCTGCCCGCTCAACGACCCGCTGCACAAAGATCAGATTAAGGATGCCGTCGGCCCGGTGTTTCTGGTGAAAATGACCCAGATTGTAGATGCCGGCGGCGGCAAGTTCGAACTGGCCGGCAACCCCGGTTCCATCAACGGTGCCAATTCCCCGGATAAATACGTCTCTTCCCCGGACGAAAAGAACCCGTGGGGCGGCGTAGTCATATATCGCGCGGACTTCTACCACATGTCACCTCCCAATCCCTCCCGCTACAAGGGCAAATCCTGGAAGCGTCTGGGGCGGCCCATGTTCTCCGTCAACCTTTCTTTCCGCCGCTGATTATCCCTCCATTCCCACTCAGATATGAACACGAACATCTGCAAAAATCATCTTCGCGGCGGCTTTACGCTCATTGAGCTTATCGTGGCCATGGCCATCACGGCCATACTCGTGCTGATTATCGGACAGCTCACTCGTCAGGGTGTCGAGCTGTGGAAGACCGTGCGTCAGGACATCAGCACCAGCTCTCACTCTCGCTCGGCCTTGCAGGTCATTGCGCATGACTTTGAGGCCTTCCAGATGCGCAGCAACAACAAATACCAGTGGATGTTTGCCCGAGCAGACAAGACTCCGGATAATGCTCCCAAGAGTCTCAAGATTCCCCGCTCCGTCAAATGCGCCTTTTTCGCCTGTGCCCCTGACCGCAACCCGGCGGTGAGCTCATCCTCGTCGCTGCGCGGCAACTACCGTCAGGCACGTTCCCACAATCAGGAGACGCAAGGTGACGTGAACGCTGTGGCCTATCGCCTCATGTTCCGTGACCAGATTCTGAATCTTCCGGCCAGCAATGACAAGGGCGATACCAGCAGTTATCCGCTCTTCTCCCTCTACCGTCAGGTGATTCCGCCCCGCGAAACGTTCGAGAATCTGCTGGGTAAGGAGAATATGGAAGGTGCCTACGCCGCCTACGAATCCAATGAGGAGAAGCATTTCCTCTGCGAAAACATCGTGGAAATGAACCTCATCCTCAACATCCAGTACACAGATAACAACGCCGATGCGCAGAAAGGTCGCGTCGCGTACGACAATATCACCGTCCCGGTGATTGCTTCCTACAGCAAAGGCAGCGCCGTTTCCGTGTATGGTGACCGCATCGAGGTGGATGGAACCAGCTACAAGAACGCCCGCATCGTTTCGGCCAACATCAGCCTTACCGTTCTCACGGAAGAAGGCATGGCACTGATTAACCAGATTCGTATCGGACGCCGTAAAGCGCCCAAGTCTGCAGATTTCTTCGCCAAATACACTCGCTCATACTCCCGCATGGTGGCCTTGCCCCAGCCCATCTGATTCTGCATCATGTTCACGCAGGAAGTTCAGGATGCCAGCCGGCATCTGCCGAAAAAGGTGTATCTGTGGGTTGACCCCCTGCCCCGACGCGGCTACGCCAATATGGCGGCAGATGAGCTGCTGACCCGTCGTCCCGAATGCTGGCTGCGTATCTACGGATGGTCTGTGCCGGCTGTCAGCTTCGGTTATTTCGACACCGCGACGGAAGCCTCCGCCATTTTTCCGGGGGCGCAGGAATATATCCGTCGCTGGACGGGCGGCGGCATTGTTGACCACCGCAAGGGCTATACCTATACCGTGACCCTGCCGGCCATAGAGGGAGTCATGTACCCCACGGCTGAGCACCTCTATATCTGGATACACAGCGCGCTCGCACAGGCGCTGGCAGGCAGCGGCGTAGAATGCACCCTGCTGACGGAAGATGCTCCCGACGGTGGGCGCGCCTGCTGGGCAAGTCCGGTCAAGAGCGATATCGTGGATGCGGCCGGGCACAAGCTGGCGGGTGCCGGACAACGCCGTTTCAAGGGTGCCGTCCTCCACCAGGGACTCGTACAGGAATGCGAACCCGCTGAGGGCTGGCAACAGCTGCTGGCGCAGGCGCTCGCGCCGGAAGTGGTTGTAGTGAACGGAACTGAGCCCTACCCCGGCTTCACCGATGAGCTCGAAGAGCTTTGCCGCACGAAATATGAAACGGCAGAGTGGAACGACGAAACGCGAGGTCGACGCAAACCTTCTCACCACTAATCAACGGAAAGGGCATCCTGAACAGGATGCCCTTTCTCATTCTGACAGTTTACAACTGTATTACAGACGAGCCACAGCCGAAAGGATGGCAGCGGGATAGAGGATATGCTCCTGCACCTGAATGCGGGCGTGGAGCGATTGCGCCGTATCATCCGGCAGCACAGGAACATGAGCCTGCATGATGATTTCGCCCGTATCCATGCCGGCATCCACATAGTGCACCGTGCACCCGGTGGTTTCAGCGCCGGCTTCCAGAGCCTGCTTCCATGCCTCCACTCCCGGGAAGGCCGGCAGCAGAGCGGGATGAATGTTCAGTATGCGATTCGGGAATGCCTTGAGCAGCGGTTCTTTCACCAGTCGCATGAATCCGGCAAGGCAGACCATATCCACCTTCAGCTCCTGCAACAGCGCAGCAACTGTCTCCTGACACTCCAGCGGAAACTTATTCTTGAAACCACCGCAATCCATCACCTCCGCACGGACCCCGCGTTGGCGGGCGCGCTCCAGAATGTAGGCATCCGCATGGTCAGAAAGCACGATAACCACCTCGGCATCCAACCGACCATCATCAATGGCATTGAAAATTGACTGGCAATTACTGCCTGACCCCGAACCGAGTACTGCAAGACGAAGACTCATAACAGGCACAATCTACCGCATACGGCAGTAATTGTCAACCGATTTATTGATTACCGGGACACTTCCTGCGTTGGTGTCTTCGGATTCTCTGCGGTAGGCACATCCCCGGAAGGAGCAGACTCTTCCGGCGCGGGCTTTTCCTTTTTCTTCTTTTCCTTACGGATGTTAAAGCGGTTGGCCGCCATATCAAAGCCCTCTTTCAGGGCAACAAAGGCCGCCTCAGCGGATTTGTCCAATGATTCCTCCAGCAGAGGGCGTTCATCCGGGGCAAACTTCCCCAGCACGTGCCCCACCATATTTTTCTGCCCGGGGGCACTGATTCCCACGCGCAGGCGCGGGAACTTCTCCGTACCGAGGTGGGCGATGAGAGATTTCATGCCGTTGTGACCGCCGGCAGAGCCGCCTGCGCGCAGGCGAAGCGTTCCCACAGGGAAAGAGATATCATCGTAGATGACCAGCACCTGCTCGGGGGCAAACTTGAAATAGCGCATGAGCGGCCCCACACACTCGCCGGAGTTGTTCATGAAGGTCTGCGGCTTCACCAGCAATACCCCCGGTCCGGCGGCCAGCTCGCCTTTGCGCGCCTTGTCGGTTTTCCACTCGACATTGAAGCGACGCGCAAGGCGATCCAGCACCATGAAACCCACGTTGTGGCGGGTTTCGGCATAGTCGCGTCCGGGATTACCCAGACCTACGATAATGCGGATGGGTTCCATCAGCAGTTGACTCCCAGCTGACTGAGCGTGATGTTGCGGTTCACGGCGCTGAGGTAGGCGCGAGCCGAGGCCTCAATCACGTCCGTGGCAGCCCCCTTGCCGGAAACCGGCTTGCAGGCACAGTCACCAAACTGCACCTTCACGGAAACTTCACCCAGAGCATCCTGCCCGGCAGACGTGGCGCGCACGTTGTAATCCACCAGCGAGCCCTTGCTCTTCGTGATACGGTCAATGGCCTTGAAGCAGGCATTCACCGGGCCGTTACCGATGGCGCAGTCCGTTATTTGCCTGCCGTCCTTTTCCAGCGTCACCGTTGCCGTGGGCATGGCAGATGCACCCGCCACAAACTGGAGGTTAATCATTCTCCAGGCACCGTGCTCGGTATCCAGAGAATCATCCACCAGCGAGGCAAGGTCATCATCGTACACAAACTTCTTGCTGTCACCCACTTTCTTGAATCGCTCGAACACGGAGGCCACCTCACTCTCAGAGAGGTTGAAGCCGAGCTTCTCCAGACGAGCCTTCACCGCCGCGCGGCCGGAATGCTTGGTGAGCGGCAGCTCCGTCTCACCCCAGCCTACCACGGCGGGGTCAATCACCTCGTAAGTCTCGCGCTTGGCAAGAATACCGTGCTGGTGAATGCCGGAGCTGTGAGCAAAAGCGTTCTCACCCACGATGGCCTTGGAGCGCTGCACGGGCATGCTGCTCATGCGGGACACCACGCGGCTGGTCTTCACGATTTCACGGGTATTGATATTGTGCGGCGTGGAGCCGGGCTCGAAACCGAAAGCCTCCGGGCGGGTGGAAAGAGCCATGATAACCTCCTCCAGCGCAGCATTACCGGCGCGCTCACCGATACCGTTGATGGCACCCTCCACCTGGCGCGCACCGTGTGCCACGGCTGTCAACGAGTTTGCCACGGCCAGACCAATGTCGTTGTGACAGTGGACAGAGATGACGGCTTTGTTGATATTCGGCACATTGGCGCAGATGTATTCGACCATGCGGGCGTACTCCACGGGCGTGGTAAAGCCCACCGTATCGGGCAGGTTCACCGTCGTGGCACCGGCATCAATGACCGCCTCCACTACCTGAGCCAGATAGTCCAGCTCCGTGCGGCTGGCATCCTCAGCAGAAAACTCCACATCATCCACCAGGGTCTTGGCCAGCTTCACCCCGGCCACCGCCATCTCAATGATTTCTTCCTTGCTCTTCTTGAGCTTGAACTCGCGGTGCAGCGGGCTGGTGGCCAGGAACGTGTGAATACGACCACGGTCACCGGCAGGAGCTACGGCGGCCGCGCATTTGCGGATATCGTTCTCCACACAGCGGGCCAGACCGGCAATGCGGCAGTTCCTCACCGTGCGGGCAATCGTGGAAACAGCTTCAAAATCACCGTCAGAGATGCAGGGAAAGCCCGCCTCAATGATGTCAACCCCTAGTTTTTCGAGCTGACGTGCTACCTCCAGCTTCTGCCGGAGATTCATGGAAGCTCCCGGGCACTGCTCACCATCGCGAAGCGTGGTATCGAAGAATAATACTTTGTCGCTCATGTTTATTGTTTTGGTTTGGGGTTAAGAGTGGATAATTTTACACTGATTCTAAGTAAAAGCAAGCCCAACACGCCGATTCCTGCGGCTTTCGCGCCGAAATTTCTGTCATTCTGTCACACGGACCTCGAAAATGACTTCATTAGCCGGTTTTTTACCCTTTTCCCAGGGGCGGGCATATATCATCCGCAGTGTGTGCGACCCGGGGCGCACCCCCTTGAAGCAGACCATCATCTGCGAGGGGGTACCCACCAGCTTGGCACCTTCAGGAGCTTTCCCATTGCGGATAAGGAGCTTGTAGGGAGCATCCTTCGGGAATTTCTTCTCGGGATACCAGCAGTAACCGGTGGAGGGGTTACCCGCCAGCATCACACAGGTGGTCTCGCCCACCGGCACCTCCACGGGAATCGTCTCCGGCTCTGCGGCCTGCACCACGGCAGGCACCGACAATGCACACAAGGCTGTAAGTAATATGGATTTCATGGTTATTTTGTTTCAATGGATGGAGAAAAAAGAGAAGCCACGGCAGCATCAGCCTCGCTTCCCCAAAAGATGGGGGAGTACGACACCTCCGCATGATACAGCACACCCCCTTCAGCAGAAACGGTGTACTCGCGATTGTCCGGTACGTACAAATATGCTTTCCGGCCGCCATGGTCAACGGCATATCGGCAGGAGCGCCCGCTCTCCAGGCACTCATTCACGGTGCTGTACGGTGTTGAGTCGGCAAGCATCTTCACCGTCACCCGCATTCCGGGAGCCACCGTTCCCCGCAGGCAGCGGAGCACCTCCCCGGTGTGTTCAAGCTCCGCTTTTCCTCTGCGGGCAGAAGATGTCCGGATAAGCGTTTCATCGAGTCTGATTTCAGCCAGCACAGCAGCCTCCTTCAACGGCTCGAATCCGCACCCATAAGTAATCCCCCAGAAAGGGTAAGATGCCCGATTATCAGCCACAGCAGCCTGCACCTCCTGCGGCTGACACGCCGCTAACAGCGTGCAGCAGACGAGATACAGGTAAGCGGCTTTATTCATGCACACCATCATACCATACCCCATTTTGCAGTCAAGTCTTTCTCCCCCCGTCCATAATATGAATGCTTATCTCAACCTAATCCCTGTATAATTATTCACTGTAATATCTCCTATTCTTCCGTATAGCGGGTGAGCAGCACAGTCGAACATCAGGCTTCCGTCTTGTTCCCGCAGGGGGATGCGGTGCAACGCCCGGCGACCGTCATCCGAATCCGCCATATACAGTGCCGTCAGCCTGAATGCGCCCGTCTCATCACGCTCACAATCCACCCCCCACACCGTGATGGCATGCGTATACCGCTGCCCGTCCGGCTTCAGAAAGCTTACCCCCACCCAGAAAGCATCACCCCGCCCGAAGCCCTCCGTGAATGCGCGGGTGAAGGCCGCCGCCGGCACCTGCGGCGAACGGTCGCGATACAACAGCTTTCTCCAATCCATACCGGGATAATAGGCACCGGCATCCTGCCGAACCACCACCGCATGTGGCAAACCATCCGGCGATTGGAGCGGCTTGTACTCCCCGGAAAACCACCAGTTCATCGCTTCATCCGGGTCGCTCCCCTCATTATTAAACGATTCGCGCACCACCTGCCAAACCTTTTCTTTCTGCGGGATATCAGAGCGCACCACATCCGCGCGATGCTCCTGCCACCAGGCTATCAGATTTGCCGCCGTAATTGCCCAACACAGCTCGGAATCCGATCTGTCGCGCGTCTTATTGAAATCATACCAGCCGCCCTGCTCGTTCACGCCCGCCGCCCAGAGCGTCTCTCCCTGTGCCAACTCCGTCAGCACCAGCAGCAAAGCTATCCCTGCACTCCGTAATATTCTGAACATATACTTCTTATAGTCACCACGCCTCCGTTTGACAAGAAAAAAAAGCAGTTGCCGATTCAATAAGCTTTTATGTTCAGTCTCATTGACCTTTCCGTCATGCAGGAGTGGAGCAAATCACATAAAAACCGTAAAGGAACAGCATCAGCGCGACGCTTGCTGCCGGAATCCAACAGAGTATCACGCTGCTGAGCAGAGGGCAGGCATTGCAGCCCGACCGCCGCTGCCGATACTGCCACAGAGCCACCAACAGCGGCAATGCGGGCAGCAGGTACATCACATTCCACACCTGAAACTTCAACCGAGCAATGAGCCACAGCGCCAAATCTGAGACAGAGAGTATCGGTATACAATATGCCCCCACCACCAGCGCTAACACCGACAGCACCATCACCGGCCCGGCCATACGCCAGAACGTAAGGGTAGATACGGTATAGGGATGTCGGTACTTTTTCACCCGGTCATTCTGGCATAACAGAGCTGATAATGCAAGTTTCATTTCAGGCAATGTGGCGAAAACGTCACATATCAGGTGGCGAATTACTCACAGTACGAAGCGTGCATCTTCTGCGTGGGTATGGTAAAAACAGTATCGTTATGAGCACTATGTATATGGTGATATTAGGAATCCTGCTGCTGCTGGCCGTGTACGATCTGGTGGTAGGCATTACAAACGACGCGGCCAACTTCCTGAATTCAGCCCGCGGATGCAACGTCGCACGCCATAGCTTCATTGTGGCGGTGGCAGCCGTAGGTGTGGTTCTGGGAGCCTCCTTCTCCGGGGGGATGATGGAAATCGCCCGCAGCGGCGTATTCGTTCCGGCGGCATTCAGTTTCCATGATTTAATGCTGCTGTTTCTGGCGGTCATGCTCACGGATGTGATTCTGCTGGATTTGTTCAACACCTTCGGGCTGCCGACCTCAACCACGGTATCGCTGGTGTTTGAATTGCTGGGTGCAGCACTGGCCGGAGCCATCTTCACCATGTGCCACGGCGGCCCGGAGGTCGCGCAGGAGCTGGGTGCCTACATTAACAGCTCCAAGGCGCTGACCATCATCTCCGGTATCTTCGTATCCGTAGGTATCTCCTTTGTCTGCGGTTGCACCATCATGTGGATAGCCCGCCTGCTCTTCACCTTCCAGTATCGGAAGATGTACAAATATGTGGGTGCGTTGTGGTGTGCACTCTCTCTTACGGCAATCACCTACTTTGCGGTGTTCAAGGGGCTCAAGAGCAGCACACTGGTGGACAAGGCCACGCTGTTATGGCTCAATGAAAACATCCTGATTGCCACGCTCTGTGCACTGGTCGGTTGGTATTTGATATCTGCTATCCTGCAATATGTCCTGCGTATCAACACGCTCAAAATCACAGTACTCGCCGGCACCTGTGCACTGGCATTTGCCTTTGCGGGCAATGACCTGGTGAACTTCATCGGCGTCTTCATGGCGGCGGAATCGTCCATGCACATCGCCTCTGCCCACGTGGCAGCCGGTGGTGACCTGGCCACGCTGAAGATGGGTGCGCTTGCCGAGCCGGTAAAAGCCAATGTATTCTACCTCATTGGGGCGGGACTCATCATGGTGCTGGCTCTGGTCTTCTCCAAAAAAGCCCGCACCGTGTCAGACACGGAAGTGAAACTGGCACGCAGCAAGGGCGGCAGCAAGGAACGCTTCGGCTCCTGCGCCCCGGCACGCGCCATGGTGCGCTACACGCTCATCGCAATGCGCGGCATCAACGCCATCACTCCTGAGCCAATCTCTCGCTTTGTCAGCAATCGCTTCAAGCCGCTGGAGATGCAGGAGGATGAAACGCAGGCTTTCGACCTCATCCGAGCCTCTGTCAACCTGACCGTATCCGCCCTGCTCATCTCACTGGCCACCTCGCTCAAGCTCCCGCTCTCCACAACCTACGTCACCTTCATGGTGGCCATGGGTACATCTCTGGCAGACAGAGCATGGGGACGCGACAGCGCGGTATACCGCATCACCGGTGTGCTGACGGTCATCGGCGGCTGGCTGATGACAGGACTTCTGGCGCTCACCGCAGCCTTCATCACCGCCATGGTCATGCTCTATCTGGGCATGTGGGGCGTGGGTATCATGCTGGCCATTGCGGCATTCATCCTGGTGAAAGCCGCCATCTTCCACCGTAACAAGAGCAAGGAGACGGTCAGCGTCCTGAATCTGGATGACCGTAACACCCTGCTCAACATCGGCGAAGCTTCCGCAGACCGCATGGGACGCATTCTGGGTATCTACCGCGCCACGGTGAAAGCCCTCCTCAACGAAGATCGTGACGGACTCAAGCGCCTGCGCCGCAAGGCCCGCGAGGTATCCCGCACGCTCAAAGCCATGAAAGAGGACGAGGTACTGCCCAGTCTGCACGGGCTCAATCCCCGCCTGGCACACCGTGGGCAACTGCTGCTGCGTATCCACGAGAGCAGCATGGCCGTGGCGGAAAGCCTGCTCATCATCGTGAAGGCCGGCTACAAGCACATCGACAACAACCACACCGGACTCAATGAAGAACAAGCCCGAGACCTGCTCGCCATGAGTGACAAGGTGGCTGCCTTCTACCCCGGCATGTGCCAAATGCTCAAATCCTCCGACTTCAGCAACATGCAAGCCATGATGCAGCAGGCCGGCGACCTGAGCAGCGACTTTGCCGACTGTATCACCCGCCACCTCATCCGCGAGAATGAGGACGAGGGCTGCTTCCGCACAGCCATCCTGTACCTGAACCTGCTGAACGAGACCCGCACCATGATGCGCAAGAGTTTCAATCTCATTCAGGAACAGCGTGAGCTCTTCGAATCTCCGTAAGGCGTGACTGCCATCGATGGTTGCCCCCCTGCCGGTTCTCCGGCAGGAGGGGATTTTATTATTCATCAGACTTGACGACTGACCCATGAGTGGAGTATCATGTCCCAACAAATGAAAACTACCCCTCTGCCACAGCAAGACTCCGAAAGGCCCGCCGAAAAAGGCATGGTATATGTATCAGCCAATAAAAACTATCTCACCATAAGGGAAAAGGATTTCGGGTACACCATCATTCCCGTAGGATGTATCAAGGCTGCCGTTATGAAAGGAACATACATCCATCTTTCATTAAAAAACGGAATCGTTTTCAAATGTCTTTCCTCAGCTGATATTGACAGAATTTCAATAAACGCTGCAACGAATGGTAACAGCAAGTCTGTCAAATTATTCAAAAATGCCTGTTGCGAAAGCGTTACGGGTAAAAAAGTGATGTACCTGCGCACGGAGCAGCTCTCTCTGTCCGGGGGACTGTTTCTGCTTGCCTTCTTTATCCCTTGCATTGTCGGCCATTTTACCGCTGACACAGAGCGCTGCCTTAGCCTCTCTTCTTCATTGATATTTCTCTCCATCAATTTTGCCTTATACTATCTTCTCGCGTCTGCGTTCTCTATAACAAAAAAGCAAGAAAGCATCAACTATTTTCGGCTCAATAGTAAATGGCTGCATCTGCAATCCGACAGCGGGATATACTATTCCATCAGGAAAGATTACATACGGGCTGTTTACCATCTGAGTTGCGGAAAATATATCCTGCTGAAAAACAATAACTGTCTGCCGTGTTCAGATGATTATATTTCCGCTGAACTCGCATCAATAGAGATAAAGCGAGAAAGAAAATGGCTGCGGTGGGTGCTCCTGGTTTTGTATATTCCCTTGTCCGTGATTCTGACCGTTCTTTATCTGTTAATACTATTCTGAAGCGCCCCAAGGCCGCAGTTGCGTTTATTTCTTATCGGCAGCATCTGCGGCTTTCTTTGCTTCGGCCTCACGCTTTTTCTTTTCGGCACGCTCGCGGTCACGCTCTTCCTTGATAACCACATCAGCGGTGGCCTCCACCGCTGCATAGTGCGGGGAACGTATCATTTCCGCCAGACAACGCCGCATCATGTCCTTTGCAAGCTCCTGTTCACCCTTATTAAAAAGTGAGGTAATGTACAGCAGCCTGTTGCGTAACTTATCTTCGTGACGCTGAGAACCATTCATAGCCATGCGGAAATATTCCGCAGCCTTGCCGGGAGCTTTATGTTCCAGACAATACCAGGCAAAGGCCTCCGCAAAGAATGCTCCGTGTTTCCCGGAAAGGAATCGCGGTAATTTGGTCAGCATCTGTTCATAATTGCCACGGCATCCGGCAGTCATCAGTGACCACTGCACAAAGGGGTTATCCTGCGGTACCCGATTCACCGTACGAGCGGCAAAAGGACGATAGAGAGGGTCACCGAGGACGAGATTCTGCCAGGACAGATAGGGCGTGGCCTGCAGAGCCGCTTCTGCCACGGTATAGCCCCTCAGCAGGCGATTATAGAAAATATCAGGGTGAATCGTGGCATGGAGATAGGGCTCCGATGCATTTCCGGCACTAACAGCCGCTCCCCGTTTCAGCAGCGCACCGACCCATATTTTGGCATTCTTGGGGGAACTGCAGCTGTAGGAATGCAGGTGAAAAGCTATAGCCCCGGGAAGAAAGCGAAAAGAGTCCGGGGCAGTTTCGGAAAAAGGACCGTTTGCCGGATAGGCATACCACCCGAAATAAACCGCCACTCCCTGCATCATGGGAAAATCCTTGGCAAGCGTCTTTCGGGAGCTTTCGTGGAAAAGCGGCTGCCAGGCGCGCTGAGCCAGCGCAGCTACCTCGCGAATCCAGTCATCGCCCATGGGATACGGGCCTCCGCTATCCACGACAACCCATCCCCAGAGTCCCTGCCGCTCCACCTGAGCCGGCTCTTCTATCATACGCATGATGGTCTCCTCATCCGGAGCATCGATGCGGCAGACACTCAGCGCCGCAGGAGGCGTTTCACAAAATCGCCGACTGCCTTCGAAAGAGGGGTTCGTTATGGTACCGGGAAGCTGATATCGGGCACCGAGCAAAGCCAGCTCCGTATCCAGCGTGGCAGAGCTTTTTAACTGCGGATTCTCTTTTTCTGAACCGGGGATTCTTCCCACCAACAGTGGGCAATCCGGCATCAGGAGCAGCGCATAAATATCTTTTTTCCCGCCCAGAGAAACGGCAGAAGACAAGCGCCACTCCCGTTCCTCTGCTATCTTGAGCAGAGGTTTCTCCACCAGCCGCGTATAATTCTCCCGCGAAAGATTATTCGCGCTGAGCTTCAATCCCACCATATTCTCCTGTGGGATATTGCGAACCTCTGCATAGCGGAAAGCCGCTTTTTTGCTCAGCGGTGATTTTTCATTGTACACCACCACCACCTGTTGCGGCGTCAGTGCCGACGCTACTGCTGCCATCAACAGTCCTATGCACCATTTCCACATGGCAACGAATCATTCAGCGACGCTTGAAGAGTCCACGGAAAGCATTCATGCCTCCCATGCCGCCTTTCGGCATGCCGCGCTTGCCCGCCATCTCTGCCAGAGCAGACAAATCCGGCATCTGAGACATATCAGGCATGCCGCCCTCTGCCCCATTCATGAGCGATGCCATATCCGGCATACCGGCGGGCATCTTACCTGCTGCACCACCGCGCATCATGCTCTTCATCAGGCCTCCCATCTTGCCCTTGCCGCTCATCATTTCCTTCATTTCCTTAAAGTTCTTGATGAAGCGGTTCACCTCAATCTCGGAGCAGCCGGAGCCCTTGGCAATGCGGCGGCGGCGGGAGGGGATGAGCAGCTTGTAGTTGGCACGCTCAGCGGGAGTCATAGAGAGAACAATAGCTTCCATATGCTTCATACGCTTGGGGTCAAGCGCACCCTCCGGCAGATTCTTGCGTATCTTGCTGAACCCCGGCAACAAACCCAGCAATCCCTCCAGAGGCCCAAGACTCTGCATCATCTTCATCTGGTTCAGGAAGTCATTGAAATTGAATTCGCCGCTCATCAGACGGTTCATGGAGCTCATGGCCGATTCCTGGTCTATTTTCTCGGCGGCCTTTTCCACCAGACCGACGATATCGCCCATGCCGAGGATACGATCAGCCATACGCTGCGGTACAAACGCACCGAACATGTCGAGCTTCTCCCCTTCGCCCATGTACTTGATAGGCTTCCCGGTCACGGCGCGCATGGAGAGCGCGGCACCGCCTCGGGCATCGCCGTCCAGCTTGGTCAGCACAATACCGGTGAGCCCAACGGCCTCATCGAAGGTCTGGGCCACGCGCACGGCCTGCTGACCGGTTGCCGCGTCTGCCACCAGCAGAGCCTCCTGCGGCTTGAGGAATTGGGCAAGCTTCCGCAGCTCTGCCACAAGGGCATCGTCCACCTCCTGCCGACCGGCGGTATCGAAGATAATGCAGTCATGCTCCTGCCCCGCAGCCCAACGCAGGGCATCCTTTGCCACGCGGATGACATCTTTCTCGCTCGCAGAAGGGGTATAGACCGGCACCTCCACCTGAGCCGCCAGGGTGGCCAGCTGATCAATGGCAGCCGGGCGTATGAGGTCACACGCCACCAGCAGAGGCTTGCGGCCATCCATCTTCAGTCGGCGAGCCAGCTTGGCACTGGTGGTTGTCTTACCCGCACCATTGAGACCCACCACCAGAATGTGCGCAGGAGGGGTCAGATTCAGTTCGGCAGCATCGCCGCCCAGCAATGCTGCGAGTTCATCACGGAAAATCTTGACAATCTGCTCCCCGGGTTTCACGGATTTGAGCACCTTCTCTCCCATGGCCTGTTCCTTGACATGGGCAATAAACTCGCGAGCAACGCTATACTCCACGTCGGCATCCAGAAGCGCCATACGCACATCACGCAGCGCGTCCTTGATGTTGGATTCGGAAATTTTGCTCAGGCCACGCACTTTGCGCAACGCATCATCAAGCTTATCGGAAAGAAGCGAGAACATGGCATCACACTAGCGGAAAACGGCTGAGCTGTCAAGTATTCCGCGCGCCATATCAGGCACTTTCAGGGCAGAGAGATGCAAAAACGGAACAATACACTCTTGACAAACGATTATGAGACTGTTAGAGTCACCCGCGTGATGACTTCTACCCTAGCCTACGCCCTACCGGAGCCGAACGTGTGGCTCTTCCGTCTCTCATTCTGGGGCATTATCGCCATGCTGGCAGCCGGAGGCATCGGCATCTATCGCGCATCAAAGAATCTGTTTGCCCTCTATCGTGATACAAAGGATGTTTTTCTGAGCATGCCGGTAACGCTGTTCAACTGGGCCTCACTGGCCGTGTTGCTCTGGATTGGCAGGCAGGATGCAGATTTGCTCAGCAGCATGAAATCGGAAGCGGCTCAGGCCGCCACCGTCTGGCTGGGCACATTTGCCATAGCTGTAGTACAAGCCCGCAAATGCAACCCGGGCATGCCCCTACTGCAAATCTTTTCCGCAGGCTGCGGCAGACTGCTGCTGGGCACCCTGTCACAACTGGGAGCCCTGCTGGTGCTGGCAGGCTGTCTCTTTGCCTTTTTCGGAAACACTTGTGGCCGACGGAGCAGATTCGGCTTCGGCCCGTATGTTTCCGATCTGTCGACGAAGCTGTTTCTCATCTCGCTGGCCGCAAGCATATTCCGGATGATATGGTCGATTGTCTATGAAACCGATCGCGAGGAAGTGAACGAGAAGCGAGGCTGGATTTACGGAGTGGTGAACGTGCTGCTGTTCTGTCTGGCCTGTTGGGGAGGCTCTCTGCTGTGTGAGCAATACGAACTTGCCTCCACGGATACCCTGCTCCGCGCGACAGAGAGGAAAAAGCCCGCCGCCGTGCGTCACATCATCGCATTCAATCCGGAGCTGTCCCGCACAGAAGCTATCCTGTCAGCCACAGATAACGGGCACAGAAAAACCCTCCGCGCCCTCATCAGAACCCGCAGCGACCTCGTCACAGCCCGCCAACGGGCAGAGGAGAACGGCAACCAACAGCTGATGTCTTTCCTCAAGTAACCGAAAACATTGAGCGCGCCAGGGTTTCCCCCGGCGCACCTTTTTTACATACACGTTACAGCACAAATGGTCTTAGAAGGAGAATACGGTCTGCACGCCCCAGATAACGGCATCATCCGCCGTGCTGTAGGCGGGGTTGGCAACGTACTGAATGTGAGGAACGACCTTCACATAGTCGTTGATTTGCAGGCTGTACATGGCCTCCACTACCTGTTCGCGGTTGTTTTCGGTGGGCGTCTGCCCCTTGAACACGCCGTAGGAGATACCGAAGAAGTCATCCTCGCGAGAGGGTATGAGCTTGAAGTTTGCCCCCACTGAGAACTCGGCAGAGTTGCTCAGGTACTGTTTGGCGGCAAATCCGGCGCGGGAATATACCGTCAGGCGGTCGCAGGGGGTGTACTCAATGCTGCCGACCAGACCGGCGTTCTGACGGCGGTTCTCGCCCTTGCCGTCATCCAGATCCACATCCGCAGAGGTATAGAAGGGGTTGATGCGGAGCGTCACGGTACCATCGGCCATGATGCGACCGTACTCACCCACCACGGCATAACCATCGCAGAAGTCGGAGTTGAAGGGGTTGTATCCGGCGGAGCACCCGGTACGGGAAACACCCACCATAGCATAGCTGTTGCGAGTGAGCTCCACTTGCAGGATGGCACCGGCGTTGCTGTCCGGCAGAGGCAGGATGGTGGAGTTAATGAAACCGCTGTTGGTGAATCCGGCAAAGGAATCATTCGCAATGCTCACGGCATCAAAGTAGTTGGTCAGATTCACCATGCCGGCGATGATGCAGGCGCGCTTGCCTGCGAAATAGTGCATGAGTGCCACTTCCGGGAACACGCCCTCGTGCGGCCCCCAATGGTCGGCATGTGCATAGGTGGCATTGCCCACCATATCAGCAAACACAGTATCGCTCTGGGCAGACTCTCTGTCCAGCCCCCAGGAGCCGGAGAACTCCACACGCAGCCAGGTTCCGCCGTTGGCGTTGTCCTCAATGAGGCGCTGATTGAGCTGGGCATGAATGAGAGCCAGATTGGTGTGGCGGGTAGCACCGGGAACTTTCTCGGTGTTCCAGAGACCGTAAGCAGCGTCCACTGCCCACTCGGTGCCGAACTTTTCATAAGCCTTCACCTTGTAGGAGGGGTCCCCCTCAGCGGGGGTGAACATGTTGATACCCTGGAGAAGGTCACCCACGGCGGGTGCTTCGTCCTGAGCCATGAGGGGGAGAGCAAGAAATCCCGACAGGGCAATGGTCATTACGTTTTTTGTTATCATATCAGTTTGTTGTTTTGTTGAAATTGCTTTCAATTCCGGTGTTCATCCTTGGCTTTCCTGCCACAGCAGCCGTTTTCTCCACAGCTGCCGCACTCTCCGGCGCAGCATCCACCCTTCCTCTTTTTCTGAATCAGTGAGTAGATAATCCACAGCGTGAGTGATGCAAGAATCAGGATTACGATGATATCTCCCATAGTCGATAGTCGGGTTTAGTGTTTTTTGGTGTATTTATTGGGGCGGACAATCATGTAGAGCACGGCCGCAGCGATGATGCAGGCGATTGCCTGCCCCGGGCCGAACTCTCCCGTGCTTGCCCAGGTGCCAAGCTGATATATCAGCAAGGACACCACATACGCCCACACGCACATGTAGCCAATGGCAAACCAGGTCCAACGCGCGCTGTTCATCTCGCGGCGGATGGCTCCGCAGGCTGCAAAGCATGGGGCACAGAGAAGATTGAATATCATGAACGAAAGCGCACTCATGGTGCTGAACGCTCCGGCGGCTTTCAGATTGGCTGCCACTCCGGCGGTTTCCTCATCCGCATCCGCGCCGAAGAAGTAGTTGACGATTCGGAAGAAGAGGTTAGGCCGCTCAGCCTCGGAAGCCGTTTCCTGCTCGGACGGCTCATTCTCTTCCGATTCTGCGGCGGCAGGAACCGTCCGGCGAATCTCACCGTCAGCCTTCCAAATTCCCATGGTCAGCACCGAAAGGGCGTTCGCCTTGCTCACATCACTCGTGCGGGGAAGCGCATCGCCTTCGTTTTCCTGCGCAGCGGTCTCTTCTGCCGCCGGGTAGAGCACCCCGAACGTACCTACCACGTTTTCCTTGGCAATCAGCCCGGTGACCGTACCCACGGCGGGGCGCCAGTCACCCCAGCCCAGCGGGGCAAAGAGAGGCGCAAAGGTATTGCCCACGTTGGCAAGCATACTCTGTTCAATGGCGGCTTCATGTTCTTTCGTGTTGAGATAACGGAAGCTCCAGGTGTAGTTACTGAGTGTCCAGATGAGGGCACTGGCCAGGAATATCACCGTGCCGACTTTTCTGACAAAGGATTTGCAACGCTCCATGGCACGCACGTTGATGTTCACCCCGCTCGGCTTGTGGTAGGGCGGCAACTCCATCACAAAGGGAGTGTAGGAACCGGCAAACATGTGGGTCTTGCGCAGCATCCACCCGCCCAGTATCACCGAACCGATACCCGCAAAGTACGCTATGGTGGCAATAGAGGCATCCTGTCCCATCACGGCACCGATAAGCGCGATAATCGGCAGTTTGGCACCGCAGGGCACAAAACAGGTCAGCATCACCGACATGCGGCGGTCTTTCTCATTTTCTATGGTGCGGGTTGCCATGACGCCCGGCACCCCGCAGCCCATGGATACCAGCAGGGGAATGAATGATTTGCCGGAAAGTCCTATGGTGCGGAAGATTCTGTCCATCATGAATGCCACACGCGCCATATAGCCGCAGTCCTCCAGCGTGGCCAGCAGCAGGAACAGAACCGCCATCTGCGGCAGGAAGCCCAGCACCGCCCCCACACCGGCCACGATTCCATCCGTTATCAGCGCACTGAGCTGCGGGCTGCACTCCAGCGTGCTGCGCCCCAGCAGAGCAATACCGAAACTCAGCACACTCAATACCGGAAACCACACCACAAACTCACGCCGACTCCCGCGCCCGGTCAGCGACATAGGGAACTTGCGAATGCGGCGGGGTTTCTCTCCGAAATCATTGAGCCCCCTGCTCCCGCGCAGGCAGAAGCACGCCACCAGAATGCAGGCGTTCACCGCATACAAGGCGTACAGGACTACGGTATGCAGCATCCCGGGCAGGTGTGGGCACATATACTCCAGCAGAAACGGCAGGATCACCAGGTACAGCCAGGAGCCGCTGCGATTCAAATCATGCAGGCGGCGCAGCATCGTCGGGAACAGCAGTACCATGGACAACACCGCACTGAACATGGTCAGCGATTCTGCAGAAGCGGGCACGCTGCCGATGAAGCCCTCCAGCCAGCCGCCCACCACGGGACCAAACAACACCTCGTTCGCCCAGGCTGTCCCCCAATCTCCCACGGTGTTGATGGAGAGGTAGTACACGGCCCACATCACTCCCACAAATATCAGCAGTCCGAACACGCGGTGGGTCAGCACGGCATCCAGCTTCATACTGAAGTTGCTGCGGTGCCCGGCTTTCGTGACTACCTTCGGGATAAAATCAAGGATGGCATCATAACGCCCGGCTGCTATCACAGAGGCGATATCATCCCCCATCTCCTCTTCCACTGCCAGCCGCAGAGATTCCGCTTCATGCTTCTGCGCCGTGGTCAGTTTCTCAGCCTCGGCACTATCATTTTCCAGCAGTTTCACCTGCTCCCAGCGGGTACAATGCAGCGTTTCTCCCAGTGCAGCAAGCGCTTTCTCCACACAGTCCGGGAAGCGGAGCGGCGCAGGCGCAGCGGGTATTTCCCCCAATATCAGCTGCAGCAGCTCCTGAATACCCTCCCGGCGCAGCACGCTCACCGGCACCACCGGGCAGCCAAGCTCTCGGCTCAGCGCGGTCGGATTTACTTTATCCCCACGCTGCTCCACCAAATCCATCATGTTGAGCACCACCACCATGGGCAGTCCCGTCTCCAGTAGCTGGCTCGTCAGGTACAGATTACGCTCCAAATTCGTGGCATCCACCACATTTACCACCATATCCGGCTTATCCTGAAGCAGATATTGCCGCGTGACCATCTCTTCCGGTGAATACGGAGACAGAGAATATATGCCCGGCAAATCCAGTATCTCCACCTCCTCGTGGTCGCGCAGATACCCGCCTTTGCGGTCTACCGTCACGCCCGGCCAGTTTCCCACATATTGGTTTGCTCCTGTCAGCTCGTTGAACAGACTCGTCTTGCCGCTGTTCGGATTGCCTGCCAGTGCTATCGTTCGTTTCATGTTTGTTTAAGCTAACTTCCGAATCCAAAAAATCAATCCACGAAGATGCAGGCCGCCTCAGCCTTTCGCAGAGAAAGCTCATACCCGCGCACCGTCACTTCCAACGGATCGCCCAGCGGTGCCATCTTACGCACAGTTACATCTGCCCCCTTGGTCAGCCCCATATCCAGAATACGCTGGCGCAGCGGGCCGTTGCCCGTTACCCGGGCTACCTTCACGCTGCGACCAATCTTCACCTGGTTCAGTGTCAATTTGTCTGTATGCTGTTCCATAATCAGTTCGCGGCGCATGTTAGCGCAACCTAACACATTTGTCAAGCATTTTCTGAAAAAATGTAAGTCTTAACAAACATTTTCCGAATAAAAACCCCGATTCTTCCCTGTGCGAAGCGACTTTTCGCGTTTGAGGACAAGGCGAAAGAAGCGCTCCGTTGCCGGAAGAAATCCGGCCTAGTTTAGAATCGGGGGTAGAAACTTACTGCTGCTGGCGAATGGAAGCACTCATCAACTCGGCCACTTTCTTACCGCTCATGAGCATGCCGCCGAAGATGGGGCCCATGCGGAAGCTGCCGCTCACCCCGTTGGCCGCCATGCCGGAGACAAAGAGGCCGGGGTAAATCTCCTTGGTGTTATCGATGGTAGAACGCTCACCCTCGGCGGCATCCATGCTCATCTCGCCCACCACACCGCCGGTGGGGGTATCAAGTCTCACGCCGTTCTTGCGGGCAACAGTGCGGGCAATCTCACAATCATGCCCGGTGGCATCCAGCACCGTCTTGGAGAGCAGCGTCAGCGGGTCAACATGCAGCCCCTCCCGCAGAACGGGCGTCCAGTTCACCACCACGCCGCCGACTCTCCCCTGCTTGTAGACCACATCCTCCACGGAATAGCAGTTGAAGATGACCGCTCCGGCTTTCGTGGCCTGATAGAGCAAGCCGGCCGTGGCATGCACGGAATCCACAATGTACGTCCCCTCGCGGTACGGACGGTAGGAAAGCTGCAGTTCTTCCACAATCGGCATGGCCTCCTCCTGCACCACAATATCGTTGAACATCATGGCACCGCCCCACATCCCGCCGCCGGGGGAAAGCTTGCGATCCAGCAGCGCTACCTTATGCCCGGCCTTGGCCAGATAATAGGCCGCCACGATACCGGATGGCCCGCCGCCCACAATGGCTGCATCCAGATTCAGACAGTCGGAGAGTTTTCCGAAATAGGACTCGATAATACCGCGAGAAATGAGCGTTTCCATAACGGCAGCAAGTGTACGATACCGCCCCCCTGCTGTCAACGTCAAATTTTGTACTTGCCAAACGACGGGCATTCATAGAGAATGATGGTGGCCATGAAATACATTTCGTCAGATTCCCGCCTGTATGGTATCGTTGACTTGGGTTATGTTCACCCGGAGGATGTGGAAAACACGACCGCAGCCCTGCTCAGCGGCGGCATACGTATCCTGCAACTGCGAGCCAAGGGCGTAGACACCGCCACGGTGGAACATCTGGCGCGGCGCATGCAGCCGCTCTGCAGGGAGGCCGGAGCCGTCTTTGTGTTGAATGATTACCCGGACATGGCCGCCCGCATCGGGGCGGATGCCGTGCATGTAGGTCAGGATGCCGGGCCGCTCTCCACCGTGCGTGCCATCGTGGGTGAGGATATGCTCATCGGCCGCTCCACCCACAGCCCGGAACAGGCGCTGGCCGCCGTGGCCGAGGGCGCGGACTACATCGGCTTCGGCCCGCTCTTCCCCACCGGCACCAAACCGGGTCGCCCCTCCATCGGCTTGCAGGATATCGCCGCCGTACAGGAGAAATTGGGCGATTTCCCCATGTTCTGCATCGGCGGCATCAACGGCACCACCCTGCCCTCCGTCCTGCAGGCAGGTGCCCGCCGCGTGGTCATCGTCTCCTGGCTGCTGCAACAACCCGACCCTGCCGCCGCTGCGCGGGATATCATCAGCCGACTGGCCGACCGCGTGAGGCATTGATGGTCATAGTCATCCAGCAGGGACAACCAGTTGTTGTAATGCGCAATGACATCCAACACCTGCCGGGCATCCAATCTGTCAACGGCACGCCGCACCAGTTTAATCACCTGCCCCAGCTGGCGCATGCGGTTTTATGCACGATATCGCCGCTCATCTGGCACTCGCGCAGACGCTGTGTTGCCCGGATGCGGAACTGAGTACCGCGTTTGGTATTCACCCGATACCCCACGGAAAGCACCATATCCGGATTGTAATAACGCACCGATTTCCGTACTGTGCGCATTCCTTCCTGACGAACTTGTAAGAATTCCTTACAAGCTCCCTCTTCTTGAAGCTCTGACTCTTGCAAAACATTCAAGACTTGCAAACCAATATTCTGCACCGATGTTCGAAAAAAACTCCGCCATACTCTGCTCCGAACCACACGCATGAGCTTTTGTGCTGCTGTCCCGACCGAGGCTTGCCATACGGGAAAGTTCCCTATATAATACGCAGGAATCATGAACAATTCCCGAACAAACAAAGAATTACCCATCCGCCAACACAGTCGGGGCTGGCTTATCCTGAGCCCGCTGGTGGTCTTTTTCCTGCTGTATGTAGGCGTATCTATCGTCTCAGGGGATTTCTATACCATGCCGGTGACGGTCGCCTTCCTTGCCGCATCGGCCTGGGCGCTTTGCGTTTCCCGCCCCACCGGCTTCATGAAACGGGTGGAGCGATTCTCTGCCGGAGCAGCTCACCGGAATATCATGATGATGATATGGATATTCATCATGGCCGGAGCCTTTGCCGCCGCCGCAAAATACATCGGGGCGGTAGATGCCACGGTGAACCTGACGCTTTCCCTGCTGCCGGCAAACATGGTGCTGGCCGGCATGTTTCTGGCAGCCTGCCTGATTTCGCTTGCCATGGGCACCTCCGTGGGCACCATCGTCGCGCTGATGCCGGTGGCCACCGGGCTGGCAGACAAGGGAGGAATGAGCCTTGCCCTCATCTCCGGAGCCGTGGTTGGCGGTGCGTTCTTCGGTGATAATCTTTCCTTCATTTCCGACACGACCATCGCCGCCACCCGCACGCAGGGGTGCAGCATGAAAGACAAGTTCCGCGCTAATATCCGCATCGTCATGCCGGCCGCCATCGGCGTCTTTGTGCTCTACGTTCTTCTGGGGCTGCGTCATTCTGCGGAGGTCACCACGGGTGGTTCGATTGAATGGGTGCGGGTAATCCCCTACCTGCTGGTACTGGTCACCGCCATCAGCGGAATGAACGTGATGCTGGTGCTCACCATCGGCATACTCTCCACCGGGCTGGTTGCTCTGTTCAGCAGCACCTTCGGTGCCATGGCCTGGGCCGGAGCCATGGGCAACGGTATCGTTGGCATGGGCGAATTGATTATCGTCACCCTGCTGGCAGGAGGCATGCTGGAACTCATCCGCTACAACGGCGGTCTTTCCTATATCATCCGGCATCTCACCGCAGGTGCACACGGAAGGAAAGGCGGCGAGCTGAGCATCGCATTCATGGTAGCTCTTGCCAACATGTGTACCGCCAACAACACCGTTGCCATTGTCACAATGGGCGATATTGCCCGCCGCATTTCTCATCGCTTCGGTATACCCGCACCGCGCGCCGCCAGTATTCTGGACACTTTCTCCTGCGTCATTCAGGGGCTTCTTCCCTATGGGGCACAGCTGCTCATGGCATCAGCCATCGCCCATATCAGCGCGCTGGATATCATCCCGTATCTGTACTATCCCTTTGTCATGGGGCTGGTGGCGCTCGGCTTCATCCTCTTCCGTCGCAGCAAGACGGAATGAACAAGAAAAAACGACATTTCCCCAAAAAGCAGCACCCATTAAATCATCATACTCAATCAGGAGCGCAGCAATTCAACGCATGCCGTATGCCCATTGCTTTCTGCATACTGCAGAGCGGTTTTCCCGTCCGCATCCTTGCGGGTTACTTCAGCACCGGCGCTGAGCAGGTATTGCACGCAGGGCGTGTAGCCTGCCCCAGCTGCAATCATCAGCGGAGTCTGCCCCTTGAGGTTGGGTTCATCCAGAGCAAAACCGTATTGCGCCAAGGCATGCAGAAACTCCGTCTGCCCGCCGAATGCCGCATGATGCGCCACGGTGTTGCCATAGGTATCTATGGCAGTGGGATTGGCGCCCTGCTCTACCAGAAACACGAAGCAGTCCACATGCCCGCCCCAGGCGGCATACATGGGAGCCGTCACGCCATCATAGCCGCAGGATTGCACATTGAGCCCCTGCTCCATGAAAAAGCGGCAACACTCTACATTGCCGCTGTGCGCGGCGGCGATGAGACAATCCAGCCCATTGGTATTGACGGAGCGGATATTCTGCCCCTGTTCCAGCAGGTAGCGAATGCAATCCAGATGCCCGCCATAGGCGGCATAGATGAGCGCATTGTTGCCCAGCTTATCCGAGGCAGAGAGCGATTGTCCCTTTTCCTGCAGGTAGCGAATCATCTCCGTCTGACCTCCCTGAGCGGCCATCATCAACGGAGTGCAGCCAACATCGTTGGCATCCCCGAGCGATACGCCCTCATCCAACAGGTAATCCAGCGTCTGCCGAAAACCGCCGAATGCCGCATACAGCAGCCCGGTGTTTCCCTTCTCATCCGGCACGCGGATGTCCGCGCCAGCGTCCTGCAACTCACGCACCGCCTCCAGCAGCGCTTCATCCCCGGCCTTCGACTGAGCCGCTAGGAAAATGAGCATCGTCACACAATCCTCTAGCTCACCCTTGCGATTCAGCCACGCTTCCAACTTTCCGCGCAGGGTAGCAGTCAGCGCCTGCGCTGCAGGAGTCTCCGCATTCAGACCGGCACAGAACTGCATGGTCACCGGCAGCTCCCTATTCTCCGCATCCGAGCAAGACGTCACACAGACCAGGGCCGGGAGGGTCAACAAAGCAGACTTGATGAAAATGTGGTTCATGGCAGAAGACGGCATCCATTATAACAAAACCGCCCCATCATTCAACCTCAAATGAACACTTCTGCCGGGGCAGACGGTGTTTAGGCTTTTCTCCGCAAAAAAGTTGTGGTACAATACGTCGCAAGCGGGTGGAAAAGCTCCGCCGCAACATCCTGATATACATTTATGAGTGATCCCTCCAAGTTCCGCAATCTGGCTATTATCGCACACGTTGACCACGGCAAGACCACCTTGGTGGACCAATTGCTGAAAGCCGGCGGCACCTACCGCGAAAATCAGGAGGTGCAGGAGCGAGCCATGGACTCCATGGATCTGGAGCGCGAAAAAGGTATCACTATCAAGGCAAAAAACACGTCCATTCATTGGAATGACTACACGATTAACATTGTCGACACCCCCGGCCACGCAGACTTCGGTGCTGAGGTGGAACGCGTGATGAAGATGGTGGACGGCGTGATTCTGGTGGTGGATGCCTATGAGGGGCCGCAGGCGCAGACACGCTTTGTGCTGCGAAAGGCCTTGCAGGAAGGACTGTTGCCCATCGTGGTCATCAACAAGATTGACCGCCCGCATGCAGACCCCATGAAGGTACACGATCAGGTGCTGGAGCTGCTGCTGGAGCTGGATGCTACGGAGGAACAGTTTGAAGCCCCCTTTGTGTACGGGTCTGCCCGCGACGGCTATTTCATGAACGCCCCGGAGGGTGAGCCGCCCGTGGATTGCAGCCCCCTGCTTCACCAGATTGTGAAACATATCCCTGCCCCCAGAGAGGCTGACCCCGACAAGCCTTTCCTCATGCTCATTTCCAACATCGATTGGGATGACTATGTGGGACGCGTGGCGGTGGGACGCATCACCAGCGGGCGTGTACAGAAAGGTGACGCGGTCTACCTGATGCGACCGGACGGCAGCCGAATCCAGGGCAAGGTAACGAAGCTCTTTGAATACAGCGGATTGCAGACCACCGACTCTGCCGTGGGTGAGGCCGGCAACATCATCGGCATCTCCGGATTTGAGGATGTGGACATCGGCGAAACCATCACGGCCGATCCGGAGGGCGAGGCTCTTCCCTTTGTGGATATCGAGCCGCCGACGGTGCAAATGGAGTTCAGCATCAACGACGGCCCCCTGGGCGGGCGCGACGGCAAGAATGTGACCAGCCGCGTCATCCGCGACCGACTCATGCGCGAGATGCGCACCAACATCTCCATCAAGGTGGAGGACACGGATTTGGCCGGCGTGTTCATGGTATCGGCCCGCGGCACGATGCAGATTGCCATTCTGGTGGAACAGATGCGCCGCGAAGGCTACGAGGTGCTGGTTTCCCGCCCGAAGGTGATTGTGAAAGAGCACGAGGGTGTCATGTGCGAACCCTTTGAAACGGTGTTCATCGAAGTCCCGGATGATTGCGCCAACGGCACCGTGCGTATTCTGGGCAACCGCCGCGGCATTCTGGAAAACATGGAAACCAACGGCTCCGGTCGCACCTCCATCCAGGCCACCATGCCCACCCGCGGGCTCATCGGCTTCGAGTTTGAGCTGGTCAACCTGACGAGCGGACACGGTATATTCTCCCATCTGTTCAAGGAATATGCGCCCTATGCCGGGGAAATCATCACCCGCCAGAGCAGCACGCTCATCTCCATGGAAAACGGTATTGCCCGCCCCTACGCTCTGCAATCCATCGAGGAGCGCGGCACTCTTTTCATTGCCCCCGGGGATGAGGTGTATGAAGGCATGATTGTGGGAGAGAATCCCAAACCCATCGACATCCCGGTGAATCCCACCCGCGAAAAACACCTTACCAACCACCGCTCAGCCACGAAGAATGACTCCATCCAGCTGACCCCGCCGCGCGTGTTCACTCTGGAGCGAGCCATCGAGTATATCGAGCCGGATGAGCTGGTGGAAGCCACCCCCCACTTCATCCGCATGCGCAAGCGCATTCTGGATGCCACCGCACGCAAGCGCGCCGGCATTGCCGAGCAGAACTTGGGCTGATTCACCATCAATTCTCATCATTACCATGGACTGGAGCTGGTTTACACAGATGATACCCGACATGGGAAGCACCCTTTCCATGCTTCTTTACGGCCTTGCCATCATTCTGGCAGCAGCCGGCTTTCTGGGCTGCATTCTCCCCTACCCGGGGCATCTGCTGGTGCTGGGGGCCTGCATTTCCGCCGCTTTCGCCAAGGGAGCTCCCTATCCGGCCTGGTGGGTATGGATGATTCTCTCATTGCTGATGATTTTCGGCTCTATCGTGGACAACATCACCACCCTGATGGGCGCACGGCGCTTCGGATGCAGCAAAGCAGCCCTGTGGGGAACGTTCGGCGGTGTCATCATCGGGGCATTTTTCCCGCCGTTCGGGCTCATCGTCGGCCCCTTCGCCGGAGCCTTTCTGGCAGAAATGATATTTGCCCGCAAAGATGCCAAATCCTCTGCCACTTCCGGCATGGGTGCCACGCTGGGCTATCTGGCCGGAGTGGTTGCCAAGTTCATCATCGCCGGCTTCATGCTGTTAGTGTATCTCATTTTCTGATTCTTTTCGCCCGAACTCAGTGTAAGAAAATCAGAAAGCGGATTACAAGGCAGCAATCGCTACGGAGACAAAGACTGAGAAAACGGCTGCTAATTCCGGCCGTTACGTGTTTAATATCGACCGGAAACAGAGTTCCCACCTTCGTCATTCTGATTTGATATTCTTGATTATCGCGCGGATTGTGTTATACTCTGCGCGCAGGCGGGCGCAGAAGCGCCGAAAATCAGCAGCTCTGACACCATGGATACTCAAGCACTCATCGATGTGGCCTACATTGCCAAACTGGCCAAAGTGGAACTGACGGCGGAGGAAACCGAGCGTTTCTCCGGGGATTTGAATCAGGTGCTGGCCTATGTGCAGCAGCTGGAGAAGTGGGACACCTCTGCGGTGGAGCCCATGTACCATCCGCTGCCGGTGTTTGATGCGCTGCGCCCGGATATCCCCGGTGAGAGCCTGAGCAACGAAGCCGCCATGGCCAATGCCCCGCAGCAGGAAGACGGGCAGGTGCGCGTGCCCAAGGTTGTTGAATCCGCCCACTGATGACGAACCCTTTACCAGCACATACAACAATGCTTATCGGTACCATTTCCCACTGGCGCAAGCAGCTGCTGGCCGGCAGCATCTCCCCCACCGAGCTGGTGGAGGAAATCGCCCGCAACATCGATTCCCTCAACCCCGGCATCAATGCCTATATCTCTGCCAACAAAGAGGCAGCACTTGCGGAAGCAGCCAAGGCCGACCTCTCCCTCCCCTTAGGCGGTATCCCGCTCGCGGTGAAGGATAACATCTGCATCCAGGGTGAGCCCACCCGCTGCGCCTCCCGTATTCTGGAGAACTTTGTCTCACCCTATGATGCCACCGCCGTCTGCAAGCTGCGCGCCGCCGGTGCCATCCCCTTCGGCCGAGCGAACATGGACGAGTTCGCCATGGGTTCCTACGGCAAGAACTCCGCATTCGGAGCCACGGATAACCCCGCCGCACCCGGTCACGCCCCGGGCGGTTCTTCCAGCGGTTCCGCCGCAGCCGTTGCCGGTGGTATGGCCATTGCCGCCCTTGGTTCTGACACCGGCGGTTCCATCCGCCAGCCGGCCTCGCACTGCGGAATCGTGGGTCTGAAGCCCACCTACGGTCGCATATCACGCTATGGTCTGGTGGCTTTCGCCTCTTCACTTGACCAAATCGGGCCGCTTACCCAGAATGTGGAAGATGCCGCCCTGCTGCTGAATGTTCTCTGCGGGCACGACCCCAAGGATTCCACCAGCTCCACCCGGCCCACAGAGGACTTCACCGCCGGACTGGGGCAGGACATCAAGGGCAAACGCATCGGTCTGCCGAAAGAATACCTCTCCTCCGGCAACGACCCCGCCGTCGCTGCCGCGCTGGACAAAGCCGTCAAAACCCTCACGGAGTTGGGTGCCGAGGTGGTGGAGATTTCCCTGCCGCACGCAGAAGCCGTGGTGGCCGCCTACTACATCATCGCCTGTGCAGAGGCTTCCTCCAACCTGTCGCGCTTCGACGGCATCCGCTACGGGCACCGCGCAGCCAACACCAACGGACTGGATGAGCTATACAGCCGCTCCCGCGCAGAGGGCTTCGGCCCGGAAGTGAAACGCCGCATCATTCTGGGCACCTACGTGCTCTCCAGTGGGTTCTATGATGCCTACTACGCCAAGGCTCAGAAAGTTCGCGCCCTGGTGGCGCAGGACTTCACCGCCGCCTTTGAGCAGGTGGACTTCATCATCGGCCCGGTCTCCCCCACCCCGGCACCTGCGCTCAACGACACCTCGCTGAGCCCGCTGCAGGTCTACCTGTCGGACATCTATACCATTCCCGCCAACCTGGCAGGGCTTCCCGGCATCTCCGTTCCCTGTCCTCAGCCGGAGGGAACCCGCCCCATCGGCATTCAGCTGCTGGGCAAACACTTTGCCGAGACAGACCTGCTGCGCGTTGCCTCAGCCCTCGAATCCGCCCTCGCATGAGCACCACGCCCGTTTTCCTGAGCATTGCCGGGTCCGACTGTTCTGCCGGAGCCGGGCTGCAGGCCGACCTCAAAACCGGGTTCGCCCTCGGCTGCTACCCGCTGACCGCCGTCACCTGCGTGGTGAATGAAGTTCCCGGGCTGGTGGAAGGGATTGTGGCCATGGAGCCAGACTTTGTGTCCGACCAGGTGCGGCTCTGCCTCAAGACATTCCCGGTAAAGGCCATCAAGACGGGCATGCTGTACTCGCCGGAAATTGTGCGCGCCTGCTGTGCAGCGCTGGAGGGCTTTCAGGGGCCCATCGTGGTGGATCCGGTCATGATTGCCACAGCAGGAGAGGCACTCATGCAACAGGCAGCCATTCAGGTGTACGAAGAGGTGCTGCTGCCGCGCACAACGCTGCTCACCCCCAACAAGGATGAACTGGAAACCCTGCTCGGAGCCACTGTCTGCACCATAGAGGAACTGACAGAGGCCGCCGTAGAGCTCTGCCGCCGCTACAACTGCGCCATCCTCGCCAAAGGCGGACATGTGGCGGGCAGCACCTGCACGGATATCCTGGTCGAATCCCCCGGAGCCGCGCCCAAGCGCTGGAGTCACCCCCGCATCACCGGCATTTCCACCCACGGCACCGGCTGCACCCTCTCCAGTGCCGTTGCCGCATGGCTGGCCCATGGTTACAGCCTGGAAAAATCCGTGGAGCGTGGGCTGGACTACATCGCCAAAGCCATTGCATCATCCCACAACCTGGGCGGCGTGCATGCCGTCAACCATCAATATATTGACGGTTAACTATTGACCGTTTATCATTAATATCTTATGAAGCGTTTCTTTTCCTGGTTGCTGATATGGTTCGGACTTTCCACGGCTCACGGTGAGCTGATGGAGGGCAAATGCGCCTATGTACAGGACGGGGATTCTCTGAAACTGCAGATTCCCGGGCGAGCGGAGGAGGTGAGCATCCGACTGCACGGCATTGATGCACCGGAAAAAAATCAGGCATTCTCAGAAGAATCACGAGCCATGCTGCGCAGGCTCACTCAGGGCAAGAACATCCGCGTAGACGTTCAGGACACCGACCGCTACGGGCGCTACCTCGGCAAGGTGTATGTGGGTACGACCTATGTGAATCTGGAGCTGGTGAAGGCCGGGCTCGCCTGGCACTATGATGGCTCGCGGGATGCGGACATCGAACAGGCAGAAGCCGCCGCTCGCAAGGCTCTCAAAGGGCTCTGGAGTGATGCTTCCGCCATCAATCCCCGCGAGTACCGCAAAAAACACGGCACGGTACACGATAACAGAACGGCAGAAACCCCTACTACCCCGCCGGAAACGCCTTCCATATCGGTAGGAGAGGTATTAACAGGCAAATGCGCCTATGTGCAGGATGGAGACTCGCTGAAATTCATTCCGGACGGCGAAACTGAGGAAGTTCGGGTGCGACTCTACGGCATAGATGCCCCGGAAAAGGGACAGGAGTTCTCCGGCCAATCCCGCGAGCTGCTCCGCAAGCTCACGCTCAAAAAGAACATCCGCGTGGAGGTGCAGGACACTGACCGCTACGGGCGCTACATCGGGAAAGTCTATGTGGGCAGCACCTATGTGAATCAGGAAATGCTCCGCGCCGGACTCGCCTGGTACTACGGTCACCACGCAGACAGCAGAAAAGATGCCGATTTGCAAAAGGCTCAGAAAAGTGCCCGAAAAGCCGCCAAGGGTCTCTGGAGCAATCCCGATGCCGTCAACCCCCGTCAATTCCGCGAGAAAAACGGCACCATTCATCAGCGCAAATAGTCAGAACAAAGCCCCATCGGACATCCGGCCAAAGCTCCACAGCAGCCTTAAAAGGAGGAGCGCCAACGGCCCGTAGATACAGGGTATCGACAGCAGACTGCGCTTGATACTGAAGCGCAAAACCAGCCGACAGATGAGGAAAGGCTGTATCAGCAGCAGCATCAGCAGCAAACAGCCCTCCACCATGAACTCGTTGCGGAGCATGAGAACCGCCGCCGGAATTCCCATCAGAATGGGAACAAGAAACGACCAGACGAGTGCCAGCGTCTTTCTACCGGGGCTGAGATTCTCCCCGTTCCATGCCACCAGAAAATAAATCAACGAACTAAGCATACAGATACCGACGGGCAACACAATCATCAACAAGCCCGCCAGAATGATGGGGCCCTGAGCTAATGGCAGTGCTGTGAGTTGTCCCGAAAGCATCTCTTATCAGCCGAGCATCGTAACATTTACAAGAAATATGTCAAGCCATACCTTATCAACGGATAGAAACAACAAAGCATATTCAACTCAGCCGACGAAATAAAACAGGAAAGCCCATCGCCCCTTCTTCACCGGTTTAAGGAATACCGAACAAAGCGGCAGCCCGCCCTGACAGAGACACTCGCAGCATTGCATCAATTTGAACGATGCTTTCGAGTCCGTTCACAATGCCTCATCCACCATCTGCCCATGCCGGATTATCCCCCTGTATTCAGTTCCGGGCAAACTGATGACGGATTTTCAAGTAACCCGTTTACAACAATTAATGGCCCTCGTAAAAAAAAAGGCTTTTCATGCAGGAAAAAACTGCTATAATACGCGTGCGCCTGCCCGCCGACGTGCGATAAGATGCGTCTGCGGAACCCAGCCGCAACACACCACTATGTCAGATTATACTACGCGTGTATTGGAACAGGTTCGCGCCAAAAACGCCGCTGAGCCTGAATTCCTTCAAGCCGTGCAAGAGGTGATTTCCACTATCACCCCCGTACTTGACTCCAATAAGAAGTACGAAGATAATTGTATTCTTGAGCGCATCGTTGAACCGGAGCGCACCATCATCTTCCGAGTACCGTGGGTGGATGATAAGGGTAAGATTCAGGTAAACCGCGGTTACCGTGTGGAATATAACAGCGCTATCGGGCCGTACAAGGGCGGTCTGCGCTTCCACCCCTCCGTCAACCTCGGCATCCTGAAATTCCTCGGCTTCGAGCAGGTTTTCAAGAACTCCCTGACAACCCTCCCCATGGGCGGTGGCAAAGGCGGTGCAGATTTTGACCCCAAGGGTAAGAGCGATCGAGAGGTGATGGCATTCTGCCAAAGCTTCATGACTGAGCTCCAGCGCCACATCGGCCCGGATACAGACGTACCCGCCGGCGATATCGGTGTAGGCGGCCGTGAAATCGGCTATCTCTTCGGCCAGTACAAGCGCCTGCGCAATGAGTTCACCGGCGTACTGACCGGCAAGAAGCTCAACTGGGGCGGCTCCCTCATCCGTCCGGAAGCCACCGGTTACGGTTGTGTCTACTTTGCCCAGAACATGCTGGCCACCCGCAATGATGACCTTGCCGGCAAGGTGTGTGTCGTCTCCGGCTCCGGCAACGTGGCTCAGTATCTCGTAGAAAAGCTCAACCAGCTGGGTGCCAAAGTCGTGACCATGTCCGACTCCAACGGCTACGTCTTCGACCCCGAGGGCATCAATGCCGAGAAGCTCGCCTGGATTATGGAGCTGAAGAACGTGCGCCGCGGCCGCATCAAGGAATACGCCGATGCCTTCCCCGGCGTGCAGTTCTTTGAGGGGCAGCGTCCCTGGAGCGTGCCCTGCGACTGTGCTTTCCCCTGCGCCACGCAGAACGAAATCAACGGCGAAGAGGCAGCCACCCTCATCAAAAACGGCTGTAAGCTCGTGGCAGAAGGTGCCAACATGCCGACGGATCTGGACGGCATCAACGCCTACCTGGAGGCTAAAATTCTCTACGGTCCCGCCAAGGCTGCGAATGCCGGCGGTGTGGCAACCTCCGGTCTGGAGATGTCCCAGAACAGCATGCGCCTGAGCTGGAGCAGCGAGGAAGTGGACGCCAAGCTCTTCAACATCATGAAGAACATCCACGAAAACGCTTACAACCACGCCCGAGAATTCTCCGCAGACAGTCAGGGAGACTTCACCAACTACGTGGCCGGTGCCAACATCGCCGGCTTCGTGAAAGTAGCAGATGCCATGATTGATCAGGGCGTTGTGTAACCCCCGGCGAACAGTTCATTTTCCCATCCGCAGCCCCCGCATCGGGGTCTGCGGATTTTTTTAATGTTCCTCATATCATAATCTCTTGCAATCAGGGGGAGATATGGTAGAATAGAACAGGAACACAAGCTTTCATGTATCGCTATATCACATCTCTTCTCCTGCTTCTCGTCCTGCTGCTCACCGGATGCCAGCAGCAGCGCTACAGACAGGGTGCTTCCGCACGCACGCCCAAGTACGTGTACAGGGCGGGCTACACCCCTCGTCTGCTGCCCAGCGGCAGGGCCACCATTCCCCGTCATGCTCCGGAACGGGTCAAGAAAGCCATCATGGCAGCCAACAAGATTGTGGGTCGTCCGTATCGTCTCGGTGGCGGACACGGTCGGCATCATGACTCGGCCTACGATTGCTCCGGAAGTGTGGCTTTTGTGCTGCGCGAGGCAGGCATGCTGCGCCAGGGCAGACAGCCCGTCTCCGGCTACTTCCTGCGCTGGGGGCGTCCGGGTTTTGGCAAATGGATAACCGTGTATGCCAAGCGTGGTCATGTTTTCATGATGATTGCCGGGCTGCGTTTTGACACAACCGGCAGTGGACGCGGAGTGGGTCCACGCTGGTACACCAAGAGCCGTCCCTGCGGTGGATTCTATGTGCGACGACTCCCCGGCTATTGATGACCGCATAAAAGTTTCCCCGATTACCCACCGACAACAAATAGTACATATCCTTAAAGATGAACGAAGAAAACGAACGCAACCACGGCCCGCAACGCATTGATGACATCATGCAGCGCTGGGGGCTGGATAATCATGATTTAGTCACCTCCTCCATTGAGCAGCTCACCCACAAACAGGTGCAGAAAGCGCGGCAGGGTCGGCAGCTCACTCTCAAGATGATGCAGAAAGTGGCGCGCACCCTCAATATCTGCATCTGGAACGGCCTGAACGATGAGGAAAAAGAGGCATACTATGAATACATCCACCGCGATTTATTCACCTATGCCAAAGGCTATGATCCGAATTGGGCCGACCCCAACGAGGTCATTCTGAAAGCAAGAGCCGCGAAAAAGTAAACGGGCAAAATGCCGCTGACTGTCACAGAGCTGGTCGCCCGACTCAAACACACGGTAGAACTCCACATTGGAGAACAGTGTGTGGTGGGGGAAGTAGGCTCCTGCAAAGCAGCTGCCAGCGGCCACATCTATTTCACCCTCAAGGACGCGCATGCGCAGCTGCAATGCGCCATGTATGCTTTCCGGGCGCGTGCTTCGCGGGTGCAGCTGCGGGAGGGCATGCAGGTGGAGCTGTACGGCAAAGCCACCGTCTGGGAAGGGCGCGGCTCGCTACAGTTCATCGTGGACAGGGTGAAAGAGGCAGGTAAAGGCAGCCTGCAACAGCAGTTTGAGGAGTTAAAACAACGCCTCATGGCTGAGGGACTATTCGATACGTCCCGCAAACGCCCCCTGCCCCCATTCCCGCAAAGCGTGGCGCTCATCACCTCTCCTGCGGGTGCAGTCATTCAGGACATGCGCCACCGACTGGAGCAACGCGCACCGTGGATGCAGGTCTGGTTCTACCCTGTTCAGGTACAGGGAAAAGGAGCCGAATACGGGCTTGCAGAAGCCATCCGACGACTGGGGCATCCGGAAGAGTCCGGGCTTCCCCGGGTCGATTATCTGGTACTGGCGCGCGGCGGTGGTTCCATGGAGGATTTATGGTGCTTCAATGAAGAAATACTGGCTCGGGCCATTGCCGCCTGCCCCATCCCCGTGGTCTCCGCCGTAGGGCACGAGACGGATTTTACCATAGCCGATTTCGTTGCGGACTTGCGGGCACCCACCCCCACCGCTGCTATCGAGCTGACCACCCCGGATGCCGCAGAGTTGCTGACACGCCTCAACGGCACAGAACAACACCTGCGCCGCAGGCTGCAACAAAGCCTCCAAATGGCAAAGCTGCGATTGAAAGCCGCCTGTCAGGGAAAATTAAGCCGTCCGCAGGAAATATTGGCACCCTTCCAGCAGAAACTCGACATCCTGGCAGATGAACTCACAACCACCGGTAAACTGCGACTCCGCCAGGCGCACGAATATCTCAACACGGCGGAAGCGCACCTATCCCCACGCATCGCACAGCGTGGCATTGAGGCAGCGCAGCAGCGCCTGACCACCACAGAGCAATCCCTCATGCGAATTGTTGCCGCAAGACTGCAACGCGCCGATGCTCAGCTGAACACCATGGAGGCCAGACTGTCTGCCTCCAGTCCGCAACATGCCCTCGACAGAGGTTTCGCCTTTGTCCGCACCCCCGGGGGCAAGCTAGCCCGACGAGCAGCTGATTTTTCGCCCGGAGACCGTCTGGCAATTCGTCTGGCAGAAGGCAGTCTGGACGCAACCGTCAATCACACCATTCCATAAAACATCCATGAAAACCGCCCTCGTTCTATCACTTATTGCAGCAGCCACCTGTTACGGACAGCACTTCTACGGTCCGAACGGCAGCTTCAACGGCAGTTCCCGCACCTCCGGCAACACCACCAGATATTATGACTCCGGCGGCCGCCACGTCGGCACCGCAGAAAAATCCGGCAACACCACCCGTTATTACGATGCCCGGGGCTCCTACCAGGGGTCTTCCACAGAATCCGGCGGTAACACTCGCTACTACGACTCGCGCGGCAGCTTCCGAGGCTCGTCCTCCCGCTCCGGCAGCGAGACCCGCTACTATGACTCCCGCGGTTCCTACTGTGGCTCTGCTTCTGAATCCGGGGGAACGACTCGTTATTACAACTCCCGGGGCTCTTACCAGGGCTCCAAACGATAATTTTTACATATTTTTTCACAAAACTACAAAAAAAGGCTTGCATCTGCGGAGTAATTCGTGTATAGTTCGGTCGTGCCCGCTGTGGCAACCGATGCTCGGTTGGCGGAACTGGTAGACGCGTTAGACTAAGGATCTAATGGTGAGAGCCGTGGGGGTTCGAGTCCCCCATCGAGCATGAAACGCTCAGGAGAAAATCCTGAGCGTTTTTCTTTTGAGCACGGCGCGGAAAAAATAGTGCCTGGCCCCATCCGAAATAAAGCGATTATACTTGAAAACAAGCAGGCTTCATGATAGAGTGACTCAAACACATGGACACCATCTATTATGTGATATACGGATTGCTGATGTTCCTGTCGGTCTTCGGGCTGATTGTGGGCGTGAGCAATGATGCCTGTAACTTCCTTAACTCCTCACTGGGGTGTCGCGCGGCTTCATTCAACGCCGTGGTAGCCGTGGCCGCCGTGGGCGTGCTGCTGGGAGCATCGTTCTCCAGCGGCATGATGGAGGTAGCCCGCAGCGGCGTTTTCCTGCCACAGGAGTTTACTTTCCACGAGGTCATGATTCTGTTTCTGGCGGTGATGATTGCCAACGTCATTCTGCTGGATATATACAACACGCTGGGGCTTCCCACGTCCACCACCATTGCGCTGGTGTTTGCCTTGCTGGGCTCTGCGCTGGGTATGGCGCTCTACAGCAGCGGCAATTCACCGGAAAACAACATCGGGGACTATATCAACAGCAGCAACGCTTTCCGCATTGTCACCGGCATCTTCGCCTCCGTGGCCATTGCCTTCACCACAGGCACGGCAGTCATGTGGCTGTCCCGCCTGCTGTTCAGCTTCCACTACAAACGCACTTTCCGCTATATCGGGCCGCTGTGGTGCGGCATGGCCTTCACCGCCATCACCTACTTTGCCGTCTTCAAGGGGCTGAAAGACAGCACCATCATGCCGAAGGAGATTATGCAGTATATTGATACCCACATGGCCATGGTGCTTCCCTGCTGCTTCATCGGCTGGAGCATCCTTGCCGCCGTGCTGCAATACCTCTTCCGCGTGAACACGCTGCGCCTCACCGTGCTGGCCGGCACCGGCGCGCTGGCCCTTGCTTTCGCAGGCAACGACCTGGTGAACTTCATCGGTGTGTTCATGGCTGCCAAGTCTGCCATGGGTATTGCCAACGAGACGCTGGCAGCCGGAGGCGACCTTGCCACGCTCAAGATGAGTGCGCTCAATCAGCCACAGACGGCAGACCTCATCTACCTGGTGGGTGCCGGTCTCATCATGGTGTCCGCCCTCTTCTTCTCCAAAAAAGCCCGCAAGGTAACGGAGACGGAGCTGAAGCTCTCTTCCGCCAACACCAGCAAAGAGCGTTTCGGCTCCAGTTCCCCTGCCCGTGTGATGGTGCGCTACACGCTCAACACTTTCCGCTTTATCGCCTCTATCACCCCGAAACCCGTGGCAGACTTTGTTTCCAGACGCTTCACCCCTCTGGCTCCGGAGGAAGAAAGCGGTGCGCTGTATGACCAGGTGCGTGGTTCCGTCAACCTGACGGTAGCTGCTCTGCTCATCTCCATGGCCACCACGATGAAACTGCCCCTTTCCACCACCTATGTCACCTTCATGGTGGCTATGGGCTCCTCTCTGGCAGACCGCGCCTGGGGACGCGACACGGCAGTGTACCGCATCACCGGCGTGCTCACCGTGGTGGGCGGCTGGTTCATCACCGCTATAGGTGCCTGTCTGGCTTCGTTCCTGGTGGCCGTCACCATGGCCTACGGTGGCTTCTGGGGCATTGTCATCATGGTGGTCATTGGTGGCGCTCTTCTTATCAAGTCGTCCATTCTGGGCGGTAGTGAGAAGCAGGAAGTCCGCCTGTTGGATGTGAACAAGGATGCCTCTGTGTATGAGTTCGGTGCCGCTGCCGCCGGGCGACTGGGTCGCATGGTCGGCATCTATAAGGCCATGGTGAAGGCGCTGCTGGAAGAAGACCGCGATGCCCTCAAGCGCCTGCGCAAGAAGACGCGCTCACTCCGTCGCGATCTGGAGCTTATCCGCGAGAACGAGGTGCTGCCCACCCTGCCGACCATTCCCAAGGAGCTTGCCGACCGCGGGCAGCTCATCTTCCGCATCACGGAGATTTCCATCAACACCTGCGAGCGTCTGCTCACGCTTGTGAAAGCCGCGTACAACCACATCGACAACAACCACGAGGGACTCAACGAAGCACAGGGCAAAGATTTGCTGGCTCTGACCGAGAAAATCGGGCGTTTCTACCCCAACCTCACCGATATGCTCAAAGCGGGCAATTATGAAGGCATTGCTGCCATGCTGGAAACTACTGACCAGCTGGGAGACGACTTTGCCGATTGCATCACCCGCCACCTCATGCACCACGCAGAGGACGAAAGCGGCATGCGTAACGGCATCCTGTACCTGACGCTGCTCAACGAGACGCGCGCCATGGTCAGCCATGCCTTCGCCCTCATCGGCCGTATCAAGGATCTTTACGAAGGCTGATAGATTCACTAAATCAATGCAAAAGAGAGGTGGAAATCAACAGATTTTCACCTCTCTTTTGTTCGAAATGCACGATTCAGACATCTGACCAGCAGGAATTATCGGGGCGTGCTACATTTATCGTTTAACCATCAGATAACTGCTTTTGCCTATCACAAAGAAAAAAACGAACCATCAGGAAATTGGTCGGAACAACGATAAAATACACAGGGATGGGCAACAAAGTTTCAGGTTTCCCGACAAAAGGAAAATAAACAATCAACGCCGGACAGGCAGCCTGTACCATCCACGCCAGCCATGCCCCTGCACCCGCCACACGGAACAGGTTAAGTAATGCCACATGCAGGCCGGCATTAACAGCATGACTGAACGCAAAACCAACACCTTTCGCAACACTACCGGATGTCTTGAAAGTCCACCGCAAAGATACAAAATAGTTGGCAATGAAACTTATGGCATACCCAAGCGTGTATGTACAAGAAAGAGCAAACGGCCGAGAGCCATCCACCCCCAACAACGCGTTCAATCCCCAATACGCCATCAGGTGGAGTAATGTTGCCCCAACTCCGACGACAAAAAAGCGGCAAAACTCCCCGGTTATGCCTTGTCCGGCACTTGTGCGCAATACCGACATTACAGCAGTTCCGGCAGGAAGTAAAACTTCAGCAGCTCTATCTGGTCCTCACGGGTCAACAGGTAGCCGTCCTTGGGGTCGAGCCACTGGAAGGAATGTATGGACTTGCGGCAGGAGCCGATGGGGTCATCGGGAGAGGGTGCGGGCAGCTTGTCCAGAAGCTGGGGGGCGAAAAGCTCCACCAGTTCCATGGTGGTCAGCTCCGGCATGGCAGGGATGATAGAGGGAATACCCAGCGGGATGCAGCGCTCCACATCGCCCATAATACGCTGGGGAAGGTAGAGCTGGTGGCGCTCCAGAGGAGCAAAGGGCAGCTTGCCTTTCTTCACCGTATCGGGATAGAGCAGCGTGTGCAGCAGCGGATTAAACTCCGGGCGCGGGTTGGCAATCTCCGTCAGGTGCACATTGAGCACACGGCCGAACTGGCGGTTGACCGCCTGATACATGTTGATGCGGTTCTGCACATAGGGGTCATCGCTGCTCTGGATGGCGGGGGTATTCTCATCCGCATCATGGGGAAGCATATCGGCCGTGGTCACGAAAACGGTCAGCTCCGGCTTGATATCGCTGAGGTGGTTAATGAGGTAGTTGGTGGCCTTTGTATCAGCCTCCACATCCTGCCGCACAGCAACGGGGCCGTTGGCCACGGCATTATCCAGATACACCATCATGCGAAAGCTCTTACCGAATGACAGGCGGAAGTTCTCCTTGTCAATCAGGTAATCGAAATAGCGATGCTTGGTCCAGTACTTGCCGAAGATGGTGCTTGCACCGAAGAATGCCGTATCGTGACTCATGATGCCCGGCATTCTACCCGATTTTTCAGCACATTGCAAGAAGGAAGCAGGCCAACGCCTCCCAAAAAAGCAAAAAGGCATCCCGCAGGATGCCTCCGAAATAAAACCCGGAGCGGAAAGCCCCGGGGTTTATTTCAAAATCAGGCCTCAGCTTCAGCAGCCTTCTTCTTGGCAGGAGCCTTCTTGGCGGGCTCTTCCTTCACTACCTTCTTGGCAAGCTGAACGGGAGCCGTATTCTTGCTGTTCTTGAGGATTTCCTTCTGGCGCTTGATGTAAGCGGTACGACGGCGACGCTTGGTCTCCTTACGATGCTGTTGACCCATGGTTGGTTCTTGTGTTTGTAGGGCAGGCAACGAACCCGCCCGGATGTTAATAAGATGTGCGTATGTTAATAGCCTTTTCATCACGACTTGGCAAGGCTAAAATGCGTATACCCCCTTTTTTATTGCTATTTTATGCCACTCATGGTATAAAAAGGCGCATGAAGATTGCCATTTTAGGAGCCGGAGCGCTGGGCTGTTACTACGGAGCCAGGCTGGCGGAAAGCGGGCAGGATGTAACGTTCATCGTCCGCTCTGCCTACGAACCCATACGGGAAAAAGGCCTGCGTGTAGAGAGCGTCCATGGCAACATCCACCTGCCGTCTCCCCGTGTGTGCCGCACGCCGGAGGAATGCGGCCCGGTGGATTTGGTTATCGTCTGCTGGAAGTCCACCAGCAATGCCGGACTGGATACCGCCCTGCCTCCGCTGCTCAAGGAGGGGACAGAGGTCATCACCTTCCAAAACGGCATGGGCAATGCAGAGGCCATCTCCCGGCAGGTGGCAGCGGAGCGCATCTACATCGGGCTCTGCTTTGTCTGCTGCATGATGGACACCCCGGGAGAAATCCGGCATCTGGAGGGCGGCGACATCCAATTTGCTCCCTTTATCAGCAGCGATAGCGGAATGGCACGTGCGCAGGAGTTTGCGGATATGTTCGCCACTGCGGGTATCCGCACCATGGCTTTCCGCGATGCCGAGCGCATCCAGTGGTGCAAGCTGACCTGGAACATCCCCTTCAACGGGTTGTGCCTGGCGCTGGGCGGCATCAGCGTGCGGGAGCTCTTCACCATGCCGGAGCAGGTGCAGCGCGCCCGCGACATCATGGAGGAGGTGTGCCGCACGGCAGAGAATCGCGGATTCCCCCTGCCGCTGGACATCGTTCGCGATCAGATGGAGCGCACCGCCATCATGGGAGACTTCATCCCCAGCAGCGCGGTGGATTATATACGCCGCCGCCCCGTGGAATACGATGCTATCTGGGGCACCACCCTGCAACGGGCGCTGAACAGCGGTACCCCCGTGCCGCACTGGCAGCAGCTGGCAGAAGACATCCGCAAGCGACTTTCGGAATCATGATTCCCGCCTCATCCAGACGGTCTCTGCGTTCCTGCACCATATGGGGCGGAGCTCTGTGCGCGCTCGCTCTGGGGGGACTCCTCCTCCAACCGCTTGAACAGCAAGCCCGCCGCCACGAGCTGAAAGTCGGACTGCAGCTGCCCCCTGCCCCGGCTGACAGCAAGGACGCATTGAACCGGCAGCTGAGCTTTTTCGCCATGGGCGGACTGCGCACGCTGGCGGCAGAGATTCTGGCCATGGATGCCACCGATGCATGGCTGGTGCAGGACTGGCCCCGCGCCCGCAAGCGCTGGGAACAGATTACCACGCTCTGCCCCAACCGCCCGAGTTACTGGTCACGCGCCGCCCGGGATATGGCCAAGAATGCCGTGGCGCATGTCTATGGGATGAAAGATATCTCAGAGCACGAGCGCGCCACGCTGGTGCGGGAGTATCTGGACGCAGCGGAACAGTTCTACCTGCAAGGTCTGGCGGCGAATCCTCACAGCGTCCTGCTTCAGTTGGATTTGGCCGGCTTCTACGAAGATCTGGCTCGCCGTCCGCAGTTTGCCAAGGCGGTGGAGGCCTATCGGAAAGCGCTCACCATGGGAGCATCCGACATGTACCAACGCTGGGTATTCTACAACCTCTGCCGCATTCGCGGTCGGGAGCGTGAGGCGTGGGAAATGGGGCGGCAACTGTTCCGAAGCCCGCGCCACCATACCCCCTCGGTGCGGTGTCTGCTCTTTGCGTTGCAACACAAACTCGCCATCCCTCAGGATGAGCGCTACAGCATTGAGGAGCTCTTCCACTCCGACACCCGCGCCCGGAAGCAGCTGCGCTCCTACCTGCATAACAACCTCCGCTTCCCCATATACGGCGTGCAGGAATACTTGCAATCACCGAAAGTAGAAAACGCCCGCTAGTATCCACAAGTTTGCAAAGGATAAATGGGGAATTGCAGGGGAAGATGTTCGCTCTGAAGAGTGAAGTGAAATTCGGCTTTCGCCGAGCGAAATTGGCTCTGGCGAGCCAGCGAAATTGCTGCCTTCGGCAGCAGTGATAGAGTTCCGCAGCCCTGCGGGCTGCCATTCTTTTTCACTACCGCCGGGACGGCGGTAATTTCGCTATCCTCGCAGAGTATCATTTCGCTCATGGCTCCAGCCTTGAATTTCGCTGCCCGTCAGGGCAATTTCGCGTGCGGGCAATGCCCAGCTCATCGACTTTCACCATAAAGTCGCGCTTCACTTTTTCTCCGGCTTGAGAGGGACAGCGTGGAAAGGCTGCGGAGCCGTGCCGGTGAACTTCGGATTCATTGAGGCAATCATCTCATTGCTCACGGTGAAAGAGAACGTGCCCCCATTTGCCGAATCGCCGGGGTCGATGATGTGGTCAAACACGCACACCGGCTTGTTGCCCGGCGTTTCCGGCATCACAAAAAGGCCAATGGCCATGGCAGCCTTTGCCCCGGAATCGGACGTACGGATGGTATAGGAAATCGTATTGAGCCCCCGCTTCAAGCCGCCGGAAATCACATCGGCGCGGCGCTCATCGGCAAAATCATGCAGAGAAATGCCGTTGATACGCATCTCAATCTCACGCCCTTGAGCATCAACAAACACCTTACCAATCAACTGAGGGTATGGGCAAGTGGGGGGCACAGCCGGTGCCGTCGTGTAGGGGTGAAAACCGTCCTGTTCCTGCAGCACCGTCACATCCCCGGCGCGGAGGCGTTTCTCTACCTGCGGCAGACGGGACAGATTGAAGAATCGGCTCTGGTCATAGCGCCACTTGCCCTCTTCATGCACAAACTCCAGCACATAGGCATTCATGGCGGGCTTACCCTTCTCACCCAGTTGCAGAGAGCCGATGTAGGTGGCTGCCAGCGTACGGTTCGAGGGACCGGCCAAAGCCCCGACATATGCAAAGTTCTCCAGAGCAGGCGGTGCGGGCTGGTCGCGGAAGATATCCTGCGGGAATTTTCCTTTCTGGGAGACGATGAGGTTGCGGACCTTCACCTGTCGCGAGCGGGTAGTGGCATTGCGCCAGGAGGCTTCATTCCCGCGCATCATCGCCACTCGCCAGGTGTTATAGATGGTATCGGCAATGGTGCGAGCCTGTTTCTGATCCGGCACATTGAATCGAGTAGCAGGCTGAGCAGACGCAGGTACAGTCTGTTGTGCCTGTGCAGCATTTCCCATCAGGGCAACAGCCGCCAGCACCGGCAAAAAAATCGTTTTCTTCATAGTTAGAACCTACATCAGACTTGCCATTCTGGCAAGAAAATTGCATACTAGGGGCGGATTTATGACGGCTTTTTCACGCAGGCACCGCAACGCCGAGGAGGCACACTATCGGCGATTACTGGACAAGGCTCCGGCCATCGTCTGGAAAAACTTTGCGGACGGTGTCTCGCTGCGGGTTCGCATGTTTGCCCCGCCGGAGCACAGCGCGGCGGAAGCCGCCCCCGCCGTCATGTTCTTCTTCGGCGGCATGTGGGCGCTGGAAAGCAGCGCAGAGTTTGTGGCCTGGGCCATCCATCTCACCCGCCGGGGCATAGTCTGTTTCATTCCGGAGTATCGCACCAACGCGCGCTTCGATGTCTCGCCGGAAGACATCGTGCAAGACGGGCTGGATGCCTGGAAATGGCTGCACCACAATGCCCGCAACCTCGGGCTGGATGCGGAGCGCATCACACTGGCCGGAACGGATGCCGGCGGGCTCATGGCGCTTAACTGCGGCATGCAGCCGCTGGTCTTTGAAAAGCGCTGGTGGCAGTTCAAGCGCGAGGATGAGCTGCCGGTGCAGCCGGCCTGCATCGCTATCCTTCGCGGAGTCATTGACCCGGAAGCCCCGGAATCCCGCGCCCTGCAAATCAGCCGGAAGAACAACGTAAACGTGGATGCCATCAATCCCTGCGCCCTGCTTCGTCGCAAACTGCCCCTGCTCTTCTGTGCCCACGGCATGCAGGATCCCCTGCTGGATTACGAGATGCGACAGTGGTTCTGTGATGAGTGGGAACGCTTCGGCAACACTGCAGAGCTGGTTCTCTGCCCGTTCGGCGACCATACCCTGCCCCAGTTCTCCGTCAACCCCGCCGTCTTTGAGCAGGTTCTCCTCTCCTGGGATGCCTTCATGGTGGAACAGGGACTCTGGCCCGAATCAGACCATACCCAGGATGCCATGATGGTCTGATACCCCGGATGTGTCCCAACAGTTGAGTATTGTGCGCGGTAAATGGGAAGTTAACGAGAAGTACAAAGTCAAATGGACGATGGACAAGGTGGAAAATTCCGCTCGCTCTGCTCGCATGCAAAAGCTTTGCAACTAAATCATTGACTACTGCGAGCCAGCGGCTCGCCTGACTTTTCCTTCGTCCATTGTTCTTTGTCCATTGTCCTTCAAATTCCCATTTAGCAGCATAAAGGGAACTTATTCTAAAATCGTGTTGATATTTCCGGGCTCTGCGTGTGTTGAGGTGAATTGCAAGTTCAAATGCAACACTTTTTGAAAAAAATGCGCTCTTAGTGCTTTGCATCCCCAAAATTCAGCCCGAGAGCTTTCACCATCTCATTTGCGGACTTACCATCGAAGAGCTTTCGCGGGATTTTATTCATCCCACGCGCCAGCCGCTGAACAACTCTCTGACTTAACTCATCAAAGGTAGTTCCTTTAGGTAGGAATCGTCGAATGAGCCTGTTTGCGTTCTCATTACTGCCGCGTTCAAACGAGGAATAAGGATGTACAAAATACACCTTTGTTCGTTTCTTCTTCTTGCTGTAAACGGATTGCTCTATCCCCTTAAAATCCTGAAATTCTACCCCATTATCACATGTTATGCTTTAAAAATGCTTGAGCAGGTGTCTTTACCCAGTTTTCTTTCCAGGCGATTGATCGCTCTGATAACGCTTCGCTGAGTCTTGTCTTTGATGAGTACGATATGCTGATAGGGCAGTTTGGGCACCTTCGGAGACTTTTTTGGGGGCTCTTTGGTGTTGCTTTTGTTTTTACACTTTTCATATGGCGAAAGAATCCCGTTCAAAAACATTTTCGGGCTTGATTTATGCATCTAATTTGGATAGGATGCCAAAAGTTAATCGTCAACGCATCCGGCACACCATGAAACGCTCACTCCTCCTTATTGCTCTGACCGTCTCTGTTTCTTCACACACTCTCGCAGCCGTGGGGGATATGGTGAGCGGCAACGGCAGCTATGTAGCCGATGGTATCGTAGTCAGCGGTATCGGAACCGGCTATCTTCAGACCAGTCGAGCCAATTCCACCCGACTCTACGATAGTCGAAAGGGCACAGAGTGGGCCGGAAGTCAGGATTCACTCATGTGCTGGCTGCACGCATCATCCAATGTCATCCAGTACTGGCAGAGCTATTATGGGGTATTCGCTAAACCCCAGGCCGGTTCTTATTACGATTATGATGCTTCATGGAACACCGGTTTCCCGGAATCAAGTCAGGCAAAGCCACTGCCTTACGGGAGAATAGGAACGGAAGCCACCTCCTCTACAGATGAGTCTCAGGAGCCGGTGCCTGATGGCAGACGTCTGGCGGTAGCCCGCGATATGTATCTCTCTATTCCGAATTCCTCCTCGCAGCCTAGAAACTCGGGCGGTGTCTTCAGCTGGGCCTCAGAGTGGTTCTTCCGTGGTGCAGATCAATGGAAGAAGGCTGATGGTTCCACCATAGACTTAAGCGCCGGGGGCATGGTGCCTGATACCGGGGGATACTACGCCAACTACTTTGGAAAAGGAGATTACTTCCAACAGAATCTTTCCTACACAACCGTCTATTCCGATGTTCAGGAGAAAGCGTCGGATGTCCACAACACCACTACAGGCCAAGCTTTCGGCAGCACAGATACAGCAGAGGTAAAGGACTTGTTGCTCAAGGGATTCGGTGTCGAAAACGGAGTACAGTCGGAAAGTGGTAAGATAGTTTGCCTGGGTACAACTAATTCATATACAGGAAATGGGCATGTAATAACCTGCTACGGTTTTACAACGGATAATGAAGGGAACCTCAAATCCGTTCTGGTGGCGGATAATAACGGCAAGATTGACTCCTATAATTCCAGACTTATTGAGTTGTTTGTCAAGGTTGAAGAATATACTGATAAAAACGGTGTAAAAAATCAGCAGATAGGTCTGTACAGAAAAGCCAATTTCTCCAGTCCTTTCATCTCCGGCACAGAGGGTGGAGTCAACTGCATCACCTCCATCTCTTTCATCAACACCCCGGAGGTCCTCCGAAACATGCTCGCTGAATACAGCGATACCGCAAACGAGGCACAGGTATGGAACGGCTCTGCCAACGAATGGCAAGCCCAACAGGGCAACACAGAAGAGCTGCCCACAGAATCCACCGGATGGGATGTGAACGTGAACGGCGACAACATTGCTGCAGAGCACCGGGGCTATTACCACACCTACGCCTCAGACGGGCGGCGCGTACTCTTTGATGACCATGCAGCCGAAGGCAGTCGCAGTGTCACCATTACCGGAACCGTTGCCGCATCAAGCATCGAAGTAGCCGCCGGCTACACGTTCAAAGCCGGAGAGAATGCGAAGCTGCAAGCAGGCGCAGACCTGATGATTCGCAGCATGTCCGACCTGCAGAGCGAGGTATCGCTGAACCTCCATGACCTGACGCTTGAATCCGGTTCAGAGCTTTCCTCCAATCAGGTCATTACGGTAGCCGGTGAGTTCCGGGCTGCCGGAGTCCCTGCGGCGGCAACCTACGCGCTGCGCAGCAGCATCACCCCGGTCAGCAGTGTGGATGCCGACCTTGATTTGACCGGAGCCACCGCCATCATATTGGAACATACGGTCAACATGAACGGGCATCAGCTCCGGCTGCATTCCGACACCCCCATTACACTCAACTACGATGCAGCCGACAGCAACGTGCCGTTCTTCTCCAACGTGGGCCAATTGCTCGTCACAACGACGGATGGGACAGAGTTGGAGCTGGCTCCCGGCTCCGATGTAACGCAGTACCTCACTCTCTACAGCAATGGCACCCTGCTGCAAGGGGGGAGCATCATCTACTCCACCTCCGGCGATATCAGCCTCTCCGTTCCGGAACCAACCGGTACAGCGCTGAGTCTGCTGGCTCTGGCCGGGCTGGCAACGCGCCGCAGGAAAAAGCATTAAGCCCTCCGCAACAGCTTGCCAACAACCCACCCGACATCCCGTCGACTCACATAACTTGAGTTGCTTCCCGGTGAACGCATTTGAGTAGTGTCATACACTCGAAATGCGTTTGCCCTGCTCCGCAGCCTATTTTTCTTGACAAAAGCCGTGTGCAGGGGCAAAATAGGCGCATCCATTACACATGAACACCGTTGCCATCCAGAACCGTTGGTGGTGGCCCTTGCAGCGAACAGCGTCGTAAGGGACACGGAGTTTATGCATTTGGATCAGCAAGATATATTTCACCGAATCGCGGACCTGTCGAACTTACGACAGGTCTTTTTTTATTTCCCCATTTCTCACCATTCAACCCACATCCACAACAAAATGAATACCGAAAACACCACAGAAATGCCCGCAAGCCACGGAAAAGCCTTGCACGGCGCGGCAAAATGCTCTAATATCCCCGCCGATATGGATTTCCGTACTTACCTTCGCCATTATCCCGACAAGAACGGCTACTTCGGCCGATTCGGCGGTGCCTACCTGCCCGCAGAGCTGGAGCCCGCTTTCAAGGAGATTACCGAGGCCTACAACAGCATATGCCACTCCGCCCAGTTCATCAGCGAGCTGCGCCGCATCCGCAAGCAGTTTCAGGGGCGTCCCACTCCGGTGTACCACTGCGAGCGGCTCTCCCGCCTCAACGGCGGTGCGCAGATTTACCTCAAGCGCGAAGACCTGAACCACACCGGTGCCCACAAGCTCAACCACTGCATGGGTGAGGGCCTGCTGGCCAAGTTCATGGGCAAGAAGAAAATTATTGCCGAGACCGGCGCCGGACAACACGGCGTGGCGCTCGCCACCGCCGCCGCCTACTTTGGGCTGGAATGCGAAATCCACATGGGTGAGGTCGATATCGCCAAGCAGGCACCCAACGTGACCCGCATGAAGATGCTGGGAGCCAATGTTGTCTGCGTCACCCACGGGCTCAAGACCCTCAAAGAAGCAGTGGACTCCGCATTCGAAGCCTACCTGCGCGATTATAAGAACGCCATCTACTGCATCGGTTCCGTTGTGGGGCCGCATCCCTTCCCCATGATGGTGCGCGATTTCCAGATGGTCATCGGCAATGAAGCCCGCGACCAGTTCCTGGAGATGACCGGCATCCTGCCGGACGTGGTATGCGCCTGCGTGGGCGGGGGCTCCAACTCCATGGGCATGTTCCCGGCTTTCCTCAATGACCCGGTGGACATCTACGGTATCGAACCGCTGGGGCGCGGCCCGTCTCTGGGTGACCATGCAGCCTCCATGCAGTTCGGTGAGGAAGGCATCATGCATGGATTCAACTCCATCATGCTCAAGGATGAAAACGGTGACCCCGCACCGGTCTACTCTATCTCCTCCGGACTGGATTACCCCTCCGTGGGGCCGGAGCATGCCTTCCTGCGCGACATCGGCCGCGTGAAGTATGAAAGTGTGAGCGATGAAGAGGCCGTGGATGCCTTCTTCAAGCTTTCTCGCTACGAGGGTATCATCCCCGCGCTGGAAAGCTCCCACGCCGTGGCATTTGCCATGCGCAAAGCCCGGGAGATGGGCACCGGCGCCATTCTCGCCAACTGCTCCGGCCGCGGCGACAAGGACGTGGACTACATTGCCGAACACTACGGCTACGGCGATAACTACAAGTTCTGATTTTTCTGACTCCCGCCCCCCCGAATCTGCCATGGTTCGGGGGGATTTTTTTACCCGGCCTCAGCAAGAATGAGGAACTCTCCCTCATCGTGCTCCTTGGGCTTGATGCCCATGCGAATTTTGAAGCGGTCGGAGTTCCCGACCCGATAACGCTCAGAGAAACCACCACCCCGCGCTTCAACTTGGACGCGCTTAACGGGGAATCCGTAGCCTACACCAAAGCCGGGCTTTTGTCTGTGCTGATAAAAATGTCCATACCTGAGGCAGAATGTAAATAGCGGAAGGTGTGAGCATTGCAAATGCTGTATCAAGCCTAAAAGTAGAAAAATATTGAAAATTATTCACTTGTGGGGTGAATGATATTTATCTGAGTCAGTTTCCAAAAGCGTTGAATAACCTTAACGTATTCATTATTTGATTTTTCTCACAACTACAGCATTTGCAATGCTGTATACTGCATTTAACGACTCGGAACAGGTGTCTAAGTGCACCCCTCGCGCGGGGGAACGGACACACCTGACGAAGTCATCTCTAACCCTTCAAAAAAAACAAGCTCTTACAATCATGAAAAAGACTCTATTTATTGGTGTACTTGCGCTTCTGGTCAGTAACGTGCAAGCCTTGTCATTAAGTGATGCCCTTTATGCCGGAGTCGGCAATGAAGTAGCAGAAGATGTAAGCCTTACTACTGACGGAACGGTTGCATTCAACTCCACGACTGCAATTTTTACCGTAGACACATCTGCATTGGTAAACTCCTATAAAGAAGGTGAATATATTGAACTCGCCTATATCAGTGATGAAGGAGGATACGTTTTTGGCTTTGGTGGCATGTGTGAAGATGACAGCATTGAAATATGGGGGCTCGGTAATAAAAATCCGGGGGAGAACACTGTATATATATACGCAACTCCGATTACCTTAGCAATGAGTCAGATTTCATCCAGCGATTATTTAACGTTGACTCTGAGAGGATTGGCAGAGGATGGTGGCGGCACTGCCTATGGACGTTATGCCTATGATGTGCATCTTGCGGGTAGCAACTCGAGATTTACAGGTTATCGTCATTGGACAAGTATAAGTGGCGGTCCCAAAAGGGAGGAATTGGAGGCTAAGGGGTATGAGTGGGATGATTTGTGGCTGAATACTGATATTGTAGGGGCTTACCATGTGTTCGGTCAAGCTCTTACAGCGAGTAGTGCAGATTTAAAGGCTTTAGAATCTGCAGCCGGAACGGCATATTTGGCAGCAACGCCTGCCATCCCCGAGCCCACCACCGCCACGCTCTCTCTGCTGGCTCTGGCAGGTCTGGCCGCACGCCGCCGTCGCAGGTAAGATAATTTTCGGTAAATGTAAATGCAAGCCGTTGTCCCTGTCACATGGCAGCGGCTTTTTAATTACCGACTACCTAGACATCCGCCTTGGGGTGATAACAAACAACCGGAAGCGGGGGTGAGAGCTTAGCCAGAGGCCACGTTTATTGCTCCGACCGCGGCAATAACTACAAGTTCTGATTTTTCTCACTCCGCGCCCCCCCGAATCTGCCATGGTTCGTTTTTTTACCCGGCCTCAGCCGGTATCAATGGTGGCAGTGATGGTAGTCGTCGCAATCATCATCACAGTCGTCATCCTCCATAGCCAGATAAAGACACCCGGCATAGAAGGCGATGATGGCACCGTTTTCCAACACGGTCACGGGCAAATCCACCAGTAACCAGTTGAACGGGGCAGCCAGGCGTATCAGTCCGGCATTCGGGGATTCATAGGTGTAGGACACCATCTTATCGCCCGACGGTTTTACGACAGGCAGCGTGCTGCACTGAGTTTTCACCCGCTCTGCATCCGGCAATTCCTCCAGGAAAAGTGGCTCTTTTGTCCCCTTCCCCTGCCCTGTCAGGTATTGAGCATATTCGGCCGGAATACGGAAGAGCCCCATTCCCCGCTTCTCGGAAACTGGCTCCTGCGGTTGTTCGGAAGGAAAGTACTGCAAGCGCACCGGCTTGCCGTAGCGATAACGCGGCAGCTCAATATAATACTCCGTCCCATTGGTATACACCACGGGGTTGGGTGACGTTTTCAAATCTGCCGTATTGGCGCGAGCCTCGTAACGAGCCTTATCCAGCAGCCGCCCCGTTGAATTGAAATAACAGCTGTTCATCAAAGCCGCCATCAGCAGCCCCGCCACACAACTCCGAAAAAAGGGGGTCCTCATCATATCAGGCAGATGTTTGTTAACCGCCGCCTACCATACACCATACTACCCCCTCGGTCAAGCAAAACAGCTTATCTTCCGCTATGTATTGATTTTTTTTATGTTACGCCTCATTCTTCCTCACACTTTCGCGTTACATCCGATGTTCTCAACCGAATCGGTACAAATAATCAATCCGCAACGACGCGGAAGGTGGATTGGGCGCGGAGATTGGGGGGAGAAGTAACGCGGAGGGTATGTACTCCGGGGATGAGCCGGGCATAGTATTTGCCGTGGCGATGAATGATGCGCAGGGTATCGCAATGCCAGGAGGCCGCAGCCGCCGGGAGCGTAGAGCGGAGCTCAACCAAATCACCGCTGCCGGGCAGCGTGGGGTCAAGCGTGAGGGTGCTGCCATGTGCCGGGATGAGGATGGAGGGGCGGCGCTCCACCGGGCCTGAGGAGTCCGTGACGTAGAGATGCTTGTATGAGCAGGTCGCATACCATTCTGCATACCGGGGACTCAATACAGCCCTCCCTTCGGCATCATATGTTCCCCGGGGAAGCCGGGCGATATCCTCCGGCGTTGCCAGCTCAGACTGTCGGCAGAAATCCGGTGTAGCTGCCGATGCACGGCAACCGTTGCGGGTATCGATATCAACGCGGCAGAGCTGTGGCGGGCAATCAGGGAACGAGGCGGGGCGGTCTTCATGCAGCAGCAGCATGACCCGGTGAAAGATGGGGCCTGCCCCGCTCACGCCGGATACCTCCTGCATGGGGCTGTTATCAAAGTTCCCCACCCACACGCCGACGGTGTATTCTGCGGTGAAGCCGACACACCAGTTATCGCGGAAATTGGAGGATGTACCGGTCTTTGCCGCCGCGCGGAAGGGAAAGGTGAGAGACGGAGCCGGGCCGAACGCTGCCGCACGCGCCGAGGCATCGCTGAGGATATCGGCAAGGCGGTAACAATCCGCCGCCGGGAGCAGCTCGCGGGGCTCCGTGGATTGAAGGGGCAGTCGTGATTGCAGCGGCAGGAACGTCCCGCAGCGAGCCAACGTACTGTAAGCCTGCACCAATTCCGTCAGGGTGATGTGAGCATTGCCAATAGCGAGGCCCAGGCCGTATTCCTCTGCCGAACCGGGCACGCGAACCCCCACCGAACGCAGCAGCCCCAGCTGTTCCTCCACGCTGCCGAAACGCTCCAATGCTTCCAGCGCCGGGATATTCTGCGAACAGGCCAGAGCCTGCCGTATGGTGATGGGGCCACGGTATTGGTCATTGTAATTTCCGGGTGCCTGCACTCCATCCGCGCTGCGGTACAGGGTGGGAATATCTGCCAGTACCGTCCCCGGCCATGCCCCATGACGGAAGGCCATGAGGTAGACAAAGGGCTTGAGCGTGGAACCCGCCGAACGCGGAGTCACCGTCCCATTGAGCGCCCCGCCGCGCGAGCTTTCCGGGAAAGCAGCAGGGACGGACACCAGTACCTCGCCGCTGCGGTTATCGACCACGACCACCGCGGCCTGCGAAACATTGCGCTCCCGCAGACGCTCGATTTCCTCGCGGGCAATAGCAGCACAGCGCGACTGGAACGCGCCGTCGAGCGTGAGCTGCCCGGCTCTTCCACCCGCAGCAGAGGGGGCATTGATGCTGCGCCCAGCCACCCCCAACGGGGCAGACGTATCGCCGCCCATAGCAGCCAGAATGCGGTTACGGCGGCGGAGGGCAGCCTCCGGATAGCGCAGCGGGTTGAGCTGCGTGGGCGCTTTCAGTAATCCGGCCAGCAGGGCGGCCTCTGCCTCATTCAGCTCAGCGGCTTTCTTGCCGAAATAAAACCAAGCCGCCGTTTCTGCGCCTCGGCACAGGTTGCTGAAGTCCGCGCGGTTGAGATAGGCCCGCAGCAACTCGTCCTTGGTATGACTCATCTCCAGCCGGCGCGCCTGCAACATCTCCCGCAGCTTGGTAGATATCGTGCGGCGAGCGGGCGGACTGTACAGCTTGACCAGCTGCATGCTGATGGTGCTGGCACCGGATTTGCCCTCCCCGCTCAGGTTCTGACGGAGAGCCCGCGCCAGAGCCGGCACATCCACCCCTCCGTGCTGATAAAAACGCTTATCCTCAGCCGCCAGCACCGCCCGCACCAGAGTCGGCGGGAGTTGTTCCAACGGCTGGCAGCGGTAGCCGTCCGGCCCCGGAACAAAGCCCAGCAACGCCCCGTGCCTGTCCGTCACCCGAGCATCCGCCGGAGGGGGCAGCTCCGGTGCTTCCACACAGAAAGGCAGCAGGTAGTACGCCGCAGCAGCGATGCTGAACAGCACCCCTGCCGCACGCATGATGTGGGGTCGGAACTTCACCGCGCCTGAACCTCGAATTGATGCGGAATACTCAGGCCATGCACCTCCGGGCGGTACATGAGCTCCACCTTGGCGGCGGGAGCCGTCACCTTGCCGCTGCGCACCACCCGCGCCACATAGCTCATCTCCATTTTATCGCGGTTCGCCCGGTTATCAGAGAAAGCGCGGACGCGGTCTTTCAGGTATTCACGGTGCGTCACCCCGGCAGAACAACTCCACCAGCCGTCAGTCTGACGAACACCCGCCGGCAAGGCCTGCGAGCTCAGTTCCGGATCCACCACCTCGAAGGCCGCGGGCAGTCGGTCCTCCATGGCGATGTAGCGTGAGTTGCTCCGCTCACCGGTGGCACGGGCTGTCACCGTCACCCGGACCACATCCCCCACGCGGAACAGCCCTGTCGGTTTCCAGGAACCATCCGCTTGCAGGCACTCATAGCCCCGCTGCACATTAAATCCCCTGTCCACCACCTGCTCCGGCTGGCATCGGCGCAGATATCCCTCCGCCTTGCCGTAGACATACACCGGATTCCCCTGCGCTGAGAAACGGGCACTGCCGGTTCGGACGCTCCGGCTGCAACGGTACGGTGCCGCCGCAGTGAGCTCATTCCCGTTCACGAGGGCACGCGTCTCTGCCACCTCGGCCACCGCCGCATACAGAGCCGAGGTCAGCACCATCCACGCGCTGCGCCAGGAGGAATAGGAGCCCACCTCCTCCAGTACATATTGTTGCAGCTTTTCTTCCGTGGCGGGCGATTTCGCATCGGCAAAGACCGCGTCAAGGCATTGCAGCGCCCGCAGGGGCGGCAGGTGGCAGTCATCCCACTCCGGTGTCAGCGCCGTTTCGGCATCTTTCCGCAGAGCCTCTGCATCCGGATGCTTTGTCAGCCGGGCGGCCAGAGCCAGCGTCCATTTCTGCTGGGGCGTCAGCACCATCCGGCGGTGGCGGGCGCGGTCAAGCACCGTATCGACCCAGGCACTCTTCCCCTCATTCAGCATGGACAACACCAGCAGGGCCATAAACTCATTCCCCTTCCCATCGATGATACAGGACTTCAGGTAGTTCACATCCTGTCGGTTACGCCCCGTCATCAGAGTCCGCACCAGCACCACGTAGGGCGAATAATCGCTGGCCTCGGCAGGGCTGCTGTCCCAGTAGCGATAGCCGCCGGAGTCCAACTGCCGCTTCTGCAGGCAGGACTCCACCTCGGAAATAACGGCAGCCGGACTCTGCCCCTCCGGGAAACGGACAGCGAAGAGGGTTTGCAGCTCCTCACGCATCAGCCAGGGCAGCACCCGGGAGCAAAGTTGCTCACTGCACCCGAAGGGATAGCTGAAGAGATAATCCAGGGGGTACTCCAGCCCGGCCAGTGGCGAGGTGGAGAAAGTCAGCTCCACCTGCGACTCCGGCCGATAATCACCACGCACCCAATTGTCCAGCGACTTGTTCTGGCCGGGCATGAGCTTGTCATGGAAGTGCTCGCGGATGTGCGGCGTGGGCAGCACGGCCTCAAAGCTCAGCTCCACGGCATCACGGCTGCGCGACAACACGCTGCCCGGCGTAGCCGATTCTGCCTGCACGCTCCAGCGCAGACTCACGGGTCCCGCATCCTTCACTTTCACCGGGAAATGGATGGTCACAGGCGCTTTGCCGCTCAGGCAGACGGTCTGTGAGGTCTGAGGCAGCTCCACATTCGTGCCGCTGATGGAGACCTGCCAGCGCACAGCGGCGTTGTTGGCCGCCTCGGGCAACTCCTCCGGCAGCATGCTCAGCGTGACCGGTACCAGCACTTCATCCCCGGCAGCGGCACTCATGGGAGCAGCATGCTCCAGCATGATGGGCTTGGTGACGTGATAGCTGCTTTCTGCCGCTCCGAACTTATCACCGGCTGAGGCCACGGCCATGAGCCGATAGCGGGTCAGCGTATCAGGGTTCGTGTAAACGGCAGAGAAGCGCCCCTCCGCATCCGTGCGGACAGAGCCCAGCCAGAGCGCACAGGGATTGAAATCCTTGCGAAGATAATCCACAGCGGCATCATCCATTGGCCTGTTGTAGCTATCATCATCACCGCCGCCGATAAAGACACCCTTGTTGCCGAAGTAGCGTTTGCCCAGATTCTCGCTCACCAGCAGCTCCTGCGCGGAATAGGTCTCAACGGTCAACTCCCTGCCATCCTTGCCATAGAAGAAGTGCAGCGGGTCCGGCAGACGATAACCCATCACCTGCAGGGTTCCCTCATCCTCCGCATACAGCGTGACATCTGCATTCGCCACCGGCTTGCCGTCAGCATCCGTCACCACGCCGCTCACCCGGCACTCGTCCCCCGGCAGCAGGCTCTTCTGCGGAGCCGCCAGAGACAGCGCCAGCTTTTTCTCCAGCGGTTCAACCGCCAGACGGCAGGTACCGAGCTTCAGCAGGGGCTTCCCGTCTGCCGAGCGCGCCCCGCCGTTCTGCACCAGGCTCACACTCACATACACCAGCGGAGCATCCGAGGCTTCCACCGGCACCTCCAGCACCGGATTGGACACCGTCACCACACGGCGAAAATGCCGCAGCACCCCACCGCGCTCAACCGTCACCAGCAATTCAGCATCCACCGGGGTCTGCACCAGCACCCGAGCCGTATCCCCGGGGCTGTACAGTTCCTTATCGGGCAGCAGTTTCAATTCATTGCCGTTCAGGTACTCCCAGGGGGAGGTATCATCCCCCCACACATAGTGACAGGTGGAGCTGTAGAACTCGCGGCCGTCGGTATCGCGCCCGCGCAGCTCGATATCATAGCGTCCGGCAGACTCTACGGGAATCTCCAGCTTCTGCGGCGTACCGGTCAGCGACACGGGGATGCAGCGCTCCGTTGTCTCATCCTCCACATTCCGAACGGTGGAGCGGAAGAAAGAGCCATAGCGATACGGCCGGAACACCGTGCGCTTCACCTTGATTTCTGCCGACAGCGGGGCACCGTCCCATGCCGCGCCGTCCGGCTTCACGGCCACCAGCTCCACCGGAAGAGAACCACCAGCCTGCACCAGCCCGGATTCCGGGCGAATACCGCCGTACACAGCGGCGGGATGCAGGGTGGTTCGCTGCACACTGCGAATACTCTGTTCGTTGCCGTTGGTCACGGTGACAGTTGATTCAATCCTGCGCCCAAAGGGATGCTCCGGCTGCGGCAGGGAAAAACTCATTTTGCCGCAGCCTTTTTCATCCAGCGTGCCGGAAGCAGAGCGATAATCGCTGTCACCGGTATCCTCAATCCCGTGGTAATAGTTGTAAAAATACTCCCAGGAATCGGCCGTATGTTCACCGAAGCGGAAGCCGAGCCACTGCTGCTGTTTCGGGTAAAAATTCAGCGGCGTTGTCCTGAGCGCCCACTGCACCTTGCCCCCGGCCACCGGGGTGGTGGTGAAGTTGACCGCAGAGGCTTCTACTGTCACCAATTTCTCGTTCTCATGCACCTCAAGCTTGCTTTCCACCTCGAATTCATTGCGGCGGAACTCTTTGCAGGGCCAGGAAATGGTCGCGGAACGGAGCAGACTCACCGCATCAAGAGGAATTCCTTTCACAATTGCCTTGTCGGGGCTGCTTTCATCGGCATCTCCCTTGAATACCAGATTGAAAATGGCCATGTAGTCCCCCACCGTCTCCGTGGGGACATCCAGCGTGAAAGTGCCGTCCGGCTGCACTTCCACCGCCTGCGACATCACCTCGTTGCGGTTCACCCACACGGTTGCCTTGATGCTTTCCACCTCCGGGAGCAGAAGCTGGTTATCCTTCAGCCAGCGGACAATACCCTTGAGGTGAGCCGTTTCGCCGGGGCGGTAGAGGGAACGATCCGTGAAGAGATAGACCAGCGGGCGCGGCAGCGTGGCCGGAGCAATCCCGGCTTTCATCAGCTGGCGGTTGCGCCATTGGTTGTAGTTATGTTCATTCTCGTATGCATCGTTGATATCATACGGCACCGTCACGCTGTCATCCCCGGTGACGAGCTGCAAAAAGCGCGTTTCTGCCGGGAATTCGCCTTCTGCGAGCCCCTTCTGCACGGGGAGTTCCGACAGGATACGACCGCTCTTGTCGAACAGGCGCAGGCGGGCAGACTCCACCGCCTTGGCCGTGCTGAGGTGATAAGCCCAGGCAAAGAGGCGGGCTCCGTTCGTCTTCCAGAGAAGCCCGAGGTCCGTCACCTGCACCAATCCCTGATTGAAGCAGGGATTCTTGCTCCCGCGCAGCGGTGTTCCCTCCACTTCCACCAGGTAGAAGCCACCCACGGGCTGCTGCGGGAACAACTCCGCCAGAGGCAGCTTCAGCTCACCCTCCTCAGCCCCGGGCAAAGCGCGCTCGGCCGTAGCCACCACCCCCGGAAGATTCGCCGTGGCAAGACGATGATGCTCCGGGTTGTTATCATCCAGCCCGGCAGTCTTGCGCGACTCCCGGCGCTGATTTTCTTCCCAGTAATCGAGTTTAGCGCCGGTGTAAAGCTTTTCATAATCCGTCAGCAGCTGCACCACCTCCGCACCCTCGCTGCGCAGTTTCCAAATGCGGATTTGCCCGCCGGTCACCCTACCGTAGCGGCAACGGATGGTGGTACTGCCGCGCATCTGCAGGTGATTGGCGTTCACATCCGTGTAGATATAGGGCTTCTGCGGGCGCAACACCGTCACATCCTCCGTATTCTCCGGGGGATTATCCTCGTAATGCGGCACGATTCCCTCGTAAATCCCCTCCAGATGCACCCGCAGCTCCAGACCTCCGGTCTGAGCCGTCAGCGCGAGCTGCTTACACCCTGTGGCCATGGTTCCATCCGACAGCCGCAGCGACTCCTGCGTGACCTCGCCGGGCGTGATGACCACTTCCTTGCCCTGCACCGTAGCGCGGAGAGCGCCGTCCTTCCACTCCAGCGGCTGCCAATCCTTATCCGTCCCCTCCACCGGGCGCAGAGTCCATTTGAACTGACCGACCAGTGCTTCCGGCGACCCCACCGCAGCAGGCACCCCGAAACGCAGCGTCATATCATAGAGAGACTTGTCGCGGCAATGATTCGTGAGTACAAAGGAGTACTTCGGAAGGCGAATGGAAGAGATGACTTCATCCTCATACACCTGCTTACTCCGGTTCCATTCAGCCCTCGGCAACATCACCGGCAAGGAGTCGGAGGCAAGGCTGACCGCCGGCACCTCCAGCACCCAGGTATGCTGCAGTTCTTCCTCCGCAGGATGTTGCCCGGCCTCTTTCTTCAGCTCATCATCAAGCTGGTAGCTGAACACCCTGTTATACACCTCCCAGTTGGCAAGCGCATCCCCCACCGTCGCAGGACGCATCGCCACGTGCCTCCGCTCGGCTCCAATTTCGTAGTACAGCTCCCGCAATCGCTCCAGGAGGGGCTCTGCAAAAGCCTCATCATGCAGACGAACAACCAAATCTCCGTTCGGGCAGCGTTCGGAAGAATAGCGGTTGTAGGAAGAAGTGGGAAAGCAGGCCACGCTCGCGGGGATGCGCTCACCGTTCCGCCCGGTCACACCTTCCGACACCTCCACGCGGAACACCTGCAACACCGGCAACCCTTTCTTCAAGGTCACCTGCAGCCGCGAATTGCTCACCCACTGCGTCTCCACCGCATCGGCTTGGCTGAGCCGCAGCCACTCCGGCTGCTGCGTGTTGCCAACGGCCTCATCCGCTATCATCGGCACGGGGAAATCAATCGCCAGCGCATACCCCGCTTCCATGCGGGAATAATAACGGTATCTGTTACTACCTGCTTCCTCAATGGTCGGAGCAGGCAGGGAAACAGCAGCGGCAGACACAGGTGCGGACTCCGCCGCCACCGGCAGGACTCCACCCAGAACCAACAGAGAAAGTGCGCAGAAAGGGGTTATTTTCATCATAAGGCGAATACAGCTGTTATCACGCTACACCTTACACCTTTCCTCCACCCTGTTCAAGAACAAAATCAGGGCATACCAAATAAAAAGCAACAGCGGAGAATGCAACATCCGCAATAACCAATTTCTATACTATACAGAAAGATATTTTCAAGGTGTTATTACATGTTAGTTTAACAACCATAACAAATAACAAATCCATCATCCTTAAATAACGCTATACGATCATGAAAACGAGTTACAAAACACATACCATCTGTATTTAATTTTCCGATTTTCGGCATAATATTTATCGTACTTCTCTTCCCCCAGTCGGCTTGTCATAATTAGCTAACTTCAACAAGACTCTCCATCGGCTCGGATTTTATGCCGGACAGACGCATGTTTCCACCAAAAATTAATCAAGATACCCGACGCATCATCAAGTAAAAAAAACAGCCACGTTACGCCAAGGAGAGCCCGACGATATTAAGGGCGTTTTTCAAGTTTACACCTAAACGCAGCCTCGCGGAAACATGTGAAACGATGAATAATGAATGCACATAATTAATTGCAGCCGGCACATTCAGTAAGAGGAAGCAGGTTATGCTCATGATATACTGGCATCTGTCTACGCAAGACTTGGGACGGTTTGCAGATTCTTCCGGCAGCGTCTTGCCGTTAAAAGACTAAACACGCACAAGCGTCACAAAAATCTCTCCTGACAACATCTGATTAAGATTCCCTTTTCCGTATTAAGCGACCTTTCGGGCAAGGAAATGTGACATTAGAGGATTTGCTCTCCTGTGTACTCTTGACATTCGCGTTGAAATAAGGCAAAATACCTCCGATACTTGGTAGCATCTCACCAAACGAGGTTATGAAAAAGCAACTGATTTACACCACGGCCCTGATTTCCTCAGCACTTCTACTCAATTCCTGCTTTGAGAAGGAAGAGAAGCCCGTTGAGCCCGTCAAGGTTCAGGAACCGGCCAAGCCTGCCCCTCCGGCGCAGCCTACGAACGAGGAAATCAGCCGACTCATTCTGGAGCAACTGCCCGTCTGTGAGCGCGCTACCTCCGGTGAGCTCAGTTGCGATACACCCGGCAAAAATGATGACGGCAGCCTCAACATCACGGCTCACCTCAGCATGATTGTCAAGGAAAACCTCTATACGAAGGAAGCTGCACCGGAGGAATTCAACAAGGAGCGTCAGGCTGTCAATGAATCAGCCAACAACGCCATGAAGCCCGAGGCCGCCTACCTGATGCAGATTGGTGCAACCACAGATTTCATCACCGAGGAAGACCGCCATGCCAAGGCACTGCCAGCCGACTTGCAGGCTCTGCTCAACGAGCTCAAGGAACTGGCAGATGGTTCCGTGTACCGCAAAACGGTTGATGCCGGGAAGGATGTGACCGTCACCATCAATTTCCACGCCACATACAAGGATGAAGCATGGGTTTACGATAACATCGTGCTGGATAATGCTAATTTGCAGGCACTGGATGCGCTCACCCCGGAGTCGGCGCTGAATCCTGAGACCGACAACATCCTGACCCCGGAATTTGAAGGCATCCGCAAGCAAGTAATCAAGGAGAAGACCGAGGCTTTCAACAACGCAGCCCGTCCCTACATCCTGAGCCGAGAGGAAGCGGCCAGAGCCACCCTCACCCAGAAACAGGCACAGAAAGAAGAAGAGACTCGCAAGGCACAGGAGGCAGAAGCCGCCGCCAAGGCCAAGCGTGAACAACACAATAACCTGTGCGCCGGCCTCCTTGCCGAAGGACAGGAGTTTGCCGGTGAATGGTCCAGAAATGACCGTTTCGGCGAGCTGACGCTGGTCATCAATCAATCCAAGCTGGTGACGGATGAAGCCATCCAGTTCATGGGTGCCATTTACGACACAAAGCTGCCGGAAGCATGCTTGGATATTGAGGGGCGCTGCGAGCTCACCCCTACGGAACAGGGTTCTGCCGTTAAAGTTGTCATTTACGACGGGCAGTACGACCCGGATCAGCCCACGGCTGAGGTGTATGATGCCAAGGACGGTCAGTTGCTTCTCTTCCTGAGCGCAGACGGCAAGCTCACCGGCACCATGGGCTGCGCCGCCTGGGGGGCCGACTCTGACAAGGCGTTTCGCATTAACCTTGCTCCCAAAGCCAAGCAGTAATGTACGAGCAATACTCCCACCTGTACGACAGGCTGCCGCTGGGAGCGACAGGCATTGTGATGGGGTGCATCCTCATCCTGCTGCATCTGGTTGCCATCAAGTGGCCGGAGTGGACAAAATCCACACTGAATCACACTCACCTGCGCCCGCAGTGGGGGGCGCTGCTCATGTGCATCGACTTTGTGTGGATAGTGCTCCTGCTCATCCGCGCGGACTGGAATCCGCTGTGCATGCCGCTGTTCACCTTTGAGGCATTCCGTCCCTACCTTCTGTTTGCAGCCCCTCTGGTGTGCTTCGTGATGTGTACCAAATCCACGGAGCATCTGTTTGCACGGGCTCTCGGGCTCTTTCTGCTCCTGATGGCGATTGTGCCGCTCAGCGCCGCCTTCCTGAAAGCCCCTGTCACGCGACTGCTGATTCCCATCTGGTGGTATCCGGTGCTCACCGTTGCCATGTTCTGGATAGTCAAGCCGTACCTGCTGCGGGATTGGGCAGCATGGCTGACGAAACACCCCCGGATTTACACCATAGGAGCCTGGAGCGGGCTGATATACGGCACGGCCGTTCTGGTTTGTGCCATCCTGTTCTGGTAAAGCCTTTTCCGATAGTTATGTTGACAGGCAACCACTGCGATACTCTCTACACGGCTGAATACGTCATCACCCAGAATGACAACCGGGATATCATCCGCAAGGGCGCGGTAGCCGTCTCCGGCGACAGCATTCTGTGCGTCGGCCACAGCGATATCCTCACTATCCTGTACCCGGATGCACGCCGGGTGGACCTTGGGGAAGCCGTCATCCTGCCCGGGCTCATCAACGGTCACACCCACGTCCCCATGAGCCTGCTGCGCGGTTTTTCGGATGACAAGGCGCTGATGGACTGGCTGACGCAGGACATCTTCCCGCAGGAAGCAAAGCTGACCCCGGAGCTGGTGGAGCTGGGTGCCATGTTCAGCATGGCAGAGATGCTGCGCACCGGCACCACGGCGTTCTATGACATGTACATGATGGAGCGCAGCGTGTTCCGCGCCGCCGACAAAATCGGGATGCGCGCCGTCATAGGAGAGAGCGTCACGCAGTACTTCCCTTCCCTGAGCTGTCGGGATGCAGAGGCATACTTTGAGCTGGTGCGGGAGCAATCATTTGAATGGATGAATCATCCGCGCATCCGTCAGGCCGTTGTGCCGCACGCACCATACACGACCACTCCGGAGCTGCTGCAGAAGTGCTACGCCCTGGCAGAGGAAACGGGCGCGCTGTTCGGCATGCACCTGGCAGAAACCCGTGGAGAAACCGATACCTGCCTGCAACAATTCGGCAAGCGCCCCATTGACTATTGCCACAGTCTGGGGCTGCTCTCCCCCATCTCTACTTTCTTCCATGTGGTGGAGGCCAACGAAGAAGAAATGGCTCTGCTTGCCTCCACCGGAAGTGCTGTTGTTCACAATCCGGCATCTAATATGAAATTGGCCAGTGGTGCCGCCCGAATCGATGACATGCGCCGGGCAGGAGTCTGCGTGGGCCTCGGCACAGACGGGCCGGCCTCCAACAACGCCCAGAACATGGTGCGCGAAATGTACGTTGCAAGCCTCCTGCAGAAAGTGCATCATCTATCCCCCACCGCCTGCCCCGCACAGGCCGCGCTGGACATGGCCACGCGCGGCGGAGCCGCCGCCCTGCACGACCCCTACATCGGCACACTCGAGCCCGGCATGCGGGCAGACTTCATTGCTCTTTCTCTGGAGTCACCCAACATGCAGCCGGTTCACAACGTCGTCTCCAACATCGTCTATGCAGCCACCGGGGCAGAAAACATCCTGACAGTGGTGAACGGACAGGAACTGTACCGCGACGGAAAGTTCCTCACCTGCGATTACGAAGCCCTGCGAACTGAAATTCAGCAAGCCGTCACATGGGTCAAGAACTCCTGAATCAACCGCTTTCCGGGCTGCCGTTTGCCGCCATAGATTTTGAATCTGCCGGCTCCGCACCGGGGGAGACGGATTCCCCTGTGCAGGTGGGCATTGTCAGGATAGAGAACCTCTTCAGCGATACACCCCGGATGTTCGATTCCTATATCGCCTGTGACCGCCCGGTGAGGTGGAGTGCCGCGAGAGTTCACGGCATCACCTCCGACATGCTGACAGATGCACCCGCCTTCACCGAGCTCTGGCCACAGCTTCGGGAGCTGTTGAGCGGCTGCGTTGTGGTCGGCCACAATCCCTCCACCGAAATGCGCTTCCTGCGGGCTTTCCCCGGACACGGATTCGGTCCGTGGCTGGATACGCTGGCTCTTTCCCGTCAGGCCATACCCACCCTCGCAGACCATTCTCTGAGCAATGTATGCCGGGCGCTGCGCATCACGGCAGAAGTAGAAAAATGGGTGCCGGGTCGCCGCTGGCATGATGCGCTTTTCGATGCTGCGGGGTCTCTGGCCGTTCTTCGCGCGATTGTGCTGGGGCTAGACATGGCGCAGGCTACCCTCAGCCAGATTCCTTTTGCTGTAACCACCAACTGACACTCGCACCATGTCCCGGCCACTTCTCCGAGTAAGCCATCTCAGCGTTGAGTTTCACACTCGCGCCGGGATTAACTATGCCGTCAACGATGTCAGCTTTGACCTCCGCGCCGGAGAGACTTTAGGAATCGTCGGTGAATCCGGCTCCGGCAAATCCGTCACCTGCTCCACGCTCATGGGGCTGCTACCCAGCCCGCCTGCCGTCATCGCAGGGGAATCCCGCGCTATCTTCAAGGGCATAGACCTGCTGCATGCAACGGAACAGCAGCACAACAAGCTCCGCGGCCGCAGTATCTCCATGATTTTCCAGGACCCCATGACCAGCCTGAACCCCTGCATGACCATCGGCGCTCAGGTGGCAGAGCCTCTCATCATCCACCATGGAATGAGCAGAAAAGAAGCCATGCAGCTGGCCGTGGAGGAACTGGCCCTCACCGGCATACCGAATCCGGAAAAACGCGCCAAATCGTACCCGCATGAGTTTTCCGGCGGTATGCGGCAGCGAGTGATGATTGCCATGGCTCTCATCACTCGCCCGGAGATTCTCATTGCAGACGAGCCTACGACGGCGCTGGATGTCACGGTGCAGAAACAGGTGCTCGACCTGCTGCGCAAGAGACAGGAAGAGCTCGGCACAGCCATCATTCTCATCACCCATGATTTGGGGGTCGTACGTCAATACGCGCACCGCATTCAGGTGATGTATGCAGGCAGCATTGTGGAAAGTGCCCCGACGGAGGAATTGCTCCGCCACCCGAAACACGCCTACACCCGCGCTCTCATGGCCTCCATCCCCTCCTCTCAGCTCCGTGGAACACGACTGCAAACCATCCCGGGGCTACCGCCCACGCTCCGGGCTCCCCTCAAGGGCTGTTCCTTCCGAGAGCGCAATATCATCGGAAAGCCGGAACTTTGCCTCACGGACACCCTGCCGGAACTTATCGAGTTGACACCGGGGCATTTTGTCCGGAACTGTCCCGGCTGTCTGGCGTAAAAAACATGCACGCTGGTGTTCAGGATGAACACAGCGTGCAATCAGACCACGGCTGAGACATGAACGATGATTAACCCGCCGACTCCGATACAGCACTATACAGCATTTTTAATGCTGACGTCAAGCTCAATTCCCGCAAGCGGAAAGCTTTCTGCGAGTACAGTACTGAGTGCCCAGCGCAGCTCTCCTGTTACGAATGCACTCACCATTTCTACAATATAATGATGTTGACGGGGTTAAGAACGGGTCAGCATTAAAAAAGATGACCTCTATGAATACCCAAGACGAAGAACAGACGGCCGGCCAATTACTGAAAAGGCTGGAGCTGAGCGCAACGGATGCCGCAAGGCTGATACTGGAATGCACCGAGGAATTGGGAGAGCGGGCACTGGGGCTTCGCCCGGTCGAGCTCCTGCAGCTCCTTCGGCGAACCCTCCGCGAAGGTGTACAGGCCATCGCAGCAATGGAACAGACCGTTACCTTTGAGGAAGCCGCCATCAGAAGCATAGAGGCGCGCGCCGACCGACGGCCGACGACACGCCGAGACTTGCGACACTACGTCAGAAGAATGCTGCGGGTGGAAGGTGCGGCCTCCCTGCCCCTGCGGAAAATGACCACGAAAGACTGCCGTAACATCCTTGAACAGGCATTCGGAGACAGCCTCTGCAGCTTACGAAAAGGACGCGCCATTCTGCACAGTATATTCACCTACGGCATGCGCCGTGAATGGGTGGACAACAACCCGGTCAAGCGTATTGATTGTCCCTCCGTCCGCGAAAAATCCATCCAGCCCCTGTCACTGGAACAAACCCGAAAATTGCAGGAAGCAACCACGCAGCAATCCCACCGTTCCATGAAGCTCTCCCTGCACCTGATGCTCTATTGCGGGCTACGCCCAACGGAGGTGCAACGCCTCTCTACAAAGGATATAGACTGGCAACAGCGGCAGGTATTCATCCGCCCGGACACAGCAAAGACCGGAGGCGGCAGATTCGTCCCCCTGCGCTGTCACCACCTTCTCAAACGCGAGGATTGCTACATTCCCCGCAATTGGACGCTCCGCTGGCGCAACCTGAGACGTGCCGCAGGCTTCCGGCGGAACTGGGCACCGGATTCATGCCGACACACCTTCGCCTCCTATCATGCGGCTCATTTTCGCAATCTGGGCATTTTGCAGCTGGAAATGGGGCATCGGGATACCTCCCTGCTGCGGGCTCGGTACATATCTGCCGTTTCGGCAGGCGATGCCAGAGTATTCTGGGAAAAATCCCGCCACCGCAATAGCAAAATAATAGCAGACAGCGTCTCAGTTACGTGATTCACAGTGGGGACACACGTTCTCTGCGCGAGAATCGGAAAGCAGGTAACGATACCCGCAGATACGACAGGTGATGTGTGTACGTGCATGCCGCATGCGGCGGAATTTTGAAGCAAGCTGCACGGGAATGTAGGCGCACACGAGCATCACCAGCCCCGCCAGCATGAGAAAGAGAAAAAACTCAGACGCAGAAAGGGGGAACATATTCATGGCTTCACCTCCGGGTTGGGCGTTACAGTCGGCTCCGACAACTCTGCTGTGGGTGCTGCTGCCGGGGATGGCTCCGGTGGCGGCAACTCCAGCAGAGTCTCCCGCGAAATCACCGCTGAGTCTGCCACCTGAGGCAGTATATCCATCGGCGGGGCTTTACGCAAGTCCGCATCCCGGCTCACACTGCCGTACATGCTGACCGAATTCTGATAAAAGATATCTTCCGCTATAGAACGGGAAGGCAGAGTAAGCGGGCTCTTTCTGACGGCCTCAAAATTCATTAACCCACTGCTGTGATAGTACAACTTCCCCTCTCCGGAAGGACGCAGTCGCTCCTTCATCTTTACGGGCAGCAGCCACAGACCGCCGCCAATCAACGCAGCAGACAGCAGCAGAAACAGGGGCAGGCACCCATGCAGCTGTCGCACCCGACCCGGGCGGTTCTGTTTCTCCTTACTCATTGCATCATCGCAGGAACAGCGGCATAACTACAGGTAAATCCGCTACTCAGTATCATATCCGTAATCTGTTGGAGCGTGCCGGTTGATACGGCCTTGTCCGGCACCAGAACAATGTGAAGACGTTTTCCGCCGAATTCGCGTTTCCACTCCTCCAGACGCGCGCCGAACCCGGGAATACCACCCTCTACAAGCATAGACCCGTCGTAAATGCGCGGCGCATCACCGGCAGCGACGGAAACAATGCGGGAGTGCTCACGGTCATAGTTTCCCATCACGAAATGGGACTCTGAGGGGTTGACCCGGCAACCGTAGCGCGGCACCAGATGGTTGGTCAGCAACACACAAACACACAGCAGGATAAACAGATTAGCCCCCGTGAGAACTAGAATGGAACCGCCGCCGCTGGTCAGTCTGGAACGCACCTTTCGCATGGCTGCTCAATTAGCTCATGGGTTAATCCTTCGCGTCATCCTCTGCGGAGAACGCGCAGCACGTCCGCTTGGGCGCAACGGCAGCGGTCTCCTGAGTCGCAGCATCTCGGGCATCACAGATGATGTAAACGCACTCCAGTCCGGCGCGCTCCACCTTGTTGATAATGCGGCGGGCACGGCCTGCCAGATACATGTAAAAGAGGTAGGCGGGTACGGACAGAGCAATGCCGGCAGCCGACAACATGAGCGCCTGCTGCAACGTAGCCGCGACCAGAGGTGGTGCCGCTGCACCATCCGTCACTCCCGGCTGCTCGTAGAACGCCACCAGCGCCAGCAGCGTGCCCAGAATACCCAGCATGGGCATCACCGTGGCACATGCCTGCAACGTGCGGATATTGCGTTCCACCCGGTACACCTCCATATCGGCAGCCTCCAGGGCAATATCGCGCAGCTCGTTGCGGTTCAAACGGGGGCGGGACAATACGGCTTCCACCACACGAGCCATCGGTCCGGGAAGCATGCGCGCCTCGTGCAGAGCCTCATCATACTGACCGGAGCGCAACAGCGATGAAAGGCCGCGCAGGAAATCACCCGAGTTGATGTTGACCCGATGGAAATAGAACAAACGCTCAGCCACCACTGCCAGTGACAGGGCGGCGAAAAGCATGATGAGCCAGAATATAGGCCCCATGGTGGCAATCATTTCGCGCATAGTAGTGAATGTTTCCGTTGGATGTGTAAGTCTGTTCTGCGGAGGAGAGAGAAAGGCAGGTGCCGCCCGCATCTGCGGCACCTGCGGGAAGAGAGGTTACGCACGCGGCGTGATGGCTTCCGAACCGAAGTACGGAACCAGAGCTGCAGGAATCTTCACGGAGCCGTCCGGCTGCTGGCACTGCTCCAGCAGGGCCACATACAGACGCGGCAGAGCCGTACCCGAGCCGTTGAGTGTGTAGGGCACACGGATGCGGCCATCAGCATCCTTGTAGCGCAGCTTCATGCGGCGAGCCTGGTAATCCGTGAAGCAGGAGCAGCTGGAAACCTCCAGGAACTTGCCCTGCCCCGGTGCCCACACCTCAATATCGTAGGTCTTGGCAGAGGAGAAGCCCACATCGCCCGTGCAAAGCTCAATGACACGGTAGTGCAACCCCAGCTTCTGCAGGATGCTCTCGGCATGGCTCGTGAGCTTCTCCAGCTCGGCAAAGCCATCCTCCGGGCGGCATATTTCCACCAGCTCCACCTTATCGAACTGGTGCACGCGAATCATCCCCTTATTCTCGCGCCCGGCAGAACCGGCCTCTCGGCGGAAACAGGGGGTATAGGCGGTCATCTTGATGGGCAGCTCGGCTTCCTTCACAATCTGGTCGCGGCAGAGGTTGGTCACGGGCACTTCTGCCGTGGGCACCAGGAACATGCTGTTACCCTCCAGCCCGTACATATCCTCCTCGAACTTGGGCAGCTGACCGGTGCCGTACATGCAGTCGCGCTTCACAATGAAAGGCACGCCCACTTCCTGATAGCCGTTTTCCTGCGTCTGTGTGTCCAGCAGGAAGTTGATGAGCGCTCGCTCCAGACGAGCCCCCAAACCGCGATACACGATGAAGCCGGAGCCGGAAACACGCGCAGCGTCCTCAAAATTAATCAGCCCCAGAGCAGTGCCGAGCTCCACATGATCCTTCGGGTTCTCTATCTCGGGTGCAGTACCCCAGCGGCGGATTTCGGGGTTGGCAGAATCATCGCTGCCCACAGGCGCTGCGTCATGCGGCATATTGGGGATGGAAAGCAGCAGCGCCTCCTGTTCCTCAGAAGCAGCAGTTGCCACCGCATCCAGCTCCTTGATGCGGTCGCCCACTTCGCCCATGCGTTTCTTGAGAGCCTCGGCCTCATCACGGCGCCCCTCCTTCATCATCTGACCGATGAGCTTTGAAGTACTGTTACGCTCCTGAGAGAGAGCCTGCTTCTCCGTTTCAGCATTGCGGCGCTTCACATCACACTCCAGCACCTTGTCCACAAGCATCCAGTGATCTCCACCGCGCAGGCGGACTCGTTCCTTGACATATTCAGGCCTTTCCCTGACAACACGGATATCTAGCATAACAGCGTTATTCTACTCCATTAACCCGCATTTTCAAGCTCAAAGTGCGCCTTTTTTCGCATATTTACAGTACGCAAAAGTCGTGCGTTATTTACAACACCGCAGCGGCATCATCCCGGGAGCTTCCCTTCAACCCTGCGCAGTATCTGCCCGGAAACGGGCGTAGATATGAATAGCTCCCACCAGCGCCACATAGAACCCCAGCTCAGCAAACTCCTCCACCGTCATATTGTTCATCACCCGCTCCCCATACACCCCCAACGCCATACCGGCAGCCATCAGAATCACATTCCACACAGGAACCCCCACCTGACGCAACACTGCCCCAATCTGCAGATACAAACGCTTGTACAGAAAATACGCCATCACCCCGGCCATATATCCGCCATACAGAACACGAGCCACCCATCCGTACGGAATCTCCTTCCACTTGTAGAACTCATTTACCGTGCCGGGCTTGGCAAAAAACAGAGTCCTGCCGCAATTCACCTCGCGCAGCATCAGCATCACCAGCACCAACGCCACCACCACGAAAAACCGGCGATGATTCCCCGACCGAAGACAAAAATAGGCCCCAAGCGCCAACACCGCCATCTGTACATTCTCCACCACACCATTTTCATAACCACACTCCACCGGTAGATACGCCCCCAGCGGCACACACAACACCGCCACCACAATCGCCACCAATGCTGCCGTATGCAGCCGAAAATCAAAACTCACCCACTTGTTCATAGCTCTTTCTTTCCATGCCGTACACAGAATGCGTACGTTTCCTTTCTAACAACTTTTCCCGGCAAAGTCAAGTTTTTAGTTCCCGTTTTTTAACTATAAAGCCCACATTACCGCACCAAAATGAAAAAAAACATGAGAAAACTTAAATTTGTCTTGCATTCCGCAATCCTGCGTGTATAATCCAGCGCAGCGACGCAGTTCGCCACCAACATAAGATGGTGGGTGTAGCTCAGTGGTAGAGCCCCGGATTGTGGTTCCGGTCGTCGTGGGTTCGATCCCCATCGCCCACCCTTCGCGGGCGTTATTTCGATAAGAGATAACGCCCGCGATTTTTATTTCTAAACCGCTCAATTTACGGGTCAAGCCCAATTTTTGTGGAATTTGAATTTTCATATCACCACGTGCCCACATTCAATTAACACTCTTAACCGATAGTTTTCAAAGTTACGATATCCGTAAGCGCGACGTTGAATTAATTTCAT
>SUVN01000048.1 GCA_015061985.1 Akkermansiaceae bacterium
ACACAACACAGGGCATGGTAGGAGATTTCTCCTCCATGCTCAATCTTTTTCTGCTCTTTACTGATAAATTTCTTCTCCTGCGTTTCTTGCGTCCCTGGGTCATTCCACAATTATTGCAGAAGAGCCAATTTTTCGGCAAAAAAAGCGAGTTTCATTAAAGTTTTATTGCGTGTTGAAATTCAATACATAACAGGTTAATTAAGTGTTGAGAATTATCATTTTTACTTAAAAAAAACACCTCAGGAAATCATTTTAGGCTTGATTTATGGTGGATTTGTGATAAATTCTCGCCACCCCGCGTCCTACTCTTGGGCGATGGGGCACTTCAAACATCAAACACTAGTCTAGATAAATATGAAGACCATCGCTATTCTTGCCCTTACGGCCGCCGCTTTCGTGTCCTGCCAGCAGCAGCAGCAGCAGCAGGTTGCTCCCGCTCCCGCTCCGGAGCCGGCTCCCGTGGCCCCCATCAAGAAGTAAGGACTACAGGAAGTTAACTCTTCCGACTTATCATTCTTGCGTGCCCGATACTGCATCGGGCACGTTTTTTATTTGACACTTCTGAGCGAAATCCGTGATTTTGTTAACCGGAGGGCAACATTCCAATATGATGTGCTGAAAATGCCACACTGGAAGCTTGATTTTGTACAGAAACATGGCAAACTGTTGCGGTTCACCTGTTTTTAGAGTTATGTTCGAGTTTATCCAAGCACTCATCAATTCGCCGGCCTTTTACTTCTGCACGGGCATTCTGCTGCTGGTGCTCTTTTTCTGGTATCTGGCCACGGAGAACGACAAGGCCAAGCGCATGGCGGGTCTGTTCTTCATTCTGGGGCTTTCGTCTTTCAGCCTGCTGTCCCTGCTGGTCAACGGCATGCACTACGGTATCGACATCCGAGGCGGTGTGGAGCTCACCCTGGAGGTGCAACCGAAGATGGGCGATGACGGCACGCTGACACCGCCCACGGAGCAGGACATGCAGCAGGCCTGCGATATTCTGGAGCAGCGCCTCAACTCCACCGGCACCAGCGAGGTGCAGATTCTGCACTCCAACAACAAGATTCTCATCCAGATTCCCCAGCAGGACTCTGACCCCGAGCGCAATAAGGAGAAGATGGATGCCATGGTGAAAATGCTCACCAAAATGGCAAAGCTGGAGCTGCTGGCCGTCTACCGCAACAGCGATGCCGTCATCTCTGACCCCGAAACCCAGGAGGGACTCGCCGCCTATGAGGTGAAGATGAAGGCCTACCGCGAGGCGCTGGCACGCGATGAACGCAATGTGCGCAAGCCCGCCCTGCCCCGCATTCCCTCCAAGTTCGGCCTGAATGACTACATGATTCTGCCCAGCCCGCAGACCAACGAGGAAACGGGCGAACCGATGGTGAACAGCAAGACAGGTGAACCGATTGTCTTCTACATGGTGGTGCAGAAACCCCATGTTGCCCACCAGAAGGGTATCTACATCACCGGTAAGGAGGTGGCCAACGCCGCGCCCAACTATGTCCGCAAAGGCTATGTGGACGTGGTACTCAACCGCGCCGGGGCTGCCAGCATGGGCAAACTGACGGGCGGCATGCAGATTGGTGCCGACCGCCTGGCCGTGGTGCTCAACAGCGAAATCAAGTGCGCCCCGGTGGTGCAGGCTGTGCTGCACAAGGAATTCAACATCTCCGGCCTCAACGGTAAGGGCGAACCGGAGGATATCTCCAAGGCTCTGGCCAACCCGCTCTCCAGTGACCTGAAGGTGGAGGGCCGCAAAGACGTGTCCGCCCAGCTGGGCAAGAGCGCGCTGGAGCAGAGCGCCATCGCCGGTATCATCGGCATGCTCGGCGTGTTCTTCTTCTGCTACTGGTACTACCGCAGCGCCGGTGTGGTGGCCATGGTGGGTCTGGCGTTCAACGCGCTGGCTCTGCTGGGTCTCATGAGCCTGTTCGGCTTCGTGCTGACGCTGCCTGGTATCGCCGGTATGCTGCTGACCATGGGTGTGGCCGTGGATGCGAACGTGCTTATCTACGAACGCATGCGCGAGGAGCAGCAGCTGGGGCGTCCCTTTATCATCTGCCTGCGCAATGCGTATGAAAAGGCCTTCTCCGCCATCTGGGACTCCAACATCACCTCGCTGATTACCGCCGTCATTCTCTTCTGGATTGCCAGCGGCTCCATCAAGGGCTTCGCCGTCACCACCACCGTCGGTATCATCACCTCGCTCATCGGTGCTGTGGTGGTCACCCGCGTGCTCTTCTTCTGGACGGAGCACTTCAAGCTCTTTGAGAACCTGAAGTTCGGCAAAGCTCCCTTCCAGGGCAAGATTTACGACTTCATGAAGTACCGCAAGGTGGCCGGCATCGTCTCCGTGGCAGCCATCGCCCTCTTTGCTGTCTACAGCATCTTCATCCGAGGCGACAAGGCACTGGGTATCGACTTCACGGGCGGTACAACGGCCACGTACGTGATTCCCGGTGACTCCAAGCTGGACTACAAGGGCGTGGAGGACTATGTGATGAAGATGGACAACCTGTCCAAGCTGCCCACCGTGCAGGAATTCACCACCGCCACTGACCACAACATCAAGATTCGCTGCGCTACGAAGGATGAAGCCCTCATGATTGACTCCGAGCTGCGCAAGAAGTTCCCGGAGATGAAGGAGGTGCAGTCCCCCTCGATTGAGGAAGTGAGTGCGGCGCTCGGTGCCAGCTTCTTTACCACTGCCTGTCTGGCACTGCTGGCCGGTATGCTCGGCATCACCATCTATCTGGCCATCCGCTTCGAATGGAGCTTCGCCATGGGTGCCATGATATCCACCGCGCACGACGTGGCCGCCATCATCTTCCTGGTGATTGTCTGCGGCACAGAGCTGAGCATCATCCACATCGGTGCTTTCCTGACCGTGGCCGGTTACTCCATCAACGACACCATCGTGATTTACGACCGCATCCGCGAGCAGCTGCGCTTGGCAGCCCCCGGGGAGAAACTCATCGACATCATGAACGAGGCCATCAACTCCACGCTGTCGCGTACGCTGCTCACCTCCGGCTCCACCATCGCTGTGCTGGTAGCCCTCATCGCGCTGGGCGGGCCGGCCATGTTCGACTTCTCCATCACGATGCTGCTGGGTATCTTCGTGGGCACCTATTCCTCCATCTACATCGCCTCCCCCGTGGTGCTGTGGTTTGACCGCCGCAACGACCTGCGCGCCGAGCTGCAGGCCGCTGATAACGCCACAGGAAGCGAGGTTTGATTCCGTCATCCCCCCTCCAGCTGAGAGCCCCCATGAAGCGCCGCACGTTTATCCTGCTGCTTCTGGTATGCGCCGCCGCCTTTGCGGCCGCCCTGTGGGGCTCATTGAGCTGTGGGGCAAGACTGGAGCAGGCACACCTTGCCCCCGCGCAGGAGCAACACCTGCGCGGGCTTATTTATTTCCATTTCGCCGTTTCACAGCTGGCAATTCTGGGAGTAGTGATTCTGATGTGGCTACGGCATTACCGCTGGAAGCGCTACTACCTGCTGGTGAGCTACAATGAGAAAGGACTCTCGCTCGACCCGCCCGGTATCCGCATGCCGCGCGCCCGCGTATACCGCTGCCATCTGGGCAACCTGAGCACCGCGACGCTGCCGCCGGCAGATGCCCCCGTGCTGGTGTACCCCATGTTCATGCAGAGCGGCAGCAGCAGCGGTATCAGGCTCACCACCGCCATCCGTGCCGCATACACCGCCCGCGCAGAACAACCGCAGCTGTACTACCAACCCGTGTTGGGTGCCTCCCCCTGGCTGGCAGAAGCCGCCGCTGCTGTCATCCGCCCCCTGCTGCAGGAAGAAAGCGGCGTGCTCGTGGTGGCGCACGGTTCCAACCTCCCGGAACCCCCGCCGGAGCCGCGTCTCTTCTGCCGCCGTCTGCGCGAACTGCTGCCCGGCACAGAAGTATCCTGCGGCTATTTTCACCAGCAGCCGGAGGCCGCAGACGTACTGCGCTGCATGAGCTCCCGCCACATCCTCCTGCTGCCTTTCCTGCTCACGGAAGGGCTCCACACCTCCCGCGACCTGCCCACAGAGCAGGACGCCGCTGCCTGCGGTAAAACCCTCCTCCGCCTCCCCGTGGCGGCAGCCCTTCTCACCTCTCACGCCCAGACTCCTCAGCCGTGAAAATCGCCCTCAAAGTGACCCCCGGTGCCCGCAGAAATGAAATCCTGGGCTGGGAGGATGATTACCCGCAAATCGGCCGCGTACTGCGTCTCAAAATTGCTGCCCCGCCTGTGGAAGGAAAGGCCAACAAGGAAATTGTCGCCTTCATGGCCAAGACTCTCGGCATCCCCAAATCCGCCGTCGAGCTGCTGCACGGCTCCACCGGCCGCATCAAGCTCATTCAGATCCCGGATGGGGCAGATTTATCTCCTCTCTCCTGACTGCTCTTGGGTGAAAACCCACAACAGCTTTCTGCAAACAACTGTCCCCGAATACTTTGAAGAATTCGCCCGCGACAGAGCCATCTACCGCCCGGAGAAAGATAGCTCTCCCACAACCCAGGCGCGATTGAACCCAACAAAAAACTCCCACCGGCGGCGGGAGTGAAAAAACGAATCCGTGTGCACGCAGGAGATTATCGTTTCAGGAAAGAGGAGGCCGTCTTGACCAGATAATCCACCAGCCCGGGGCATTTCTCCAGTATGGCGGCAGCGGCACTGGCCAGCAGCTGTGACTTCAGCGAATCCGGACGCAGGGAAATCGGGTTTTTCATCCCGGCGGTCAGAATCTTCTGAATGGCTCCGATAGCACCCTCATCTGCCAATAAATCCTCCAGCCCGCTCTTCAAATCTACCGGGCAATTCTCGCGCAGCGTGGCGCTCACCTTCTTGCGAATGGCCATGGCGGCCAGTTGTTCCATCAGTCCCATGGTGTATGTGTTCTATGGTTTGTCCTGCGTCTATGATAGAGACTCCTCTACCCCTTGTCAAGCTTTCTCAGAAATTACTCTTCACCACTACCGCCCGAAATGAGCAGAACTATGAGCTGAACTCTCAAAACCATCAAATTCACCCCTTTGTCATCTACTTACACTCTTCATATAACATTAAATTTCCCGCAAATCGGGAATAGTACTCCCGATTTGCGGGAAATTTAACTTGACTCCTTGATACTTATATGAAAAAATACTCTCATGAAAACAAGCGCACCTGACCGATACAAAGAACGAAGCATGGAGGGTAAACTGCGGGAACTCAACCAAAGCTTTGCCTGTATCATGGTGACCGGAGCCAGACAAGTGGGGAAATCCACTCTGCTGAAACGTGTCATGCCGGAGGGAATGCGTTATGTAACGCTGGATGACCCGGAAATGGCCGATTATGCCAACCGCGACCCCATGGGATTCGTGAATGAAATGGGAGTACCGCTCTGCATTGATGAGGTGCAATATGCACCGGGTATTCTGCGGGTCATCAAAATCAAGGTGGATGAGGCAAACCAGCAGCCCGGTATGTACTGGCTGACCGGTTCTCAGCGTTTTGAGATGATGAAAGGGGTAACGGAAAGTCTTGCCGGACGGGTAGCGATAGTGGATTTGTACAGCCTGTCTCAGAGGGAGGTCTGCGGCGGTACACTCTGTCATGAACCGTTTGAACCGGAACGGTGCAGAGAATTAGTACAGAGTGCCAATATGTGCAGTTTATCGGAATTGTTCCAACGCATATGGCTCGGTGGATATCCCCTGCCTGTTCTGCGCCCCGAAATGAATGTGGAAGACTATTTCCGCTCCTATGTACAAACCTATGTGGAACGGGATGTACAAGCCCTGTCACAAGTGGGCAATCAGGCTTCATTCATACGGTTAATGCGTTCTGCCGCCATGCGCACGGGGCAGCAGCTGGTGTATAGTGATTTGGCACGGGATGCCGAGGTTTCGCCCAAGACGGCTGCTTCCTGGGTAAGTATTTTACAGGCTTCGGGCATCATTTCCCTACTGGAGCCGTATCATGTCAACACCACCAAACGCCTGGCCAAAACTCCTAAGCTGTACTTCATGGATACGGGGCTCTGTTGCTGGCTGGCCGGTTGGAATAGTGCCGAGCATCTCAAAAACAGCATGTTTGCAGGGGCTATTCTGGAAACCTGGGTTTATGGTCAGTTGGTACGCAGTTTTGCCAATTCCGGCAAACGTCCGTTTCTCTATTATTACAGAGACCGTGATGGGGCTGAAGTTGATTTCATCTACCTGATGAACGGTTGCCTCTATCCCATGGAAGTCAAGCGCAGCAGCAGCCCTTCGTCTGCCGATCTCAAGGCTGTCCCACGCATCCCGACAGGTGGCAGGTATCAGATAAAACCCGGTATCGTCTTCTGTACTGCCGAAAAAACCATCCCTCTTCCTTTCGGGGCATATGGTTTCCCGATACAGGCTATTTAATATCCTTATTATAAAATAATAATATTAAATTTCCCACAAATCGGGAGTACTATTCCCGATTTGCGGGAAATTTCACGTTATACATTGGTATTCTTCTTATTAAAATATCCTAAAAAATCGTTCAGCAGCCTTTTTTGAGCCAGACAAGCAGCAGGGCGATATCCGCCGGGGTGATGCCGGGAATGCGGGAGGCCTGACCGATGGTGGCGGGGCGCACTTTGCTGAGCCGGATGCGGGCCTCGGTCTTCATGGCGGGGATAGCATCGTAATCGATATGCGGAGGGATTTTCTTATCCTCCTGGCGCTGCATGCGGACGGCGGTGTTGCGCATGCGCTCAATGTGTCCGGCATAGGCGATTTCCGTGGCGATGGGCTCCCAGAGTTCATCCGGGTAGAGCGTTTTCAGCTCCGGCGGGAGGGTCTGCCACTCATTCCCCTGGCGCCGCAGCCAGAGATCCAGGCTGATGCCGTCCACCTTCAGCTCTGTCCGGGCACGCTCGATACCCTCATCAATGGCTTTCTGCCGTGCGGCAGCCTCTGCGCCCTGCTGCTCATCCACCAGCCCGATGGCGGCGGCGAGGGGGGTGAGGCGCAAATCGGCATTATCATGCCGCAGCAGCAGACGCATCTCTGCCCGGCTGGTAAACATGCGGTAGGGCTCATCCGTGCCGCGGGTCACGAGGTCATCCACCATCACGCCCAGATAGGACTGGTCGCGGCGCAGGATGAGCGGCTCATCCCCCCGCAGCGCCAGCATGGCGTTGGCACCGGCCAGCAAGCCCTGCCCGGCGGCTTCCTCGTAACCGCTGGTGCCGTTAATCTGCCCGGCAAAGTAGAGCCCGCGCACGCGCTTGGTTTCCAGGGTGGGGTGCAGCTCCGTGGGGGGCACATAGTCATACTCCACGGCATAGCCGGGGCGGATGAGTTCCGCTTTTTCCAGCCCGGGAATGCTGTTGACGATGGCTTGCTGCACAAAGAAAGGGAGACTGGAGGAAAGGCCGTTCAGGTAGTATTCATCCGTGCTGCGACCCTCCGGCTCGATGAACACCTGGTGGCGTTCCTTATCGGCAAAGCGCACCACCTTGTCCTCAATGCTGGGGCAGTAGCGCGGGCCCGCCCCCTCAATCACGCCGCCGAAAAGCGGGCTGTGCTGCAGGTTGGCGCGGATGGTATCATGCGTGCCGAGGTGGGTGTAGGTGATACCGCAGGGCATCTGCCGCAGCTCAAAATCCGGCTCTGCCCAGTGGTTGAGGGTGCAGTGCGGCTCCGTGTCACGGTGCAACATCCGGCGGCTGCGGTTGCTGAACAGCGGCGGCGGCTCATCCCCCGGCTGCATCTCCAGCGCCGCAAAATCAATGGTACTGCCCTTCACACGGGGGGAGGTTCCGGTCTTGAAACGAGCCAACGGGAAGCCCAGTTTCGCCAGCGAGGCGGAAATACCGCTGGGAGCGCAGCCCAGCCGCCCGCCCGGCAGGTGGTCCATGCCCACATGCAGCAGCCCGCGCATGAAGGTGCCGCTGCACAGCACCACGCTGCGACCGCTGAAACGCTGCCCCCAGGTGGTGGTCACACCGACCACGCGGCCGTCCTCCACCACAATCTCATCCACATCTCCCTGGAAGAGCTGCACGCCCGCTGCTGTCTCCATGACCCACTTCATGCGGGCGCGGTAGGCCAGTTTGTCTGCCTGGGCGCGGGGGGAGCGCACGCTGGGGCCCTTGGAGGCGTTGAGCATGCGGTACTGGATGGCCGTGGCATCCGTGTTGAGGCCCATGGCACCGCCCAGAGCATCAATTTCGCGGACGATATGCCCCTTGGCAAGCCCGCCGATGGAGGGGTTGCAGCTCATCTGGCCGATGGTGTCCAGATTGTGCGTGATAAAGGCTACGCTGCCGCCCAGCCGCGCGGCTGCCAGCGCGGCCTCAATACCGGCATGCCCGCCGCCGATGACCAGCACGTCAAAATCTGTGGGGATTCGGAACATCTCAGGCAGTCAGCATCACGATGAGTTTGTGGAGCACGTCCCGCGTGTCCGTCTGGGTGGAAACCAGCTGGAGGTCAGCCAGCGCACAGGCCTGCAAATCCCGCCGCGCCTTTTTCAGCGTGAGCTTTCCGCAGGAGCGGGCGGCATTGAAGATGCCGTAGCAGCTGGGCGTACCGTCCTTCTTGAGCGGCAGTAGCTTGAGCCCCTCCGGCGGCAATTTGTTCAGCGCGGCCTCAAAGGCGCGGTAGTTGCTTGTGTCCGGGTGGTAGGTATCCATCAGCAGGCGGGCACAGAAACGGTTACGGACGGTGGGAACTATGGCCGCACGCATGATGGTGACGGCCTGCTCACCGTTCTCCAGCTGCTCGTTGATGAGCCGGACTGCCTGGCGGCAGCTCCCGTTCTCTATCGCCCGCGAAATCTCAAAAATCACCCCGTTGCGCGATACCGCCACCATCAGCTCCACATCCTCCACCAGCACCTTGCGCCGCTCCGGCCCCAGATACACATCCAGCTTTGCCAGCTCATTGGCAATCTGGCGTGTGCTCTCATTCACCCGGTGAACAAACAAATCCAGCGCTGCGTTGTCGAAGGTGATGCCATAGGGCTTTGCCATGCGCAGGGTGTGTGCGCTCAGCTCTGACTCCCAACCCGGCTTCGTGATGTCGATTTTGGAAAACTCCTTCATCTCCGCCACGCTGCCGAGCTTCTTGAAGAAGGAGCGGCGCTTGTCCATCTCTGTGGCGCTGAGCAGGAAGAAGGTGTCAAAGGGCAGATTCTGCAGGGCTTCCAGCAGCTCATCCAGCGCCTGCTGCACCGCCTCGCTGCGTGTCCCCTGCGGCGTGTCGCCCATGAAATTCGCGGCTTTCAGCCAGATGACCTTGCGCCCGCCGAACATGTTCACCATCATGAGCCCGGAAATCGTGCGGCGAATGATATCCAGCGCCTCATCCACCGTGGCCGCCGTGCCGTCTATCACCTCATTGCCCCAGCCATCCGTTCCCTCAGCCAGCTCATCAAAGCACTTCTGCGCAGATGAGGCGGCGGCACCCTCATCGCTCCCGAAAAACACATAGCTGAACACATCGCCCGGCACGCGACCATTACACCAGATTTTGCCCTGTGAGTCAAAGCTTTTACCACCGCGCGCCGATAATTTACCTTGTCATGCAGCCGCCGCCGTGGTAGCATCACCCCACCATGGAATTACCACCGGGCTGCAGATGGTTGCGCGAACTCCATTCCCGTCATTTCGAACAGATGGCGGTGCTGGAGGAGAGCTATTATTCCCCGGAATTCATCACACCCGCTGCGGAATCTCAGCGCTGGTACGACACCTACCCCTACACCACGGTCGTGGCTGCTGCCGGAGACGGGATTGCCGGATTCGTGAACCTCTTCCCGGTGAAACAGGCCGTATTTGATGCTCTGCTGGCCGGGCAATACAATGACCACGACATGACAACAGAGGCTGTGGTGGACTTATCCCGCCACAACGGGGAAACGCTGGAGATGTTTCTGAGCTGTATCGTCGTGGCGCAGCCCTTTCGCGGCAGCGGGCTGGTGCAGGCGCTGCTGCAGGAAGCAGTACGCCCCTATCTTCCCTATCTGGACTGCTGCAACCGCATCATCACCGATAACATCACCCCCGCCGGCGAGCGCTTCTCCCAACGCTACGGCTTCCGCTGCATCGGCAGCTCCACCCACTCAAGCCGCCTCTATATCCAGCCCTTTGCCGACTTTGTTCGGAAAGTGTGCTCCGCACAAAATGCCGCGCGCGGTTAAGGCTATTTATTCCGAACTTATTCCGAATTTTATTCCGAACTGAGCCGCTCATTTTTCATCCGGGAGTGCCGCACGTGCCATTTCCCGTTTTTTCTGGCACCTTCACGATGCAGGACACCCTTTTTCTTCAATTCGGCAAGATATTTTTCAATTTGTCGAGCTGACATACCGCACTTTTCAGCAATTTGTTTTGCAGAAACGGAAGAATCTTCTTCAATGCATTGAAGAATGGTCAGCTCAAGCTCGGACAGATGGGTATTTTCAGAGGTAGCCTGCTGCAGGGCATGCAGTATTTCTCCAAGCATAAAATCAATAAACGGTGCGCAGTCTGCCAATTTACTGCTTTCTTCTATGGCCTTATAGTAACCGCTTTGAGCGGCATACACCATATTTTCCACCGGAAGATGAGGAAAAGCCGGATGAAGTTTTCCCAGAATCAGCGATTGCCACAGACGACCAATTCTGCCGTTTCCATCACTGAATGGGTGAATGAACTCAAACTCATAATGAAACACGCAGCTTTTTATCAGGAGGTGGTCCTCAGCGGTTGCCAGCCAATCGAATAGTTGCTGCATCAATGTCGGCACCATGTGAGCCGGCGGAGCCATGTGGATGAGCCTGTCGCCGGCAAATACCCCCACGCCTCCGGTACGGAAAGCCCCGGCCCGGGCACACAATCCATCCATCATGCAGCCATGTGCCCGGAGCATATCATCCACACAATAAGCATCCCATTTTGCACTCTCATCATAGCAAAGAATGGCATTGCGAACCTCCTGCAATTGCTGAATCGGGGCAATCACTCTTTTCCCTTCGAGCAGGGTACGCACCTCATCCTCGCTGAGTTCATTACCCTCTATCGCCAGCGAGCTGTGTATCGTTTTAATGAGATTAGCCTTTCTCAGAAACAAAGCGTCACCCTGCTCCATGCGGATAGAATAACGTTCAATCAGCGCAGCTATTTCTGCTACCAGTCGAACAGCCTTGGCACTTACGCTGAAAGGTAGTGTGTATGCTCCCATGCTTCACCGTGCATTATACACCTTTCACAGAAAATAGCCAGACATATCATCATCCTGAAGGTAAATCCCGGTAGGAAAATCACATCATCAATCCTGCCAACACAAAAACAGTCAGGAAGATAATGGGTATCCAAAGATAACAGCGGCAAATAAGTACCCAAGGGATGAGAAGGAGGCTACCGTAGAAGAGCATAACATCTGCCCAGGCAACATCATATCCTAACTCACCATCTATCACGATATCAGGCTTGTACCAAGCGTAGAGAGCGTGGGCAGGACGCAGGGGAAGCCAATCATAGAGAACGCTCACATGCGGATTCCATGCCGGACCGGCCAGCATACTGAGCAGCAGTGCCAGGCTGAGTACCGCCAGCAGCACTATCACGCCTTCGCGCAGGCAACGCAGCAACAACAGACGCCGCCGAATGCGCCGAGCCAGTGCTTTCTTTTCCTCCTCATCGGAAGCAGGGGTATCAGACTTCTTCGGCGTAGTCGTCATCACGCAGAGAGGGGGTTACAGGTGTTGTGGCGGGAGCGGCGGGTGCAGCGGGGTCTTCTGCTGTATCTTCCACTTCCTCCACATCTTCTGCCAGGTCTTCGGAGGGGTCTTCTGCCAGCTCGGCATGCACGGTGCAGAGCGAGCGGGCTCGGGTCAAATCCGTCATGGTTTCGATGTAGGCGGTACTTTCATACTCGCAACCGGAGTGGGCCAGCATGCCGGAACTGCGGCAGAGACGCAGACCGGAATTGCGCCCGGCAGACTGCGTGGTGCGAATTTCCTTCATGGCATAGCCGCGGGCAGCAGCGCACTGCATGGCACCCACCCAGAGGGGCAGCGCCACCGTGCCGCCGTAGGCCTTGTCCGCAATGGTTCGGGGGCGGTCAAAACCCACCCAGACCGCAGCGGTCAAATCCGAGGTAAAGCCGCAGAACCAGGCGTTGGTGTAGTTATTGGTCGTGCCGGTCTTGCCGCCGCAGGGGAACTTGAAACCCAGACGCTGCATGCTGCCGGCGGTGCCGCCGGGTTTGGTAATCTGCTGCAGGATGGAGGAGACGGCCACAGCCGTGTTGCGCGAATAGATGCGCGTGGCGGAGGGGGTGTTCTGCCAGACCACGCGCCCGGCGGAATCGGTGATGCTCTCAATGATAAAGGGTGTGGGGCGCACGCCGCCGTTGGCAAAGGCGGTGTAGGCAGAGGCAACCTCCAGCGGGGAGGCCTCCCAGGTGCCCAGATAGATGGTGGGGCCGCTCGGGCGGGTGAAAGCGGGGAATCCGCTCTGCTGGGCGGTGTTGACCACATATTCCAGCCCGGCGCGGTTGCCCACGCGCACGGCCATGGTGTTGCGGCTCTTGAGCAGCCCCCAGGAGGCGGGGTGCATGCCGCTGAACCTGCCGTCGGAGTTGCGCGGACTCCAGCGCTTGCCGCCGCGAATCTCGCCGGGCGCGATACGACCGTCGGAGATGAGGGTGTTCGGGCTGCCGCCGCGCTCAAAGTAGGTGCCGTATACCAGCGGTTTGAACACGGAGCCGACCTGTCGACGGCACTGGAGCGCGCGGTTGAGGGGGGATTCCGTGCTGTCGCGCCCGCCTACCACGGCCAGTAGCGCCCCCGTGGCGTTGTCGATGATGGTGCAGGCAGCCTGGATGTAGTTCGGCTGCATCTTATCCGCTTCCTCCGGGGTCTTATTGGCGATAAGTGCCTTGAACTGGGCTCGGGTCTGGTGGCGGTATTTCGGGTTCTTCTCGAACATGTTGACCAGCCGCGTGTCGATTTCGTGCATCACGTCAGCCTGCAAGTCCACATCCAGCGTGGTTTTCACCCGCAGACCGCCGGAGAAGATGATTTCATCCTTGATGCGGCGATCCTGGGTATCCAACAGGCCGAGGATGTGGTCTACCTCTGCCCGCACGAGGTCAAGCGCGTAGTTATCATTGCCCAAACGCTCCGGTTTGCGGGTCACGATTTTCTCCGCAAGGGCGGCGTTATACTCATTGCGGGTGATGAAGCCATGGTCGTGCATCAGCTTGAGCACCTTGTCGCGCTGAATGAGCGCCGAGGAGGGGCTGCGATAGGGCGAAAACTCATTGGGGTTGCAGACGATGCCGGCCAGCATGGCGCACTCACCCAGCGTGAGGTCGCGCGGCTGCTTGGAGAAATAGCCGTAGGCGGCAGCTTTCAGCCCCAGGAAGGAGTGTCCCCAGAACACACGGTTGATGTAGCAGCGCAGGATGGTTTCCTTGTCATAGGTGGCCTCAATGCGGCGGGCCAGCGCCATTTCCGTGAATTTGGCGGTGAAATTACGCTCACGGTGGTTGTAGGTATTCTTGGCCAGCTGCATGGTGAGGGTGGAGCCGCCCTGTGTGGTGCGCCCATGCTTGAACACCTGCCCCACAGCACGCAGCATGCCGCGCGGGTCGATACCGCCGTGCTTCCAGAAGGAGCGGTCTTCCTGCATGATGAGCGCATCAATGAAATAACGCGGCACTTCCTCATGCAGGTTGGAGATGGAGCGGCGGTTCTCCCCGTGAAGGGTGCCAATCTCATTCCCCTTTCGGTCCAGCACAATCGTGCGCTCCGGCATGCGCGTCACCTGCGTCAGATCATACCGCCCGGCGCGGATGCCGTACACAATCGCCATGATGATAGCCGCAAGCCCTCCCACAAATGCCAGACTGATGCACACTCGCAGCGGCAGAACGACCAGCTTCGGCGCGTGGCGCGTCAGAAACCAGATGATGCGGAAAGGCAGGGTCAGCAGCCGCCAGACGGCTCGCCAGAAACCCAGCCCTTTCTTCGGTGGGCGGCGAAACTCGTTCAGCGGGTTCACCTCATCCTTGCTGCCGCGCGCTTCCAATCGCCCGTGTGACGGGTGGATGGGAGTGCCGAAGGCGTTGTCCGGGTCACGCTCCTCCCGGTATTCCTCCTGCGGGGGTATCTCGGTATGGTGCCGGTAGTACACCTCTTCCTCCTCGTATTCCGGCGGCTCCGGGCGGGTGCTGCGCTCTGCCCTCACCCGCGGCCGGGGCGCTGCCTGCCCGCGGGTATAGCTCCGCCCTCCGCGTCCGGCGACCGGGGATTCATCATCGGCTTTATAACGCGCGCACATGCAGAATTAGTTAAGAAATCTTCAACACCGCCAGCATAACACGAAAACCCCGACTCTGCAAGGGGGAAAACAGACAGAATGAAAGCTACTCAATCCCATCTCGCTCGCGGCAGCGAGCTTTCACGGGAGCAACGCTCCCTTTCACGTGTAGCCCCGCGAAACTTTCACGCGATAGCTTTCACCTTTGCCTCCTCCATCTCGCTCGCGGCAGCGAGCTTTCACGGGAGCAACGCTCCCTTTCACGTGCAGCCCCGCGAACTTTCACGCGATAGCTTTCACTTTGTATCAGCCTCCTCCATCTCGCTCGCGACAGCGAGCTT
>SUVN01000008.1 GCA_015061985.1 Akkermansiaceae bacterium
ACCAACACCCGCTACAATGCGGAGAGCGAGCCGCTGACGACCGTGCAGAAGTCGCTCATTTCCTCGTTCTCCGATACCCTGGAGAGCAAAAATCTAACAATTGACGAAAGAAACTTGACTTCTACGCAATGGGTAGAGTATCATGCTGGAACGAAGCGCAAGTCCTACAACTCCCTGCCCACCAGCAACATCACCGCAGAAGCCGTGAGTGTGGATGGTTTTACGCTCTCGCAAAAAGATAATGCAGGCGTAACGACCACCACCACCCGCAGCTACACCGCCAACGGGATGATTCACACCCGAACGGATGGTCGCGGCAACACAATAACCACGGTGACAGACAAGGCCGGACGCGCGCTGTCTGTCACGGATGCCGCCGGAAATGTGACCATGACCGTCTACGACTCCGCGCATGACCTGCCCGCCACGGTGACGGATGCACAGGGCAACACCTCCTGCTGCCGCTATGATGTCCGAGGCCGCAAGCTCGTGGAATGGGGTACAGGGATTCAGCCGGTATGCTTCGGCTACGATGATGCCGACTGCATGGTCACGCTCACCACTTTCCGCGCCGGAACGGAAACGGTATCTACCGACCCGAGCGACCGCACGGACGGAGATGTTACCATCTGGTCTTATCATGATGCCACCGGCATGGAAACCGCCAAGACCTACGCAGACGGCTCATCTGTGGTGAAAACCTACGATGCTTACAACCGCGTGCTCACGGAAACAGACGCGCGTGGCAAAGTCAAAGCCCACACCTATGAACCCGCCCGAGGGATGCTGCTGGGTACAAGTTACTCAGACAATACTACGCCCCGAGCCTATACCTACAACCACCTCGGTCAGCTCACACTGGTGACGGATGCCGCCGGGGTACGCACGCTCAGCTATAACTCTTACGGCGAGCAGGAATCCGACTCACTCGTAGCCGATGGCGTAACCCACCTCATCACGGAAACCCGCGATAGCATGGGGCATTCCACTGGCTACACTTACGCCAAAAATGGTTCGGTGCAGCAGACGGTCACCACGGGCTACGGCTCAGACGGACGAATCAACAGCGCAGGCTTCCTCCACGGTGGCACGGCAAAGCAGTTCAGCTATGAATACATGGCAGGCACGCATCTGCTGGAGAAGCTCACGATGCCGAACAATATGACGCTGACGCAGAGCTACGAAATACAGCGCGATTTGCTCACCGGCATGGCGTACCATCGTGGCACCACTTTGGTAGCCAACCGTCAGTACAGCTATGACACCCTCGGCCGCCCGACTGTCCGCAACACCTCGCGCCAGGGCACGGTGAAAAATGATAGCTTCGGCTACAACAACCGCAGCGAACTCACCACCGCCACCGTCAACGGCAATAATTATGCCTACGATTACGACAACATCGGGAATAGAGAAACAGCAACAGAAAGCGATATAACCACAAATTACACCGCCAATGCGCTGAACCAGTACACCAACGTGAGTGATTTCACGCCCACCTTCGATGCCGACGGCAACCAGACGCTGATGAAAACCACCACGGGCATCTGGAGCGTCACCTATGATGCCGAAAACCGCCCAGTGAACTTCGTCAACACAGAAAGCAACACCATCATCGAATGTGCCTACGACCACATGGGGCGCCGCGCCACCAAAAAGGTAACAGTAGACGGCAGCATCACGCTCCACCAGCGATACCTCTACCGTGGCTACCTGCAAATCGCCTGCTGCGACCTCACCCGCAGCAACCACCCGGCGCTTTGGCTCATCACCTGGGATCCGACCCAACCGATAGCCACCCGCCCGCTAGCCATCCAAAAGGATGCCACCTGGTACACCTACGGCTGGGATTTGACCAAAAACATCTGCGAGCTGTATTCCACCGGCGGAGGCATCGCAACCTCCTATACTTACCCCCCCCCTTCGGCAAGATAACAAGCTCCGGCAACGTCACCCAGCCGATTCAGTGGAGTAGTGAGTATCGGGATAGCGAATTAGGCATGGTGTACTATAACTATCGGTATTATATGCCAATGAAAGGACGTTGGATAAATCGAGATTTCTTGGTTTGGCTTCCACTCAAGAAGAAATTAATAAAAAAACATACGACTATGCAATAAAATACTCTATTCAACTAAATGATAATCAAAGGATATATAATCAAAAAGACTGCTGTTCCGACTTGAATTGGCTATTATTTGCAAGTCATGCAGATGAAGCAATTTCTTTCATCTCGGGAAAATATGAAGATGAATTCGGTAGCATAAACATGAATCATTTTGATATGATTGCCATTGTTTCCTGTGCTCCTGATCTTACAAATTCACTAATTCCTGATAAAAAAAGATTAGAAGAATTAACGAACGAATATTTTCCTTCTCTAGATGTTGTGCCAGAGCATTTAAAGGACGATATTAATGCTATCAAAAACATGTATATTGTAGATAATGAAACGATAAAGAGTTTAATGGATTGAAAATATACATGGTGCGAGAAACTACTATGTTATCCCAGATGTTCACCCTGAAATTGAAAAAACTTCGCACATTCTATTGAAAGAAGCAAAAAAAGTAAAAAACAAATCCGTCACAATACATGTTCGTTGTTCGCCGGATATGATAGGCATGGAAATGTTGAGCTTATTGCCAGAGTCAAACGGTAATATTGATGAGATGGTAAATGATTTATCAAAAAATAATATGTTTTCACACTTGATTTGTGGAAAGACATATAAAACACTTAATAAATAGTAATTGCATTAAAATAAACGATGTAGCCTTGAATGGATATCTCTCAAGGCTACATCGAAAATTTACAAACACACCACATATCTTAAAAAAGAAATAATAAATTATATACTATTCATACAAAAATATTTTTTCTCCATTATCCGGTTTTATTACATACATTCTGGCATTCATTGGCAAACAAACACTAACTTTAATTTCTCCATTAGATTCCAATTTAACGCTTATTATTTTTTCTTTTTCGTTTAAATATAATTTTTTTGCAAGAAAATCAAGAGCCTCTATATCTATATTGTTTGCATTAATATATGATTTAGAATTTTTAGATTTTTTTAAATATTGAGAAAGGTCATTTGTATTTCTAAATCGAAATCTTGCGATCGAATTCTCAATGCTAGGAATACACTTTATTTCTCTTGTTTTCAAGTTCAACACACGAGCACAATATGGAGTTACCATTTCCCAATATAGATTTCTGAACAATACTCCATTTTTGTTGTGGAAAGTATTTCTTTTATCTTTTAAGACGTGCATAAATGGCTCTGTGCAGTATTTTATAGGATAGTTGCGCAACAATTCTTTGTAAACAAGGTAATGGTCTTTAAAATCATCCGTTGATGTATTTATGTTGAATTTTTCAGCATGATGCAACTTCCTTTCCAAAGTAAATCTGTATAATGGATAAATAGATAGAATAGAATGACTTTTATCAGAATATTTATCGCTTAATTTATTAAAATATGACAACTCTCTTCTAAAATAGCATATATCTCCCTCTTGAAGTGGGAAAGAGACTTCTTTGCGAGCATTTCCATCAACAATAAAAAACAGTACCTTTCCTGAATACTTTTATTTCATTATTGAAATAAATCTTTCTTTCTATAGCGTATGCTAAATTTAATTCCTTTTGGAATATATCGTCAACAATATTTCTTAACGTTATGCCTTTTATATATTTGTAACTTCGTGCTTTTTCACCGAATCCATATACAGTTACTGCACATGAAACGTTTGCAAAAAAAATTACAATAAAGAAAATTAGTATTCTTAATATGCATATTAATTCTCTTAAATTCACAGTGCTGATTCTAGCAAGCCATTTAAAAGGAGTCAAGCGCATTTCTAATAAAAATCTAACAATTGACGAAAGAAACTTGACTTCCACGCAATGGGTAGAGTATCATGTTGGAACGAAACGCAAGAGCTACAACACCCTGCCGACCAGTGACATCACCGCTGAAGCTGTGACGGTGGATGGCTTTACGCTCTCGCAGACGGATAACGCCGGGGTAACGACTACCGCCGGACGCAGCTACACGGCCAACGGGATGATTCAACCCGAACAGATGGCCGCGGCAACACAACAACCACGGTGACAGACACCGCCGGACGCACGCTGACGGTGACAGATGCCGCAGGGAATGCGACCACGACCGTCTATGATTCCGCGCACGACTTACCCGCCACAGTCACGGATGCACAAGGGAACACCACCTGTTATCGCCATGATGCCCGCGGTCGCAAGGTCGCGGAATGGGGTACGGGGATTCATCCTGTCATGTTCGGCTACGATGATGCCGACCGCATGGTCACGCTCCACCAGAGCTACCTCTACCGAGGCTACCTCCAAATCACCGCGCTCGACCTCACCCGTAACAACCACCCGGCACTCTGGTTCATCACCTGAAAAGTTTAATTCGTTACAAATTACACTTTTTAATAAAGATGCATCGCTGATAATTCTAAATAAAATTCACCATCAGGAGTAATGACGTTTAGTGATAAATTTAATAAGGCAATTGAAAGCAAGCATAATAAGGTCGAATATATAAACAACAAAAATAAGGATGAATGCAAGAAAAAATTCGGAATATGGAAAATCAATCCTATATAAAATTCTAGAAAAATAAAATAACAACGATGAAGTTATAGATATTAAAAAAGGCAAAGTTACCCTTATTGTATTTATTTCTCTTATTTTTGTTCTATCTTTACGAAAAACAAATAACAAAAAATGCATAGAAGCAACAACAAAAAAAGGTGTAATTATAATGCAATTCAAATATGTTTCAAAAAAGAATAGAATTTGAATAACCGTCGTTAATATGAATAAAAAATAAACAAAAGAAACACAAGATAGTATTTTATAACTTACAATGTTACCCATAACAATTTACGAATGAAGTAATATATTGCGCGTAAAATGTCAAGAAAATAAATCCAACAATTGACGAAAGAAAACTTAACTTCAACGCAATGGGTAGAGTTTCATGTTGGAACGAAACGCAAGAGCATAACACCCTGCCCGCCGGGTACATCTGTTCTATAGACGGCATCGAAAAATGGACATCGGCGTTCTACTCGGCACGCAGCAGGGTCAGAACGCCGATTTTCTGTACGCCGGAAAGGCGGCGCAAGGCCGCTGCACAGGCGCGTGCCGTTGCACCTGTGGTGTATACATCATCCACCAGCAGTAAGTGGGGTGGGGCTTCGGTTATGCCCGGTATCAGGCGGTAGGCTTGCCGGGCATTGCGCTGACGCTCCCGCGCAGAAAGACGGGTCTGGCTGGCGTACTCTGTCCCCACCCGCTGCAGCAGCGGCAGAACAGGGCGGCGGCGCAGCTTCCCCAATGCCCGCGCCAGCTCCTCTGCCTGATTATAGCCGCGACGCATCAGGCGACCGCGCTCTACCGGCACGGGAACCAGCACCCAGTCCCCGTGTTCCCGCAGCTCCGGGGTCTGCTCCCACACATCGGCAAGCAGCGGGGCAAGAGCCACGCAGAGGTGGCTTGCGCGGGCGTACTTGAACGAGTGCACCAAGTCCATGGCCTGGGGCGTACGCAGCAGGGCTGCCCGCGCAACATCATAATCACGGGGAAAAGGGCGGCAGGCGCGGCAGCTGTCCCCATGCTCAGCCAGTCCATAGGTGGGTGCACCGCAATACAGGCAAATGGGGCGCGGCACACGCTCCAGCCCTGCCAGACAGGCGGGGCAGATGGTGGAATCGCTCTGCTCCCCGCAAAGCTCACAGGTATTCGGGTAGAGCCAATCCAGCATCAGTGGCGGTGGCGGGCGATGAACTCCTTGGCCGCCGCCTGATAGGCCAGCGAAGCATTGCCATAGGGGTCATGCTCCATGATGGTTTTGCCGAAGCTGGGAGCCTCAGCCACGCGCACGGAGCGGGGGATGACGGCGTTGTAAATCTTGTCCGGCAGGTTCTCCCGCACCTGGCGGATGACCTCATTGGCCAGCTTGGTATTGCTGAACATGGTCATGATGACCCCTTCATGCGTCAGGTTCGGGTTGGCACCGCTGTCGCGAATCTGCTCCATCACGTACAGAATCTTGGCAAGACCTTCCAGCGAGAGGGACTCGCACTGCATGGGGGTCAGCACCTCATCACAGGCGCAGAGGGAAGAGGTCATCAACACGCCCAGCGAGGGCGGGGTGTCCAGAAACACGTAATCATAGAAATTACTCTCCCTCAGCCCGGCCATGGCATCCTTCATGCAGCTCAGATGCGTGCCGTTCACCGTCAGCTCCACCTCCACGCCGGACAAATCCATGTGTGCGGGCACCAGCGACAGATTCCGGCGGTGCGTGGGCATCACCAAATCCTCCATCAGCGCATTACCGATGAGGGCGGGGTAGAGACTCTGGTCACTGCTTTCCACCTCCACCCCCAGCATGGAGCTGGCATTGGCCTGGGAGTCCATGTCGATGAGCAGCACACGCTTGCCGCGTGCTGCAAGGGCAGCCGACAGGTTCACGGCGGTGGTGGTCTTACCCACACCACCCTTCTGGTTAGCAATGGCAATAATCTTCACGGCGGGGATTCTACCTGAGGCGCACTCATTTTTCAAGCTGATAATGATTGGCAGACACACAGATATATGCTATGCTTCTGTCATGCAGACAGATGAGCTTATCTCCGCCGCGCGTCAACTCAGTGCCGACATGAACGCCCTGAGCTTTGCCCCGCCTGTAGCCTATACCTACAATCCGTTGGAATATGCCTGGGAGGGGCATGAAACCTACATCCGCCGTTTCGGAGAAGGCAGAAAGGATGTCCTCTATCTGGGGATGAACCCGGGACCTTTCGGCATGGCTCAGACCGGCGTTCCTTTTGGCGAAATTGCCGCCGTCACGCTGTGGATGGGTATTACGGCCTCCATCGGACAACCGCCGGCCACGCATCCCAAGCGCCCGGTACAGGGCTTCAACTGCCCGCGTTCGGAGGTGAGCGGCCGCCGGCTCTGGGGCTTGTTTGAGGAGATGTACGGCACGGCAGAAGCCTTTTTCAGCAAGGCCTACGTGGCGAATTACTGCCCGCTTATCTGGATGAGCGAGAGTGGTGCCAACATCCCCCCCACACAGCTGCCGAAGGATCAGGTGGCGCAGATAGATGCCGCCTGCCAGCGGCATCTCTGCCGTATCATCGAGATTCTGCAACCGCGCTGCCTCATCGGCGTGGGTGGCTACGCCCTCAAACAGCTGGAGCTTGCCGCCGCCTCCCTGCCCGGCAGGACATTCACCCTGGGCACCATCCTGCACCCCAGCCCCGCCAGCCCCGCTGCCAATAAATTCTGGCCGGAAAAACCCCGACAGCAAATTCTCGACCTCCTCGCCACAGCCGGGTTAAGCTGAATACACCGCCTGAATCTCCGACAACAGCGCCCGGCTTTCCAGCGCATCCAATGCCACCCCATCCGGACGGAGACCTCTGTACGCCTCCCGACAACCGTCAAATCGCAGAATACGGGGCAAGTCTGTCTTCAGCACAGCGATGCGCTGAAGCTGCACCTCATCTTCCGCATGCAGCAGGAATCCGGAGCAATGCGGTGTCCAGGCATCCAGCACCTCCTGCGTCACAGCAGCCCCGGAAATCGCCCGTATGATGCGCCTTGTCCCCAGCTCCCGCGCCGCTACAACGGGTTCGCAAGAGCCATGCAGCACGGCAAAATCCAAACGTGCGCACAACATGGCGCTACGAATTTTCGAAAAATCATCAGCATCAAAACAGCCCAGACGGGACACATTGGAAGAAGCAATATGGGCGGCCTGCTCTACAGAAACGCGACGAACACCGGAGGAATGAAAATCAAATACAAGGCAGCGAGCACCAAAGGCTGCAGCACAATCTGCCTGACTCCGGCTGGTAATACCGCAAACGGCAACAAACGGCCGCCCGGTTGCCGGAAGGATATCGTGAGAATGAATGGTCATGGTTGTAGGAGATGTTTTGCTGTGTGAGTGGTAACAGGGGTGAAGGTAAATGAAGCGTTGCTGAATACGGCGTATCGATAGGAATAAATAATCATGATGATGTGTATATGGGTTGGTGTATAAAATAAAAAACCGGGCTTGCGGAAGCCCGGTAGAACGAAATGCTGCGCCGTCGAGGCGCGAATGAGGCTTCCCGATGGTCAGTTCAACAGATAATAATAAAACGAGCTGCAGAAAGCATCCTGCATCTTCGTTACACTGTTGCTGATACCACGGGAAATCATCTGCCGCGAATTATACTCCTTTTTGCCCCGGTTGCAAGCCCGGATTCAATGCTCAGAAGAGAAAATACTCCGACGCGTACGCAGAAAGCGCATCGTGAAAAACACGGCCGCAATTGATAAAGCTACAATAAAACTAATCCATGCACCGGCCGGTCCCATGGCCGGCACAATCCAGTCCGTCCGAATCAGGATGCAGGAAAGCGGGAACCCCACCAGCCAGTAACTGCCAAGACTTACCCAGGTGATGATAGTCGTATCATGGCAGCCGCGCAATAAGCCGCTCATGATGACCTGAAGCGCATCCGGTATCTGGTACACGGCACAGTAGAACAACAACACGGTTGCCGTGGCAATCACAGGAGCAGACTCTGTATAGAGAGCCACGATTTCCTGCCGGAAAAGCAGCGTCAGCAGCATGAAGAGGCTGACCAGCACCAAGGCCAGCACCAGCAGCGTACGCACCATGGCATCAAAAGCGCCCGCATTCCCTGCCCCCAGATGATAGGAAGCACGTATAGAGCCGGCAATCCCCAGACTGAGCGGCAGCATGAAAATAACACCCGATACATTGATAGCCACCTGCTGCGCGCTGACCATCAGCTCTCCCAACGGAGCAATCACCAGCACAACCGCGCTGAAAAAGGTCATTTCACACAACGATGCCACCCCCAGCGGAATCCCCAGACGGAAAATCGCCCTCACCAGACTTCCTTCCATCCCGCGCATCGTCCACATCTGCCGCGTTCGTATCCGATGCCGCGAACAGAACAGCAGCACATACATCCCCAGACACATCAACCACTGAATCAGCGCCGTAGCCAAGCCACATCCCGGGCCACCCAACGCAGGAAACGCCCCCCAACCAAACACAAAAACAAAATCCAACGGTATATTCACCAGAACACCCAGCAGAGAAATCACCATGGCCGGGCGTGTCTGACCGAATCCCTCAAAGTTACCCTGTGCAATACGCATCAACAACACAGCCGGGGTGCCCAGCATGATATAGTACACGTACTGCCTCGCCTTCTCTGCCAGCAGTACATCATCCGTTACCACAGAAAAAGCAAAGGATGCCAGATACAAAGCCAGCAGCATCACCACCAGCAACACCGCTGCGGCATAACGTGCATTATTCAGCAACAAGCCCACCTTCGACTCATACCCTGCTCCGCGATAGCGCGAAACAATCGGCCCGACGATGGACAACACCATGCTGACAGCAATGGTAACAGGTGCAGCGACTGACACCCCAAGAGCAACCGCCGCTAATTCTCCCGTACCGGCCTGCCCTGCCACAATCGTATCCACCACCCCCATGCCCATGTGCATCAGGTTAGCGATATAGAGCGGCACCGTGAGCATCAACAACTTCTTGAGCTCACCCATATCCAGCCACTTCGGTTGATGTTGCGATTGCTGCATATTCTCCTGTTGACCGTTAAAAAAAGACCTGCTCCACAGGGGAACAGGTCTTATTCAGCATCTGGAACGGGATTCGAACCCGTGTTGCGCGCGTGAAAGGCGCGAGTCCTAGGCCTCTAGACGATCCAGACGTTGTTTCGCCAATGGCGCACGGGCAATGTATCATATCCTGGTGTTCATGGCAAGCTTTATTCGCCCATTTTAGTAAAATTTCTGAAAAAAATTGAAAAAAAATCATTAAAAAGCCCACTCTGCCGTGGCAGAGTGGGCAAAATTACCAATGAACCTGAGATGATCAGGGCTGAGCCACACCATCATCCGGGAACAGACCGGGGAGAGCTCCCACAGAAGCAGCGGCATCTTCACCGCGGCCGGTCTGGCGCTGACGCAGCGGCTTACCGAAGGGGTCAATCACGTCTGCCGTCACGAAAATCATGAGGTTCTTACGAACGTGAGACTCGGCATTGCTGCGGAAGAAGCGACCGATAAGGGGCAGGTCACCGAATACGGGCACCTTGTCCTCCACTTTCTGCACCTCGTCCTCAATCAAACCACCGATGGCGATGGTGTGACCATCATACACGCAGGGGTTGGAGTTGATGTAGCGGCGGCTGAAGATGGGCATATCAATGCGGTTGTCGGTCAGCGTGATGTGCTCGATTTCGTTCTCATTGGCAATACCGGCTGTAATCGGAGAGCCATAGTTCACGAAGCCTTCGAAGTCAACCACGCGGATTTCGAAACGCTTGAAGCGGACGATATCGCCGTCACCCTTCTGGAAGGGTTCAATCTGGAAGCGCATCATGATACCCACTTCTTCCACACCCCATTCGGAGGGATTGGCGGGAGCAGCAACAGGCATAGAGCCGGAGTAACCGTTGTCGTTGTCGTTGTTATTGTTGTTGTTGCCGCCGGAAGTAATCTGAGGTTCATCATAGGCCACCGGATAGATGAAGCGACGAATCACCTCAATCTTGGCGCAGCCCGTCTCGTCATTCTGGTCGGAAGCCAGCGGGTCGGGGGTCGGAGCGTACTCCATCTCAGCATCGCTGCTGATGACGAGGCTCGGAGCAGACATGATATCCACACCCTTCTTCTGGGAAAGGCCGCGCATGATGCCCTGGAAAGAACCGGAATCGTAGATACCGGAGAGGGACAGGATGCCGGGAGCCGGGTTGGCTGTCGCGGAAGCACCGGCAGAACCGGAAGCCACCAGATTCTGAATGGCACTGGTGTTGATAGCACCGGAACCGGAACGAAGGCCACCCGTCATGAGACCATTGGTGATGGTATCCGTAGCGGAGGAAAGCGAACCGTTGGAGCTGATGGGCCAGGAACCGCCATTGTGATGCATGTTGGAGTAGGCCGTACCACCGCTGGTCACGAAATCACTGAAAGTGCGGGGGGTTGTGGCATTCGCACCGCTGACACCACCGAGGAATGCCGTACCGGCATCATTGATGGAGAACGGATTGATAACCCAGTCAAAGCTGAGCTCCTCATCATTCTGCTGAGAGATTTCCACGAACTTGGCGCTCACCTTCACCATCTTGGGCATATCCTGACGGAAGATGTTGATGGCTTCTTCAACGGCATCCAGCTCATCCTCCGTATTATACACGGTCAACTGACCGGTAGCACGGGAGTAGGTAGCCGTAGCACCCTGCGGGAAGTTGACACCCATGGCAATAAGAGCAGCCTTCGGGTCAATCTTCAGACGGTTGCTGCCACCGCTGCTGCCACCGCCCCAATCATCTTCGGACTCCTCCTCTTCCTCATCGCCGGAGCTGCTGTTCAGGAAGGAAGGACGCACCGGCCAGGAGCGACGAACCATACGATGATTGGAAGCACCTTTCTGGTACACAACCACAGCGTTCTCTTCCACGCGGAAAGCGCAGCCGGTCGAATCGCAGATACGCTTGAGGAGTTCTGCAGCCGTCAGGTTCTCCAGCTCAAGCTTGGAGATGATGGCGGGGGGTAACTGCTGCACCACGGCCACCGGAGCAGCAACTTCCTCTTCCTCCTCATCCTCGCTTTCCTCGTCCTCATCCTCATCATCAGAGGAAGAAGCCACGGGAGCTGCGGCGGGAACAGGAGCCTGCTGGGGCTTCTCGAAAATGAAGTTCACCTGCATACCGGACTTACGAGCCTCTGCGCGCAGGAAGTCCAGAGCATCCTCCACGGGGGTTTCTTCAAAACTGGCGCGGGCAATCTTCAGGTTGTTAAGGTTTTCCTGATTGCGAATGACACCTTCGGAGATGGGAGCGGAGACAGAGCCACCAAGCTCAATCTCGGGCAGTTCGGAGGGAAGAGCTTCCTGCCACAAAGCATCCACCTCAGCCAGTGCCTTGGAGCGATAGGAGTTATAGGCAGAACGATAGTAAGTGGAACGACGGCGGCTCACAGCTTCCTGACCACGACGGGCAGCGCTGTTGTACGGGTCGATGCGAAGAACGGAGTTGAACGTCTCATATGCCTGGTCATACTGAGCAAGGTCAAGCTGGCCATAGCCCAGATTCAGCAGACGCTGCACCTCTTCAACGTTCTTGACATGCTCAGGAGTCAGAGCGGGATTGTTGCGAACGGGGTCACGCAGGAGGGAGAGCTCCTTGCGAGCACGTTTGTTGTTGGGGTCGCGGCTGAGAACTTCCAGCAGAAGCTGCTCGGCATCGTCGTAACGACCGACGCGGGAGCACTCAATAGCAACGGCAATGGAGGCATCACCGATGCTGGCGACGATGAATTCCTGAAGCTTCTGGGTGGCAGGAGCCTTGGGAATACGCTTCCAGGCTTCCTTGTAGTTATCAAGAGCTTCCTGATACTTCTTCTCAGCATAGGCAGTACGGCCATCCTGCAACAGCTGCATGGCGTTCTGCACTTCTGCGCGACGGCGGGCAGCTTCACGGCTGTTGATGCTGTCCTGAGTACCGGCATAAACAGCGGTGGGGCCCACTTCGCTGGTTCCGGCGGCCGTTGCGGGGGTCAGATAGCCCTGTTCAGGAGCAACGGCGGGAGCAGGAGCGACAGGCTGCACGGTCTGCTGCACAGCGGGCTGTGCATTGGACGGAGCCACTGCCGATGTCGTGCGAAGATAGCCAACCGTGCTGGCCTGTACAAACGGACAGGATGCAGCAACAGCCATCAATGCCAACAAACGTTTGGAGTTAATGAGAGGTGCGTGGTTCATGGTAATGCTATATTTATGACAGAAATCTTTTCCTTTGTAAAGTCTGCTTTTTATTTTTCCAAGGTTTATGTCTCTTTTTTTTGAAAGAAATGGATTTTTTCAGTTATTTTTTGGAAGCCACCGGCACATTGATGGGACTTTCAGCCCCATTCAGGCGGATATTGACGCTACCGGAGGCATCCACCGTCTCCAGCGTGGCCGACATTTTTTCACCGGATGAATTACCGCCGGGGATGTCGAACGAGCTGTAGAGCTGCACTTTCATGGTACCTTCCGGCTTACCGAGAGCAGAGCCGGCGGTCACGCGCAGCGTTGCCGTGGTATCATTAATCTGGCGTCCCTTCTCGTTGGGGGTTCCCTTCTCTTTGGGAGAAGTGGACTTGCCGGCGCGAATCACGAACTCCTTGTCAGCAGCGGCGGTTTCGTTATCACGAACGCGCACTACATTCTCAGGAGACATGGCACCGGTGAAATCCGGGAAATCCTTCTTCTCGAAACCGACAACAGTGAAGCGGGTCTGCGGCCCTTCCTTGGTCAGACCAAAGGATTCACCGGGCTTGAGTGTCTTCTTGCAAATGGGTGACGTGTCCGACGACTTGGCAAACACGCGAAGCCCCACGGAGGCCGGATTGGGTTCCGAGGCAAACATGTTATCCACCGCAATGAACGCACGGGCGGTCTCCACCTTCACCACCTCCATGCGAGGCGCAGCCCCCTGCTGCACAAGAGCAGGATAGCTGGCGGCATCGGTGGGCTTCGTCTTGGCGGCAAACTCATCGGCGTTTGTGAAGCCATCGGAGTCACTATCCAGAGAAAGCGCATCCGAGCGACCGAGAACATCCGACAAACCATTAGCCAGGAACCAGCTGTTCGGGACATCCTGGTGGATGTTGGCTGCCTTCGGGTCGTAGATGTCGATAATCGTTGTTTTCTTGGCGCTGTCTACCGTAATCTGCCAGAGTTCCGTCGTGAAAAGCATCGGAGCCAAGCGGGGCTTACCGTTGATAACAGCGCCCTCGGGAGCACAGTCCTTCACTGTGCGATCCTGCTTGACGCTGTCACGCAGAGCAACGGCCTCAGCCGTCAGACCGGAGTCTTTCTTGCCGTCGCTTACGGAAGTGCCGGGAACCTGCGTCTCGGCGGTGCTCATGAAGTAACCGCCGTACGCAGCCGCTGCAATACCGAGAACGGCACCAATCATGAGCGCCTGCTTGCCGGGATTTGAATTATCAGCCATGTTTCAGAAATCAGGTTAAAATGTTACTTAGTCTTGGCGGGGTTGAAATAAAGCACCTGGATATTAAGATGCACACGAGCCGTTTCATCCGGGTTGCCTGTCTTACGAACTGCCACCACGCGGGAGGAATTCTCAGCCGGATTGGCAGAGGAGGCAGCGCCCACATCCTCACCCTGTGAGGAGGGTGCACCAGGAGCAACATAATCATCAATAAGCGGCAGTGTCTCCAAGCCTTTACCGGCAACACCGGTGATGGTCAGCATGAAGTCCTTATCTGCCACGATGGAGTTGACGATATTCGGCAGGGCACCGCGTTTCACTTCCATGGCCACCTCGAAAGAGAGGGGGAACTGGGGCTTGGCCTTGCGGCTGTTCGGCTTGGCGGCCTCAGCGGCTTCCGGAGGAAGCGGCGCGCAATACACCTTATCCAGCACCACGGTGGCTCCGGAGTTGATGATATGCTCTGCCACACGCTCCACGGCCTTGAGCTGGAAGCTGCGGAAAGGCACATCATCCTGCACGGGAGCGGCATTCTTGAATGCACCGAAGCCCAGGTCAGCAGCCGGATCACCGACGGTCACTCCCTTGGAGGCACCCAGTTGACCGATTTTGGAAATGGCGGCACGCAGTTGATTCTGGAAATCCTGAGCAGAAATCTGCTTACCATCACCAAAACAATAGGACGCATAGCGATTGAGGTCTTCCTGCATCTCTTTATTCACGGCCTTGACCTCATCCACAGCTTTCTGAAGCTCCTTCAGCGTGGCCTGAGTGGGGGCGAACTGTGCGGATTCGTATCCCTCAAAACGCTCGCTGATTTCGCGCAGGCTGTTCTGCGTGGCAGCGTATTCCTGAGTTTTACCAAAGCCATAGTAGACAATACCTCCGAACGCGATTGCGAACACGGCAGAGAGAGCCACCACACGCTTATTTTCACTGATATTCATTGTTGAAAAAGTATGGTTAAAGGTTATTTGCGATCGCCGCCGGCAAGCTCGGGAATGGCAATGGGCGTCTTGAGCGGCATCACCATCATGAACTTCTCCACATAGTCCATCTTTTCTTTCTTCAAGGCCTTGGCATCGAGGAACTGGAAGTAGTGGTTAAGGTTGCTCTGCACCTTGGAGTTCTCGTAGGCGAAGAGAGAATCCGCGCTGCGTTCATCGAAATTATGAGCCACCAGGTCATAAATAGCCTGACGATGATTCATGCTGCGGGTATCACCGGGGGTCTTGATGGTGAAACCGCTCACGTAAATAGCCGTCACCATGGGCTCTCCCTTGCTCTTTTTACCGCCTGCGGGATCGGGAGCCTTGTTGATGGAAGACTCCTTGTTGCCGCTGCGGCTGCGATTCATGTCGATAAGCTTCACGCCCTTCACATCAGTGGCATTCACCAGCGAGGTATTGTCCACATCATAGTTGATGAGGGGGGCAATCTCTGACACCCAGAACTTGATGGAAGCACTCTTGGCAGAAAGCTGCTTGAGCACATCCGCATAGGCATAGCGGGAGCTGTACAGCTCGGAATACTCCTTGAGCTTCTTCACCTCTGCCGCATACTTGGACTGCATGGATTCAATCTGGCTGCTGAGACGAGCCACACGCTCATCTGCCGGGGCTGCCTTGGCAAGGATACGCTCTGCCTTGGCTGCGGCATCATTGGCCGTGTAAGCAAAGAACCCGGCACCGGCAAGCGCCAGCAGACCGGCCACAGCCACCTTGGGCAGCAGCGCTTTCTCCGCACGATCCTTACCCACGCTGGTGGGCACGAGGTCGATATTGAACTGACCTACCTTGGCTGCGGAAACAGCCGCACCGGCCACAGCTCCGAGGCAAATGGCATCCTGATCCAAAGCTTCCTCATCCACCTTGGAACCGATGCTGAATGCCTGCAGCGGGTTGAAGTATTCGACCGGAATATTGAGCGTGGACTGCAGGAACTCCAGCGTGTATGCCAGACGTGCGCCACCACCGCAGATATAGGCCTTGGTGGGAGGCGTTCCCTGATACTGGGCGCGGTAATGATTCACGGTGCGCTGCACTTCGGAGCTGAGACGACTCATGGCATTGCGAATCGTCGTTGCCAGAGCGGCATCATCCGCATCCATATCGTCCGTATGGCCGTTACCGAGAGACACGACACCGTTCTCCAGCTTGAGCTTCTCAGCATCGCGGAAGCTGAGGCCGTACTCACGTGCAATACTGTTGGTCACAAAGGCACCGGCTGCCGTCACGGAACGGGTGAAGAAACGGCCATCCTCCGCAAAGATGATATCCGTGGTCTTGGCACCGATATCCAGCAGCATCACCGGCTCTGTTTCCTCCGGATAGCTGGCACAGAAAGCATTGAAGAGCGAGGTAATGGAGCAGTCCACAGCCACCGTGCGAAGGCTGTTACCCTCCACCTGCGTGTTGAGATTGTCAAGCACATCCTTCTTGATGGCCACCAGGAGCACTTCGCGCTCACCGTCATCGCGGTCAGCCAGCTCCTGATAGGAGTATATGATATCCTCCATCGGGAACGGAATGTGCTGCTGCGCTTCCATCTCTACCTGCTCAGCGATGTCCTCCACATCAATAGCCGGCAGCTTGATGAAACGCATGAATACCTGCTGTCCGGAGACAACGTTGCGCACATCGCTTCCCTTTACCTTCAGCTCTGCCACCATCTCACCGATGGCATTGCTCACATAGTCCATACGCATACCCTCCTCGACCGGGTCGAGAAGGATATCCCTGCGGGCGTAGCGCGAGAGCGCAAAGCCACGTCCGGCCGGAGTGAAGACAGCCATGGTGACGCTCTGCGCGCCTATTTCCAAGGCCACCGTTGTCTTATATTCAGCCATAAATACCTTTTTTCAGTTAATTCAGTTGAAGAGAGTTTCCCAAGGTTGCCGCAGGCAGAAATCAGCGATTACGCTTACCTTTCTTGCCTTTCTTCTTCTTACCGCCGGTAGAAGAAGTAGTATCCTCGGTCGTTTCAGTCGGCGTGTCAGCCGATGTATCCGTCGTGGAATCAACGGAACCGGATGAAGTATCAACACCGGTGGAAGAGCCACCCGGCATTGTCGTCGTGCCCAGGGCAGAGATACCGGCAGCGGCGGGGGAGAAGGACTCACCGTACATGGGACGCGTGGCCGGGAATACAGGGCTGTAGTAGGGAGCAAAGGGAGTCTCGGCAATGCTCTTCAGCGTAACGCCGGCATTATCGGCATCCTCTTTCTTCCACCAGGAACCCGTCAGTTTATCCTTAAGGTCACGAGCAATCACCAGACCGGGATTGGCAGAGGTATTGTTGCAGGAGCTGCCCTTGAACTTAGCCGTCACAGCCACGGCACCCAGTCGCTTGGCAAGCTCCGGATTCTTCACATCCGGGCCGCAGATACGCATGGCGTCCGTCGGCGACAGGAATACACCCACGTTCACCACCGTACCGTCATCATTGGCAGTGGGCTCCAGGGGGATATCGACGTAAGTGATATCCTTCGTCAGCAGAAGCGGCTTATCAGCACCCTTGCCACCCATCATCACCACATGCACCTTCACCTCCAGCTCATCCACAAACATGGGCTTATCCGAGCTGGCACGAGCGGCTACCTGCAGCGGAATACGCACCACATGCCAGGCATACATGTGCTCACCCTTGAGCGGCTTCACATCCTTGGAATTGTAGAAAGCACCGGTTGTGCCGGGAGGCATCACGCGAGTCACTTCCATGTCACCGGCAGACAGTCCTTTCTTGAGCGAAACGCGCACGGATTCCGCAGACTGAGCACTCACCACAGGCAGACTGCACAGCGCCGCCACCAACAGAGAGGTAAAAAGCTTCTTAATCATGGTAAAAAATATCAGATGCGTCTATACTTATACACAATCCTCTCCCGTTTGGCGAGAAGAAACTTGACTTACAGCCATTTTTTTTGAAACAACACCGCGCATCCCTGCGTAAAAGGCAGCCGCAGCCAGACTTTTGCCTTGTGAGACACCTGCCGGATATGATATATAGCAACGCGACCATGAACGCATTAGCCACCTACATCCATCATCTGGATCCCATTCTTGTGGAAATACCCGGCACTCCGCTGGCACTTCGCTGGTACGGCCTGGCATACGTAGCCGGCTTCGTACTGGGATATCTGGTCCTGCTGCAGCTTTCCAAAAAGAAGCTGTACTGCGTGGAACCGGACAAGCTGGGTGACTTCATCACCGCCGTGTGCATTTTCGGTGTCCTGATGGGTGGTCGACTCGGCGAATTTTTCTTCTACTGGCTCCCGCGCGAGGGATGGAGCGGGCTGTGTGCCGACCCGTTTTGGGTACTGCGGGTATGGGAAGGCGGCATGGCCTCCCACGGCGGCATTCTGGCCGTCCTGCTGGTGGGGATATGGTATGCCCGGAAGCACAGGCACAGCATTCCGGCGTTGGTGGACGGGCTGGCTATCGTCGCCCCTATCGGCATCTGCTTCGGCCGCATCGCCAACTTCATCAACGGAGAGCTCTACGGCCGCATCACGACCGCTGATAATCCCATTGCCATGAAATTCCCCATGGAGATGGCCTCCCTCCCCCTCGAACAACAACTCGCCGCCGTTCAGGCCATGGAACAAGCCGCCGGCGCCCCCCTGCCCCGCCAGGGATTCTATGATGCCATGCTGCAACTCTGCCGCGAGAACGAACCCGTGCGCGAAGCCCTGGGGCAATTCCTCAACCCGCGCTATCCCTCCCAGCTCTTCGAGGCCGCAGGCGAGGGACTCATCATCTTCATCGTCCTCATGACCCTGCGTCTGAAATGGAAAGAAGCCCCTGCCGGCATTTTCTGCTCTCTGTTCTGTTTCCTGTATGCCGCCGCTCGCATCGGCTCCGAATGCTTCAAGGAACCGGATGCCGATGTCTGGCACGGTATCACCCAGGGACAGTACCTCTCTTTCGGCGTTATTCTGCTGGGTATTCTCTTCCTCATCCCCACCATCCGCAACTATAACGCGAAAAAATTGCAGAAAATTTAAAAAAAGACTTGCAATAGCCGAAAAAATCGTGTAAAGTCTCGCCGCACGCCGCATCAGCGGCCTGCAAAACAAGTGGGTAGGTTCCCGAGCGGTCAAAGGGGGCAGACTGTAAATCTGCTAGCGTTTGCTTTCGATGGTTCGAATCCATCCCTGCCCATCCCACTAATGCGGAGGTAGCTCAGTTGGTAGAGCAACACCTTGACATGGTGGAGGTCGTAGGTTCGAGTCCTATCCCCCGTATCCTTTTTCCATTTCGCTCCCGGTTGCGCTGCAACCCGGGAGTTTTTTATTGATACTTCGGCAAATTGACGATTGACGATTGGTCATTTTTGCGCTAGAATAACGCCCGTGCACGGTGCGCACCGCGCGTGCGCAACCAACAAATAATCTCATATTAACCAACAACATCAAGTACCATGCCTGTACCTACACAAGAACAGTACATCAAGATGCTCGATACGGCCAAGGAGAAGGGCTATGCCTATCCCGCCGTCAACGTCACCACCATCGAAGTGATTAACGGCGCTCTCAAGGCTTTTGCTGAGGCCAAGTCCGATGGTATCATCCAGGTTTCCCTGGGCGGCGGTCAGTTCGCTTCCGGCACAGCCGTGAAGGATTCCGCCATCGGCGCTATCGTGCTGGCCGAGGCCACACACCGCCTTGCGGAGAAGTATGATGTGCTGGTCGCCCTGCACACCGACCACTGCCAGGCTGACAAGGTGGACAGCTTCCTGCGTCCCCTGCTTGCCGAGAGCAAGAAGCGCATCGCCGAGGGCAAAGGCCCCCTGTTCAACTCCCACATGCTCGATGCCTCCGCTCTGCCGATGGCTCAGAACCTCGAGCTCTCCAAGCAGCTGCTGGCCGAATGCGCCGAGCTGGGTATCGTGCTCGAAATCGAGATCGGTGTTGTGGGCGGTGAGGAAGACGGCGTTGACACCAGCGGCGCTCCCAAGGAGAAGCTCTACACCTCCCCCGAGGATATGCTCATGACCTACGAGACCCTCAACGGCGTGGGTGAGTTCATGCTCGCCGCCACCTTCGGCAACGTGCACGGCGTGTACAAGCCGGGTGCTGTGAAGCTCAAGCCCACCATCCTGCGCGACGGCCAGGCCGTGGTGAAGGAGAAGCACGGTAACGACATGCGCCTCGTGTTCCACGGCGGCTCCGGTTCCGACCTCTGCGACATCCGCGAGGCTATCTCCTACGGCGTGGTGAAGATGAACATCGACACCGACACCCAGTACGCTTTCTCCAAGCCCATCGTCCTGCACATGTGCCAGAACATCGATGGTATGCTCAAGGTGGACGGCGAAGTGGGCAACAAGAAGGTCTACGATCCCCGCTCCTACCTCAAGAAGGGTGAGCAGGGTATCTGCGAGCGTCTGCAGGTTGCTGCTGATGACCTGCTCTCCGCCGGTAAGACCCTCTTCGGCCAGATCTGATGCTGAGCTGAAAGTTACAAACTTCAGCGCGGCTGCCCTCCCGGGCAGCCGCGCTTTCTTTTTTACATTTGATGCCAACAAACGAACTCTACCCTTTTCGACAGTGCCAGGCTACAAAAGAGCCCATGACGATGAAAGCTGTACCGAAGATGGCGAGAATGAATGGAACAGCGTATTTCCCCCAGAAGGTGTTGGGTACGGCTTTCTCCGGATTATCCGGCAGGTAGATAAGCTCCACTTTTTCGCCTTTCTTCCAGGCCGGAGGGTTAGAACCCTGACTGTGTTTCACCCGGTATACCTGACCATCCTGTGCCGTAAAACGGAACACAGGGTGGTATGTGGAACCTCCTCTGCGCCCGCTGCTCCGTTCGAGCTTCAGGGAAACAACCTCGCCCTGCGCGGTGATGCCACCCTCCACTATCCGCTGGGAATCCACCGCCGCCACGGCGGAGCAAACCAGAACCCCCACCCCTACCAGAGCAAATACACACCCGAAAACCACCCCGACAACAGACTTGCCTTCGGAGGCTTTCTGAGCAGTAATTCCCGCCGGCTCTACCGGAGCCTGAGCCTCTGCCTCCACAAGGGAGTCCAGAATTTCCGTCACCTGCTGCACTTGGGGGATATTCAGGAAGCCCTGCGGAATCTGACGGCTGCCGTTCTTACCGGGAACCACCCTGTAAGCAAAAATCAGGCTACCGCTGCCATCCGGCTCTGCCTCACGCGCTTTCACCATGCCGGGCAGCACGGGGTATGAGGTCAACTTTCGCTTGCCAAACCAGGCAGGCTCCAACACCAAAGCCAGCTGCGGCGTCAGCAGGTAAGCCGTGCGGCGCAGGCGGCGCAACTGCCGCCACGGAGTCAGTATCTGCCACAGAACGGCACAGAAAATCGGTATCACCACACAGGAAAGAAGAGATAGAAACACTCCGTCTGCCGGCCAATTACCCCCGAAAAAATTACAGAGAAACAGAAAAAGAACGCCCCCTGCCACCAGACCGCCAATCATAGGTACGACGGATTCCGCAGTCCAGAGCTTTGCCACCGGGCGGCCTGCCCAGAGGACGATTTTGTCACTACCCATGGCAGCTTCCACCTGTTCGCGCTCAGCGAGCGTCAAATCAGTATCAATCAGTTGCATAAGATAGTCGGATGGTTATTGATGTTCAGGGGAGTTCTCTGCGTATCGTCTCGCGGGCGGTCTTTCCTTCTTCCAGCCAGCGACGCACCCCCTCTTTATCCTGATTTTCCAGCAAGTCGATGAGGTAGTGCATATCCCGCACACAGTCCTGAAGCGTTTCGCGGATGGCCACGTCGTTTTCCCACAGGATGTCTGCCCACATGCCGACCGGGCCGGAACAGACTCGGGTCGTATCACGGAATCCGGAGGCGGCCAGACGCTGCAAGTCCTGCATCGGCACCGTGCCGGAGGCCGCACAGCGCGCCGTGAGTGCCGCCATGATATGCGGCATGTGAGAGATACGCGCCACAGTGTGGTCGTGATTTCGGGGGTCCATAAGGTATGTAGAGCATCCCAGCGCCTGCCAGAAAGCGGCCAGACGGTTTACTTCCGTCTCCGCAACGCCGTGGGGATTGGTCAGCGCCACCGTAGCCCCCTGCAAGAGGTCGGCATAGGCGCTTTCAATGCCGTTTTTCTCTGTGCCGGCCATGGGATGAGAACCGATGAAAATGCGGCGGCGGTCTGCCAGCAGCTCACCGGTGGTGCGGTGGACATAGGATTTCACGGAGCCGATATCCGTCACCACGGCGGTCTTGCTGATGCCGGGCAGCATGCGGCGTATCAAATCCTCAAACACGCCGATGGGGGTAGCCAGAATGATGAGATCCGCCCCCCGCGCTATCTCCACGGGGTTGGTTCCCGTGTGCGGGGTAATGCCCTGCTCCCGCGCAAATTCCAACGGCTGCTCCCGCCGAGCCCAGAGCCGCAGCTCTGCGTCCGGCATGCGCTCATGCACCGCCATGGCGATAGAACCGCCCAGCAGTCCCGGGCCGAATACGGCCACCGTCCTGAATGGGAGCTCCGGCATGATTTACGGAACGTAGAAATGGAAATTGGTGCCGCGCACCTTCAGCTCCTTGCCGCTGGGGTATGGCTTGCCGTTCTTGTCCACCACACGGATGGTCTTGCTGGGATCCAGCGGATTGTACACGCGGGTGGGGTCACCCTCCACTCTGGTAGCCACGGGGATAGGCCCCTGGTTCGTGATGCTCTTCGGGTCTGTAGCCAGACGCTGCGCCATGGAAGTGGGCGCGGCTGCAGAGGCAGGAGCCGCAGGCTTGGCCACCGTAGGAGTCAGCTTTCCATTGGCTCCGGAGGTAATAGTGGTGGAAACCGGGGTGGCAGGCTTCAGAGATGGGATGGTCGGTGTCACCGGGGCTGGAATGGAAGCCGCAGCAGGTGTCGCAGTAGGACGCGGTGCCGGAATCGGCGCGCCCGTGGACAAAGAAGAGGGAAGAGGAGTCAGACCGGGAGCGGCATTAACAGCCGGATTCGGGGTCGCCGGGGGAGTCACCACCCAGGTATCCGGATACTGCCGATTGGCCACCTCGCCGTAGGGCATGTCCGGAACGGTCGGTGTATAGTACACGCAAGAACTGAGAAGCACTCCGGCGGAAATCAGGGAAAGATGAGTGAATATGTTCATTAGTCAGGAAACGTGTATATTATCTGCTCTAAAATTAGTTCTAAACAGAAAAAAAGTCAACAGTAAAACACGCCTTGTAACCGATTATTGCTTGAAATATAGGCTGAGGGGGAGTAAAGTGGGGGCATGAGCACTCTTCATTGTCCGAGTTTGTATCAGTACACACGCAGAATAACCCGAGAGGTGACGGTGGGCAACGTGGGGCTGGGCGGCAGCAATCCCATCCGCATTCAGTCCATGCTGACCAGCGATACACTGGATACCGCCGGCTGTGTGCGCGAAGCACTCGCCCTGGCCGATGCCGGATGCGAAATCATACGGCTGACCGCTCAGACCAAGGTCTACGCCGCCAATCTGGAGAACATTGCCCGCGAGCTGCGAGCCGCCGGGTGTCAGGTTCCGCTGGTGGCTGATATTCATTTCAAACCGGATGCTGCCATGGAGGCCGCCAAATGGGTGGAGAAAATCCGCGTAAACCCGGGCAACTTCGTGGACAAGAAGAAGTTTGTGGAACGCGATTATACCGATTCCGAATACGAGGAGGAGCTGGAAAAAATCCGCAAGGCCTTCACCCCGCTGGTGCTGTTCTGCAAGGAACACGGGCGCGCCATGCGGCTGGGAGCCAACCACGGCTCTCTCTCCGACCGCATCCTGAACCGCTACGGCGACACCCCGGAAGGCATGGTGGAGAGCGCGCTGGAGTTTGCCCGCATTGCCCGCGAGCTGAATTACCACCAGCTGGTGTTCTCTATGAAGTCCTCCAATGTGAAGGTGATGATTCAGGCTTACCGCCTGCTGGTGAAGCGGCTGGCCGAATGCGGCAGCGACTGGAACTACCCCATCCATCTGGGCGTGACAGAGGCCGGCGAGGGCGAGGATGCCCGCATCAAGAGCGCCACGGGTATCGGCTCCCTGCTGGCAGACGGCATTGGTGACACCCTGCGCGTCTCCCTCACGGAGGACCCGGTCTATGAGGTTGCCCCCGGCTTTGAACTGGCCGCCCCCTACCAACCCGGTATCATGAGTACACCCGCTCCCATACCCGCAGAAACGCCCCAGGCATTTGACCCCTTTGTCTACACCAAGCGCAAGGCAGAGGTCATTACGCGCGGCGGTGTCACCCTGGGGTGGAATGAACCGGTACGCGTGGTTCTCCCCGCCGCTGCCTGTCAGGCACTCGACCCGGCGCAGATGAAAGACTTCATGCCGGAAATCAGCGCAGAGGACTGCGCCGCTGTGGAGATTGACCCGCGTCAGGCAGCAGAAATCGCCCCCCTGCAGGATGCTCCCGCCACACTGGTCACGGTGAAGGACGGAGTGGATATGCCGGTGATGCAGGCGTTCCGCCTGCTGGCAGCGGTCATCCCCACCCGCCACAGCATCCTCTTGAAGGATACGCTCGGCGGTGCAGAAAGCCTCAGCGCCCCCATGGCAGGCGGTGTCAACATCGGTTCCCTGCTCTGCGACGGTATCGGCAATGCCGTTCTCATCCGCCGCGAGACAGACCCGGATAAAGCCGCCCGACTCGGCTTCAACATTCTTCAGGCGGCGGGCGTACGTCTCAGCAAGACCGAATACGTCTCCTGCCCGTCCTGCGGCCGCACGCATTACAACATCCAGGAAGCCGCCGCACGCATCCGCGAGGCTACCGGCCACCTCAAGGGGGTCAAAATCGCCATCATGGGCTGCATTGTCAACGGCCCCGGCGAAATGAGCGATGCCGACTTCGGCTACGTGGGCGGGGCGCCGAACAAGATTAACCTCTACGTGGGACACACACCGGTGGTGATGAATATCCCGCAGGAAGAAGCCGTGCAGCACCTGGTGCAGCTCATCAAAGACCACGGCCGCTGGGTAGACCCGGCATAAGCCCCGGGCATCAGCAGAAAAAGATATTGCCCCCTGCAATCCAAGCGACTGCAGGGGGCAAATGCTTCATCAAATGACGTTAAGCCTTCCTGTTCTTCAGGAAAAGCTTGTAGCGCAGCAATTCCCACGCCTCCGTCAGCATATTGACGGGGTTGTAGCGCAAGACATGGCGACCGACTATCTTCTTACCCAAAACAGTATCACGAGGAATGCGGCCCTCACGCTCTGCGGCCTCGTGCTCATGAATGACGGACGCAACCTGATTATAGAAATTATACTTGGTCACCAACAGGTGCCGAGCCTCCTGTATCGCCGGCAAACGTTTCTCGTATTCATTATTTTCAATGGCTTCCTTAATGATACGCAAGGCCTCCTCCGGCTTATCCAGAGGTATAGGAATGAAGCTATCCGGCGGCAACACCTTGCCCAATTCCGGATCTCCGGCGTAAAATGTCAGGCATAGTGCCAGCAACGGATCCGTTATCTTATCGGTCCAATGCTTGGGGTGGATGTAGTTCTCTGAAGCAATATGATACTTGTAATCATTCAATGCCAGATATTTACCTTTCTTCGGCAAGGGTTTGACCCCCCAACCGAACCACTCAAGGTCGCTTAGATTGTCGGCCAGATAACGTGTCAGACGGTATCGAGCACCATGAGCCGTATGCTCCATCTGCTTGGCAGAACAAACCGTGGATATCAATTTACTCTTGGGGTAATCCGGTTCGGAAAAAGCTTCCTGAAGGTCATACCCAGCAATCCAATGCAACACCCCCTTGCCCTGATGATGATTGCGGTGTGGCATCGTCTCCGGCAGATGGGTGGTTATCACATGACCAAACTGTCGAGTAAAACAGCGCGGATATATCTTAATGGACGGTGGCTCCTGGGAAACAAAAATCGTATGTGATGCCGGGCACGCCAACACTTCGGTCTCATTACGAACAGTACCTACGTTCCGATACTTCGGCATGTCATCATAGACCACCAGCCAGTCATACTCTGCACAATCAATATCCGCAATAAACAAACAGCCATCCCTCTCAAACGTAAACTTTTCATCATTACGCCCGCAACCTATATATTTGACCCGAATCATTACAGTAGTTTATTTGAACTGAGAACGAATATAGGGCAACAATGCCTCCCACACTTCATCAACGGAAATCAAATCAATCGCTCCGGGGGAAATGATATTGAATGTCTTTTCTCCCTTAAGCGAGCAAGGCTTCTTGCGGGCGGCAAACAAACCAATCAACGGAGAAGCCGTGTGGGAAGCCATGTGGGACGGCCCGGTATCATTTCCGACTGAAGCAAGTGCCAGGCGTGCCAAATCAGGAATATCCTCAATACCGGTCTTCCCCAACAGATTAAGCACCATGGGAGACGCAGCCGCTACACGATTCACCTCCGCCGCTTCTGCCTTGGTTCCAATCACCACCGTGTGAATTCCCTTTGCAGCCAAACGTTTTGCCAGAGCAGAATAACTATCTGCCGGCCAACGCTTGTGCGGATGCGTCGGAGAGCAACCGGGAATCATCAGGACATATGGATGAGGGAGTAATTTCAACAACTCCGGATTGGCCTTCATAAACTCCAGATGACCGCGTTCCACCGGTTCCTTCTCCACTACACGCCGCTCCACCTTCCCCGGCAGCCCGCAACAACGCGGTATCACCTTCCGTTCGTCCCACTCACGCGTATCTATCCAACGGACGGGCTTGCGACACAAAAACCTGAAAACAGAGAAATATCTTGAGCGGGTTCTGGGCACACTCTGCAAGTCGTATACACAATCGAAATCACCGGCCTTTACCTCTTTGCATATGCGGTACTTATCTGCCAGATTCCAGTAACTCTTGCGATTGTCTACAATGTAGGAATCAAACATGCCCATGCAACGGGCAATTCGGACATAGAGACTTCCCGTCATCAATGTAAAAGTGGCATTGGGGTGCAACTTCTTAATCCAGAACATTCTGCTTACCGACAGAATGAAATCACCCAGAGCCCCCAACTTGATGACCAGTATACGTTCCTTTTTCATCACCGAATCTCCGAAATTATGAACACACAATCTTTTCCACCAATTCACACACCAGATGGCCGGAAGTTATATGCATTTCCTGAATGTGATTGGTAACGGATGCCGGCACGGCAAGGCATATATCCGCTTTCTGCAGCATCGCACCACCACCGGCTCCGGTAAATGCCACGGTAGTAATTCCCATGGTCGCAGCCTGCTCAAACGCCTTGAGCACATTCTTACTGTTACCACTGGTAGAAAGGCCAATCAACACGTCGCCCGTTCTGCCTAGGCCTTCAACCTGTCTGCGAAACACATCGTCATACCCGTAATCATTTCCGATGGCGGTCAAGATGGAGGTATCAACCGTCAGTGCAACGGAATTGAGAGCCTTGCGTTCCATTTTATACCGTCCAACTAACTCGGCCGCCAGATGCTGAGAATCCGCCGCTGAACCACCGTTACCACAAAACATAATCTTACCGCCATTCTTTAGTGAATGTGCGCAGCAATCAGCAATCTGTTCAATGATGGAGGCCTGCTTTGCCAGCTCTCCCATATATGAAGCTACAGCAGCCAACTCTGACTGTATCCATTCCTTACTCATACTATTTTCCTAATTTTTCTATTATTCCGGTTGTGGAGCATCCCTCCACCCGCGGCAAGATGACCGCCTGACCGCCGTAGGATTCCACAAAGCGGCCGCTGCGCCAGTTATCCATGGCGTAACCTTCCTTGGCAATGACATCGGGCCGCAGCTTTTCCAACAGCGGCAACGGCGAATCCTCGTCAAAAACTATCACATAATCCACCGATGCAAGGGCGGTCACCATCGTGGCGCGGTCGGTCTGGTTGTTAATCGGGCGGCTCGGTCCTTTGAGACGACGTATGGATTCATCGCTGTTCAAGCCTACAAAAAGAACGTCGCACAAAGCCCGAGCCTTGGCAAATGATTGGATGTGACCGGGATGAAGGATATCAAAACAACCGTTGGTAAAGCCAACGAGCTTACCCTGCGCCTTCAGAGATTCAGCAATCTCAACGGCTTCCTTCAAGGTAACCACACCGGCTTCCTTCCGCAAGGATAATTTTTCCTTGAGTTCGCGACAGGTCACACAGGCAGTACCGAACTTGGACACCACCACGCCTGCTGCGGCATTGGCAATGCGCATGCATTTATCGAAGTCCGCGCCCGTAGCCATGGCAGCACCAAGCGTGGCAAGCGTCGTATCACCCGCCCCCACCACATCATACACATCGCGAGCTTCCGTGGGAATCCAACGATGATTCTTCTCGGAAGCGGATGGGATGTAAATCATGCCGTGTTCACTCAGGGTCACCAACAGATTCTCCACCTCATACTTCCCGCACAGCGCACGCCCGGCAGCAGACAACTCGGCAGCAAAATCTGGTGATTTAGCATCAAATGTACGCCCAACAGCACCGGAAAATTCTTTCAGATTGGGCTTCACCAAAGTCACACCGCGATAAATGGTATAATCAAAGCGCTTGGGATCCACAATCACCGGTTTGCCATATTGACGGCACAACTTAACGACGGCAGGCGTAAAACGCTCATCAAAAAGCCCTTTACCGTAATCCGACAGCAAGACCAAATCCACTTTCTGCACCAGATTTTCCACCTGTTCCAGCATCTCAGAAAGTTCTTCATCAGCTATATGCAGCGGCATTTCACGATCCACGCGCAGCAGATGATGCCCCCCCGCCACATAACGAGTCTTGATGGTGGTAATATAATCCGTTATATTCTGAAGATAAACATTCTCCAACCCCAACCCGTTTAAATAATCACGAACCTTCTGTGCGTTCTCATCCTGCCCCACGGCACCCAGAAAACTGGTACGACAGGACAGCGAGCGGAGATTGGCCACCACATTACCGGCACCACCCAGCGTCATCTTTTCCGTTCTTTCGCGAATCACGGGAACAGGTGCCTCCGGCGAAATACGAGAAACTTTTCCATACACAAACTGATCCAGCATCACATCACCAATACACAAAATATGGCAACTGCTGAACTGATCGATTATTGCAGAGAGATTAGAGGAGGACATGCCGGTATATGTTCGATGTTCTTTCAGAGCGAAATGATTCCATTGTTTTTCCATTCGCAATAGACCACACCACCCCTTTAAGCTTGTATACAGACTAAAGCAAATACCGTATTTTGTCAAGAATTTTGCCCCTCGTAACCTGCAATCAGCATCTTTTCTCAACACTCATCGCACTATCCGAAGTCATTCCGACACAAATTCCCCCTTCCCCTCGGAGATAGAGAGAGGAAGGGGGAGGAGAACAAATGAGTGAATGGTGTGTTCTTTATTCCGGCGTTTCTTGGGAAAGAGCTTCTGTCTCGCCCGCCGCATCAGATTCCGTTTCGGACTCCTCCTCATCATCATCGGGGATGACGAGGGTGATTTCCTGAATGGTTTCCTTATCGTTGAGGGTGATGAGCTTCACGCCCTGAGTGGCGCGGCCGGTCTCACGGACGGTGTTGACCTTCATGCGGACGGACTGCCCGCCGTTGGTCATAATCATCAGCTCGTCCTCATCCGTCACCGTGGTGGCGGAGACAACCAGGCCGGTCTTGTCCGTGCAGTTCATGGTCTTGATACCGATACCACCGCGGCTCTGCAGGCGGTACTCGGCAAACTTGGTGCGCTTGCCCAGGCCGTTCTCCGAAACCACGAGGAGAGTCTCCTCATCATTCGGCACCACGGCCAGCGCCACCACGTAGTCACCCTCACGCAGCTTGATACCGCGCACACCGATGGTGTTGCGGCCCTGGGTGCGCATGTCGCTCTCGCTGAAGCGGATGCTCATGCCGTTGTGGGTCACGATGACCACATCCTGCTCCCCGGTGGTGAGCATGGCGTTGACCAGCGAGTTCCCTTCCTCCAGGTTGATGGCGATGATACCGGCCTTGCGATAGTTCACGAAGTCGTTGAGAGCCGTCTTCTTGACGGTGCCGTCCTTCGTGGCAAAGACCACGTTGCCGGAATCCTCGGCAAAGGTGATATCCTTACCATCCTCGCTCACGCGGCGCTCCAGACGCAGGATAGCGGCAATGCGTTCCTCTGCCTGCAGGTCCAGCAGGTTCTTGATGGAGCGTCCCTGGGCGCTGCGGGCAGCCTCATCAATCTCATACACGCGCTCCACGTACACACGCCCGGTGTTGGTGAAGAACATGATATAGTCATGATTCTGTGCGGCAAACAGGTGCTCCACGTAGTCGTTGGCATCCTTCTTGCTCTTGGTGGTGGCAGCCTTGATTCCCTTGCCGCCGCGGGCCTGCAGGCGGTATTCATCCGAATTGGTGCGCTTGATGTAACCGCTGTGGGTGATGGTCACAATCATGGAATCATTGGGGATGAGGTCCTCAATGGCCATATCACCCTCAAACGGGATGATGTGGGTCATGCGCGGCGTGGCGTACTTCTCCTTGATGGCACGCAGCTCATCTTTCACAATACCCAGCACGCGGGCCTCGTTGGCCAGAATGTCCAGATAATCCTCAATCAGTTCCAGCAGCTTCTTGTACTCATCGGAAATCTTGTCGTTTTCCAGAGCAGTGAGCTGGTAAAGGCGCAGCTCAAGGATGGCGTTCACCTGGCGCTCCGTGAACACGTAGTCATCCCCCTGCACGGAGGGCTGGCTGTGGATGAGAATGCCCAATCCCTTGGCCAGTGCCACCGGGAAGCGGAAAGCCATCAGGCGGTTACGGGCATCCTCACGGTTCCTGGAATCGCGGATGATGCGGATGAACTCATCCAGATTGGCCAGGGCAATCAGGTAAGCTTCCAGCACCTCTGCGCGGTCCTCCGCCTTGCGCAGCAGGTACTTCGTGCGGCGCACAATCACCTCTCGGCGGTGCTCCACGTAGAAGTTGATGGCATCCTTCATGGTCAGCACCTTCGGGCGTCCCTCATGAATGGCCAGCATGTTCACGGCAAAGGAGGTGTCCAGACTGGTGAGCTTGTAGAGCTGGTTGATGACCACCTGCGGCCGGGCATCGCGCTTCAGCTCAATCTCGATGTAGTCCGTCAGGTCGCGCATGCCGGCAATATCCGTGATAACCTTATCACGCACCAGCTCTGCAATGCGCTCCTGCAGCACGGCGCGGTTCACCCCGTAAGGCACGTCCGAGATGTGGAGGAACTCGCGGCCGTTCTCATTGGTGACCACCTCAATCTTGCCGCGCATGCGGACACTGCCGCGCCCGGTGCGGAAGTAGCTGTCAATGCCCTTGTAACCCAGCACGTAGCCGCCCGTGGGGAAGTCCGGCCCCTTGATATAGGCACGCAGCTGCTCACTGGTGATATGGGGATTATCAATGTAGGCACAGACACCGTCCACCACCTCACCGAGGTTGTGCGGAGCCATGTTGGTGGCCATACCCACGGCAATACCCTGCCCGCCGTTCACCAGCAGGTTCGGGAAGGCGGAGGGGAACACCACGGGCTCCGTGGTACTGTTATCATAGTTCGGCTGGAAATCCACCGTGTCCTTGTCCAGGTCATCCATCAGGGAAAGTCCCAGGTGGCTCAGCTTGGCCTCCGTGTATCGGTAGGCAGCGGGCGGGTCACCTTCCGGCGAACCGAAGTTACCCTGCCCCAGCACCAGCACATCGCGCATGTACCAGGACTGCGCCATGTTCACCAGTGTGCCGTAGGCAGAGGCATCACCGTGCGGGTGGTATTTACCGATGGTGTCACCCACGATACGACCGCACTTGACCGTCCCCTTGGAGGGCACCAGCCCCAGCTCATGCATGGCATAGAGCACGCGGCGCTGGGAGGGTTTGAGACCGTCACGCGCATCCGGCAGGGCGCGAGAGATAATGACCGACATGGAGTAGTCCAGGAAGCTGCGGGAAACCTCCTCTGCCACGTCTACCGGGCGAATTCTTGTTTCACTCATAATTCAGGTAAAAAGGGTTGGGGGTTACACATCGAGGTTACGGACGTTGAGGGCATTATCCTCAATGAAGCGGCGGCGGGGCTCCACCAAATCACCCATGAGGATGGTGAACATCTTATCTGCCTGCACGGCGTTGTCATCATCCAGACGCACGCGCAGCAGCTCGCGCTTCTCCGGGTCCATGGTGGTGTCGTACAGGTCCTTGGCGTTCATTTCACCCAGACCTTTGAATCGGGTGATGCTCACGCTGCGACCGCCGATTTCCAGCACCTTGGTCAGGATATCCGGCACGTAGTTGATGGCAGTCACCACGTTGCGGGAATTTTCCACCAGTTCGAAGACCGGGGCATCATCGCTCAACAGCTTATCAGCGGCAATACCCAGCTCCTCCAGACGCGTCAGCACGCGGGTGATAGCCTTGGCCTCGTGCAGCTCGTGCAGCAGGGCACGGCGGCTGGGACCCTCACGCACCGGCAGCGGATTGGCAGCCAGCTCCTCCTCGCTCGGCTCACCGAAGAGGAAGAGGTCGCGGTTCTCATCAGAGAACGCCGTCAGGCTCTCCATATCGGCAAAATACTGCACCTCCTCATCATTGCCGCAGCGTACCTTCACCAGATACTGCGGGAAATTGCCGGTGGCGGCACGGTGGCGCAGCAGGTCGCGGAAATCACCGCCGTGGCTGGCCACGCTGCCCTCATACTTCTGCAGGGAAATGAGCGTCTCCAGAATACCCATGAGCGTATCGGCATCATAGGTTTGGCTGCCGTCCGGCGTGCGCAGGGTCACATCCCCGGCACCCAGAGAAATGAGCTTGCGGTTCAGCGATACCTCGTCCTGCACATACTGCTCCACCTTGCGGTGAATGACGCGGTAGAGCGGCGGCTGGGCAATGTAGAGATAGCCCGCACGCACCAGTTGCGGCATGTGGCGGCAGAAGAGCGTGAGCAGCAGCGTGCAGATATGCGCACCGTCCACGTCGGCATCAGCCATCAGAATAATCTTGTGGTAGCGCACCTTCGACAGGTCAAAGGAGCCCTCCCCTTCCCCATCACCAATACCGGCACCAATGGCGGTGATGATGTTCTGAATGGTCTCACTGCCCAGCGCACGATCCAGACGGGCTTTTTCCACGTTGAGAATCTTACCGCGCAGCGGCAGAATAGCCTGCGTACGGCGGTCACGAGCTGTCTTGGCGGAACCGCCTGCAGAGTCACCCTCCACAATGAAGAGCTCGCACTTCTGCGGGTCGCGGTTGGAGCAGTCTGCCAGTTTGCCGGGCAGACCGCCGCCCACGGTCATGGCACTCTTGCGCACACTTTCGCGCGCCTTACGAGCGGCCTCTCGGGCGCGGGAGGCAATGAGGCAGCGGTCGATGATGACCTTGGCCACGGCGGGGTTCTCCTCAAAGTATTCCTTGAGCTCCTCATACACCACACTGCTGACCACGCCTTCAATCTCCGTGTTCACCAGCTTGTCCTTGGTCTGGGAGGAGAAACGCGGGTTGGGCATCTTCACGGAGATGACCGCCACGAGACCTTCACGCACGTCATCGCCGTTCAGGCTGGGGTCTTTATCCTTCAGCAGGTTGTTGCTCTTGGCGTAGTTGTTGATGGCGCGGGTGAGCGAGCTGCGGAAGCCGGAAAGGTGCGTACCGCCGTCCGCGTTGAAGATAGAGTTGGCGTAGCACTGAATCTGGTAGCGGTCGCTGTCGTTGTACTGCATCACCACGTCCACGATGACATCATCCTCCATGGTCTTGCCGTCGTACTCCACCTCAATGTGGCGCACACCGCTCATGACAATGGGCTCAGCGGTAATGAGGGTCTTATTCTCGCCCAGCTGCTTCACGAACTCCTTGATACCGTCCTTGTAATAGAACGTCTCCGTGCGCTCCTGCCCGCTGCGCTCATCTGTCAGTTCGATGACAAGACCGGGATTCAGGAAGGCAAGCTCGCGCAGACGGCGAGCCAGCAGGTCGAACTTGAACTCCGTGGTATCCGTAAAGATGGTCGGATCCGGCAGGAAGGTGATGGCCGTGCCGGTCTGCGATTCCGGGCAGGAACCGGTCACATGCAGCTTCTCCACCGTCTTGCCGCGCTCAAAAGTGATGACGTGGCGCTTACCGTCGCGGCGCACCTCAGCCTTGAAGAAGTCGGAAAGCGCGTTCACACACTTGGCACCCACACCGTGCAGACCGCCGGAATACTTGTAGGCACCCTGGCCGAACTTACCGCCGGCGTGCAGGTTGGTGAGCACCAGCTCCACGGCGGGAATGCCGAACTTGGGGTGCATATCCACCGGGATACCGCGACCGTTGTCTATCACGGAGATGGTACCGCCCTCGTGTATCTGGATGATGATTTTGCTGCAATATCCGGCCAGATGCTCATCGATGGAGTTATCCAGCACCTCAAACACGCAATGATGCAAACCACGTTCATCCGGGTCACCAATGTACATACCCGGACGCTTACGCACGGCCTCCAGACCCTCCAGCTTATCAATCTGGGCGGCGCCGTACTCCTGCTGAGCCCCGGTCGAAAGCTTTTCAGCATCCTCCGGGGGCGTTGTGTTATCACTCATAAGTGCCGCCCATTATACGCGCGTACGCGCGCGCCTCAATATTAAAGTATGTCATCAATTCATAAAACAGAAATCAAGCCGACACAGATATAGGTCCAACTTACGGAGCGTATTGAAAAGCAAACATAAAAAACACTTGCCAAATGAAGCGAGATGATATAACCTCTTAGCTCTCTTCACTCCACCAGAACATACATGAAACACGTTCATTTCCTCGGAATATGCGGTACTGCAATGGGGGCTGTTGCCTCTGCCATGGCTCGCAAAGGCTTTGTGGTCACCGGAACCGATGCCAACGTCTACCCGCCCATGTCCACCTTTCTGGAGAGTGAGGGCATTCAGATTTTCCAGGGCTACAAGCCCTCCAACATTCCGGATGATGCGGAGCTCATTGTCATCGGCAATGCCATGAGCCGCGGCAATATCGAGGTGGAAGCCGTACTGAACCGCCGCCTTCGCTACATGAGCCTGCCGGAAACCATGAAGGAGTTCTTCCTCTGGGGGCGGCGCAACTTTGTGATCACCGGCACCCATGGCAAAACCACCACCACCTCCATGCTGGCCTGGATGATGGAGGCCAACGGTCTGAACCCCAGCTTCATGATTGGCGGTATCGCCCGCAATCTGGGACGCGGCGGCCGTTTCACCGATTCCGATTTCTGCGTGCTGGAGGGGGATGAATACGACACCTCGTTCTTCGACAAGCGCTCCAAGTTCCTGCACTACCTGCCGGAGGTGGTCATCATCAACAACATTGAGATGGACCATGCCGACATCTACGCCAACGTGGATGAAATCAAGCTTTCCTTTGAGCGCTTACTGCGCGTGGTTCCCTCCAACGGGCTGGTCTTCATCAATGCCGATTGTCCGAACTGCGCCGCCGTGCGCGAGTCGGCCGCAGCGCAGCTTCGCACGGTCAACATCGTGAGTGTGGGCATGAGCGAGAACGCAGATGTACGCATCGGCAACATCGCGCACCGCACAGACGGCTCCTCCTTCACCCTGACCACGGCAGAAGACACCCCGTACGCCCTCAACGGGGTCACGCTGAATGTGCCCATGATTGGTGATTTCAACATCCGCAACGCCGCCATGGCCGCCTGTGCCGCCCGCATCGCCGGGCTGAATGCAGAGCAAATCAGCGATGCTCTCAACGCCTTTGAGGGCGTAGCACGCCGCCAGGAGGTGCGTGGCACCGTGAACGGCGTAACCGTGGTCGATGACTTTGCCCACCACCCCACCGCCATTTCTCAGGCCATTGCCGGCCTTCGCCAGCGATTCCCGAAGAGCCGTCTCTGGGTACTCTTCGAACCGCGCAGCAACACCACCATCCGCAATCTCTTCCAGCATGAGCTGGCAGCCTCCCTCGCAGAAGCGGACTTCGCCGTGGTGGCCCGCGTGGAAAACCACAAGAAGCTCAAGCCGGAGGAGCAGCTGGACGAACAGCTGCTCTGCGAGGAAATCACCAAAGCCGGCACAGAATGCCATCTGGGTGAATCCGTGGATGAAATCGTGGCACACGTGGTGACCCATGTTCACCCCGGCGATGTACTGCTGGTGATGAGCAACGGTGGATTCGGCGGCATCCACAACAAGCTGCTGGCCGGGCTCGTGCAATAAGCCCCCCACTTGCCCGCGATTTTCCGAACACCTGAGCGCCCAAGCGGCACCAGGTGTTCTTTATTTCGCGTTTTTCAGCTCCTCTATGGCGCGGAGCACGCGGTCATTGATGCTCTTCATCCGCCACAGCATGGCAAAAATCAACATGCTGATGATGGTCAGATAAATCACAACTCCCCAGCAGAGCATGCGAACAGAATCCAGCACCGTGGACACCTTTTCGTGATTCACGATTTTTTCGGTAATGATATTGGCCAGCTCACGGGCGTATTCCTTACCCTCATCCTTGTAGCGGTTCAGGTAATCGCGCAGGGTGAGCTCTGTTGTTTCCTTCAGCACAGCGCCAAGCTGCTTTGCCAGGTAGGCAGGATCCGTCATCCCCTGCACCAGCACCCCTACGGATTTACCCAACTTTGCCATCGTATTGGCCTCCTGCGTTTCAGATGCAGCAGTAGCCTCATCAACAGGCGGTTGCTGTTGCGCTTGTTTCTTTTCCGCACGCTGTTTCATGATGGCCGAGCCAAAATCCAACAAACCACCCACGATTTGTTCGGTTTTAGACGAAGCAGAATCCTGCGCAACAGCTGCACAAGCCAGAGCAACAAACAGAAAACACAAGCAGAGGGCCTTTCTCATATCTGCATATCGTATCATGTTAAGGTTCACGTTTCAAGCCCTCACTTCTCAGGTCGCAAAAAAACCCGCTGCAAAAACGCAGCGGGCTGAAAATGGCTGACAGCGCCTCTTTACTCTGCCGATTCCTGCGTTTCTGCAGAAGGCTCAGCAGCCTCAGACTCAGCAGGGGATGCCGGCGCCGGGCGATGTCGGGCAGCCTCCAGCAGGAAAATCTCTGCCACCTTGAACGCGCGGCGGGATGCTTCTGCAGCAGTGCGGTCATCCATGAGCGCAAGGCCCTCCTCCGTCACTTCGCCCAAAAAGATTTTCCAGGCACGGCGATTGAGCTCGTCCGGGTCAACCTTGGGTGCATTCTGCCCCTGCTGTTGGTCGCGATTGTTATCCTCTCGATTACGGTTGCGATTCCGACGGCGCTTGCGGCGGCTGTTACCGCCGCCCTCATTACCGCCCACTACCTCAGGCATGGCAAATCCGGGCACAGGGTCGGGCTTACGGAACTCTGCGGGGGGCTCAGGTATATCCATTTCCTCACGCGGAGCGGGAGCCTTCTGCTCTGCAACCGGCCGGGGCTCAGGAGCAGGCGCAGCTGCTTCCTGTGCCGGTTTGGAGTCTTTATTATTCTTCTTCTGACGGCGCTCCGGGCGGGGCGTTTCCTGCGGAGCCGGTGACTCAACGACAGGAGCAGATGGTGCATCTGCCGCTACCGGAGCTTCCTTCGGTGTCTCTTTCTTACGACGCGGGGCGCGGGGCTTGCTCACTTTTTCGGGAGCGGGGGAGGCGGCAGGAACGCCGGCATCTCCTTCGGGTGCCGCAGCGGGAGCCTTGCTGCGCGAGCTCTTGCGGGGAGCGCGCGTCTTGGCCGGCTTCACCGGGGCATCAGTCTTGATTTCTTCCTGATCCATTTTAAATGATGTCATTGTTGAACCGTTGCGTACGGGTCAATACAGAACGACCACTCTGCCTTGTGGGCGGTGCCGTCCGTACTTTTCCACGTCACATGAACGGAAATATTGGGCATATAGATGCGCACAGGGGGAGTCCACTGTACGGTGCGCGTATTCCTGTCTACCCGGGCAGGAACGCGTCCGAAACCGCTCACAGCCATGTGAACAGTTGAGAAATCCACTCCGGCCATCCGGCTCATATCAACGGAAATGGGACCGAAATCGCAGGGAACAGTCTCGTTCACCCCGGGGTGGACAGGGAATGGCGGCGGCGGCGTGGAGGTGGGCAGAGTGCCGGGAGCAGCCCCCGTCACCGCAGCAGTACCAAGCTGCGTGATGCGAAAATCCATCGCGCGGCGGAAAATGGAATGATTGTTGCCGAAAATCATGTACCGGCGAATCTGGAGAGGATTTTCCGTGACGGTTACCTTACCGGGAATCACGGTAAAGGCAGCCTTGCAGCCGTATCCGGGCAGGCGTTCCTCCATGGCCGGGGTATGGTAGCCACCCGGGTAACAGTACGTATCAATGGGGCCGAATAAGCCTGAAAGCTTGGGAAAAGTTGCACCTATTTCCCGCTCTATCATCTCCGCCTCGGCTTCCGCTCCCTTGGCGGCGGCGGCTTTCCAGGCTCGGGGATAAGCGTGGCTGGTGGAATGGCTGCCTATGGTGGCCCCGTTCTGCTGCATCTCCCGAATCATCGCCGGAGACATACTATCCCCGCGTCCGCTCAGGAACTGCGTATAGAGAAAAAGGTGAAAGGGATAGCCGAATTCATGCAGAATGGGATACGCCTCCGTGTAAACACTCTTCCAACCATCATCCAGCGTGATGAGCACACAGCGAGCCGGCAGCTCACGTGTGCCGAAGCGCCACTCCAGAAACTCCGGCATACTGATGACCGTCAACCCGGCATCCCGTATGTACTCCATCTGCTTACGAAAATCGCTCGTCCGCATGAGCATATCCGTCACCGGGGCCGTCTTGCTGAAATTGTGATACCCCAGAATGGCCACCCGGGTCTGGTCACGAGAAACAACCATGCGTGAATCCGGCTTATGTTCCGTTTCCTCAGCTCCCACCTCTTCAGCAAAATCATCATCCATGAACGGAGAATACGATGCCATATCCTCAGCCAGTGGGTCAGGATTAAGCGGCAGCGGAGCCGCGTCCTGACCAAAAGCCAGGCCGCACCCCACCAGTAGCAACAGCAACTGCACAATTGCCCTCACGGGCGTGAGACTATCAGGATTCACCCCGCTTAGCAAGTCTTTATTGCGCCTTTTGGTAAATACAGCAACAATTTATGGTGGCATTCAACCGTAAAATATGATAGAATCCCGCACACATGGCAAACAACGACATCATTTGCAGACCCACCCTCGATACGTTCATACGCTTCGGTATCGTTCTGGCAGCATTCCTCGGTTTCGGAATATATTTCTTCTACGACGCTGCCATCGGTTACCGCAAAGCCAACGAGGTATACTACAGCTACCGGGCATTCGCCCAACTGGGAGACAAGGCCACCACAAGCTATCGTTCCGATAACTGGGAGACGGAACGGCGCAGCTCACCGCTGATTGAAACCCGCACCGTAAACGAAGAGCCGGCAGCAGCGGATGACGAGCATATCTACCCGCTTCCCGCAAACTGTGAAGCTGCACGCACCTGCCCACCTGAAACATACAACTTCCAAGCCATGGCCAAAAGCTGGAATGACTGCTGGCTTGCCTATACCGCCCGCATGAAATACCCCTCCCAACCGGCTGACCATCCCTATGATGAAGCCGCCATCCGCGAGCAATGGTATGCAGGCGGAGTCTGCATGGCGATTTCGGCAGCACTGCTCTTCCTGGTGATTCGTACTGCCCGCCGGGTCATGGCGCTGCGGGGTGACACCGTTACTGCCGCCGGGCTGACATTCAGCATCGCCGATATTACCCGTCTGGATTTACGCCAGTGGGGCAAAGGGTTCAAGGGAATAGCCTATGCCACCGTAAATGGCAGAAAGGTTCGCCTTGACGGCATGACCTACGGCGGCTTTGACCCGAAAAAGGGAGAACCGGCCGACGTGTTCATGAAAGCCCTGCTGGCCCGCTATCAGGGTGAAGTTCTGGAATATGAAGAGACCTGACCTACGCGCAGCGTTGCAGCAACTGCAACAGCTTCATCTGCTGCTGCCGTGGCTTCGCCGCCGCAGCAGGCGTGTGGCTTTTGCCCTGATTTCGCGCCGCTTAGCCGTCAACATCCTTTTATCCGTCATAGGTGTAGAGCTGGCTGTGCTGGGAATCGGCCTCTCCCGGCGACTGGAACTGGCCAATGAGCAGGCTATGGCCGTCTCTCAGGCTCAGCTGGCCGTCATCGAAGCCCGCACCTTCTCAGAAGAGCATCTCAACCGGGGCTCCGTGGGCATCAACGCATCCGGCACGCAGAGCCCCACACCACAGGAGGAGGAGGATGCGCCGCCCCTGCGACCGCGAGACGTGGATACCATCCTGATGCAAGAGACGGACAGCGGACTGACTATCACGAGAGAAAGCGAACCTCAGCAGGTAGAAAACGCCACTGACCCGCTGTCCGGGCTGAATGAAGACGACCGGGAAGAGGTAGACCGTCTGTTACAGAAAGCAGTTGCAGCCATTACCGCCGGGGATATGAAGCTCGCCATCCTCTCTCTGGAGGAAGCAGGGCTGCTGGCGCCGGAACACCCCGCCATACTGTACTATTCCGGGTTGACCTATGATAAGCTGCAAAACCCGCTCAAGGCCCGCGATTTTTATACCCGAGTCTTTGCCATGCGCAACAACGCCGGCGTGTATTTCCGGCGGGCAGCCCGCCGTCTCACCTTTGGCTTCGAACAGGGTGGAGCCCTGCGCGGCAAACTCTCCTTCGGACCGCATCAGGTCAATCACACCTACGATGCCGAAACCGGCGAGCAGGTTCAGCTGTTGCTGCCCATTCTGCTTGCGCCCGGGGAAAGCATCAATGCCGATGATATTTACCTTTCCGTCCAGTTCTTTGACCTGGTAAACGGGCGCAAGATTGAGTTTTCACGTCTGGCAGAACCGAAATGGGTCTGGCAGAATGAGACACCTACCTGGAAAGACTGGGAGGAGCAACTGCTGGTGAGCTATTCCATCCCCCCGCTCTCGCAGGAGGAAATGGATGCGTATGGCGACCTGAAATACTACGGGTTCACCGCCAAGCTGTACTACAAGGGCGAACCACTGGATTGCATCAGTTCCCCCTCGGCTCTCATCCTGCAGGAACAACGGCTCAACAGCCGCCGCCATGCACCCCGACAGCAGGAACAGATTCACGGGCTGTTCCCGGATGACGGGCTCATCCCCGAAGAAGCCACCCCGGTCTCCGATTATACAGACGACTTGTTACCCAATTTCAGTGAATGACCCCGCTTTTCCCCCAGCTCCCGCACAATCTGGGCGGCTATACCCTCACGCGATTCCTATCAGCGAATGAGGAAGCGGAGCAGTATGAAGCCACACAGGCCAGAGTCAGCCGCGCGGTTGTGCTTCAGCTCCTGCGCCCCGGTACGGAGCGCGAGCGGGAAGCAGCATTCCTCAATCGGGCTCGCACGTGCGCCGCCACGGAAGAACTACCGCACGTAGCCCGTGTAGCCGAATCACTGCGAGCGGACGGGATATGGTTTCTGGCTCAGGAACGGCCTTCCGGTTATTCCCTGTCCGACCTGCAACTGCTGGGTCACATGCTGACTGCTCCTCAAGTCTGCCGTATCATTGAAGCCGCCGCAGAACTGTATGCACTCTGCGAGGCATCTTCGCTGCACGCCGGTGCGCTGAGCCCGGCTGAAATATATCTGAATGCCGACAACGTTGTGCGCTTCCTCTCCCCGCTGGCTCACGAGGAGGCATCCCCCACCGCCCTCCGCCGTGCGCTGGCATCTGCCATCGCCCCCATGCGCCCCGTGGGCGTGGACGGGGAGCACCGCATCATGAGCATTCTGCAATGGCTCACAGACGGACATGAAGACGGCAGCCCGGTGGATTGGGCAACATTCCGCGAGACCTGTCTCACCATCCGGCAACAGATGGAAGGGATGACCGTGGCACAGCCAGAAGCCCCCGTACAATTACACGAGGCTCGCTCCCGCCGCAAACTCCACCGCACCAAACGAACCGTCACAAGAGTCATCGGGCTATCTGCCGCTGCTATCCTGACCGTCTGCGGATTGGGGGCAGTCGGGCTCCTCTTCCCCATGGGAGAGCAGGTAGTCTTACCGGCAGCCCATGAAGGCTTCCTGGCCTGCAAACGCCATGGCATCACCCAGCGCATCATGCTGCAGCCGGTCAGCATTGCAGAATATGAACAATTCCTGCTGGCGCTGGAAGAAATGCCGGAAGAGCAACGCCTCGCCATCAACAAAGATGTGCCGAGCGACTATGCTGACCATATACCGGATGAGTGGGAGCAAATCTACGCAGCTGCCGAGCAAACGGAAAACGGCAAGCAAGCGCCCATGACGCATGTCAACTACTGGGATGCACTCGCCTATGCCCGTTACATCGGCGGCGGTGCAGGTCTGCCGGATGCAGCCCAACTTCAGGCAGCTCAACAGAACGGCGGCCACTCCCCCCTGCTGGAATGGTCTGCCACGACCACCGGAGAGAACCCGCTCGGGCTGTACCCGGAAGATACCCCCCTGCTCATCGACATGGCGGCAGAGGCGCGTCCCTGTCCGGCAGGTGATATCGGCATGCGCTTGCCCCGCATCGGTTTTCGCCTCATTTTTCCCACTTCTTAATACACCATACCCCCCAACCATATCATTATGAAATACATCATCAAACTGATTATCGTGCTGAGCTGCCTGCTGACAGTCATGCCTGCTGCGGCTCAGGTAGAACTGCGGCTGCAGCCCATCCGGCGTGATTTCATCGTGGGCGAAAGCGTGGCGCTCAAGCTCACCGTAGTCAATCACACCGATGCCACCATCTCGCTGACCAATGTACCCGGGCGGCCCTGGCTCAACTTCATGGTCGGGCATCGCGGGCAGGATGGCCCCATTGCACCGATTGCCAGCCCTCGTTTCCCGAATCTGAAACTGACGCCCGGTTCCACCCGTGCTTTTCAGGTAGAACTGGGCGAGTTCTATCGCCTGCAGACCGATGGTTCCTACTGGTGTGTGGCCACCATCCGCATGCCGGACGGCCAAACCACCTACAGCTCCAACAGGGCACTTTTCATCATGACGAACGGCGGCGAAGTGCGCGCTTTCAATATTCAGGCTCGCGGCAAACGCCTGCGCACCAGCCTGCGGCTTGCCCGCATTGACAATCAGGACAGCCTGTTCGGTCAGGTGCGGGATGCCGATACGAAGCGTATCGTCGGTGCCTGCTATCTGGGGCGTTACCTGAACTTCATGCAACCACGCGTCCTGCTGGATGCCGCGCAGAACATGCACGTGCTCTGCCAATCCTCTGCTGAGTTTTACACCTACTCCATCATGGATACCAACGGCAAGTGTGCCCAGCGCAAGGTGTACCGCCGCACGGGCGGTCCCGTTGACCTCATCAGCACCGGACGCGGTGTGCAGGTCGTGGGGCTCATTCCCTACGTCAAGCCCAAGCCCGGAGAAGAAGGCATGCGCCGCGTGTCGGAGCGTCCGCAATAACCACAAGCACATTCATCATTCACCATGTCTGTTCCAACAGTTGCCATCGTAGGCCGCCCCAACGTGGGCAAATCCGCCATCTTCAACCGCATGGTCGGTCGGCGCATCGCCATCGTGCATGACCAACCCGGTGTCACCCGCGACCGTCTCAGCGCACCCTGCCGCATCACGGATTACGAAGCCCTGCTGGTGGATACCGGCGGTATCGGCTCCACGCTGGATGACGGCTTTGCCGCCCAAGTGGCAAGAGAGGCAGATATCGCCCTCAATGCCGCAGACCTCATCATGTTCGTCTGCGACTGCCGCGACCACCTGACCCCCATCGACAAAAACATCGCCACCATGCTGCACAAGAGCGATATCCCCGTGCTGCTGGTGCTCAACAAGGCTGATACGGACAAGCAGGAGCTCAACCTGGGCGAGTTCACTGAGCTGGGCTTCACGGACTACGTGTTCACCTCCGCTGCACACGGGCGTGGCTTCCACGAACTGGCCACCAAATTGAACCGCAGACTCAAGGAACTGGGTGCCAGCCCCATGCAGGCAGAGGCAGACCCCACAGCCACCCCGGAAGAAGAGCCCGACCGCGAAGAAGTGACCGCCGACTCCCCCATCCGCATGGCTATCGTCGGCCGCCCGAATGCCGGCAAATCCTCACTGGTCAACGCCATCCTGCAAGATAAGCGCACCATCGTTTCCGATGTAGCCGGCACCACGCGTGATGCCATCGACATCCCCTACACCCACGGCGATAAAAACTATGTGCTGATTGATACCGCCGGGATGCGTCCCCGCTCCAAGCGGGACACCTCCGTGGAGGTATTCTCTGCCATGCGCAGCGAGAAGGCCATCCGCCGCTCCGATATCTGCCTGCTGGTCATCGACCTCTCCGTCGGCGTCACCCAGCAGGACCGGCGCATCGGCTCCATCATCGCCCAGGAATGCAAGCCCTGCATTGTGGTGGTCAACAAGTTCGACCTGTACTGCCCGGATGCCCCGCTTTCTGCCCGCAAGGAAGCCGCCAAGGAACATGTGAAAGAGAACCTCTTTTTCCTGGACTACGCCCCGGTGGTCATTGTCTCCGCCAAGGAAGGACGAGGGCTGGAACACATCTTCAAGGCGCTGGCGCGCGTACAGAAATGCTCGCTGAACATGCCGGGCACCGGGGAGCTCAACCGCCTGCTCCAGCGCGCCATGGAGGTAAACCCACCCGGGCAGCACCGCACGCTCAAAAAGCGGCTCAAGCTCTTCTACGCCACCGCGGCTGTGAACGAGAAATACACCACTATCCCGGTACCGACCTATGTTCTTTTCGTGAACGACAAGCGCCTGCTGGCAGACAGCTATGCCCAGTTCCTGCGCAACACCATCCGCTCCCGTATCAACGCAGAGGGTATCCCCATCGTTCTCTCCCCCCGTTCCCGTGTGCGCCATACAGACTGAGCACACACCTCAAATTTCAACCGGGCATCTCCATGAAGGGGATGCCCGGTTTTGTATTAAAGAAGTACAAGGATTATTTATTTCGCAACCTGCTGGCGGCAGGCTTTCACGGTATTGGCCATGAGCATGGCAATCGTCATGGGACCCACACCGCCGGGCACGGGAGTAATGGCGCTGCAGGAGTCCTTCACAGCCTCAAAATCCACATCTCCCACGATACGATAGCCACGGGGCCGCGTGGCATCCTCGATACGGTTGATACCCACATCCAGCACCACAGCGCCGGGTTTCACATAATCGGACTTCACCATCTCCGGGCGACCAACGGCCGCCACAAGGATATCTGCCGTGCGGCACAGACCGGGCAAATCAGCCGTGCGAGAATGCGCAATGGTGACGGTGGCGTTAGCCTTCTTGCTGATGAGCAGGTTGGCCATGGGCTTGCCCACAATCATGCTGCGGCCAATCACAACAGCATGCTTACCCGCAGTGGGGATACCATAGGCGGCCAGCAGCTCCATGCACCCCAGAGGGGTACACGGCACAAAGCCGGTCTCATCCTCCAGCACCAGCTTGGCCACGTTGGCAGGGTGGAAGCCATCCACATCCTTACGCGGGTCAATATTGAGAATAACGGCTTCCTCATCAATGTGAGGCGGGGGCGGGCTCTGCACCAGAATACCGTGAATGCGGTCATCGGCATTCAGCCGGTGAATGAGCTGCACCAGCTCCTCCTGAGTCGTCTCTGCCGGAAGAGCCCATTTCTGAGAATAGATACCCAGCTCCGCACAGGCCTTCACCTTGGAACCAACGTAGACCTGAGAGGCGGGGTCCTCGCCCACCAGCACTACGGCCAGACCGGGTGTGTGCCCGGCGGCCTTCAACTCTTCGATTTCCTTCACCAGACGGGCGCGCACATCAGCCGCCACCTTCTTACCATCTATCAGAGTGGGTGTCATTTCTTTGTATCTTCTATAGGTTCAAAATCCGGGCGGCCGTATGCCATCATTCCATCCAGACGGGTGCAGTATTCCTTAATCTGTTCGTCCGTCACATTCTGGGGGATATACAGAGGCTCTCCCCAGCGAATGGTCACTTTGGAAAAGGGCTTCGGTATCACAAATCCATCCCACGCCTTGTTGATGCGCCAGCAATGGGGAATATCAATACCCAGCGGGATGATAGGCAAACCGCTGACGGCTGCCAGCTTAATAACACCGGGATGGCAGCGGTAGCGAGGTCCCTTGGGGCCATCCGGGGTAATACACATGCTGTACCCGGACTTGAGTTCTTTCACCATATCCAGGAAACCGGCCACTCCGCGTCTGCCGCTGGAACCGCGAACAGCACGCATGCCATAGTCCTCTGCCACGGTGGCAAGCATAGCGCCGTCCTTGCTGGCGCTGGTCAGCATGCTCATCTGAACCGTTCCCTTGAGTACATATTTGTAGAAATAACAGGGAACAAAAGTTCGGTTATGCCAGAGCGATACAATGACCGGCTTGCTACCCATTGGTTTTGCCGTTTCTGTCTCATCGCAACAGACCACACGCTTCCGCAGCGTAAAGCAGATAGAGCTTATAAAAAACCAGATGATATGCCCCAACGGACGAGACCACCATTTGGAACGCAACTCGTGATTTCTGGTACTCATGGCAATGAAATGCTATCAAAACGGGGAAAGAGGTTCAAAAGGATTATCTGACGGCTCAGCAAAGGGATCTGCCCCCACATCTTCCAGCCCCGGTTTCTTTGAGGGCTCGCCGCCATCCAAATCTTGCAGCTTCATCTGCTCACTGAGTTTGTTCACGTCCAGCGTGTCAAATTTCAACCGCTCCGGGCGGGATTTACGCGCCTCTACCGCCAGGGCCTCAATATCGGCCATATTATCATCAGGCTGATTGGCAAACCCTCTCAGCACAGTAGGCAACCAGGTCCACTCACCCTTGTTCTCAAAAATAGGATCAGGAGCACCGTCTGTGTATTCCGCACGGGTCAGAATCCCGGGCAATCCGTACGTCAGCGTACCGGAGAGCTCATTGGCGGCATTAATGGTAATCTTGCCTTTCAGCGCCAGAGAATCACGGGTGACTACGCGGTTTTCAGACAACTCCAGAGACACATCCTCCCCCTCAGTCATCAGCCTGACCGTACCCATTTCCACCGTAGGCGGCAGATATTGGCGGCGCTTCAGGGGTTCTATATGCTCCAGCATAGCCGTAATAGCCGGGAATGACGTCACCATGATTTTTTCCAACTCAAAATCACCGGAAAACACGGGGCCGGCCTCCGTAAAAGCCACGCGGGAAGGCAACTCATCCGATTTGCGATTGGAGGTACGTGCCGTGAAGAAAGTTTCAAACCGCCCACCGGTAAAATCAGCAAACGGCATGTTTACTGCGCGCAGTTGGAGAGCACCATCCAGCGGCTCACCATTCGCAATACGATGCCTCATCGCAAGCGAGCTGCGCGGTTGCTGCGTCTCATCCGTCGGCATTTCAACAGACCCCGAGATGTACAAATCCTCTATGCCGATCGGTGAAAGGTGAACCTTCGTTTCCGTCAGGTATATCGTCTGCCAGTTCTTTACCATCAGAGTACCCTGGGCGCAGGATATCACGCAATTATCGCGCCCGCTTCGCGGATAATAAAGGTGAGCTTTGCCATTCCTGAGCTGCAACCGGGAGAATTCCCCTCTGCCCCAGCTGACGGAGAAGTCATCGCACTCCATGCGATCAAACTTCCACACGGGTTTTCCATTAAGCACAGGCATCTGCATCTGCCTGGCCTCCGGCCTCAGAATAAAATTGGCTCGCTTGATTTTCAGCACACCGGACTGAGCAATTTCACGGAAAAATGACTCCGCGCTCAGTTCAGCAGACAAGTCGTGGAGCTCCACCTGCTCCAGCAGGCAATCATCCGGAAACTCTGCCACTATCGAGCTGATATGCAGCGTTGTTCCGCTGATACCGGTGCCTACCACCCGGACAGACTCCGCTCCCCAGGCTTTCCTGAACTCATCTACACGCGACTGCAGATAACTCTCGCCGCTCATGACGGCCATCCGATAGAAGAAGAAAGCGGATACGACACACAACGCTAAGAACGCAATAGAGATAAAAGCAACCAAATGCTTGCGGCTACGCTTGCGGATATCTTTCTCCGTCATCATCACCCGGCGCTTCTTCGTCACACGGATAACCTTTGTACCATCCGGCCTGACAACAACTTCCCGTCTTTTGGCCTGTGAGGGTTTTTCTTCGTTAATCCGGCGGATAATATCACGCACCTGAGTCTGACTCTCGTCCTCGCTATCGTACTTATCGTCGTTTTTTGCCATGTATCTCTTTCCTTTATATTAATCGGCAGCAGTGGGGCGCTGACCGGTTGTCGTATTCCGACCTGTGGGGTCTACCAAATCTACCCGGGCAAACAGCAGGAATGCCTTGCGGGATTCTTCCTCGCCTTCCGATCGGAACAGCCTGCCCACCAGAGGCAAATCCCCAAGAACGGGTAATTTATCTTCAAAACGAACTTTGCGTGCCTCCTGCAAACCACCCATCACCAGCACAGAACCGGGAGCTACCGTTATCTTGGTATTTTCCATGCGGCGCTTGAATACAGGCTTGAGGATAAGGTTGTCCGACAGGGTTATCTTCTGCACCCCCTTGGCACCACCAGGAATCCACTGGTAGGATTCTATAGGAGAGCCCCAGTTGATGAAGCCTTCAAAATCATTCATCGTCACCGTCAAGGCAATAGTCACACTATCGTCAGGCAACACTTCCGCGCTATGCACCTGTACAATAGTGCCGATACCACCCACGGTGTCCTCGTTCATACCGAAACGGGTAAACTCATCCGGATGCGAACCGACGGCAACCGTCGCATACCCCCTGTTATAATCATCATTCCCGGACACGTTCTCCTTCCTGCCGAAATTCATGCTCATGGAGGATATCTGCGGCTCGGAATAGGTCTCCGGATAGAACATTTCGCGCACGTTGGTGAAGGTCACCTGCTCTTCCATGCCGGGGGTGAACACCAGACGCGGGTTGAACAGCACATCTGCACCTTTCTTCTGTGCCAGACCTCGCATAATCATCGTCAGGTCGCCGGCATCCCATACGCCGCGCAGCGAGAAGATGCCGGGTGCCTTGGAACCGCCGCCTTTGGCAATACCGTACTGATAGGCACTACCGTTGGCAATGAGATTGTCCATATTATTGGAGGAAATGGCTCGTACATCTGAGCGCAGTCCGGCAGTCATGGACGTGTTGGTGGAAGAACCTATGGTAGAAATGCCCGCATCCATCACCGGCAAACCGGTTGCAGCAGAAACCGCCTGCTGCGTACCGCCGCCGCCATAGAGCGTGCCGGCATCGTTCAGGCTGAAGTTAAGCAGCCATTCAAAGCCCAACTCGTTCAAGTCCGTTTCCTCAACTTCCACCGCCATGACGTTGAGGACAACCGCGCGCTGCACCTCACTTATCGGGGTGCTGATGAGCTCGCCTATCTCATCCAGATTATGCACCGTATTGTAGACAAACAGATGCCGATTGGCTGCATCATATCGGGCACGGGAACCCTCCGGGAACGATATACCCATGGCCTTGAGCGCCACCACAGGGTTGACACGCTTCACCACCATACGGCTACCGCCACCTTCTCCATCGAAATCGTCCTCATCCTCGCCGCCCTCTTCGCTGTCCATATCGAAGAAATGCGGAGCCACCGTATAGACGCGCTCGGTCATCGGCCCGAAATCGCGTCCGGAATAGCTCAACTCAACACCAATGGGGGTGATGTAGTAGGAAATCCCCAGCTGGCGCACCAGCACATCCAGCACATCTGCTACGGATACATCCGCCAGCGTGAGGTTGATGCGGCGGGACATAATCTGCTCAAAACCGGCAGAGCCCTTTATACCAAAGTTCGGGCTGATGTTGATGTGGCGGCCTGCGGGCATCCCTGCGGCCTCAACACGCCGAATCTGCCCCTGGAGGGCTTCAACGACATCCATGATGGAAGCATCCTCAAAACTAATCTGCGCCAGGCGCATCTCCTTGAGCGCCTCTGCAATACGTGCCTCTGCCTCCGTCTGCTCCACACCACCGTCAACAGATGTATCAGCACCGGATACAGAAAGACTATCTGCCAACTCTGCGGGAACCTTTTCTTCCCATGTGGCATCCACCTCTGCCAGACGGCGGGCGCGGAGTTCATTGTAGGAAGACTTATGGTACTCCATTCGGCGGCGGGAGGCAGCCTCCTGACCGCGGCGGGCAGCGCTGTTGTAGGGGTCGAGCTTCAACACCTCGTTAAAGGTGGCCTCGGCCTCATCATATTTCCCCAAATCCAGATAACCGTATCCGAGCGTCAGGCGGCGGCTCACTTCCTCCACATCAGCCACATGCTCCGGGGTAAGCGCCGGGTTATGGCGCACAGGGTCCTGCGTCTGCACCAGTTCCTTGCGGGCGCGCTTGTTGTCGGGGGAAAGCTGCACGGCTTCCTTCAGGAAGCTGATGGCCTCATCATAGCGACCAACGGCGCGGTAATCCATGGCTCTTGCAATCAGGGCATCAGAGAGGCTATCCTTGATGAAGCGCTGCTGTTTTTCAGTCTCCGGAGCAACGGGCAGCACAGCCAGCGCATTGCGATAATGCTCCACGGCATCGGTGTAGCGCTTGGCCACATAGGCATCGCGCGCCTCCTGCACTTGTTGCATTGCATCCCGCAGCGCCATGGTTCGGCGCGCACTCTGCGACACCGCAAATGACTGAGCATCTGCATCCTGAGCCCACACCTGCGGAGAGAGAGAGAGAGCCGCAGATGCTACAACGGAAAAGAGTACAGTACGAGTGTAGGAGCCTTTCATAAGCGAGTACGGACATATTAGCAAATCCCCTATCAAAAGTCACTCATAAAAGTACATTCTGACAAAAAAATCCCCCGCTCACTACAACAGCTCGGGCGGTGTCTCCCCATACCGGAAACACCGCCCGAATAGCATCTGACGGAAAGTTGCGGTTAATTCTCCGCAGAATCCGGCAGGTAGCCGCGTATCTTGCTGATGCGCGTAGGATGACGAAGCTTGCGCAGCGCTTTCGCTTCAATCTGGCGGATACGCTCGCGGGTCACGTTGAACTGGCGGCCCACTTCCTCCAGGGTTCGGGGGGTACCGTCACGCAGGCCGAAGCGCTGTTCAATGACGGCACGCTCGCGGGGGTTGAGCGTGTTGAGCACGTCGCCAATCTTGTCGCGCAACGAGTTGTAGGAAGCACCATCCATGGGATTTTCGGCACTCTTGTCCTCCAGGAAGTCGCCGAACGACGTATCGTCCGAATCACCGACGGGCTGCTGCATGGAAATGGGCTGCTGTGCCATCTTGAGCACACTGCGCACCTTCTCCACCGGCATGCCGCATTCGGCGGAAATTTCATCCGGCGTTGGCTCACGTCCTAAATCCTGCACCAGCTTCTTCTGCACACGCATGAGCTTGTTAATCGTCTCAATCATGTGCACCGGGATGCGAATGGTGCGCGCCTGGTCGGCAATGGAGCGCGTAATGGCCTGGCGAATCCACCACGTGGCATAGGTGGAGAACTTGTAACCACGGCGGTATTCGAACTTCTCCACCGCCTTCATGAGCCCCATGTTACCCTCCTGAATCAAATCCAGGAACGCAAGGCCGCGGTTGGTGTATTTCTTCGCAATGGAAATCACGAGACGCAGGTTGGACTCAATCATCTCGCGCTTGGCATCCTGGGCATCCTTGACGCTCTGGCGCATGATTTTATAGTGATCCAGGAACTGCGCAACAGGCATCCAGAGCTGCATCTCAATTTCCTTGAGCGCATCACGGCAGCTATCGTCCTCCGGGTCAGCATCCCGCTGGCGCAGCAGCTTCATCACACGCTGGCGGATTTCGCGCAGCCGCCCCACAAAATCCTCATACACCTTGCTCTTGAAAGAGAAATCACTGTAGAATCCGGAGAGCTTATCACGCAGCTCCTCAAACTCTTTCTGCGCAGCCGCCACGGACTTCTTGCGGCGACGGGCAGAGTTGAGCCGCATGTATGCCGCACGGGCATCATCGTGCATATCCAGCACGCGGGTGATGAGCAGCGTGAGCTCCTTGAGGTATTTCTCACGGCGGTCGATATTCTTGTCTGCCACCACGCGGTCGAAACGCTCCTGATTCATCATCACCTTGTTGGCCGTATCGCAATAGAACACAGCAGCAAGACCGAATCGGTGCAGATTCTCCTGAATATTCTTCTCTGCCTGGTCGATGCGGCGGGAAATCTCCACTTCTTTCTGTCGGGAAAGCAGCTCCTTGAGACCCATCTGCTTGAGGTACATGCGCACCGGGTCATCCAGAATATCCAGCTTGGCCTCCATCTTCTCCGTCTCGTCCTCTTCCCCGGTATCGGACATACGCTGGCGCTCGCTGTACGAGTCCACGTCAGAGGCATCGATGATATCAAACTGCATACCGCGCAGGCGCTCCATGATTTCCTCATAGTCCTCCGGCTTGATGATATCATGCGGCAGCACGTCGTTGATATCGTCGTAGGTGAGGTATCCCTGCTCCTGAGCCAATCGGATGAGGTCCTTGATTTTCTCCTGCACCTCCGGGGTATTCACCAGCTTGCCGCCGGAGCGTTTGATGGCCTCACCGGAAACTTCCAGGCGGGTGAGCACAAAGGAATCATCGCGCACCTCCACACCTATCTCATGCAGATGCTCAAACAGGCGCGCCTGATCGTCATCCTCCGCAGCATCCGGCGGCAGAGAATCCGCAATATCAGAGTCCGTCACATAGCCATTATTTTTCTTGGCAATGGCCAGCAGCGACTTGAAGGCCGTTTTCAGCGTAGCGTCATCAGAGAAGAAATCCTGCAGCTGCTGTGCCGTCACACGGGGATTAAATGAACCCTTGCGCTTTTTCTTGGGCTTGAGCTCATCGTAATCATCCTCCTGCACAGGTTCCGGCAGCGGCTCTTCTTTCTTCGCTGCGGTCTTCTTAGCCTCCTGCCTGGGAGCTTCAACCGCAGGTGTTTTTGCAGGTGTCGGCTTCGTTTTCGAGGGCTTTTTCGCTGCCTGAGCTGTTGCCTTTTTCGCAGGTGCCGGGGCTTTCGTTTTCTCCGGCGTTGCAGTCGGTGCAACTTCTACCGTTGGTTCTTCGGTCACTACGGCTTCTGCGGGCTTTTTCTTCGGGGCTGCCTTGGCGGCAGATTTCGGAGTCGGCTTCTTTGCCGTCTTCGGGGAATCTTTTTTGCTGGTAGACATGATATATGAAAAAATGAGACGATACTCCACCCATTACGCATTTTGTCAAGTGTTTGGCGAAATGCGTGGCATGATATATAGCACAAATATCATTACCCGCAAGAAATAAATTGATATTATGACACAAAAATCACTCTTAAAGCGCTAAAAAGCGGGCAATTCGGCAACTTATTCAATCCAGGTGGCCGAATTCCTCTTCCAGAGCCGCCGTCACGCGCTCCATTTCCACGGATATTTCTTCCCAGCGGGTAAAAAGGGTATCATTCTCCCGCTCCAGGCGCTGATACTCCTGCGTCAGCTCCATGAGCTTCTGATTATCACTCATATTTTCCGGCAGTTCCAGCTCTGCGGATATGGCATCCTTGCGCTCATCCCTCGCAGCGATATCAGCCTCTACCTGTTCGAGCTCCTTTTGCAGGGGACGCAACAAGGCGTTGCGCTTCTCTCTCGCCAGCGTCCGCAAACGCCGCAAATCCCGGCGATTCGCCGGGGCTGTCTGCACAGGCTCTGCCGTACCCCCCACTACCGCAGTTTTGTTCCGATTCTCCTCCGCCTCGACCGTTTCCAGATACTGGCTCACATTACCGTAAAACAGTCGCGGAGCATGCCCGGGGCGGAACTCCAGCACCTTGTTCACAATGGGGTCAAGGAACTGCCGATTGTGCGACACAATGCAGTAAGAACCGGGATACTCTGCCAAGGCCCGCTGCAACACATCCTGACTCTGGAAGTCCAGGTGGTTGGTCGGTTCGTCCATAATCAGGAAATTAGCAGGCTTGAGCAGCATGCATACCAGCGCTACACGCGAGCGCTCACCGCCGGACAATACCCCGATTTTCTTGAATACATCATCCCCACGGAAAAGAAAGCAACCCAGAATATTGCGCACCATGGGGCGGGTTTCCCGGCTTGCGGCCGCCTCCACACACTCCAGCACAGTCTGCTCATTGTCCAGCACATCCGCATGCGTCTGGGAGAAAAAGGCCACCTGTGTGTGATGCCCGGGCACCACAGCACCGGCATCCACCGCCTCCGTACCGGATATCAGGCGGGTAAAGGTAGACTTACCGGAGCCATTCACCCCCACGATAGCCACCCGGTCTCCCTTTTCCATGGTGTAATCATAATTCTCCAGCAAGCGTATATCGCCATAGGCCTTGGAGACCTTTTCCAGTTTCACCACGGTATGCCCCCCGGGCGGCGGGGACGGGAAGCGGAAACTCATCACGGCATCATCGTCCTCCACCTCAATAAGTTCCACTTTTTCCAACTGCTTGATGCGGCTCTGCACCTGCGTGGCCTTGGTCGCCTTCGCACGGAAGCGGTCGATGAACTCCTGCGTCTTGGCAATCTCGCGCTGCTGCGCCTTCGCCTGGCGCATCAACACTTCCTTGCGGGCTTTGCTCTCTTTCAGGTAGAATGAGAAATTGCCGGCATACTCCTCTGCCCTGCCATGGTGGAAGGCTATGGTACGGGTCACCAGACTGTCCAGCAGAGCGATATCGTGACTGATGATGCAGATAGCTCCGCGATAGGTGCGCAGGCTCTGCTCCAACCAGCGCTGCGTCTGCAAATCCAGGTGGTTGGTCGGCTCATCCAGCAGCAACACCTCCGGCTCCTGCAACAGCAGCTTCGCCAGAGCAATACGCATCTGCCAACCGCCGGAAAACTCTCCGCAGTCGCGCGCAAAATCAGACTCACTGAATCCGAGCCCCCGCAGAATAGACTCCGCCCGCGGGCGCAGAGAAGCCGCATCCCTGTCCTGAAGAATCAGCTCCAGCCTGCCGATTTCCTCCAACGCCTCGCGGTATTCCGAGGAAGAGGTTTCCAGGCGGGAAAGCCCAGCAGAAAGCTCCTCCACCGCCTGCTGCAACTCCACAATATTGCCCACACTGCCCAACACCTCATCCAACAGGGCAGCCCCGGAAATATGGATACCGTCCTGCGGCAGATAGCCCACATGAGTGTGTCGCGGCAGCAGAACGCGCCCATGATCCGGCTCCTGCACCCCCACGATACACTTCATGAGGGTGGATTTTCCCGCACCGTTCTGCCCCGCAAAAGCAATGCGCTCCCCGTGCTCCACCACAAAGGACAGAGAATCGAAGAGCACACGGGGTCCGAACTCAATGTGGAGGTCCTGGACCGCAAAGACCATAGGAGGGATGCTTTACTTGAGCTTGCTGTTCCAGCGCTCGATGTTGCGGGCCTGCTCCTCAAAGAGGTCGGCGCAATCATCGTGTATCTCTATAGCAGTAATCTTATCACCCTGCTTGATGCTGTTGACAACCTTCTGGTCGGCCTCGCTCTTCACCTCACCGAAAATAGTGTGCTTACCGTTCAGCCATTCGGTGGGCACATGCGTAATGAAGAACTGGGAACCATTCGTCCCCTGCCCTGTCCAGGTGCGACCGGCATTGGCCATGGCCAGCAGCCCCGGGCGGGTGAACTTGAGGTCGGGGCGGCACTCATCATCAAACTGATAACCGGGACCGCCGCAGCCCGTTCCCTGAGGGTCACCGCCCTGAATCATGAAATCAGCAATCACGCGGTGGAAAGTCAGCCCATTGTAGAAGCCCTTGGAAGCCAGATTCAGGAAACTGGCGGCGGTCATCGGCGTTTTGGAGGCGAACACCGTCAGGTTGATATCGCCCTTGTTCGTCTTCATCGTGATGTTCTTATCAGTTGCCATGCGCGCACCATACCAATCTACCGCCGTCTTTTCAAGCCTAAAGCGTGGCATGGCCTCCACTCCGATTTCTGCGCTCATACCCAGTAAAAAAAGCCTCCCGCATCTTTATGCGAGAGGCTTTTAACGCTCCGGCGGTTGGGGTCGAACCAACGACCTAATGATTAACAGTCATCCGCTCTGCCACTGAGCTACGCCGGATTTTGCTTTCCCCACTCGGTGGGGTGCGGCGGGATATTACTCCTTTTTACTCTCCTTTGCAAGCTTTTTTTGACAAAAAATTCAAAAAAAGTGGAATTTAGGTTGCAATGCGCCGCAAATGAGGGTAAAAAACGCTCATGTACGACAGCGGCACAACCAAAGGCAGCATTCAATTTCAACTCTGGAGCATACCCGTGACCATCCACCCGATGTCCTGGATTGTTCTGGCCATCATCGGCGGCGGTTTCGGCATCAGTGATAAGGATTCGCTGGTTCAGGTGCTGTGTTTTGTGACCGCCGGCATGCTCACCCTGCTGGCGCATGAGTTCGGCCATGCGCTCGTCGGCCGCAGCCTCGGCGGCGGGAATGCCGCCATCATCATCGCCGGCATGGGCGGTCTCACCCGCCATGAGCGAACCCCGTCGTCCCGCTTAAATTATTTTATCACCGTTCTGGCCGGCCCGCTGGCCTCCCTGCTGCTGGGCATCATCGGCGGCGCACTGCTCGGCCTGCAACTGGGTCATATCGGCATCGGCATCCAATTATCACTTACTCTGCCGGTGGGCTCCATATCACCGGAAGCAGCAAACCTCCTGATGAACAGCGGTATTTCCCTCACCCTCTTCAAACTCTACATGGCTCTCTTCCTCATCTGCTTCTGGTGGAGCGTCTTCAACCTGCTACCCATCCTGCCGCTGGACGGTGGGCGACTGCTGGCCACATTACTGCGAAACGACCGTCTCGTCTGCATCATCGGCCTGACTATCTGCGGCATCCTGGCGCTGTGGAGTCTCATTTCCGGCTCATGGTTCAACTTCCTCATCATCGGGTATCTGGGGTGGCTCAACTGGCAATTCTTCCGCGCGCGCGCCTGATACACACTCCGCACTTGCAATCCCGCAGGCTATCCGCTATCATTCAGCCATGTCCAGCACTTTCGGCACACACTTCCGCATTACCACCTGGGGGGAATCCCACGGCACCGGCGTCGGTGTCGTGATAGACGGCTGCCCGCCCCGCATCCCCCTCACCCGTGAGATGATTCAGCAGGAGCTGAATCGCCGCCGCCCGGGGCAGAGCGACATCGTCACCCCGCGAAAGGAGGAAGACGCCGTGGAAATTCTCAGCGGCGTGCTGGACGACCTGACGCTGGGCACGCCCATTGCCCTCTCCGTCCGCAACAAGGACCACCGCTCCTCCGCCTATGACGAGATGCAGCACACCTACCGCCCCTCCCACGCAGATTACTGCTACGATGCCAAATACGGCATCCGCGCCTGGGCCGGCGGCGGACGCGCCAGCGCCCGCGAAACCATCGGACGCGTGGCTGCCGGAGCCGTTGCACGGGCCGTGGTGCAGGCCCTCTTCCCCGGGGTGGAAATCATCAGCTGGGTCGAACAGGTGCACGGCATCGCATGCCCTGTTCCTCCGGAAGAAGTATCTGCCGCTGTAGTGGAATCCAACATCGTCCGCACAGCAGACGGCAACACCGCAGAACGCATGGCCGCCGCCATCCGCGAAGCCCGCAGCAGCGGGGATTCCCTGGGAGGCGTAGTCGCCTGCACCATCCGCCATTGCCCGGTCGGGCTGGGTGACCCGGTATTCGACAAGCTGGAGGCCACCCTGGCCCACGCCATGATGAGTATCCCCGCCTGCAAGGGTTTTGAGGTAGGAAGCGGCTTTGCCGCCGCACAATTACGCGGCAGCGAGCACAACGACTCATACTACATGGAGGGCGAACGCGTCCGCACCCGCACCAACCGCTCCGGCGGCATTCAGGGCGGCATCTCCAACGGCGAGGCCATCAACATGCGACTGGCCTTCAAACCCACCGCCACCCTCATGCTGGCACAACCCACCGTCAATGACAGACATCAGGAAGTCGAACTGCGCGGCAAGGGGCGGCATGATGCCTGCGTCCTCCCCCGCGCCGTCCCCGTGGTGGAAGCCATGGCATGGCTGACCATCTGCGACCACCTCCTGCACCAGCGGGCTCTCACCGGCTGTTGATACGGCTTCGTCCCAACCTGTTTTTGCCCCACAAAAGCTCGACATGTCACACTTTTGACTTGCCGAGCTTTTACGGAACAGTATCATGGAAGTTGACGTGTCGGATTGTCGCATGACACACGGTGTCCCGTCTGCCGCGTCGCCATACTCTCCACGATTCCGGTATCCCATTGCCTGTGAGGTCGGATACCAAATCCTATTACCGATACAATAGCAATAGTCCATATGTCAGAACACCATACGCAGGGCAGACAGGGCCAGGGAGCCCGTCGCCGCCGCAACAACAGACGCCCCAATCGGCATCGCATGCCGCGCCCGGACGATAAGAAAGTGACGAAACCCTCCCTTGTTCAGCGCATCCTCAGCTTCTTCGGTTTCGGCAAGAAAAAGAAAGCTGCCGCCAACGAGAAAGACGACAGGAAAAACCGCAAACAACCCCGCCAGAATGTACGCGTGGCCAAAGGCCGCAACCACGAGGCCAACCACAACGGTGGCAACCCCGCCGCCCGCGGCCGCCGCCGCGCCACCTCCGTACCGCCCACCCGCAACGCCCGCCTCTATGTAGGCAACCTCTCCTACGAGGCCACGGAAGCAGAGCTGGAAGACCTCTTCAAAGGCTTCGGCGATGTCCGCAGCGTGGAAATCATCTACAACAACCGCACCTACAAGAGCAAAGGTTATGCATTCGTAGAAATGCGCAAGCTGGAAGATGCCCGGCGCGCGGCAGAAATCCTGCACGGCCAGCCTTTCATGGGGCGCGAACTCATGGTGAGCGCCGCCAGCGAAAAAAGCGCAGACAACCTCAAAGAAGAAGAGGCTTCTGCCCCGGATTCGCCTGAAGCAAAAGCTGAATAAGCTCGAAAAACTTACCTCTTCCATTAACGGCCGACGGACACCCGTCGGCCGTTTTTTCGTTGCATCTTGTTGATTTTCCCCCCCGAATCCGCAACCGTGCAACCTCCGGGCAACAATTCCACAAGAAGTCCGACAGGGAGGAGCAATACACCCGGAAGTCACAAGCTTACGGATGCACAGGGATGTGTTGAGCATCAATAATATGCACCGAAAGAACAATCTTATCCAATATACGATACCAAGGGCTTATCAGCGACTCCGCAAGCGAGAGAAAGTAACCTTTTCTTAAATAATGAATCATTTTCCATTCTCCAGAGCCAAGCAAAATCACAGAGAGAACTTTTTCTGCAAGCAATTTCTAAAATAAGCTTATTTACTCTACGTCAGCACACGGTTGTTTTTCCGTCACGCCACAAATACATTTCATCAGGAAGGGGCAATTTGATTGACACCCGCAGCCTTTTGTGCCAGACTGTCCGTGACCTATGAAACTGAGTGACACCGATTTCCCGCGCGAGGTACGCGAGTGCATGGAGCAGGTGCTGCTACCCGGAGATGAAGTTCTGTGGGCGGCACGCCCCATTCCCGGTTGGGACAGCCGGCTGCATGAAATCGGAGGCAGCTGCAATGCGCCTTTCATGCTGCTGTTCACGCTGGCATGGTGCGGCATTCTATCCGTTTTCCTGTATGTCATCGGCAAACTGCTGATAAACGGAGAAGAGCCGCTTTCTCTTGTATGGACCATGGCCATGTGGCTGCTTCCCTTTGTGGGCATAGCTGTTGCGCTCATCCGCACCTGGTGCCGAGCGATATTCCGTGGAAACACCTCTTGCTATGCCATCACCCATCACTTCCTGCTCATGGATGTGAAGAACAAGCTGCAAGCCCTTCCTATCAAGCCGGATATGATTCTCAAAACAGAAATCTATGCACAGGGGCAAGGGCATATCTTCCTGAAGTCGGACAAGGAACGAGACGGCATGTTCTTCCTGCCGGATGTCCGCGCCGCCTCCGTGATACTCGACCGCGCTGCGGCGGAACATCACCCTTTCGCCGCCCCCAAGCGTCAGCAGACAGAGCCAGGCATCAGGGATATGTTGCCAGAGCGAGACAGAGTGCAGCTGCAACAACATTTGGCAGAAGACGAAAGCATCCTCTGGATATCACCTGAGCCGAGGGACGGATTCCCCCTGAAATCCTGGTGTTTTGTGCTGTTGATGTTGGTATACACCGGCGCCATGTTGCATGATTATTATCATGGCATTACCATTGCCGGATCTGTTTGGGGTGTTTACATCATCTGCCTGCTTATCCTGGCGGTTGTCGGATTAATCCTCCACTTGCACTACTTTTCCCGCAAAAATTACCGGATTCTCACCAATTGTTCTCTGGGATTCTTCACTCCCGGACACGCCCCCCGGCTTACCCCGCTTTCCGAATGCGGATTCAAACAAATCACCATTGATTCCCGGGAAATAGGCACTCTGGAAACAGAAAAACAATGCATCGATTACCCCTGCCGCCATACCGGACTGCTGCAGGAGTTCTTCTATCTCCGCAATCAATTAAACACCCGGAGCATAGCAGATGAAACTGAGTGACACCGATTTCCCGCGCGAGGTGCGCGAACGCATGGAGCAGGTTCTGCTGCCCGGGGATGAAATTCTGTGGGCAGGTACCGCTATGCCCGGAATGAAGAGAAACTTACTGGTCACGGATGGGGTAAGCGGTGGGGTATTCTTTCTGCTTTTTTCTGCCGCATGGTGTCCTACGACGCTGTTTTACGTCATCACAGCCTTATCTTCGGATGATACTCCGGCAGAGAAGATGGCGGCATTAGAGTTTATGCTGCCCTTCATTCTGGTGTCCTGTTGGTTTATTCGTATCTGGTGGAAACTGTTATTCGGGGACAAATCCCGGTATTACGCTGTCAGCTCCCGTTTTCTGCTGCGACACGAAAACAACACCCTGAAAGCCGCCCCACTGCATGATGATATCATCCAAAATCTGAACATCAGCAAAGATGGCAGCGGCGATATCATCATCCGCGAGGCTGCGGAAAAGGAGGGGCTCTTCTGTCTGGCAGAGGCCGACAAAGTGGCAGGAATCCTCCAACGCGCCGCAGAAAACATACCTCCTGTTCCGATGCCTCCGGCGCACCGCGACCTCACGCACGCGGATGAGCAACTGCCGGTCAGCGTGCGGATGCGCCTCAGGGAGACCATGGTGCCGGGCGACAGGCTGCTGTGGGCAGACCGTCCGCTTGCATGGCTTCCGGGATGGCTGCGTTGTCTGCTCTCTGTATTCATGGCGGTGTTCAGCCTGTCCGTGTGCTATACGCTGATGCAGGGGACAATGCCCCGCACCTCCACCTTCATCCTGTTTGGCACAGGGTGGGGAATTCTTCTGTTCATATTCTATATCCGGCACCCGGAAAACCGCCGGTTCTATTTCCTCACAGAGCAAGCGATGGGGGAGGTATATGCCTCTCACCCGGCAGAACTTTATCCCCTTTCCGAGCTGTTTCTGCGTGAAATAACCATCACGGTATCCGGCACCATCCGTCTGAAAACGAATCGGATGACATGGGAGAGACTTAACCGCATAGATACCCTGCTCCCCCTGCTGCTGCGCAGGTGGGATAAAAAACACTCTGCGAAGCCAACGGCGACAGCATGAATAACCCGGCGGTTTCATCACCGGACAACGTAATGAATTCTTCCCTGTACGAGCGACCGGAACTTGCTCAGGCCGGAGGGCTGGAGCCGCATTGGCACCAGGAGGTCAATATCACCGTACACATAGATGTCAGCAAGTTGCTGGGTGCCGAACAAATGCAGCAAGGTGCCCGCTATCGGATAGATTCCGTTTCCTGGATTGGACACCCGGAGGGCTGGTTTATCGGCGGCAACCGTTCCGTGCGCATTGCCAACGGCCGAGAATATGTTACCCTGCCCGGTCTCAACAAGCAGAATGACGGCAAACCAGGTGTTATCCTGAGCGGGGATAGTGAGGGATTGAGTTTCACCGCTGAGGATCAGTTGGAACTGACCATCCGGTGGAGAGACAAAAATCCGGGCGGCATCTACATGCGCTACTTCAACGCACCGGACGGCTGCATCATCTCCGGCACCGCCATGAATCTCAATGACAAGGGAGAGCTTGCCGGAGGCATCCCGCAGGAAAACTTCTATAACAAGACATGGCGATACAACAGTCCCGCCATCCGAATCAAGGCCACCCGTCTACCGGATGAATCAGATGACGAGCTGACTGACTACATCCTCATATCAGTTGAAGCCACAGCATTCGCCCTTCTCCTGTTCCTGTACATCAGAGCCCGCCGGCAAAGAGCCTGATGACGAGCATCCCCCCCTGAACATCCCTGACGGCCGAAAGCGAAACTTTACATTTGCTTAACGTCTTTAGCCTTTACACGCGCGGGGAAAAGGTGTATGCTGAGCGGAACGCACTAATTTACCAGTTCGCAAGACGTTATGATGACCGCAGCGCAGATTCGCCAGAGTTTCCTTGATTTTTTCCATGAAAAGCAGCACACCGTCGTTCCCTCTGCATCGCTGATGCCGCAGAGCCCCGGCTTGCTCTTCACCAATGCCGGCATGAACCAGTTTGTGCCGTACTTCCTGGGTGTCTGGACCCCGCCGTGGAAACCCGCCCGTGCCACGGACACACAGAAGTGCATCCGCGCCGGCGGCAAACACAATGACCTGGAGGATGTGGGGCAGGATTCCTACCACCACACCATGTTTGAGATGCTCGGCAACTGGTCTTTCGGTGACTATTTCAAGAAAGAAGCCATTGCCTGGGCCTGGGAGCTGGTGGTGGAGCGCTGGGGATTCCCCGCAGAGCGTCTGTATGCCACCGTCTACTGCCCGGATAAGTCCAAAGGCGACCCCGGCGAATTTGACCAGGAAGCTTGGGACACCTGGGCACCGCTCTTCGCATCCAAGGGACTGGATCCGAAGGTACACATCGTCAACGGCGGCGTGAAGGACAACTTCTGGATGATGGGCGAGACCGGCCCCTGCGGCCCCTGCTCCGAACTGCACGTAGACCTCACCCCCGAGGGCAAAACCGAGGGCAGCCTGGTGAATCAGGACAGCCCGCAGTGCATCGAAATCTGGAATCTCGTGTTCATCCAGTACAATGCGGAGAGTGATGGCACCTTCCGCAACCTGCCCGCCTGCCATGTGGACACCGGTATGGGCTTTGAGCGCGCCTGCGCCATGATGCAGTGCACCAAGGGATTCACGGACTTCAACGCCCGTGTCTCCAACTACAGCACGGATGTCTTCCGTCCGATTTTCAAGCGCATTGAGGAAATTTCCGGCCGAACCTACGCCGACATCTACCCTCAGGATGCCACGGAGGAGAACCGCGAGCAGCTGCGCGAAAGCATCGCTTTCCGCGTGATTGCCGACCACATCCGCACGCTGAGCTTCTCCATTGCAGACGGCATTCTGCCGGGCAACAACGGTCGTAACTACGTGCTGCGCCGCATCCTGCGCCGCGCCGTGCGCTACGGACGCACGCTGGGGCTTGAAAAGCCCTTCCTCTCCCTGCTGGTGGACACGCTGGCGGCAGAGATGGGCCGCGTGTTCCCGGAGCTCATCGGCCGCGCCGCCACCATCAAGGAGGTGCTGCTGCGTGAGGAAACCAGCTTCAACGAAACACTCGACCGCGGTCTGGAGCTCTTCGACAAGGAAGTAGCTGCCACGGGTGCCGTCTCCGGCGACTTCGCCTTCAAGCTGTATGACACCTACGGCTTCCCGATTGACCTGACGGCTCTGATGGCTCGCGAACGAGGCCTGAGCATCGACACCGAGCGCTTCGAAACCCTCATGGAGGAGCAGCGCCAGCGAGCCAAAGCCGCACAGAAGAAGCAGATTGTGCGTGCACTGGATATCCAGACCGAGCAGGTCACAGCTTTCACCGGCTACACGGAAGACAGCTGCACCGCTACCGTGACAGAAATTCATGAGGCGGACGGCATGCTCTTCATCATCACGGACAAGACCCCGTTCTACGCCGAAATGGGCGGTCAGATGAGCGATGGCGGCACCCTGTCGCTGGGTGGAGATTCCGCACCGGTGCTGGGGGTTCAGCAGATTGGCAATGCCCGCGCCCACCTCATCTCCACGGCAGACGGCGTGACTCCTGCCGTGGGTGATGCCGTGGAGCTGGTGCTGGACACCACCCGCCGCCGTGCGCTGGAGGCACACCACAGTGCCACCCACCTGCTGCACAAGGCACTGCGCACACTGGTGAGCGAAGACATCGCCCAGCAGGGCTCTCTGGTAGATGCCGACCGCCTGCGCTTCGATGTCAACAGCGGTCCCATTTCCAAGACAGACCTCCGCCGCGTGGAAGAGCTGGTCAACCAGTGGGTGGAAGAAGACCTCCCCATCCTCGCCAATGAATACCCCATGACCGAAATCAAGAAACACCCGGAAATCTGCCAGTTCTTCGGTGACAAGTACGGCGATGTGGTGCGACTGGTGCAGATGGGCGGCGAGGCAGACGGCTTCAACGGTGTTTCCATGGAGCTGTGCGGCGGTACTCACGCCGCCTCTACCGGAAAGGTCGGGTTCTTCAAGATTCGCAGCGAGGGAGCTATCGCCAGCGGCGTGCGCCGTATCGAGGCAGCCGTGGGTGAGGCCGGGCTTGCCGTGGTGCGCGACATAATTGCCGCCCGCATGCCCGAGGGTAAGGAAATGCTCGACAAGCTGAATTCCGCCAATGCTAAGCTCACCGCCATGGGGCAATCCACCATCCCCGTACCCACCAACGATTCTCAGCCAGCCAAGAAAGCCGTGCAGTCCCGCGATATCCGCGTGGTCAACGCGCTGCTGGATGAGTTTAACGCCTACTGCGACAAGCTTAAAGAAGCGGCACTGGAGGCTGACAAGAAGCTGAAGAAAGCGCAGTCTGCCGCCGCAGCCGGCATGGCTGATGCCCTGCTGGCAGAGCAGCTGACCGGTGGTAATGTTGTTATCTGTGCCGAGGGCGGCAGTGACCTGCTTACCGAGCTGTTCAACGGACTTCGCAAGCGCCATTATGCCGCTGCCGCTTTCCTGGTGGTCGATGATGGCTGCGCCCTCTCCCTGGGTGCCTACTGCGGCGAAAATGCACAGGCTGCCGGCTTGAAAGCGGGCGACCTCATCCGCACGCTGGCTCCCATCGTGGGCGGTAAAGGCGGTGGCAAGGCCGATATGGCACGCGGTTCCGGCAAGAATCTTGCAGAAAAGCAGAATCTTCTTGCCAAAGCTGCTGAAACTCTGGCATAATACATAGGAACAAATATTCTGACGCATTATGGCCACTCCTCAGCCCCCGGTATATCCGGACGAACCCAAGATTCCCATCCTGCCGAACATGCTGACGGCAGGCAACCTGCTCTGCGGCTTCTTTGCTATTCTGACCATCTTCAAGGGCATGGCCTTTGATGACGGCACGGCAGAGGCATTTGCCCACTACCAGCAAGCCACCTACCTCATCTTTGCCGCCTGTATCTTCGACCTGCTGGATGGTCGTGTGGCTCGCATGTGCAAGGCAGACGGCCCCTTCGGGCGCGAGTTTGACTCCATCGCGGACGTGGTATCCTTCGGCATAGCACCCGCCATGCTGCTGGCGCGTGCCGTGCTGTTTGACCTGCCCATTCCCTATCTGGGAGATGCCATTGCCGTTATCTACCTGCTGTGTGCTGCGCTGCGTCTGGCTCGTTTCAACTGCATGGCCGCCGCCCCCAAAAAGCCTAACCAGAGCATGGACTTTGTGGGGCTGCCCGTACCCATGGCAGCCGGTGCCGTGGTGAGTACCATGTATCTGGTCATCGATCTGACCACCAACCGCAATCTCCAGCTGCCGCACCACTGGCAGTACATCATGGCGGGAGTCATGACCGTGGTGGCTCTTCTGATGATGAGCCGAGTCATCTACCCCAGCTTCAAACACGTGAACTTTGAGAAACGCGGCACCATCGTAGCCATGCTGCTGGCGGTAGGTTCCGTCTGTGCCCTCATTGCTTTCCCCTGGATTGCCCCGGCTCTCATCTTCATGTGCTATCTGGGATACGGGCTGATTATCCGTCCTTTCCTGACCCGCCGCATGCGGCGCATGCTTGAAGTGGCGGATGATGAGGAGGACTCCTGATTTTTATCAGTCTATTTATTATCAACAAATGCCGTCTGCACGCATCCAGTGGATTGATTTCTGCCGCGTGTATACGGCATTTTTCGTGGTGTTGCGCCATGTGGATCGCCCGTATGGCAGCTTCAACTACATCATTGACCTCTTCAACTACCGTAGCCTGATTTTCTTTTTCTTCCTGGTATCCGGCTACTTCACCCACAAAGCAGCTGTCGGGCAATGGTTGGATTGGAAACGCACCAGAACATTGCTGATTCCCTTCATCTTCTGGACAGCCGTTGCGTCTATCCTGCTGCTGCAACCCATGATGCACTGGGGACAAACACTTGCCGGGGATTTCAGCTGGTTCAGCTGGACACTCATCCCACGCGAGATGGGACTGCTCAACTGGTGCTACTGGGACTTTGACAACGTGCCGCTCTGGTTTCTGCGCACACTGCTGCTGCTGGCACTCTTCAGCCCGCTGCTGCAACGGCTACCCTCCAAGGTGCTGCTGACGCTGGTGTTGCTCTGCTTTGCCGGAAGCGATGTACTCTGTGCCCGCGATGCCGAAACCGCCCGCAGCCACGGCAGCTGGAGCGTGTGGTGGCTGCCTTTCCGACTCTACGAGAGCATCCTGGCTCTGGGCTTCTATTCTCTGGGGCTGTGGATTCGCCGCTATGCAGACTTTGCCCGCTTCACGGCCTTTGTCCGCAGCTATGCCTGGGCGCCGGTGCTGGCAGCACTCATTCTGCTGCCGGCGGTATACGGATTCGGCTTCTACCCGCCGGTGCAGAGCAGTGCGCTGGTACTGCTCGGCGTATCCTGCACCATGGGTATCGGGGCGCTCTGCGAACAATACCTGCCCCGCTTCTGCGGATTTATTGCCTCATTCGGCCCGGCGGCTTTCTTCATCTACGTGACCCACTACATCGTGCTGCATGCCCTGCGGCTCGCTTTCACGGGCTCCTATGGCGGACATTTCACGACGATACAATGTCTCTGGATGCCCTTCCTCATCACCGCCATCTGTCTGGGTATCTTCTACCCGCTGCGCCGCTTCTTCCCCGGCTTCATGAGGCATATTGCCATGGCTAAATGAAGGACAGGCAGCTGAATTGCAAGTCCGCTTGCGACAATAGGAGTTTTCTTCTGATTAATCGTCTAATTTGATAAAATACAGGTTTTCGATGCGAGCCACTGTGTGGGATAATCATCCGCCGAAGATTCGTCGAGGGTAACAGTGCATCCATTCGGCAAGACGGTTGATATCGTTTTGCGTGAACGTATCGTATGATATTTTCTTGGGTAATACTAGCCTGATGAAACGGTTTGCATTTTCGTTACTTCCTCGTTCAAACGATGAAAAGGGGTGATCATCTTTTCCGGTCGGTCGGTCTGAATAGCGTCATAAGGAGACCTCTTATTGTCCGCCATGAGAGTAGCAAGCTTTTGACTTCTTCTGAGTTTCAGATAAGGATCACCGGCTCCACTGTTGAGTAAGTAGACTTTGTGGGCGATAAATCCGAAACTCAGACCAATTGCTTCTTTTGTATATTGAGGTTCCCCTTTAAGTTCCCAATATACAGTAGAGCGATGCCGTTGCAGAAGAGTTGCAACTTGAGCAACGGACATGCCTTTGGAGTGCAGGTATTCAAGCTGCTGTCGTTCCGATTTGTTTTTATACTTGCCTTTTTTGTGGGTGAGAGATAATCCTCTTGGGTGCTTTTCATCATCGCTAAGTGTTGTTTGTAGCTATGTATCACAGGTATTATGCCTCCTTCCACACCGAAAAGCACCTCTGTTTGGTTTCATCGTGGCGTACGGACTAGGGCAGTTTGCACCCCTCAGTGACTATTTGCGGCTTTCCCGTGTCTCATTTGATTTTTACAAACTCGCCTGCTGTGGCAGAGGGCAAGAATGATGTTGCAAGCCGTCGAAAGTGTGCTAGAATGCAGGCATGTACATACAGGATCAACTGGGTGAAATACGAAAAGCCATTTCCGGGGCGGCCGCGCGAGCCGGGCGCACTGCGGAGAGTATCACGCTGCTGGCGGTCAGCAAAACATTCCCGGTGAGCGATATCTTGCAGGCCTATGCCGATGGCCAGCGCATCTTCGGTGAGAACCGTCTGCAGGAAGCCATGGAGAAGATGCCGCAGATGCCGCAGGACTGCGAGTGGCATCTCATCGGGCCGCTACAGCGCAACAAGGTGCGCAAGGCTCTGGAACAGGGCTTTGCGCTCATTCAGGCGGTGGATTCCCTGAAGCTGGCAGCCACAATTTCCCGCATCGCCGGCGAGCTGGGAATCACGGCTCACATCCTGCTGGAAGTGAATATTGACGGCGAGGCGAGCAAACACGGCTTCACCCCGCAACAACTGGAGGAAGAGTGGGAGGCGCTCACCGAGCTGCCCGGACTGGATATACGCGGTTTGATGTGTATCCCCGCCCCGGTGGATAACCCGCAGGATGCGCGCCCGGCCTTTGCTGCGCTGCGCACTCTGGCAGAGAAGCTCCGCGAGCGCGGTCCCCTGCCCCTGCCGGAGCTTTCCATGGGCATGAGCCATGACTTTGAAGTGGCGGTGGAAGAAGGTGCCACCATCGTGCGCGTGGGCTCCGCGATTTTCGGCAAGCGGGATTATACCTGACAGCTCTTTCCCTTTCTTCGGAATCACAAAAAACCGCGCATCGGCTGATGCGCGTTTTTTTGTGTTGAACAAAGGGTTCGTGTAAGACGCTGAGATTAGCGCTTGCTGAACTGGAAACGCTTGCGGGCGCCCGGACGACCGGCCTTCTTGCGCTCCTTCATGCGGGAGTCGCGGGTCAGCAGACCCTGCTCGCGGAGCTGCTTGCGGTACTCCTCATCAATCATGACGAGAGAACGGGCAATAGCGAGGCTGATGGCACCGGTCTGGCCGTGGATACCGCCACCCTTGCAGGTCACGAGCACGTTGAAGCGCTTCATGGTGTTGGTGGCGTAGAAAGGCTGCAGCACGACGTTCTGCAGAGCGTCGGTGGGGAGGTATTCCTCGAAGCTGCGGCGGTTGATGGTAATCTTGCCGGACTTGCCTTCCTCAGCGGGGGTCAGCCAGACGTGGGCGATAGCCTCCTTGCGGCGGCCGGTAGCGTTGTAGGGAGTAGTAGACATGGTCAGAAATTAGGCGATGGTTACAGCTTCCGGTTTGTTGGCGGCGTGCGGGTGCTCAGCACCGGCGTACACCTTGAGACGGCCACCCTGAGCGCGACCCTGACGGGTGTGGGGCACCATACCGAGAATGGCGTGCTCCAGAATCATCTCCGGGTGCTTCTTGCGAAGCTTGGAGGGGGTGGTCACCACCTGGTTACCCACGTAACCGGTGTAACGAGTATAAATCTTGGCACGCTCCTTGTTGCCGGTGAGCACGACCTTGTCGGCGTTCACCACGATCACATAGTCACCGCAGTCCACATGGGGGGTGAAGATCGTCTTGTTCTTACCGCGAAGCAGGTTGGCTGCTTCCACTGCAACCTGACCGAGCACCTTGTCAGCGGCGTCGATCACATACCACTTGCGCTCGATATCCTGAGCTTTGGCAGAGAAGGTTTTCATATTGTTTTCTTGATTTCCGGTTTAGGCTTTCGCCGTCGAACCCATAGTTCGGGGCGGATACTCTACCCCCAATTACTCTGTTTGTCAACCGTATTTTTACGAATTTGGCTTTTTTTTCACTTTTCGAGGCTTAAATTTGAAAAAAGCGCTTGCTATTCTACACTTTCCGCATTAGAATGGCGCGGCGCACGCGCGGAAAGCGCAGTATGCCACATGAACCTAAGTATACGAAAATAATGGCAAATCCCCCGAACAGCCGCGGCGGCAAGCCGCAACAGCGCAACAATGGTCCCCGCAACAATGCACGCCCCGTGAACTCCGCTCCCAAACCCAAGGTGAAGGATGATGACGGTGAGGGCGAAATCGAGCTGGAGGGCGTGGTTTCCGCCGTGCTTGCCGGCACCATGTTCCGCGTACGCGTTGCCAATGGCCATGAATTCCTGGCCCACATCTCCGGCAAGATGCGCAAGCGTTTCATTCGTCTGGTGGTGGGTGACCGTGTCAAGATTGAGGTTTCCCCTTACGATATGACCAAGGCCCGCATCACGTTCCGTCTGAACTGATTTCCCCGAAGCTGATTTTCTCGCAGAGCTGAGCAACCCCGGAGGTTGTTCAGCTTTTTTTGTGCAAGAAAAAAAACCCTGTCTCCGCTAAAAGAGACAGGGTGAAAGCTAATCAGAAGTATTGACTATCAGAACTTGAAGCCCACACCTACGCGCACGCCGTTGTAGGTCTGCTCATCGCAGCCGTCGGGCTTGGCATAGTTGGCGGTAAATTCGTATGCGGCGAAAAGCTCCGTCTTCTCGCAAAGCTGATAGCGCACACCCAGTTCAAGCGTGGCAATGAAGCCCCAGTCGGAATCATGCCATTTGTCAATCTCTTCGGCATCATCAAACTTGTACTTGAAGCTTGTGTTGGCAATACCGGCATTCACAGCACCGTACAGAGCGGTCTTCTCTGTGAGGGCATGCGTGTAGCGGTAGCCGGGCATCAGATAGAAGCTGTGTACGTCCACTTCTTCTGTACCGCCAAAAACGCCGCGCTGTGCTTCATCGCCGAAGTTGTAACCGAAACGCAGCGTCACGGCAGAATTGCCGCAGATGGGCTTCACCAGCGTCAAATCGGCACCCATCAGGTCAATCTCCTTAGCGGGACCAAAGCTCAGCAGCTCCTTGGCAGCGGATTTGTACACACCGGCCACCTCGAGGGTCAGCGGGCAGCTCGGAGCGGGTGCGGGCGTCACAATCGGGGCGGGCTCACCGGCCATTACCGGAAGACCCAGCGCCATTGCAGCAAAAATAACTTTCTTCATCGTTCTGTAATGTGTTGGAGTTTATGTAGCTTCCGGACGGATTACCGACACCATCCGGACTCTTTCTATATAACAATCCGATACCCCTCTCGTCAAGCATTATTTAACCAAGCTTAAAAATTATCAAGTAATACTCGAGGGAGCAAGGCAACGGGCGCAACTCCGAAGAGTTGCGCCCGTGAAATAATCTGAAGAAGAGGCAATCTTTACCAGAAGATGATGTAAAGAGCCACGGTAGCTACAATAACGGCCAGACCGAAAGCCTTAGCGCGGCCGGAGGTCTTCATCTCGATGATACCCTTATCCTGAAGCACCACGGACTCACCGCCGATAATGTGGTTGCGGATGGTCAGAATGAGGCCGACGAGGCAGACCACGATGAGGGAGTAGCCCATGCGGTTGAGGAAGGAATCACCCGTGCAGCCGAGGATTTCCACCCACTTGAATGCGGCAAAGGCCACAATACCGACCACGATACCGAGCCAACCGAAGACGCGGGGGCACTTAGGCACGAAGAAACCGAAGAGGAACACGGCCAGCACGCCCGGGCTGAGGAAGCCCTGGAACTCCTGGATGAAGGTGAAGATACCGCCGAATGCGGGGTTATCCAGGAAAGGAGCCACCACGGTGGCAATCACGGCACAGACCAGCACAGCCACCTTACCCACGGCCACCAGCTGCTTATCGGAAGCACCCTTGCCGGTAGCCACTTCCTTGGCCTTGTTGTAAAGGTCCATGGTGAAGAGGGTGGAAGCAGAGTTGAGCATGGAAGCCAGAGAGCTGACCACGGCACCGAAGAGGGCAGCCAGCACAAACCAGGCCCAGCCGGTACCCGGCAGCAGCTTGCGCAGCAGGGTGGCGAAAGCGTAGTCATACTGGTAGGCAGCCAGCGTGGTGGAGACGGTGTAACCGGTGATATCAGCACGTGCGGCAGCCGTAGCAGCCTTTTCAGCCTTCAGGATTTCATCGGCTTTGGCAGAACGCTCTGCAATCTGCGCTGCAGGAATAGCACTCAGCTGGGCAGCCAGAGCATCCACGGCGGGAATGCTGTCTGCAGCACCGACCGTCTGCAGGTTCTTGCGAATCAGCTCCACGGAAGCGGCGGCGGAATCCTCGCGCACCAAACGGCTGGCAGCGATATCGAAGATAACCTTCTTGCCGCTGGTAGCAGCATCCTGCTCTGCCTTCTGAATGATAGCGGTCGCATTGCTGTCGGCCTTGGCGGCCAGATCACCGCGATACAGGTTGTAGGCCAGAATGCCGGGGATAATCACCACAAAGGGGATGAGCAGCTTGAGGAATGCGGCAAAGACGATACCGAGCTGACCTTCCTCCAGGCTCTTGGAAGCCAGGGTACGCTGCATGATGTACTGGTTAAGCCCCCAGTAGAAGAAGTTGGGAATCCACAGACCCAGCAGGTACACCGTCCAGGGCATCACGGGGTCGGAGGCCTCGCGCATCATGTGCAGCTTACCGCCGATACCGTTGGTTGCGCCGCTGACTTCACCGGCGTTGAGGTTCACCAGGCGGTTAAGGCCATCGCAGAACTGGGACCCGGTGGAAGCCATAGCCTCGGCGGTAGTATTGGCCGTGGTGGATGCCGTGGACAGCACCTCCTGCGGCACGGTGTTGAACGCACCCAGAGCCATGATGGCAAAGTAGGCCACCACACCGCCGCCCACAATCAGAGCCGCACCCCAGATGAGGTCGGTCCAGGCACAAGCTTTCAGACCACCCACATACACATAGACCGTGGCAGCACCGGCAATGATGAGACAGCCGGTGGTGACGGACAGGTCAAAGTAAATGGAAACCACGCTGGCACCGGCATAAATAACGGCAGCGGTAGGCACACCCACGAGAATCAGCAGGTTCACGAAGGCCATGGCCACGCGAGCCACGCCGTTGTAGCGCTCCTCCAGGAACTGGGGAATCGTGAATACACCGCGCTTGAGCAACATGGGCAGGAAGGTGAAGGCCACAATCACCAACACGATGGCGGCCAGCCATTCATAACCGGCAATGGCCAGACCCAGCCAGTCAGCGGACTGGCCGCTCATGCCCACGAACTGCTCCGTGGAGATATTGGCTGCCAGCAGGGAGAAGCCCACCAGCCACCAGCTCAGGCCGCGACCGGCCAGGAAGTAATCGGCAGCCCCCTTCTCTTCCTTGTTTTCCGTGCTCTCACCGGAGTCCGAGGACTTCCAGATACCGAGGCCGATGACACCGACCACGACCACACAGAACACTATCATCTCCCAGAGCGGGAGCACATCCACGGTAGCGGCCGCAGCCCCGGCATCCTGAGCCATGGCGGCACCGGACATGAGGGCGAGCGCTCCGAACAATGTCATGAGTTTCTTCATAAGTATGTGTTTTTGTTGAAAATTTATGCCTGCCAGAGCACCCGGGCACCATCGCCGGGGCGGGTGATGAGGTAATCCGTCTCGATACCGAGGGCATTGCGATAGGCCTCAATCATCTCCTGCGCCACCTGCTCCACATCGCTGCTCTTGACCAGCGACACGATGCAGCCGCCAAAACCGCCGCCCGTCATGCGGGCACCGTACACGGAAGCCGCAGAGGGAATCGTGTCGCTGAGGCTCACCAGTGTGTCCACCTCGGCACAGGATACTTCAAAATCGTCTTTCAGAGACGCGTGGGAGCTGCGCATGGCAACACCGGCGGCATCCCAATCGCCTTTCTGCAGAGCCTCCGCAAAGGCGGCCACGCGCAGATTCTCGCCAATAACGTGGCGGGCGCGGCGGTAGCAGAGGTCGCCCAGCTCAGCCTTCTTCTCTTCCAGCATATCGAGCGTGGCCTCGCGCAGGGAGGGCACGCCGAGAATGGCGCAAGCGTCCTCGCAGTTCTTGCGGCGGGCGGCATAACCGCCGTCGGCCAGCGAATGCTTCACGGCAGAATCAATCACCAGCACGCTCACTTCCGGATCCATCATGGGGATGAGGCGATAGGAAAGGTCCTTGCAGTCCAGCATGAGGGCATGGTCTTTCTTACCGTTGGCAGAAATGAACTGGTCCATGATACCGCAGGGAACGTTCACAAACTCATGCTCCGTGGCCTGGCCGATGAGGGCGCGCTCAGTCGGTGTCACCTCTGCCCCGCAGAGGGCAGCCAGAGCCGTGCAGGCAGACACCTCAAACGCAGCGCTGGAGGAAAGACCGCCACCGCGCGGCACGTTGGAATCTATGAGCATATCCACAGCGGGAACGGTAATACCGCGACGCTCCAGCATGCAGATAACACCGCGCACGTAGTTGCTCCAGAAAGGCTCACCGGGCTTGGTCACATCTGCCGGGTCAATCTCAATCATCTCATCACCCAGAGCACCAATCCAACGGTGCTTACTGGTGGGGGAGGGGGCCACAGCCACCACATTGATATTGTTGAGAGCCATCGGCAACACAAAACCGTTGTTGTAGTCTGTATGTTCGCCAATGAGGTTCACACGACCCGGAGAAGCCGCCACGACAGACGGCTTGTGGCCGAAATATTCTTCAAAGTACGGGGAAATGGTTTCCGCGCTTATTTCGCGTTGCTCTAAATCCATAGCAAAGATTTTATACCATATTCATTACCAAAAGTAAACCATAAATTCAGCAAAAAAGCCGCTCTGCTCCTAATTATCAGGAACAGGCGGCCTGTGAAGTGGTTGAAGCACCACCCGCGCGGGGTGTTTACTTTTTCTTGCAGGACTTCTTGGCGCAGGTCTTCTTGACTTCCGTCTTGAAAACAGAGGAAGGCTTGAAAGACAGCGTGGAGGAAGCGGCAATCTTCATGGCAGCACCGGTCTGCGGATTGCGGCCCGTGCGTGCGGCGCGGGTCTTCATCTCAAACGTACCGAAACCGACAAGCTGAACCTTTTCTTTGCGGGCAGATTCGCCGATTGCAGCCAGAACAGCGCTCAGAGCAGTCTCTGCGCACTTCTTCGTGGCTCCCTCACCAAGCTTGGCCTGAATAACGTCAACAAGTTGAGTCTTGTTCATAGGGCTCTATCTTAGCATGCTACATTCTCATTTCAAGAGAAAAAATAATAGGGAAGCCCATTTTTTTCAAAAAAATGAGCATCCTGCCCCGAAAATCGGATACAGAATGCTCTAAATGCGGCATTGTAAGGGGTCAATTTACCATTTCAGGGCAGAAATAGCCTCTTTCATCTCGCGGACAGCGGCTTCCAGCCCGATGAATACGGCACGCGAAATGAGCGTGTGCCCGATGTTGAGCTCCGTCAGGTGCGGCACGGCAGTCAGCTCTGCCAGATTGGCCACCTGAATACCGTGACCGGCATGCACCTCCAGCCCCAGTTCATGTGCAAGCTGCGCCGCTGCGGCCAGGCGGGCAGTCTCTGCCGCGCGCTCTTCGCCCAGACTGTTGGCAAAGCGGCCGGTATGCAGCTCAATCATGGGGGCTCCCGCCTCTGCACTGGCGCGCACCTGATCCTCCTCCGGGTCAATGAACATGCTGACCTGACTGCCGTTTTTTATCAGTGCGGCCACCAGCGGACGCAATTTATCCAAATTACCGGCGACATCCAACCCGCCCTCCGTGGTGACCTCCCGGCGGCGCTCCGGCACCAGGCAGACGTAATCCGGCTTGAGCGCAAGCGCCACCTCCAGCATAGCCTCCGTGGCACCCATCTCCAGATTCAGCGGCAGATTGATTTCGCGGCGCACGGCAAAGGCATCCGCATCCTGCATATGGCGGCGATCCTCGCGCACATGCAGGGTGATGGAGTCCGCACCACCCGCCAGAGCCGCACGGGCGGCCTCCAGCACAGAGGGTTCGGCATTGTGGGCCTCCGGCATTCCGGCGTAACGGGCCTGGCGCAGCGTGGCCACGTGGTCGATATTGACACCTAATAACATAGTCTTACGGTTCGATTGGAAATGAAATAAAAAGGGGCTCCCGGATTCTGACACCGGAAGCCCCCCGAGCATTGAAAATTCTTAGTGCAGGAAGTGGCGGGCTCCGGTGAACACCATGGCGATACCGGCATCGTCAGCAGCCTTGATGACCTCCTCATCGCGGATGGAACCACCGGGCTGAATGCAGGCAGTTGCCCCGGCATCAATAGCCGTCTGCAGGCCGTCTGCAAACGGGAAGAGACCGTCAGAGGCAATCACGCTGCCCTGCAGGCTGAGCCCGGCCTGACCGGCCTTCCACACAGCAATCTTCGCAGAGTCCACGCGGCTCATCTGTCCGGCACCGATACCGAGCGTGCCGTTCTTGTCGGTGAAGACGATAGCGTTGGAATGCACCTGCTTGCATACACGCCAAGCGAAACGCATGGCTTCCAGCTCCTCTGCCGTGGGCATGCGCTTGGTCACCACCTTGGCTTCCAGATTGTCCAGCCCCATCACCTCGGCATCACGCTTCATGGTCATGAGTCCGCCGGGAGCGGTGCGCACCATCGGGGTCTTGCAGAACTCTACCCAGGCATCCATATCGATGCGCATCACGCGGCAGTTCTTCTTCTTCTGCAGGATGGCACGAGCCTCCGGCTCATAATCCGGGGCGATAATCACATCCGTGAAGATGGCACCCACGATGCGGGCCAGAGCCTCGGTCATCGGGCGGTTCATCACAATGACACCGCCGAAGGGAGCTTGCGTATCTGTCTGGTAGGCACGCTTCCAGGCTTCCACAAGATCCTCGTCATCCTGGCCCACGCCGCAGGGGTTAGTGTGCTTCAGGATACCGACGGTCGGGCGGCGGAAGTTCATGATGAGAGAAGCAGCGGCATCCAGGTCCAGAATGTTGGTGTAGGAAAGTTCCTTGCCCTGCAGCTGGGTGAAAATCTTCTCGAAGTTGCCGTAGAGCATGCTGTCCTGATGGGGGTTATCACCATAGCGAAGCTCCTGGCAGAAGGGAAGAGAGATGCTGAAGTTGGCGCGGGTGCTGTCCTCTGCGCGGTGACCCAGATAGTTGGAAATGGCCGTATCATAGGAGGAGGTACGCATGAACACCTTGACGGCCAGCTTCTCACGCGTCTTGAGCGTAGTGCAGCCCTGGTGGTTCTCCATTTCCTCCAGCACGGTGTCATAATCTGCCGGGTCGGAAACCACGGTCACGGCGCTGTAATTCTTCGCAGCGGAGCGCAGCATGGAAGGACCGCCGATATCAATCTTCTCGATAGCCTCTGCCAGCGTCACGCCCTCCTTGGCGATAGTCTCCTCGAAGGGGTACAGATTCACGCAAACGAGGTCGATGGTGGGGATATTATTATCCTGAGCCTGCTTCTGATGCTCCTCGAGGTCGCGGCGCTGGAGCAGACCGCCGTGCACCTTGGGGTGCAGGGTCTTCACGCGGCCATCAAACAGCTCCGGCGCACCGGTGTAATCAGAAATCTCAGTCACGGGCAGCCCCAGCTCCAGCAGATAGCGGCAGGTGCCACCGGTGGAAATGAGCTGAACTCCCTGGGCTACCAGCCCCTTGGCGAACTTATCAAGCCCTGTCTTGTCCGATACTGACAGCAGAGCGCGTTGAATTTTTAACGTTTCCATGTGTTAAATGATTGATGTTCTCCGACAAGCGGTAACGCACAGTACACTTTTTTCCCTCAAAAAGCAAGTCTAAAAACCACACGTGTCCCAAAGTTTAGGTACAGAGCTCAATAAATTGGAATTAATTGAAGAGAAGTAAGGGCGTGGCCCGCACATAAAATTACCCTGACAGGCTGTGAAATTCTCGCCTGCGGCTCGAGTCAACTATGAATTTTTGAAAGAGCATTTTTTATGAAAATTGCCTTACGACTACAGTATCGCTCACACTTTAAGCAATGCTGTAACAAAACTTGGGAGAGGGGGAAGCGCATCACCACTTCTCCCCCTCACCCCTAAGGCTAGGGCAGTTGAGCGTTTGATTATGTTGCCTGTTTTAGTTACGCTGCCGCTGCGACAGAATCTGGCATACCTTGCTTTATACATTCCTTGGTGATAGCATTGAGCCTTACTATCATCATGCGAATGCTCGCCACCATAATCTGCTGGTAAGATCGTGCCGTTTTGCTACATAGTTTGCCTGATTCGATTTTGCATTCCTGAAATGGCGAAATCTTTTGTGATAATCATTTCCTTTCTTGCTATTGAGTGCGGCTCGCACGCACATGTATAGCAAGCATCGTATTTCCCGTCTCCCAAATATTGCTATGCGCTTTCCTACTCTGTTGCCACTACTAAAGCTGCAATTTTCCGGCGTTCCACCTGACCCAACTCCGGCAGATTCTGAATCAGTTGCCTTGCTGTCTATCTTATCTGTCTTTGCATTCAATCCTGCACCCTTTGCATAATGACGAATGCGCCCTGCCATTTGCTCACTACGGGCTATCCCATTCTGAACCAGTAATTCTGCAAGATAAAGGATGATACTGTCTGTTGCTTCAAATACAACTACCACATTATCACCCATTGCCTTAATATCTTTGCAAAAGCGACGGCAGCATTCTTCATCATTGGGATACACATTATACTTATCCGTCATGACATCCAGCTTGTATTTTGAGAGAGCACCCCCACGTAAACACAATTAGTCACATTATTTGAGACTACCGTCTTGCCATTTTCTATTACTGTGTATGTCATTGCTTGTCTCCTTCTCTATTTCGGACATGCTCGAAAGCGAGCTATTCCAATCAACTATGCGAGATACGTTGCGGAGCCGCAGTTTACGGGAGGAAAGGGAGCCCCTGACTCGAGCCGCAGGCGAGAATTTCACTTCTCTCTTCAGAGCGAACATCTCCCCCACAACTTCCCATTTACCTCACTCTTTACACAAACTTTGGGACACGTGTGTGATTTTTGTGTGATTTTTCCTTTTCACTTGCATGACAGGGGCGGGTATGGTACACTCCAACTGTTACACCAAACATCATTTTCTTATCTCCATGGACAAACTCATTGTAGAAGGCGGCTATAAGCTTAGCGGCACCGTCAATATCAGTGGTTCCAAAAATGCCTCTCTCCCCATTCTGGCAGCCTCTATCCTGACAGATGAGCCTGTGCGCATTTCTCGCGTGCCGGATGTATCCGACACCAACTACATGATTCAGATTCTCAGCCAGCTGGGAGCCTCTGTTGAGCGCTCCAGCGGCACAGTCCGTATTGAATCCCCGGATGGTATCTCCTCCAGCGCCTCCTATGACCAGGTGCGCAAGATGCGTGCCTCTATCTGCCTGCTGGGGCCCATCATGGCCCGCGTGCACCGCTGCACCCTGCCGCTGCCCGGCGGCTGCGTGATTGGTGACCGCCCGGTGGATTTGCACGTGCGCGCCATTCAGGCACTGGGTGCTCGCGTCCGCATCAAAGGCGGCAATCTGGTCATGGAAGCGCCGAACGGCCTCATCGGCACCACGGTGGACATGCGCGGCGATTCCGGTCCCACGGTGCTGGGCACGGATAACCTGATGATGGCGGCAGTGCTGGCCAAGGGTACGACCGTTATCGAATCCGCCGCCCGCGAGCCGGAAGTGGTGGATTTGGCCAACTTCCTCAACAAGATGGGTGCCCGCATCGAGGGTGCCGGCTCCCGCACCATCACCATTCACGGTGTGGAGAAGCTGCACGGTTGTGAGCACACCGTCATTCCCGACCGCATTGAGGCCGGCACCTTCATGGTGGCCGCCGCCATGGTGAGCGAAGGTCTGCAAATCAACCGCGTCTGCCGCAAGCACATTCAGGCCATGGCTGATCTGCTGACCGAGTGCGGCCACGTGGTCGAGTTTGATGAAGAGGGCACCAGCGTCTTTGTGAAGCCCGGCGAGCGTCCCCGCAGCGGCAAAATTCTCACCGCACCCTATCCGGGCTATCCCACGGATATGCAGGCACAGATGACGGCGCTCTTCGCCCTTACCCCCGGCATCAGCGTGGTGCGCGATACCATCTTCCCGCAGCGCTTCATGCACTGCTCTGAGCTCAAGCGCATGGGCGCCAATATCAAAGTGGACAACGGCACCGCCATCATCACCGGCGTGGAGGGACTCTCCGGCGCCCCGGTCATGGCCAGTGACCTCCGCGCCTCTGCCGCCCTGGTGCTGGCGGCTCTCGCCGCCGAGGGCACGACGGAGATTCACCGTCTCTACCACATTGACCGCGGCTACGAAATGCTGGACGAGAAGCTCATGATGCTGGGAGCCAAGGTTCAGCGCGTGCTGGATGTGGACGGCAGAATGACCGAAGAAGACTGATTATCAGCCCCCTACCCCTTTTTTCCGAGTCGGAATGATTCAGATGAATCATTCCGGCTTTTTTGTTATAGAAGCAACTGAGCGATCGAGTAGGGGGACTTTCGTCCCCCTCTCACACCACCGTACGTGCGAATTACCGCATACGGCGGTTTCCAATCAGCGTTTGAGGAGTTGATAAAACGAGATATATCCCTCTGCTCGTAGCCAA
>SUVN01000009.1 GCA_015061985.1 Akkermansiaceae bacterium
TAGCCCGGCAGGGTGGCCGCCGTATCCCCGCCGCCCCACCGCCGCACCCCGGCTGTACCCCTGCCGGGTGGGGTGGTATTCCTCACTTATTCAACAAAAGCTCCGCACTTCCGGCGGCGCGATACAACAGCAAGAAGAAGAAACGAACAAAGGTGTATTTTGCACATCCTTATTCCTCGTTTGAACGCGGCAGTAATGAGAACGCAAACAGGCTCATCCGACGCTTCCTACCTAAAGGAAGTACCTTTGATGAGTTAAGTCAGAGAGTTGTTCAGCGGCTGGCGCGTTGGATGAATAAAATCCCGCGAAAGCTCTTCGATGGTAAGTCCGCAAATGAGATGGTGAAAGCTCTCGGGCTGAATTTTGGGGATGCAAAGCACTAAGAGCGCATTTTTTTCAAAAAGTGTTGCATTTGAACTTGCAATTCACCGCCTCTGGCCTGCAGTAGGTCAAAGACTTAGTTGCAAAGCGTTTGCATGCGAGCAACGCGAGCGGAATTCTCTACCTTATCCATCGTCCGTTTGACTTTGTTCTTCTTGTTAACTTCCCATTGGTTGGGCAAGAACGCTTCTTCAGAGCATGGTTGATACAGCCTGCAAAAGCATTGGGCGCGAGTGTAAAAAACAACAAAAGTATGATTGTTGGCGGGAAAATGAACAAGGAGAGGACTTCGACTGGGAGAAGCCCTCACCCGCCGACAGAATCAGTACCCCTTGTTGAAGCGGGTTACTTCGCGCTGGGCTTCGCGCAGTTCAACGCGTGCCTTGAGGTCGTAGCGCTGGTCGCGGTGGGTTTTACCGCGGCCGATACCGAGCTCGGCTTTCACCTTACCGTTTTTCCAGTATAGACGCAGCAGGGGCAGGGCAAACCCTTTCTGCGCCTGCTGGATTTCCAGTTTGAGGATTTCGCGCTTGTGCATCAGCAGACGGCGCGGCCGCTTGGCTTCGTGCTGGAACCACTTGCCGGCAGTTTCCCAGGGCTGGACATCGCAGCCGTAGAGGAAGAGCTGTCCTTTTTCCACGCGGGCGAAAGAGTCAGCGATGTTGACTCGCCCCTCGCGGATGGATTTGACCTCCGTGCCGCGCAGTTCGATACCGCACTCATGCTTGCCGAGGATTTCGTAATCCCGGCCTGCTTTCTTGTTGCTGGCTATCAGGTTGTTCTGCGGTGCGGGCTTCTTGGCCATGTGTTATCGTGGTGGGGGCTGGTTAAAGTGTCGGCCCGGCTCCGATGATTCGGAGAGCCGGGCCGCGTAGAAAAATTACCCGGTCTGAATTACAGGGTGAGGGTGGTTTCAATGACGGGGGGCTCACCGGCCTCTGCGGCCAGAGCCTCGAAGGGATCAACGTCGTCATTGGCGGCACGGGCGGCGGCCAGTTCCTCGTCTGTCTGCTCACGCCAGACAATCTTACCCTCAATGATTTCGGTCAGGGCGATATCGCCACACTGCATTTCCGGCGTGGTGACCACGTAGGGATCAGCACCGTGGTTGAGCTGCTGCACGCGCTTGGACACGATGTTGACCAGCAGCTGGTTATCGCCTACGATTTCAACGGCTTTTTCGATGAGTTCGACTTTCATGGGGAAAATGATGGTGACACTCCGCACCCTTTGTGCGGCGGGTCAATATATCATGAGGTAGTCACATTTGCAAGCCCATAATCGCAAAATGTCAGTAACTTTTGTAAATTTTCGTTGATATTCAGCATCCTGCGAGTGCCTGCGGCAGGTGGGCGATGACCTGGCCGGCGCGGATGGCGGGGGGATATCCGGTGGCAGCCAGGGCGGCTTCTGCGGCGCGGCCGCAGGCGTAAGCCCCCAGCGCAGCGGCGCGGAGGGGGGCAAGCCCCTGAGCCGCGAGGGCGCCGATGGTGCCGGCCAGCACATCGCCCTGACCGCCGTTGGCCATGAAGGGGCCGCCGCTCACGTTGTAGTAGCAGTTGTACCTGTCGGCGATGATGCTGCGCGCACCTTTCAGCAGGAGGGTGCAGGGGTTGGCTTCCGTAAAACGCTGCACGATGTCGCGGCGACGACCGCCGAGGGCCTGCAAGCGGTTCATTTCGCCCGGATGCGGGGTGAGGATGTGGTTGCTGCGGAAGGTCCAGCCTCTTTCGGCCGCGGTGTTGAGCGCATCTGCATCCAGTACCACAGGGCATGTCGCGTGGGTGATGAGTTGCAGCAGATTTTCTGCCCGGGGCGTGTTCTGGTGGCCGATGCCGGGGCCGATGACCCAGGCCCGCACCGACTGTGCCGAAAGCATGAGGGACGGCAGCAGGGGAGACACCATCACTTCCGGGGTGACCCGCGCGGCCAGCAGGTCACAGACCTCCTCCGGGCAGTAGAGGTTCACGAGCCCGGCCCCGGCTGCCACGGCAGCTTCGGCGCACATTTGTGCCGCGCCAATCATACCCTTGCTGCCGGCGATGATGCCGACGCGCCCCGCGCGGTTCTTGAAATGGGAGTAGGGGCGGCGGGGCAGCCAAGCGCGGGTGAGTTCGGGGCAGAGCACCTGTGCATCGGAGCAGGGGGTGAGCGTCACCTCCGGCAGCGGGATGCAGAGCAGGCGCCCCACGGCATCCTCTGCACCATCCACCAGCATACCGGGCTTCACACAGCCGATGGCGGCGGTGATATCTGCCATCACCACATGGGTGCCGCCTCTGCCGTTGTCGGCATTCAATCCGGTGGGTATATCAATGGATAACAGCAGGCTGCGGGGTGATTCGGCACGCAGGGCGTTCATCTCGCGCACGAGCTCGGCATAGGCGGGGCGCAGCTCGCCGCGGGCACCGCTGCCCAGCAATCCGTCGATAATCAGCAGCCCGGGTTGAGGGGCGGGCCGCTCCGTATCAATCGGCGTGGTGATGCGGAAAAGCTCCCGGCGGGAATCCGGGGAAAGCTCCTCTGCCTCGCAGACGGACCGCAGCGTGACCGGGCAGCCGAAGCGGGCGGCCAGGCCCAGAGCGTCTCCGGCATTGTTGCCGCGCCCGGCATAGACAACGACCCGCTGCGGATGCAGCCCGGCGGTGAGCGCTTCGCGCTGCCAGGCTTGCCACAGCCGCTCAATGACGGCATCCATCAGCTCGCCGGAGGTGACGGCTCCTGTGGCGAAGAGTTGTTGCTCCGCTGCGCGAATCTCATCTGCAGAGGCGATAATCATGGCGGTAACAGGTTAGCGGACGGTGACCCAAGTGCGGGTGGCTGTGGGGGAGAGGATGCGGGCGATGTAGCTGTTCATGGCCTGCGGGGTGATTGCCTTGAGCATGTCGGGCAGGCGGTCATTGTAATCCGCCCCCAGCCCCAGCAGGGTGTTGACCGCCATGGCAGAGCATTGCTTGCCGCAGGATTGGAGGGAGAGCAGCCGCCCGGTCAGCGCGGCGGAGCGGCTGCGCTCCAGCGCGTCCTCGGGCATGCCGTTTTCGAACAATTGGTTGAGGATATACGAGAGGGCGGTGCGGGCTTCCTCCACCTGCTCCGGGGCAGTGCCCAGGTAGAAGTACAGGCAGCCGGTATCGAGCCCCAACAGGGAAGCTGCGGCGGCGTAGTATGCCAGCCCGCGGCGTTCGCGGATTTCGGAGAACACGGGGCCGGACATATCGCGGCACCATTCCTCAAAGAGCGTTTGCAGGGGCACCTCATCATCCGTGGCGGTGAGCGCAGGCAGGGCCACGACCAGCACGGCCTGCTCCTTGCCGGCAGAGATGGTTTCATCCCCGGGCATCTGGGTTGGGGTGGGTGTGCCGGTGGCCGGGCATCCGGCGGGCATGGAGCCGAAGAGCAGCTCTGCCAGCTGCACCACGGCTTCCGGGGCAATATCACCCGCCACAGCCAGCACGGCGTTGCGGCCGCACATCAGGCGTGCATGGTGGGCGGACAGAGTGCTGCGGTTCAGGGAGCTGATGCTCTCCACCGTGCCGTCGCGGTGGTTGCCGTAGGAGACGCTGCCAAAGCACAGACTGCGGATGCGCCGGAACGCCAGCGCCGCCGGGTCCTCCTCCGCATCCAGCACATCGGCTATCATGGCTTTCTTTTCTGTTTCAATGGCATCCGACGGCAGCGCCGGACGCAGGGCGGCATCCGCCAGCAGCTCCAGCAGGGTTGGCAGGTCGTTCCGGAGGCATCGCCCGCTGAGGCTCAGGGTATTATTGCCGGCATTGCCGGAGATGGAGGCCCCCAGATTTTCCACCGCGTCGGCCCACTGCGCGGCGCTGCGGGTGGCGGTGCCTTTCAGCAGACATTCGGAGAGCAGGCTGTTGATACCGGCGGTCTGCACCGTTTCCGTGGGGCTGCCGGCGAGCACCGCCAGCGTGGCGTGTGCCATGGGCACGCGGCGGTCAATGCGGGTGACGATGCGCAGCCCGTTGGCGAGTTCATGAACGACCGGAGCATCCCCGATACCGATGGCGCTTTCCTCTGCCTGCGGCGGGTTGGTGCCGATGGGGTCGACACTCACTTCCGTGAGCCGCTCCGGGCGCAGGTAGGTGGCGGCAGCGCGTGCCAGGTCGACGGCTGTCACCTGTTCCAGCGCAGCGTCCCATTCCTCCATGCAGTTCAGGTTGCGGTTCAGATGCCAGGACATGCCGACCGTGCCGGCCAGCCCCTGCACTGTGGACAGGGTGCGCAGCCGCGCCACTTTCATCTGGCGGCGCGTGCGCAGTCGCGCTTCCTCAAAGTCGGCCTCCGGCAGTGTGCGGAGGTAGTCCAGCATGGCGTTACGCAGGGTATCGCGGTCGGTGCGCTCCACATCGGCCTCCAGCACCATGGCTCCTTCGCCCTCGCGGTTCGGCACCATCATCACGCTCACATCGTGCGCCAGCCCTTCCTCGTCGTGAAACTTCTTATAGAGCCAGGCGCTGCGCCCCTCACCCAGGATGGAACCCAGCATGCTGATGGCGGCGGCATCCGGGTGGTTGGAATGCGGCACCCGCCAGGCCAGCATCAGCGTGGAGGTCGGCTGGGCAAACTCCCGGCGGTGCAGACGCGGCCCCCATTGCCGTGCCTCTGCCGTGTGCGGGCGCGGCGGCAGCGGAGTGGCGGGCAGTTGCCCCACCTCTTGCTCCACGGCTTGGAAAAAGCTCTCTGTCGGCACATCTCCGGCCGCACAGATGAACACATTGCCGGGTACGTAGCGGCGGCAGTGACTGTTCACCATGTCGCTGTGGCTCAGGCGGTCAAATGCCTCCGGCTCGCCGATGACGGGCAGGCGGCGCGGGTGACTTTTGAAGAGGGTCGTGATGAGGGCGCGGTAGGATGCGTCCTGCGGGTCGTCATTATACATAGCCATCTCGCGGCGGATGACATCGCGCTCGCGCTCGAATTCTTCCTCCGGGAAGGTGGGGTGAAACACCAGCTGCGCCAGCAGGTGCAGGAACTCCCGCCAGTGCTCGGCAGGGCCGTCGATGTGGTACACGGTGCGGTCGGTGCTGGTATAGGCATTCCAACTTCCTCCCAGTGCGGGTACGCGTTCGTTGAGCTCCTGTCCGCTGAACTCCTCCGTCCCCTTGAACACCATGTGCTCAATCAGATGCGATATCCCCGCCCCCGCGTGCTCTTCCTCGTGTATCGACCCGCTTTCCACCCAGAACTGGAGCGACACCAGCGGCAGATTCCGCTGCGCTGCCACCATGGCCGTCAGTCCGTTCGGGCATACATGTACCTCGTGCTGCATGCCCTGCATTATGCCACATCTTCCCCCGCCACGACAACGCAGAATCGTGAATTCTCACCCTTTTTTCTGCTAAATTCCCGAAATTCGGGAGTGCTGTTCCCGAATTTCGGGAATAGTGCCGGAGCCGGGGGATATAAAACACCCCTCCGCATGGTGATGCCGGAGGGGTGTTTCGTATGAATGGTTCCGGTTGCCAATCCGATTATTGGATGGCGGCGAGAGCCTGCTTGAGGTCATCGATGATATCCTCAGCATCCTCAATGCCCACGGAGAAGCGGATGAGGTCGGGCTTCACACCGGCTTCGATGAGCTGCTCATCGGAGAGCTGGCGGTGGGTGTGGCTGGCGGGGTGCAGCACACAGGTGCGGGCATCGGCCACGTGGGTCACGATGGAGGCCAGCTTCAGGCTGTCCATGAACTTGATGGCGCGCTCACGCCCGCCCTTGATACCGAAAGTGACTACGCCGCAGGTGCGGCCGCCGTCGAACTGCTTCTGCGCCAGCGCATAGTATTTGTTGGAGGGAAGACCCGCGTAGTTAATCCAGGCCACATCCGGCTGGGTTTCCAGGAATTCGGCCACCTTCTGGGCGTTTTCGCAGTGGCGGGGCACACGCAGGTGCAGCGTCTCCAGTCCCAGATTGAGCAGGAAGGCATTCATGGGTGAGGGGATGGAGCCCAGATCGCGCATGAGCTGGACGGTACATTTGGTGATGTAGGCACCGGCACCGAAAGCCTGCGTATACACCAGCCCGTGGTAGGAATCATCCGGCTGAGTCAGTCCGGGGAACTTGTCTGCATGGGCATTCCAATCGAACTTGCCGCTGTCCACAATCACGCCGCCCACCTGGGTGGCATGGCCGTCCATGTACTTGGTGGTGGAGTGCATGACGATATCGGCACCATGCTCAAAGGGACGGCAGTTCATGGGGGTGGCAAAGGTATTGTCCACAATCAGCGGCACCCCGTTCTTGTGGGCAATGTCGGCCATCTTGCGGATGTCAAGCACCTGCAGAGAGGGGTTGGATATCGTCTCGGAGAACAGACACTTGGTGTTGGGGCGGAATGCCTTCTGGATTTCCTCCTCCGGGGCATCCTGATCCACGAAGGTGACCTCAATACCCAGCTTTTTGAAAGTGACGGCAAAGAGGTTGAAGGTGCCGCCGTAGATGGCAGAGGTGGAGACGAAGTGGTCACCGGCCTCGCAGATGTTGAAGATAGAGTAGAACGAGGCAGCCTGACCGGAAGAGGTCAGAATGGCCGCCACGCCGCCCTCCAGCTCGGCAATTTTCTTGGCCACACATTCGTTGGTGGGGTTCTGCAGGCGGGTGTAGAAGAATCCGGCTTCCTCCAAATCAAACAGGCGTGCCATCTGCTCGCTCGTCTCGTACTTGAAGGTGGTGGACTGGTAAATGGGCAGCACACGCGGCTCACCCTTCTTCGGGTTCCAGCCGCTCTGAACGCAAATGGTGGAGGTTTTCATCGTGCGCCCAGCATAGCATAGCATCCCCTCTCCTGCAAGCATTAAGCCCGGCTTATTGGGGGATATGCCTGAGAAACTCTGTTCGGAAAGGAAGACAGAGCTATTACCTTCCCTCAATATCCGCTGTATATCGCATTACATAAGCGATATACTTTTTTTTATTGATGGAGTAACAGGTAAAGAAGGATAAAACCGATTCTCATCTCCTTCTTCTGGGTATTCGTTACTGACTGAACGACATTTTTTTGCTTGACTTTGCTTATGTAATGCGATAATAGTCCCCAGTGGAGGGTAGGTATGTCCTGTCCTCTTTCTCTCTTACGCTTTTACTTTAGTGCTTTATGAAACAGATAACATTTGCATTGCTGGCATTTTGCGGCATGGCCGGGGCAGTCGGTGTGCCGGATGGCTACACGCTGGTCGTGGGCGATGAATTTAACAGCGGTTCCCTCAATACGGACATTTGGGGGAAGTTTGATTACAATGCAGCCACTTCCAACTGGGTACAGTTCATGTCACAGGATGATGATATGTATGTGTGCGATGCGGAGGCCGGTACCTTGAATCTGAAAGCCCGCTATGGGGATTACTCATCGCAGTGGAAGAGTTTGCAGGGAGACCCCTATGCAGAAGGTAAGACTTTTGCAGCGGGTGCTATCTATTCGAAGCTGGAGTTCCAGTACGGCTATGTGGAGGTGCGCGCTCGCATGGATTCTGCCTGGGGGCTCTGGCCGGCTATCTGGCTGTATACCACGGATGGCAGCAAGGGGGGCGAAATTGATATGCTGGAGCATCTGAACTATTCCGGTTCCTATTATATCACCACCCACGGCAATAATTCATACCATACAACGTGTGTCAGCTATGGGGGCACCCGTGCCGATTGGCATACCTATGGCATGCTGTGGGAGAAGAACTGCATCACCATGTATCTGGATGGACAGCAGGTGGTACAGTGGACCGGGCTCCCGGCTCATGACATAGAAGGAAATACGTTCCGCCTGCGCCTGACGCAGCAGATTGGTGGTGATTGGGTTGGATATTCTGCGGAATCCATGATGAGTAATACCGCGATGCAGAACCTCATCAATAATAATTATGATGATGATGGTAATCTCATTGATTCCGATGGCAAGGATTATGAGATTGATTATGTGCGAATCTACCAGAAGACGGAGGATCCGGCCTTGCTGAAGGCGTCGCCGGTGGCAATGAGCAGCTATGCTGCAGTTGCCGTACCGGAACCTGCGACAACTACTCTCAGCCTGTTGGCTCTGGCTTCTCTGGCTACGCGCCGGCGCCGCAAATGAACAACTTTCTTTAACTGTTATGAAAAAAATACTTATTTCTTTACTGTGCCTTGCAGGAGTATCGCAGGCTGCCTTTGTATGGGTTGGTGAGGAGATTACGACCGCTGCATGGAACAATCAGTTTAACTGGGCTATCACCGGCAATACCTCATTTGGCGGAAATAGCGGGCAGTGGAATGGCAAAGGCCCCGGAGTACCCGGTTCGGACAAATGGGATACGATTACGCTGAATAAAGCCGCCGGCAATATTGCTGAGTTGGAGGGTTGGAATATCAAGTTGCGTCTTATCAGCTCAACACTCACAGTCGACAAGCTTAAGAAATTCCAGGTTGGCGCAAATGCGGTGGCTCAGCTGGATATTGATTCCTCCTCGATTCTGACGTTCCGGTCATTCGCAGATGGAAATGATGGCGGGCTCGCCACCATCAACTGTGATGGGGTATTTAATCTGGCCTATACAAAAAATCAGGGTGGCGATGGCTTTGCTGCCAATCTGGGCAAAACCGGTATCATGAACCTGACCTCATCCAGTGGAGAGGCGTATACGGCCAAGATTAAGTCTCTGTCAGCAAGTCTGGAAACGGATGCCATCAGAGGTGAGCGCAGCCTGATTACTCTGGGAGACAACATGAGCTTTGACTCAACAGAGACCACCATTACCGTTACCGCAGCTGATAACTGGGAGAAGGTGAACAATGAGTTGGAAGCAGAGGCTGCAGCAGAAGCCGGTCGGGATACCTACTGGATTACAAAGGATGGTAAGGGTATCTTCCTGTCCTGGTTGAAGGGTGAGAGTGTGCCGGAGCCCTCTACCGCGACTCTTTCGCTCCTTGCGCTGGCAGCACTGGCGGCTCGCCGTCGCCGCTGACGAATGATGATGCGAAACCATGAACGCCGTTGTCTGACCATCAGACAGCGGCGCTTGTTTTATTTGTGAAAAATACTTGACGCAAGGACGGTGTCGGGAAAGCGCGGCTATAACCTGAATACTAAGCATGCTGTCGCCCCTTCGGAGCTCTCTGATGTGTTTTTGATACATCAACCGGAGGCTGTACGCACTACGTGCGTTTACCTCCGGCGATGATTCCGTCGTTCTCCGGGCGCAATGAATGCCCGCTCTGCTCGCATGATGAACGATGAATGACGCTTAGCATTAGTCGAAAACACCTGCGCACAGTGCAGCAACCTTGAATTCGTCATTCGTAAGTCGTCAATCGTCATTCAACATCTCCTTCTCCCCGCAGCTCTTTTTTCGGGCGGTGGGGTTCCAGCATACGGCGGGCGGCGCGGGCACGGGCACGGGCCTGTTTGCGGGCCTGGTTGTGCAGGTGGCGCTGCATGGCAAAGGGCTTCTTGCCGTGGGCATTCACCGGGTGGGAGGTCCCGTCCGGCTCGATGATAGAAGCCTGCGTGTTGTCCTTGAAGCAGGCATCCAGAATGTCCTGCACCCGCCGCGCCAGCGCCGGGTTTTCGATGGGTATCATCATCTCCACGCGTCGGTCAAGGTTGCGGCTCATCCAGTCTGCGCTGGCGATATAGACCAGCGGGCTGCCGCCGTTGTGGAAGGTGAGGATGCGGGCGTGCTCCAGATAGCGGTCTACGATACTGATGATGCGGGTATTGGCCTGCGCCTGCGGGGTGCCCGGTGCCCAGCAGCAGATACCGCGGATGTTCAGCCGGATGTTGACCCCGGCCTCTGCCGCACGCTCCAGTGCGGACATGATATCCACATCGTTGAGCGAGTTCATCTTCGCGCGGATTTTGGCCTTTTCCCCCTGGAGGGCGCGCTGGGTTTCGGCATTGATGAGGTCGAGCAGGCGGGACTTCATCATGGTGGGGGAGGGGAAGGCGCGCCGGAACTGCATGAGACGGGTGAGCCCCATGACGGAGTTGAAGAATTGGGAGGCATCAGCGCCCAGATTCTCATCGCAGGTGAGCAGGGAGAGGTCGCTGTAGATGCGGGCAGTGTTCTCGTTGTAATTGCCGGTGCCGATGTGGCAGTAGCGGCGCAGCGAGCCGTTCTCTCGCCGGACAATGAGCATGATTTTCGCGTGGGTCTTGAAGCCCTTCACGCCGTAGACCACCTGCACGCCGGAGCGCTGCAGCTGCTCTGCCTGTGCCAGATTGTGGCTTTCATCGAAGCGGGCCTTGAGCTCCACCAGCACGGTGACTTGCTTGCCGGATTCGGCGGCGCGGCACAGGGCGCGGATGAATCGGGAATTTTTCGCCGTGCGGTAGAGCACCTGCTTGATGACCACCACATCCGGGTCGGCTGCCGCCTCCTCAATGAGCTTCACCACGGGTTCATAACTTTCATAGGGATTGTGAATGAGGATATCCCCATCCGCTATGTTCTCAAACATGGTCAGCTCCGGGTCAACTCCGGCGGGCCAGCTGGGCGTCCAGGTTTCTATCTTGTACTGGTCGTTGCCGGGTTCGAAGGCCATCTGCCCGAAATCCACCAGTCGCAGCAGCCCCGGGACGCGGTAAATGGCATCCTCTGCCGCCCCGACAATGCCGGCCACGCGGGAGATGAAGCTCTCCGGGGTGTCGGCGGGGATTTCCAGACGCACACAGTCGGAGAACTTGCGGGCCACCAGCACCTCGCGCATCTCGTGGGCGAAGTCGCCGCCCTCTTCCTCCGTCACGGCGATATCACCGTTGCGGGTTACGCGGAAGGGGTGGCAGCGCAGCACCTGCTCCCCGGGGAACAGATGCCCGATGTAGGCGGCACACAGCGATTCCAGCATCACGTAGCGCCCGCGCCCCAGCACGGCAGATTCCACCCGCCGGGGCAGCGAATCCGGCAGGGTGACCGCCACGAAGCGCGAGCCCTCCCCGATCTCCTCATTCTGCAGCTCAACCCCCAGAATGATGCTGAGATTGGGCAGGGTGGGGGGTATCTCCACCTCCATGGCCAGCGGGGTAAGCAAGGGGGCGATGGAGGAGATGAACTGTTCCTCCAGCGCCGCGCGCTGCATTTCCGTGAGTGAAGCACGTGTCAGCGGGCTCAGCCCGGCTTCCTCCAGCTGCGGCATGAGCTCCCGGCGCAGCAAATCATACTGTTCCTCCACCATGCGTCCGGCGCGGGTGCGGATGAGTTCCAGCTGTTCCGTGGGGGTGAGCCCCTTCAAATCCCGCTTGGCCTTACCGCTCTGCCGCAGCAGGGTCAGCCCGCCCACGCGCACCTGAAAGAACTCATCCAGATTGCTGGCGGTAATGGATAGGAACTTGAGCCGCTCCAGCAGCGGCAAATCCTGCCGCCGGGCCTGATTCAGCACCCGTTGGTTAAACTCCAGCCACGATATTTCCCGGTTGATATACATGATGACGTTGAATTTCCTGCCCCGTTCTTCAGTTTATCATACGCCCCCCTTGCGGGTCAAGCTCGCTTTCCTGCATCAACAGAGAGAATTTCAGGAAAAATGGTGAGTAAGTACTTGACAAAAGACGAACATGGTGCCACGATGCGGCGCATGCAACGATTTCTGATTTTCATGATGATGGTGCTGGGGCTGGTGATGTGCCCGGTAATGGCTCAGGATTTGGCTGAATCTGCCGATGAGGCTCCGGCAAAGGAGGCCGCACCGACCAAGGAAGAACTCGAGGAGATGCGCGAGGCCCGCAAGGAGGCATCTGCCTACGTGAAGGATGAGCTGAAGCGCAATAAGAAACTGGCTAGCCTGCTCAAGAAGGTGAAAGATGCCAAGAGCGCCAAAAAGCAGTCAGAGAAGATTCTTGAGCTGACCGGTTCCGGCAAGAAGAAAAAGACGGCGCTGGGCGATGCCGGCCCGGCAAAGCGTCCCACCGGTCCCGCCATGGATGAAGAGCGCAAGAAGCGCGCCCGCGAGCTGAAGACATCTTACGCCAAGCTCCGCAAGCAGGTCGAGGCTTTCAACGAGCTGGAAATTTCTGATTGTGAGGAGTTTAATGAAATCAAGTCCGCTCTGGAAAAGCTTCCCGGCCTTGCTGAATCCGAGACGGAGTTTGACGAGGAATAAATCTCGTATTTGATAATTTAGAGACGGCCTCGGCGGACTTCCTACGCAGTACGCATGCCGCGTCGGCCGTGCAGAAAAAGACCGCTGCTTTCTCATCAGCAGCGGTTCTTTTTTTTATTGAGACGTATTCACAGCCCTTTCTGTCGCCGCAAAAAAATGTGCTCCAGGTCTTCCTGTTGAGCAGAGAAACATATATTCAGCACTTTCCCTAAAAAACGCTGCCACCCATAAAAGGCGGCAGCGTTGAAAATAGACTTAACAAACCCTTGCGCTTTACTTGCGGCGGCGGCGGGCAGCCAGACCGGCCAGAGCCAGCAGGCTCAGCGTAGCCGTGGTCGGCTCAGGGACAGCTGCCAGGTTGGCACCGATGAGGGAATCCTTGGTCCAAGGCGTGGTAGAAAGCGTGACCGTGGGGGTAGACATCAGCGTATCGTCGTACGTGATGGTCGGAATAGAGTTGTTGGAGTATTTGTAACCGGAGCAGAGACCATAGGCCGTCTTCACACTGCCGTCATTATACAGCACGGAGAACACTACTGCGGTACCGCTGTAGTTGCCCACACCTGTAATATTAGCACCCTGATAACCAAGAGTGATAGCGCCCATCACGGCATTTTCAAGACCGAAGTATGCCTTGAGGTCATTGCCGGCAGGCCAGCTCTCCGAGTCGGTAAATGTGGACTGAGCATTACCGGAAACAACCTCGCCACCCTTCTTCGTGTAAAGCAGAAGCTCGTTACGAGTCCCCCATGTGCTTACAGCTGCAGACCAAGAGTGATCAGCACTGTCCGTGACACCGATAAGGGCGGTGTTGAGATCAGCCGTATTAATGATGGTGGTCAGCTGGCCAAGAGTCAGCTGAGACGTTGCAATAACGGAGTCCAAATGGCTATCAGAACCGGTGGTCAGTGTTGCAGGCGCAGCCACAGCAAGACCGGACAGAGCCAGCAGAGCGATGATTGTCTTTTTCATTTCTTTCGTTTTTCTATATGTTTGTCGTTTAGCGGCAAGCTACCCGGGGATACCCAGTTCTACGCGCGTCGGAATGCTGAGAGACCCGCGACGACTCACCGCAGGCGAGTATATCGCATTCTGAATGCGATGCAGCCAGAGCTTATCAACTCAGGTTTGGTGTTGTATCTTTATCTTGCAGCAAATGCGGGTGGCAGATGAATATGTATCTTTGTTCCCGGGATAAATCGGCGCGTTGCCTGCAAAAAGACTGATTTGCCGACAAAGGTACAGAAAGGAAAATTTTTCATTTGTTTTGTCTTTTCTATATGTTTGTTGTTTTACAGCGAGCAGCCCGGGGATACCCAGTTCTACGCGCGTCGGAACGCTGAGAGACCCGCGCCGCACTCGCCGCGGGCGCGGCATATCGCATTTCAAATGCGATGATGCCCGCCTTTACTAATTGATTTTTTCAGGACATGCAAATATAAACAAAACCCTTCCCTTTGAGCTGGCAATATAACTTCAAATAAAATCTTTTACGCGGAAATAGAGTTGAACATTTAGGGCAAATTAGAGCAAATTGCCCTAATTTTGCCCTAATTGCTTGACTTTTCCCTAATTCTTCGTATACTGCTACTGAGAAGTAATTTAGTTATGGTATCCATCAACCTGACGGAGAACAACATCCTCGAATACAAGCGCGAAATTCCCGCAGATGATCGCAAGTGGCTTAAGACCGTTGTCGCTTTTGCCAACGGGAAAGGAGGGCAGATTATCTTTGGGATAGATGATGAAACGCACATGGTAGTGGGGATTGATATTGAAAATATTGCGCGCACCGTTGATCGTATCACGGACATTATTCTGAAAAATTGTACTCCTCAAATCATACCGGATGTGCGAGTCGATATAATGGCGGACAAGTATGTCGTTGTTGTGGAAATTAAACCCGGACAAAACACACCGTATTATTTAACAAAACAGGGTATAGAAGATGGTACCTATGTGCGGGTGGCAGCCTCTACCCGACTGGCAGAGCCGCATGTTCGCATGGAATTGCTGCTTCGCAGCAAGGGAATGACATACGACCAACACATTGCTTTTCACCAACCTCCGGCAACTGAGGAAGAAATACGGCAGCTGTGCGCTGTGGTAACCCAACAAAACAAAGAGCAAAAGGAAGTAACCAGAGAGCACCTTATCAGTTGGGGGGTGCTGATGCCGGACGCAAACGGGCAACTGCTCCCAAGTGTCACATTCTGCCTGTTAGCCCGCCCTGCCGCTCTTCATTTTTCAAGAATACAATGTGCCGTCTTTTTGAGCCACGATCGTAGTCATTTTCTTGACAGTCGGGAATTGACAGGACCTGTTCATGAGATGGCAGAAGAAGCCATCAACTATGTCTTGAAAAATACTCGCGTAGAATACAGAATAAACGGCTTATACCGTGAGGAATTACATGAAATCCCCCTGCCTGCGCTCAGAGAGATTATTATCAATTCCATCTTGCACCGTAATTATCTATCCCCATCATTCATTCAAATATCCATCCATCCGGACAGAATAGAGTTCTTTTCACCCGGCGCGTTACATGGAAGCATGACAAAAGAGAGAATGTTGCAGGGAAACAGCTCATCTTTGCGTAATCCACAGCTGGCAGATATACTCCACCGCATGAATATCGTGGAACGATGGGGATCAGGCATAGGGCGAATTTTTGCAGCATACAGGGAACGGAACATGGCGATTCCCGAATATGATGTTGATGACATGGGAATCACCGTCACCATCAGGAGGAATCAATTCGGAGATAAATCTCAACAGTACGTACACTCTGCTAATAAAGGGAAAAGAGTAAGTGTGACAGAAGAAGAAGTGTTGAGCTTCATCAGCCACCATACAGGATGTACCTATTCTCAACTGCTGCAGGCTTTTGACATATCACGCCGCACGCTGACTAACCGACTTAACAGCCTGATGAAGAAAGGCAAAATACAGCGTTCCGGCTCTACTCGCAACGCGAACTGGAGTTCCCTTTAACCCTGAACTTTATCCCTGAGCGTGCAAAACGCAGCAGCCTGTAATGGGCTGCTGCGTTGAAGTTATTATTGCTATGTACCCTCGTCTTACTTGCGACGGCGGCGGGCAGCCAGACCGGCCAGAGCCAGCAGGCTCAGCGTAGCTGTGGTCGGCTCCGGTACAACGTATGCGCTGTTCACCTTGAAGGTCAGGTTAGCACCACCAAACTGAGCACCATCCGTCAGAGACACGCTACCACCGCGGTTCAGCGTCAGCACACCGGCACTGCTCAGCTCAAAGGCATTCACGTTGTAGCTACTGCCGTTGACTTGATAGTAGGCCAGCAGGACATCATAGTCACCGCTGACAGTGTTACCTTCCGTGATAACGAACTGGAAATCAAAAGCACTGGCATACAGGTCACCACCTTTGGGGAGAGTTGTATCCTCCCATACCGGTGTGGCTTCCGCTGTTACCATTCAGGAAGACACCACCATGGCTCCCGGTGGCGACTACTTTGCCGGTGCTTTCGATTTCACGTTTGTGCTGGATGAAGTTCTGCCGACTTCCGCCCAGTACTTTCTGGGTTACTATGCCACGACAGCTGCATGCGGTAACTATTCCGCTAACGTGTTCACCCTGGATTACAACGCACAGAACGGCCTTACGCTGCGTCTTGATCGTGTAGCCAGTGTGACGGTGACAGATGGTGATATCAGTGCAGTGGGTAACATCCACAACTCCTCAACGTTCGCTGGCACATCCGGTGCTTACGTTCTTGGTGCCGGCACGTACACGGTAAATTATCTGGGTGGCGGAAACGGGGCAGCTGCTGCCAATCTGTACCTTGACGGTACGAAGGTTGCTTCTTTCACCGGCGGCAGTCATAACATGAACGGTGGTGGTGGTCACGGCACAGCAACTCTCAATGTTACCGTGAGCGATGCTTACGTTGTACCGGAGCCGACCACGGCTACGCTGAGCCTGCTGGCTCTGGCCGGTCTGGCTGCACGCCGCCGCCGTAAGTAAAGCGCATCAGATTGTTAAGTCAATTTTCAACGCTGCCGCCTGTAATGGGTGGTAGCGTTTTTTCAGGGATGTATTGAACAAATGCCTGCCGGTTGCCCTGCGGTCTTTTTTTTGATTCTATCTGTGTTCGATAGGGTGGGTATCACATTCTGAATGCGATGCAGCCTGAGCTTATCAACTCAGGTTTGGTGTTGTATCTTTATCTTGCAGCAAATGCGGGTGGCAGATGAATATGTATCTTTGTTCCCGGGATAAATCGGCGCGTTGCCTGCAAAAAGACTGATTTGCCGACAAAGGTACAGAAAGGAAAATTTTTCATTATAATGTGCTGTCGCCGCTCTTTCGGATGATACAGTAGTTTATTGAGGGATTAGCGTTGTTTCGGAATGCTTTTTCGATCTTCGGATGGTAAGTGTGCATTTTTGTCTAATTTGATTTATTTGCCTATTAAAATGGAAGGTAGATAAACCTTGCTCTAATTATTTTTTTATTTCAATAAATAGAAAACAATTTTTTTGGTTAATGGTTAATTGATATATGAAATTTTAAAATACAAAATTCGTGTTCTCTTCAAACCAGCGAATTGTTTACATAAGTGTGTTTTTTTCAGCGTCTTAAGAAAAAAAGTCTGTACATCGCATTCAGAATGCGATATACTCGCCTGCGGTGAGTCGTCGCGGGTCTCTCAGCATTCCGACGCGCGTAGAACTGGGTATCCCCGGGTAGCTTGCCGCTAAACGACAAACATATAGAAAAACGAAAGAAATGAAAAAGACAATCATCGCTCTGCTGGCTCTGTCCGGTCTTGCCATGGCTGACACCTACACCGCCAGCACCCCCGCTAAGTCCGCTGCCGGAGCTCAGGGTAACTACTATGGCTTCACGCTGGCTTTTGACAACGCCACCTACCTGACCACGAATGTACCTGCTGATACGGAGCTGAATCTTGATAGCATCACCCTGCTGTCCCGCTCCGACGGTTCTGCTAACGATATGAAGGTTGCGGTGTACGAGTACGTTGGTGATGGCACGGTGGGTACTTTCCTGGGCACGTCTTCCACTGTTCAGTTTGCTGCCAACACCACGTTCACGCTGACCTTTGACGGTATCACCGTAAACTCTTCTGACCGCTATCAGTTCCTGTATGTGAGCGCCACTGCAGATGATGCTACTCTGGGGACATTTGACGGATATAAGGCAGCTGCCATGCAGTGGGGTACCTCTGTTACGAACTCTTTCTCCACGAATATCCCCGGCGGTTGGGGTACTTACAAGAACAATACTCTTAACTCTTGGGAAGGTCAGTATATACCTGTGACCACGGTTACGCTGAGCACTCCCTCTGTTGCTCCCGCCGTTCCGGAGCCGACCACGGCTACGCTGAGCCTGCTGGCTCTGGCCGGTCTGGCTGCCCGCCGTCGCCGCAAGTAAAGCTTGCCTGACAGCTGAAACAATTTCAAACGCTGCTGCCCATTGCGGGTGGCAGCGTTTCTTATTTACGAGTGGGTAAATGGGAAGTTAACAAGAAGTACAAAGTCAAATGGACGATGGACAAGGTACGCAATTCCGCTCGCGTTGCTCGCACGCAAACGCTTTGCAACTCTTTGACTATTACGCGCCGGAGGATCGCATGACTTTTCCTTCGTCCATTGTTCTTTGTCCATTGTCCTTCAATTACCCATTTATCGGGCGGTCTATTTCTTTAGCGTACAAAATCTTTGGGACACGAGTGTTCACACTCCCAGCAGTTCTGCTAATTCTTCCGGTGGGAGGGTGAGGAGGAGTTTTTCCAGCCCGCCGGACAGGAGATTGTCTGCCAGGGCGCGTTTGGCGGTGAGCATGCGGTGGATGTTTTCCTCGATGGTGCCGCGGCAGATGAGTGGGTGGATGAGCACCGGCTGGGTCTGGCCGATGCGGTAGGCGCGGTCGCTGGCCTGGTTTTCCACCGCCGGGTTCCACCAGCGGTCGAAGTGGATGACGTGGCGGGCGCGGGTGAGGGTGAGCCCGGTGCCGGCGGCTTTGAGGGAGAGGATAAAGAAGCGCGGCCCGCCGGGATGCCGGAAGGCGGCCACTCGTTCGCGCCGCTCCGCCAGGGGGGTGCCTCCATGGAGGGTGAGGCCGGGGGCTCCGAAGATGCCTGCCAGGAAATCATGCAGGGGCTCGATGGTGCTGCGGTATTGCGTGAACACCAGGCAGGAGTCCCCGGCCTCTGCAATGGAGCGAGCCAGATGGCCCAGACGCTGCATCTTGCCGCTGGCGTCGGGGTCGAAATAGCCCTCTCCCCGGTATTGGGCGGGGTGGTTGCAGATTTGTTTGAGCCGACTGAGCAGGGGTAGCACCAGGCTCAGGCGGGTCTGCGGGTCGGGCTCCGCAATGACGGCTCGCAGGCTCTCCACCTCGTGGGCATAGAGGCGGGTCTGCTCCGGGGTGAGCAGGCAGTAGGCTGGTTTCTCCGTTTTCGGCGGGAGCTCCGGCAGCAGGGTGGGGTCATTCTTGAGGCGGCGCAGCAGGAAGGGGCGGATGCGCCGGCGCAGCGGGCTTAAATCCGCCCCCATGCGTTGCACCAGCGCGTTGAATTCCTTTTCGCTGCCCAGCAGACCGGGGGTCAGAAAATCGAAGAGGGAGCGTAGCTCGCTGAGGTTGTTTTCCACCGGGGTGCCGGTGAGGGCCACGCGGCGCGGGGAGATGAGTTGCAGGATGGCCTTTGTGCGCTGCGAACCGGCGTTTTTAATGGCCTGTGCCTCGTCCAGCACCAGGGCGGGCAGCTCTTCCGTTGCCAGTAGTTCGGCCAGCCGGGTTGCCATGCCGTAGGTGGTGAGGGCCACTTCCACGCCCTCCAGCAGTTTGGCGGGCTGTCGCCTCAGAAGCTCATTTTCCTGCGCTGTCAGGATATCCGGGTGCAGGAGGATGGTGCGCAGCTGCGGGACAAAGCGTGCCATTTCTTCCTGCCAGTTACTCAGCAGCGAGGCGGGAGCCACGATGAGTGCCGCCCGTTCTGCCAGTACTCCCTGCCGGTGCAGGTGGGTGAGCCATGCGGTCACCTGCAGGGTTTTTCCCAGTCCCATGTCATCGGCCAGGCAGGCACCGAATCCGCTCTCTGTCACTCCCAGCAGGAAGCGCACCCCCTCCCTCTGGTAGGGGCGCAGGATGCTGCGGAGGGATTCCGGCAAATCCGCTTCGGGTGCGGCAAGGGTGAGGCGGCGCAGGGCTTCCTCCAGCTCCGGGCCGGCGGTGGCGGGTGCATCCTCTTCTGCCGGGGGCAGTGTGACGGTGTTTTCCGGGCGTTTGCCGAGCAGCCAGCGCAGCCCCACGACCATGGGAATGCCGCCTGCCGCCATGCGGGCCGCCTGTCGCCAGCTGTTGAGCAGGTGTTGCAACCGCTCGCGATCCAACCGCACCCACTCTCCGCGAAATCGCACCATACCGTCCTCATCCGCCGCCAGCAGCTCTGCCAGTTCTTCATCTGTGAGCGCATGGTTGCCCAGCACCACACGCGGCACGAAGCGCAGCAGCGAATTGATGTTGAGCGAGGGGGCGCGGTCATCCTTGCTGTCGCCCGCCTTTTCCAGCTGCACCTGCAGCTCTGCGCGGGGCGGTTGCGTCTTCCAGAGGTTCACCATGCGGGTTTCGATGCCGGCGGCCTCCAGCAGCGGGAGACTTTCCAGAAAATCATAGGCCCGCCGCGCACCCCAGGCGCAGGGGCGGTAGATATCCCCGCTGCGGATGAGCTGCTGCCAGAATGGGCTCTCTGCCGCCACCTGCTGCAACGGGCGGAGCAGGGCTGCCAGAGCGGCGTTATCATTCATCTGCGCCGCCAATCCCAGCGGTGCGTGACGCGGTTTGCCATCCTGCCCCGCTTTGTGGATATAGGTGGCAAGGAAGGCAAAGGGGGCTTCTGCGGCATCTGCACCGCCGTTTTCTGCCAGATGCAGGCAGAGCATGCCCAGCTGCTGCCAGCCTTCACCCAGTCGGCAGAGCCACGCCTCCACGCTGCATCCTGCCAGAGCCGCTTTATCATGCAGGGCAAGTTCCAGCCCCGCAAACCAGCTGCAGATATCGCCGGCGCAGACACTGCTCTGATGCAGCGGGGGCAGGGATTCCAGCATGGCGGCGGCCTCCGTGGGGGAAACGGTCAGCTGGGCGGCGGCGGCGGTATCTGCCCGTCTCAACGCACGCAAATAGCGCATGAGCCGCTGCCGGGCCTGCTCCTGCAGCCAGGACAGTGCCGCATCCGCCCCCACGGGAAGCCCGTGTTGCACCAGATCCAGCATGCCCATGGCTGCGCTGTGCGCAAAAGCCTTTTCTGCCCGCGGCAGGATACCGCGCGGGGTCAGTTGCAGCTGCCCGCTGCCCGGTGCTGTGAGCCCTATGCCCTCCATGGCGGCAATTTTACCTTTCCCATGCCGCTGTGGCAAGAAATTTGATTGAATCCCGCGCGCGTATGTGGTAAAACCCGCCTGTATGCAACGCCAAGATAACCGCGCTCAGAATGAGATGCGCCCGCTTCAGTTTGTGCTTAACGTGGCACCCCACGCCACGGCTTCCGTGCTTTCCTGCTTCGGCAACACCCGCGTCATCTGCTCCGTCACCATCGAGGAAGATGTCCCGCGCTGGATGAAGAACCAGCATGTGCCCGGCGGCTGGCTCACCGCTGAGTACGCCATGCTGCCCTATTCCACTCTTGACCGCAAGAAGCGCGACAGCTCTGCCGGCAAGGTGGATGGACGTTCCGTGGAAATCCAGCGCCTCATCGGTCGCTCTCTGCGCGCCGTGGTGGATTTGGAAGCCCTGGGTGCCCGCACCATCTGGGTGGATTGCGACGTGTTGCAGGCCGACGGCGGCACGCGTACGGCGAGCATCACCGGCGCTGCCGTGGCGCTCAGCATTGCCCTCAATCGTCTGGTGGCCTCCGGTGCGCTGGAGAAGAACCCCATGCGCTGCCTGGTTTCCGCTGTTTCCGTGGGCAAGCTGGCGGGAACCCCGCTGCTGGATTTGTGCTATGTGGAAGACCGCGATGCTGAGGTGGACATGAACGTGGTCATGACCGAGCGCGGCGAGTATGTGGAGGTGCAGGGCTCCGGCGAGGAAGCGGTCTTCACCGCCGATGAAATGGCGCAGATGCTCGCGCTCGCTTCCAAGGGGGTGGCGGATATTACTGCTGCCCAGAAAGAAGCCATCGCCCGCGCTGACCGCCCCGCTGAGTCCGATTTCGAGTCTCTCCGCAGCTTCTTCGAGGGGCGTTAATCCTTGTTTTAACCCCGACAAACAGCCGTGCGGCATCTGCAAAACGGATGCAGCACGGCTTTTTAGCCGTAAAAGTGAGGTTTTATCGGCTAATTTAGCTGATAATTAGCCGTCATTAGCCGATGGCGACTGATTTTGGGTGATGGAAACCGGGCAAATAAAAGAAAAATGTGAAAAAAGTAAAAACCGGTGTAGAAAAATGGGGAATAGCTGCGTTCCTGAGAGTGAGGCGAGACAGAAGTACCTCGCCAATCCACTTAACAACAAACAGAAAACACGATATGAAGAAATCCCTCTTTTTTGCTCTGTTCGCCGCTCTGCCGGTGATGGCTCAGGAAGCTGCCCCGGAGCAGTGCCCCGCCCAGCAACCCTGCTGCAAGGCTATGCCCTGCGCTCCTGCCAAGCCCTGCTGTGGTAAGCCCGGCCAGCGCCCGGACTTCCACAAGATGATGCTGGAGAAGTTTGATGCCAACAAGGATGGTCAGCTGGACGATGCCGAGAAGGCTGCTGCCAAGGCTGATTTCGAGGCTAAGCGCGCGGAGATGAAGGCAGCTTTCGAGAAGAAGATGCTGGAGAAGTTCGATGCCAACAAGGACGGTCAGCTGGATGATGCCGAGAAGGCTGCCGCCAAGGCAGAGTTCGAGAAAATGCGTGCTGAGCGCGGCGGTAAGTGCGGCAAGCGTGGCCCGAAGTGCGGTCATCGCGGCCCGAAGCGTCACTGCTGTGGCGGGCCTCGCGGTCATCATCACATGAGCCCGGAGCAGAAGGCTGAGTGCCGCGCCAGGTTCATGGAGAAGTTTGACGCCAACAAGGACGGCCAGCTGGATGATGCCGAGAAGGCCGCTGTGAAGGCTGATTTTGAGGCCAAACGCGCGGAGATGAAGGCCGCTTTCGAGAAGAAGATGCTGGAGAAGTTCGATGCTAACAAGGACGGTCAGCTGGATGATGCCGAGAAGGCTGCTGCCAAGGCAGAGTTCGAGAAAATGCGCGCTGAGCGCGGCGGTAAGTGCGGCAAGCGTGGCCCGAAGTGCGGTCGCCACGGGCATCATGGCCCGAAGGGCCCCCGCTGCGGCGGTCATCGCGGCCCGAAGTGCGGTGCTCCCGCTCCTCAGGGTGCTCCCTGCAACTGTCCGGGCAACCAGCCCGCTCCGGCTCCCGCTGAGCAGCCCGCAGCATAAGCCGCATCTGTAACATTTTTTTCCATGCGATAAGACAGGCCGGTACTCCCGCAAGGGGGTGCTGGTTTCGCTGTTCCCGGCCGCAGTCCTGTTAGTCGTTGAATGAAGATTGGACGTATTTCACAGAAATCTGTTGTGCAGGGATAAACGGATTGCTCATATCATGGATATGGGGTAGGCGTAGTTCCCCCGCCCCAGAGGCAGAATTTCCATGGCCGTGCAGAGCACGATACCCGGTTGTACCTGCACTCCCGGGGCTGTGGGGATGGTGGCGGCACCGCTTAAATCCCCCGGGCGGGGCGAGCTGCTGCGCTTGACCTCCATGGGATAGAGTTTTCCGTTCTGTTCCAGCAAAAAATCCACTTCTGCACCGTTGCTGTTGCGGTAGTAGGTGAGATTGGCGCGAATCCCTCTGTTGGTGAAGCTGCGGCGCAGCTGCCCGTATACCCATGTTTCCAGTATCGGGCCGGCCATGGCTCCCTGTTGCAATACTCTGGCGCTGTGCCAGCCTCCCAGCCACGCGCATAAACCTGTATCATTAAAATACAGCTTGGGGCTCTTTGTCAGTCGCTTGCTTGTATTGACGTAGTATGGCTGCAGAATGTCTACCACTCCCGACGTTTCGAGTACGGAAAGCCATTTCTTAACCGTATTGGGCGACACGTCGGCATCTTTGGCCATGTCGGCATATACCACCTGTTGAGCCGTACGTGCTGCCGCTGATCGGATGAAACGCATGAAGGCGTGGGTGTCACCTACCTGTGTGAGTGCCCGTACATCCCTTGCAATGTATGTGTTCAGGTAAGCGCTGAAATAATCTTCCGGCGTGGTGCCTGCGTATTTGAACATGCGGGGATAACCGCCTTTCCAGATGCGGTCATATAGTGCGCTGATATCACACACGGGTGCTCCGAGGCGAGTCTTGAATGATTCCGGCTCGAAGGGTTCGGCAGAGCTCCCCTTGCCGTTGACCTCGCTCTGTGAAAGGGTATACAACTCCACTAAGCCGACTCTGCCCGCCAGACTCTCCGAAACTCCCTGCATGAGATGGAATCTCTGAGAGCCGGTAAGCCAATACTGCCCCGGTTCGCCGGTGATATCCACCTTCATCTTGATGGCGCGCAGCAACCGTGGTTCATATTGCACTTCATCGATGCACAGGGGACTTCCCATTTCCTCCAGAAAGCCGACCGGGTCTTCTTTGGCCCGCAGCAGCATGAGTTCGTTATCCAGGGTCACATAATGCATTCCCTCCGGCAACAATTGTCGGAGCAGGGTGGACTTGCCGACTTGACGTGCCCCCGTTACCAGAACACAGGGGAACACGCGATGTAATTCCATTACCTTTGCGGACATCGTACGCTCTATTTCCATGGGGTATCTCCTCTCGCCCGCATTTTGCGGTATTTGCTGTCGATTGTCAAGGGAAGAAATAAGAAAAACCATGTAATTCTGCAATGAGACTGCGGATTTACATGGCTTTTTGTGTGAAAATGAGTAAAAAACCATGCAATTCTGCAATGAGACTGCGAATTTACATGGTTTTTTGCTTGTGGGGGGGGTATTTATGCTCCGCAGATGCGTTTGCCCAGGGGGCGCAGGGCAGCCATCAGGAGGAGCGCCGGCAAGACGGAGAGCAGGGTGACAATCAGGCATACCCATGCACCTGTGGAGGGCCACATGCTGAGGGTAACCCAAAGCCCGAACACAAAGATGCCGAACGGGCCGCTACCGTACCACATCAGCCTCTGCCGCAGGTTCGCGAAACGGAAGCTGCGGAAGAGCAGCAGCGTGGCCGGTGGTAGAATCGCCAGAATACTGAGCCAACAGAGCGGAGAAACAATGAGGGCTATGTTTTCAGCTCGCGTCGGAGTGGGGTGCAAATGTCTGAAACGCGGCAGCAGGACGTAACTGCTGTGCGGTGGGGCATCACTGAGCTGCATGTACAGCAGCGTTTTGCCTTGCGTCGTCTCGGCAATCAGCATGTCCTGAATAGCGTATCCGCTTTCGGAATTGCCGCGCAGCATGGTCAGCGGCTTTTCCGGGCAGAAGACTCGCAGCAATTCCTGACCGGGGAGCGCGCGATTCAGGAGTTCGCTTTGCTTGGGAGTCGGGGTAGAGGGGCTGCAAGCGAAGGCTTCAGCTGTGGAGTCAATCCATTCTGCCGAGGTTTCGAGGGTAAAGATAAATCGCTGAAAATTCAGCCACCGGCAAGCGGGAACGGACGGCGCGGGACCCAGCCAGGGGGATAACTCTGCCCACCGTTGCATGGGTGACAGAGTCTTGTCCACATGAAGCGGTACACCCCATGCCCCCGTCAGCAACAGGGCCACTAACAGCAGATACCAGGGTAAGTAGTGCAGGCGCATCATTTCTCCCAGCCGCCGCCGAGGGCGGTGCAGAGGCGTGCCAGCGTCATGCGGATCTGCTGGCGGGTGGTGATGAGGTTCAGCTCCGCCGCCAGCCAGGCGCGTTCAGAGGCAGCCACGTTCAGGAACTCACCCTCACCGGCGTTGTAGCGCTCCAGTGAGAGCTGGGCGGCTTCCTTGTTCGCCGCGCAGGAGGCCGCATACTGCGGCAGCTGGTTGGTGAGCCGGGCGTAGTCGATGAGGCACTCCTCCACCTCAGCAAAGGCGGCCAGCACGGTCTTGCGGTAGCTCTGCATGGCAGATTTCTGCTGGATTTCCGCCTGTTTCACGCTTTCGTTGAGCGAGACGCGGTTGAGCAGGGTCTGGCTGGCGGAGGCGCCCAGGCTCCAGGTGGTGTTCTGGAAGAAGTTGGCAAAATCCGTACCGGAAGCGGAAGAGGTGCTGCCGGTGAGCGACAGCCTCGGGAAGAGGTTGGCCACGTTCACGCCGATGTTGGCCGTGGCGGCGTGCAGGTCACGCTCCGCGCGGATGATGTCCGGGCGGCGGCGCAGTAAATCCGAGGGCAGTCCGGTGGGGACACGCGGGATGAGGTTGTACACGGAGGCACCCGGCATTTGCAGGCTCACATTGTTCACCGTGGTGCCCAGATAGGTGGCCAGTGTGTTCTCACACTTGCGGATGTTGGCTTCCAGCGCGGGAATCTGGGCGCGGGTGGAGGCGATGGTGGCGCGAGCCTCCGCTAAATCCAGCGAACTTTCCATGCCGACACCGTGGCGCTTGGCGGTGATTTGGTAGGTGCGCTCCTGGTATTCCAGCTGTTCGCGGGCAATACGCAGGCTTTCCCGCGCGGATATCCACTCAAAATAGGCGCTCGCTATGCCGGAGGCCAATGCTGCGCGGGTGGCGGCTGCTGCGGCCTTGACTGAGCCTACGTTCGCGAAGGCTGCTTCCACCTGGCGGCGGGTGCCGCCCCAGATATCCGGTGTCCAGGAGGCAGAGAGACCGCCGCTCCAGCGTCCGTGGGAGAGGGAGGTGTTGAAGCTGCCGCTGTTGGTTCCGCCCATGTTGACCCCCACGCCGGGGAAGAGCCCGGACTGCGTGGAGCGCAGGGCAGACTCTGCCTTGCTGATGGAGAGGGCGGCCGTTATCATATCCGGGTTGGCGGCGAAGGCAGTCTCTATGAGTGCGGAGAGCTGCGTATCACCGAAGCTCTGCCACCAGCGGGTGAGGGTGTAGGCATCCGTGCCGGGGGGCAGGGCATTGACCCAGGTTTCCGGCAGGGCGCTGTCCTGCGGGCCGAGGTAATCCGGCCCCAGCAGGCAGGAACTCAACAGCAGGGCACTCAGAGAAAGTTTTGTAAGCGTACGTTTCATGGATGGAAAAGAAAGGGTTACGATTATTCGTGGCGCAGGGCATCAATGGGATCCATGCGCGAGGCTTTCCAGGCCGGGTACCACCCGAAGACGATACCGATGGCGGCGGCCACGGTGACGGCGAGCCCCATGGCAGCAGGGGAGGTTTCTACCGGCCAGCCGTTCTGTGAACTGACGAACTGGGATGCGCCGTGTCCCACGGCAAGTCCGATGAGCCCGCCGATGAGGCAGAGCAGCACGGATTCCAGCAGGAATTGGTACATGATATCCCGCGGGCGCGCACCCACGGCCATGCGCAGACCAATCTCGCGGGTGCGCTCCGTAACGGAAACCATCATGATGTTCATGATACCCACGCCGCCGACCACAAGCGAAATCATGGCCACAGCCACGAGCAGACGGCTCATGTTCTCGCTGGTGGAGGTCATCATCTTGCTGAACTGGGCGCGGTCGCGCATCTCAAAGTCATCCAGCACGCCCGGCTCCAGCATGTGCTGGCGGCGCAGCACGGTGGTCATCTCATCCATGGCTGCCTTGGCTGCCACGCCGTCCTTAATCTGCACCAGCAGGGAATCCACCGTGCGGGTGCGCAGCGGATGCGGGGCATTGGTGAAGGGTTGCAGGTCGCAACCGGGGTAAAAGTTCACGGCAGAGGTGGAGAAGGTGCTGTTGGCAGAGATGGTCTGGGTGCTGTTGGCCGCCCCGCCCTTGGTAATGGTGGCAGAGCCGGAAGCACCCATCAGGCGCGTGCGGATGCTGGTCCAGGGCAGAATGAGGCAGTCATCCTGGTCATTGCCCATGGCATCTGCACCCTTGGTGGCCAGCACGCCGATGATGGTGAACACCACGTCCTTGATGCGGACATCCTGTCCCACCGGGCTTTTGCCACTAAAGAATTTTTCCGCGATGGTATTGCCGATGAGGCAGACGCGCGCGGCCTCATCCACCTGCTTTTTGGTGAAAGCGCGGCCTTTCTGCACCGTCCAGCCCTCAATGTCCAGATAATGCTCATTGCCGCCCTTGATGGAGTTCGGGCTCCAGTTCTCATTGCCCACGATAATCTGACCGTTGGCGCGGACATAGGGCGAGGCCAGTTTGACCGTGCCGGAGCATTCGCGCATGATGGCATCCGCATCTGTCGGGTAGAGCGAGGCTCGTCCGCCCATGCCGGAGCTGACACCGGAGGTGCTGACGGAAGCCCCGAAGATGTTGATGACGTTCGCGCCCAGTGAGGAAAAAGAGGCGGCAATCTGCTTCTTGGAGCCCTCACCAATTTCAGAGATGGCTACCACGGCGGCAATACCGATGACGATACCCAGCACGGTGAGGGCCGCGCGCATGGGGTTGCGCACCAGTGCCCGAAGGCAGGTGATGAAGAGGGTGGTAAACTTCATTTGCTGAGCGTGGCTGAGAGTTCATCCGATACGCCGTCCAGGATGAGGCCGTCGCACATGTTGATGGCGCGGTCGGTGAAGGCGGCTGTCTTGCGGTCGTGGGTCACGATGATGATGGTGATACCTTTCTGTCGGTTGAGGTCGCGGAACATGTTCATGACCTCCACGGAGGTGGTGGAATCCAGATTGCCGGTGGGCTCGTCTGCCAGCAGGATACCGGGGTTGTTGATGAGTGAGCGGGCGATGGCCACGCGCTGCTGCTGACCGCCGGAAAGCTGTGCCGGGGTGTGGTGCATGCGCTCCTCCAGCCCCACCATGCGGATGAGCTCCAACGCCCGTTGGCGGATTTCCGCCGTCGGCAGGGCGGGGTGGTGGTAGTAGGCGGGCATCATCACATTCTCCAGCGCAGAGGTGCGCGCCAGCAGGTTGAAGTTCTGGAACACGAATCCGATGCGCTGGTTGCGCAGCCGGGCGCGCTGGTCGGCATCCAGCCCGGCCACGTTCTTGCCGTCTATCCAGAACTCGCCGCCGCTGGGGCGATCCAGACAGCCCAGAATATTCATGAGTGTGGATTTGCCGGAGCCGGAGGCCCCCGTGAGCGAGACGAACTCTCCGTCTTCAATGCGCAGGGAGATACCCTTGAGCACCGGCAGGTCAATCTCGCCCAGGTGGTAAACCTTGGTGATGTTTTTCAGTTCAATCACGGTAGGAAAAACGGGATGAAAAGGGAAACTTACATGGGAGGACCGCCGCGATGTCCGGCGTTCTGGTTCTGCCCGGGCTTGGCCTCCACTCCGCCGGCGGTGCGCTGACGGCGCTCCGGACGTTTGAAGGCAAAGGGATTATTGGAGCCGCCGGAAGCCGCCTCATCGTCTGAGGAAACAGCCAGAACGCCGGTGACCAGTTCCATGCCCGGATCAAGTGTTTCACCCTCTGCCGGGACAACAACGGTGCGGGTGCCGTCCGTATCCAGCTTACGCACCCTGACGGGAGCTACGGTCTTATCCCCTACCTTGCGCCAGACAAGGGCGCGTTCCCCCGGCTCTGCCTGTTCGGCGGGGGCGGCGGCTTCATCCTCTGCCGCTACCTCCACGGGCGGCGGTTTCGGGCGGGACTTGCGGTGCTTCTCGTCAATCATATCAGGCGAGGGGCGGAAATCAAACACAGCATCCGGCACCATGAGGGCATCTTTCACCTCTTTGACGATGAAGTTGGCATTGGCGCTCATGTAGGGCAGCAGTTTGCGGTCGGGGTTCTCAATATCCACCTCCACGATGTAGGTCACCACGTTGGAGCTCATGGTGGCGTTCGGGCGAATCTTGTTCACCACGCCGGTGAAGTTCTCATTCGGCAGGGCATCCACCGTGTAGCGCACCTCTTGCCCGGGCTTCACCTTGGCAATATCCGCTTCATTCACGCTGGCCCAGATTTGCATTTTGGAGAGGTCGCGCGCCACGAGGAAGAGGGTGGTGGCGTTCATGCTGCTCACCACGGTCTGCCCCACGTTTACCTGGCGCACCACGATGGTGCCGTCCACCGGGGTGGTGATACGGGTGTAGTCGCGGTTGCGCAGCTCGCTCTCCAGCTGAGCCTGAGCGCTCTGCAACTGTGCGGCAGCACTTGCCTGCTGGGCGGTGGCCGTCTGCAGCTGAGCCTCCGCGCTTTCCAACGAAGCGGCGGCTGTCTCCGCTGCGTTCACATACTGGTCATAGCTCATCTGGGAGAGGGCATCACCCACGCCCAGCTTTTTGGCGCGGTCCAGATCGCGGTCAGCCTTGTTCTTGTTTGCCTGAGCCTGGGAGATGGAGGCCTTGGCCTGAGCGAGCCCGGCTTCTGCGGAAAGAATCTGAGCTTTGGCCTGAGCCACGCTGGCCTCGGCGCGTTTGATATCCAGCTCCACGATGGTGTCATCGATGCGTGCGAGCAGCTGACCGGCCTTCACCTCGCTGCCGTAATCCACGCGGTTGCCATTGGCATCGGTACCGAATTCCTTGATTTCGCCCGTCACCTGGGCACCCACGTCTACCAGTTCTTCCGGTTCCAGCGTGCCGGTGGCCTGCACCTTGCTCACAAAGTCCCCCTTGGACACTTTATCGGTTTTGAAGCGGAAATCCTGTTGGGCATTTTCTCCCATGCTGAGCCAGGCTGCTACCCCGCCGCCTGCCACCAGAGCCGCTGCTCCCCATTTGTAAATCCCTTTCACGTTTTGTCTGTCGGTTTGGTTAATGAATGATAAGACTTTTCAAGAAACAAAAACGCAGTCATGAAGCCGGATTCTACACCGATGACTGCGTTTTTTGTTGATTATCTGCGGGAGCGCCCATCGTCCCAGCCGCTGCGCGAGTGGCGTTTTTCCTGCTCGCGTTTCTGGGCTTCCTGCGCGGCCTCTTCCGCAGCAGCTGCGGCTTCTTCCTGCTCGCGCCGGAGGCGTTCCTCCTCGCTCAGCTCCTCTGCCGGAACATCTGCACTGCCCTCTTGCGGTTTGGCCAGTGCCTCCTGCATGCCGGACTTGATGCTCTCGAAAAATTCCCTCACTACGGTGGCGGCCATGTGACCGCCGGAGATGCGCTGGTGCGGTTTGCCTTCGTAGAGGGCTGCATAGGCGTATCGCGGCTCATCTGCGGGCATGAATCCGGCGAACCAGGCGAGTCGGCAGTCATCGGAGGGTCGCCCCCACTGCGCTGTACCGGTCTTGCCGGCGTTGGAGACATAGCTGAGCTTGGCGCGGCGACCCGTGCCGCCGTTGACCACGGCTTTCATGCCTTTGCGGACGGTGGACAGTGCTCCCTCCATATCGCTGAGGTTGGTCTGGGAGGTTGGGGTGAACTGGTAGACGACGTTGCCTTCCGCATCCAGCACCTGTCGCACCAGTTGCAGCTTGGGCAGGTATTTGCCGTTGGCAATACCCGCAACTGCGTGTGCCACCTGCAGCGGTGTGGCCAGCAAGGCACCCTGACCGATGGACAGGTTGGCGGCATCACCCGCCATGAAGCCGCGCCCGTAGTTGCGGTGCATCCAGGCTTCGTCCGGCACGTTGCCCGCTTTATCCGGCAGGGGAATGCCGGCGGTGGAACCGTAGCCGAAACGGCGGGCTACATCACAGAGTCGCTGGGCTCCCAGGTGCGGATTGCGGGTGGCGGCCACCTGGTACATGAAAGGGTTGTTGGAGAGTACCAGAGCCGTGACGCAGTTGATGGAACCGGTGAATTTGCTGTGGTTCTTGAATTCGTGGTTGCCGATGCGGACGCTGAACGGACAGTTCACATAGGTGCTTTCCTCGATGATGCCGTGGCGCAGCGCCGCCGCAACTGTGATGGTCTTGAACGTCGATGCCGGGGGGTAGACACCGGCGAATGCTCGTGATACCAGCGGGGTGTTCGGGTCATTTCTCAGCTCATCATAGTCCTTTTGCGAGATAGCCGGGATGAACTTGTTGGGGTCGAAGTTCGGGGCAGAGGCCAGCACAACAATCTCTCCCGTGTGGACATCCACCATGACGAAAGCGCCGCGACCCAGTGTGTTGTCGCGCAGGGATTGCTCGGCGGCTTTCTGCCATTCCAGGTTGAGGGTGGTGACGATGGTGCCGCCGGGTTTGGGTCTGGTCTGCAACTCATCCAGAATTTTTTTGCCACTCTCATCGAACATGAGTCGCCAGACACCGGGTTTGCCGGTGAGCTGTTTGTTGAATTTGAGCTCCAGTCCGGCACGGCCTTCCTGACGCTCGAAAATTGGGTCGTTGTGGTTGATGGGGCCGGTGGGCAGCTTGGCCTTGGCTCCGGTGTAGCCCAGAATGTGGCAGGCTGATGTGCCGGAGGTGTAGTTGCGGATGTAGAGCGGGATAAGATGAGAATGCTCAATTTGTTTCACTTTTTCGCGCAGCGGTGCCAGCTCTCGTTCGCGGATGGTCGGGCCGATGGACAGCGGCAGCCAGCGGCGGTTGCGGTAGTGATCCAGTAACTGTGCATCCGTCTTTTCCAGTACCTTGAATCCGGCGGCTTCAAACTCTCCGATGGCCTTGCGTGCCACGCGGAGGATGTTCTCCTCGCTCTCATCCTGCAACTGTCCGAAGTTGATGGCCGGCTGGTAGGCCACCTCGGAGCAGGCCATCACATTTCCCTCGCGGTCTGTTATCAGTCCGCGAGGACCCGGTACGGTCAGTGACATGGTACGGGCATTCGGACGGGTGGCGGCATACGCCACGCGGGAGGGGTCATGCACCGTGGGGTCCATCACTTCCTCATCCGTTTTGAGCGGCGGGGTAGCTTCTGTATCGGTTGAGCCTCCGATTTCTACATTAGTGGGGGAATCCGGCGCTACCGTGTCCTCGTAGGATTCTGCCTGCTGTACACCTTCCTGCACGGTTGTTTTCTCTTCACCGCCCAGCTTCACGGTTTCCACCGTTTCTTCCACTTCATCGGCGGGGATGGCCTCTGCATCATCCGGCATGGCAGCCGCCGCCTGTTCAGGAGTCAACACCTGGGGTGCCTGTGCTCCCGCAGGAACTACTATCCATGGCATCATCAGACAGATTGTAGAGAAAAAAAGCTTTCCGCGCAGCATAACACCCGCATTCTACCCCATTTGCTCCCATTCTGCAATCTTTCATTGCGATAGCCTTTGTATTATTGACGTGAATTCAACAATAAAATGCGCCCGGGGTATTTCGGACGCATGATTTGGGACGCTTGCAATTGCTTTACTCTGCTGAAGACAATCTTTGCTCAGATTGTTCTCAGATACGCACCTTTGGTGGTGTAAAGAATAACTTTTCCATTGTCATAGGTGACGGCAACAGTATTTCCCTGCACGTTGGCGCTGACTGCACCGGAAGATCCAATGGTGCACTGGTAGTTGCCGTTGCTGTCACGGAGTTCTACTTTGCCTCTTACAATTTTTGCTACATATATCACAATGCTCTGTTGTTTTGTTGTTATACGGTTGGCGTTTGACGGCCGCCTTTCCACGGAATGTGGGAAGATTTTATCAGTTAATCATTCTTACAAAACTCCGATTATCTGCGTCGTAGACGACAATAGTTCCGTCTGAATGGGTTAAGGAGACATATTGTCCCTGAACATGGACGTTGGTGATACAACCGTTGCCTACATTGGCGTAAAAGCTACAAGCGTAAGCTCCGGTTATAGCGTTGAATACATCCACTTTGTTTCTGTTAAAGCTGTCTATTCTGGCAGTGTACATGATGCGTTTAATGACTGAATGGAATGTGAGTTAAAAAGTATGCATATTTATCCCAACTCAATGGATACCATATATGCAGGAAGATAATGGTTCCAATCAGTATGAGATAGGGGAGTGAGAAACAGAAAATATGTTTAATAATACGGAAGATGCTTTTGTTATTGTGAATGAAGTCCCATTCGCCAATGACACATCTTTTAATCATTTTTTTGTATCTGAGCGTTTCTTCTGCTGTATTGTTCTTGGCGTATTCAGTGTAGTTTTCTTCGTTGTCGAGGCTTATATGCGGAAAGCTCTCGGGATGACTACGGCTGCGTAACATATAGCTGAGGCAATGTGAAAAAAGGGTAAACGTACTCAATTCGAAGATTTTAATTTTACCTGCCGGGCATACGGAGCTGTTGATATACAGAGGCTCGTAGGTAATTTCCCGTGTAAGTGAAATGCCAACATGAATACAAAATATCAAAAGAGCCCCCATCCATGCGTCACCCCATGTTGAAGTGGGATGGAAGGTTATGGCTACTAGTTGCATATAGAGTGCAAAGTGCAGGCTTGCTCTGAATATGGCTCCCGGTATAGTAGAGCAATCTTCATACTCGTCCAGAGTACCATTCAAGAGCAGGATGAATATCCATACCCCCAAATACCCCATCAGGAGAAGCGGAATCAGGCAGACGAGCCAGCTTTTGAATCCCGGTTCTATGCAATCTATACAGTGTGCCAACATGAACAGTATGTAACAGCCGTATACCGTATAGAAGAAATATAAAAGTATACGATTGTTGATACGCGTTGCTTCCGTGACTTTTTCTATCTGTGTGAGAGCTTTGAGTATCATGTTACTGCATGGTGGAGGTGATGATGCATGGATGGAGTGTAGGTTTATTCAACCGAAGCTGCAGGCGCAGGAGCGTGGGTTTTGTTCTTTATGATAGCTCCCATTATTTTTCCGCCTTGGGTCAGATCCTGAAAGACGGCCATAGAGATGGCAGCGATGAGCAGCCAGTAACAAGCTCTGGCGAGCGGTTTCAGCAAATCAAGTAAACTGACGTTGCTGCCGCCTTTCAATAGGCCCGGTAAGGAACACAAAAAGTTCCAGCCATTTGCCGAAAATAACCAGAAGATAAATTTAATAGGTACCAGAATGAAGCCCAATACGCCATAAACCAGGAGGTCTTTAATTAAGTTGTAGAGTCTCATAACGGTTGTCACTTTACTACACACTCTCTCGTGTTGTAAGTTAAAAATATCAAAAGGAGACTTAGAAAGGGCAAATTTGGATAAAAAATGCCACGAAAGCTGAGTAAAATGCGAAAAAAATGGTCGCTGAGAGGTTAATTACTACAACAAAACGGGCGCAAAGGGATGGGAATTACCCTTTGTATTTCTCCAACCAGTCGCGGTAGAGGGTCGGGTTGATTTCGCTGGGGCGGATTTCGGCGCGGTTGCTCCAGAAGACGGCGGTGTGGAGGATGGGGATACCGCAGGCTGCAAGGTGAGAATCAATCGCGGCTTTGTGTGCCAGTACTTCCTCGCGGGTGGGGGAGTGGACAACGCCCATTATCTGCGCTCCGCCAAAGACGGCCCCGCCGCTGCGCCAGTAGCAGTGGGTCATGCAGATGTGACGCCCGCATTCTGCTCCGGCGCGTTCTTCCAGGCCCTCCGGCACGGCCCAGTGGAAGAGCCCGGCGGCACCGGTTCCGGCGCGGCGGTTGCGGGGGGCTGTGTGATCCAGGAAGGTGGCAAAACGACCGATGACTTTGCGGGCATCCAGAGCGGAGGCAATATCACAGTAACGCTGCTCACTCATGCCGAGGGCGGCGGCGCGCCCGGCCCAGGGCGTGGGGCAGATTTCTTCCGGGCTCAGGCTCTCCTTGAGGCTGAGCAGCACCTGCCATTCCTCCGGGTTCAGGACGGGGTGCTGCGGCACCTGCATGGTGGGCGGCTCCGGCAGCTTGTCACCGGGTTGAAGTCCGGCGCGGCGGGTGTGGCCCACGGCCAGAGCAAACATGCCTACTACGGGCAGGGGCACGCAGTCCGTTGCGCCGATGGCGCGGGAGAGGATGGCGCAGTGCTCCTGCATGGAGCCATAGCCGGTGGGTACTTTCAGTGTAGTCCAGAGGCGGTAATCGGCTCCGGGTGCGGTGGAATGCTCGCTGCTGCGGAGGACGACATGCCCGGTGAAAGGGTCGTTGTCCCGCAGCCAGGTGTAGGCGCTTTCCAGTTTTTTTTCCGGGACTTTCCAGGCAATGAGGGCACCTTCTGCCAGGCTGGTGGAGAGGAGTGTCTGCCGTACTCGGCGAATGGTGCCGGCGGCAAGCATGGCGCGGAGGCGCTCCATGACCAGCGGGGCAGCCACGCCTGAAAGCCGAGCAATCTCATTGAAAGGCCGCGCATGAAACCCGGTGACGCGGTCCTCTGCCACGCAGAGGATGCGGCGATTGATGGGGTCATCGCAGGCGGAGGGAATCATTGAGGGTTGACGGTGCCGCAGTGGGTGAAGAGTGAGTCGCCGAACTCTGCGCGGGCGAGGGTGGCGATAGCCTGTGCCTGCTCCGGGGTTTCCGTGAGGGCAAAGAGGGAGGAACCGGAACCGCTCATGAGCGCTACACGCACGCCCTCTTGTTGCAACAGCCACATCTTCATGATACCCAGAATGGGGAATTTGGCAAAGACGGGGCGCTCCAGCTCGTTGATGAAGGTGATTCCATCCACTTTCTGGGCACCGTAATTGACGCTTTTGAAGCGTTTGGAGCAGGTGAGGGCCTTGTAGGCAGAGGGGGTGGAGACACCGAATTGCGGTTTGATGAGCACCAGGGGGCTGCTCCAGCCGGCCAGTTCCGGAACCGGTTTGACGATTTCTCCTCGTCCGGTGCAGCGGCTGATGACCGGGTTGAGGAAGAAGTTTACATCGCTCCCCAGATTGGCGGCCATGGCACCCAGCTCTTCCATATCGTAGTTGGTGCCGATGATTTCGTTGACTGCCTTGAGGGTGATGGCGGCATCCGCAGAGCCGCCGCCCAGCCCTGCGCCGTGGGGGATGCGCTTGGTGAGGGTGATGCGCTGTTTGGCTTTGCGGCCATAGGATTTTTCAAACTCGCGGATGGCCTTGATGACCAGGTTACTCTCGTCCGTCGGCACTCCGGGAGTATCGCAGAGCAGGGTAGTGGTGCGCGAGTTGTGGAAGTCCAGCTGGTCATAGAGGTCAATGGCTGCCATCAGGATATCCACATTATGGTATCCGTCCTCGCGAAGCTTGCTTTGAACACGCAGGGAGAGATTGATTTTTGCCGGGGCTGTGTACGTGGTCATGGCTGTATATTACACGATTTTCTGCCGCCCGTCAATCACCTGTCGCGTAAGTGACAGAAACACACCGCCGGACGCGGGGAGCGGTCTGACGGTGTGTTTGCTGTTCAGGTTCTTTAACTGAGGGTAATCCGGCCCTCTGCTGCATCCACGCGGATGGTGCTTCCCTCCGGATAGCGGCCCTCCAGAATGGCGAGACTGAGCGGGTCGAGAATATCCTGCTGGATGGCGCGTTTGAGCGGGCGGGCACCGTACACCGGGTCATAGCCGTGGGCTGCCACCAGGGCTGCCGCGGCATCGCTGAGCTCCAGACTGAGGTTGCGGGCGGCCAGACGCTTGCGCACGCGCTCCAGCTGAATGTTGACAATTTGCCGGAGGTCGGATTCCTGCAGGCGGTCGAAGATGATGATTTCATCGATGCGGTTGAGGAATTCCGGGCGGAAGTGGCCGCGCAGGGCATCCAGCGCCTTGGTGTTGCGGGTGGCGGCATCCTGTTCATTGAGGATGAACTGGCTGCCGATGTTGCTGGTCATGATGAGGACGGTGTTGGTGAAGTCCACGGTACGCCCCTGGCCATCCGTGATACGGCCGTCATCCAGCACTTGCAGCAGGACGTTGAACACGTCCGGGTGCGCTTTTTCTATCTCATCGAACAGCACCACGCTGTACGGGCGGCGGCGCACGGTCTCCGTCAGCTGTCCGCCCTCATCGTAGCCCACGTATCCGGGAGGTGCGCCGATGAGGCGTGCCACGCTGTGCTTCTCCATGTACTCTGACATGTCGATACGCACCATGGCGGCTTCATCGTCGAAGAGGAATTCAGCCAGTGCCTTGGCCAGCTCGGTCTTGCCCACGCCGGTGGGCCCCAGGAAGATGAAGGAGCCCAGCGGGCGGTTTTCATCCTGCAACCCGGCGCGGGAGCGGCGCACGGCATCGGAAACCGCCTTGACGGCTTCTTTCTGCCCGATGAGACGTTTGCCGAGCCGCTCCTCCATGTGCAGGAGTTTTTCTCGCTCGCCCTCGGCCAGTCTGGCGGCGGGTATGCCGGTCCAGGTGGAGACGACTTTCGCGATGTCGGCTTCGGTCACTTCTTCCTTGAGGAGTCCCTCGCCGCTGCTCTGCAGCTTGTTGAGTGCCTCTCGCGCTTCTTTGGCCGCGTTTTCGGCAGCCGGAATTTCTCCGTAGAGAATTTGGGAGGCACGCCCGAGGTCGCCCCGGCGCTGTGCCTGCTCCGCTTCGGTGCGCAGGGTATCAATCTGCTTCTGGGCTTCTCGGGCGCGGGTTACCACGTCTTTCTCGCTCTGCCAGCGAGCCAGCATGGCATCTACTTTCTCGCGGGTGTCAGCCAGCTCGCGGGTGATGTTTTCCAGGCGTTTGCGGGAGGCATCGTCCTTTTCTTTTTCAAGCGCCTGGCGCTCCATTTCCAGCTGCATGGCCGTGCGGTTCAGTTCATCGATTTCTGCAGGCATGGAATCCAGCTCAATTTTGAGACGCGCGGCGGCTTCATCCACCAGATCAACGGCCTTGTCCGGCAGGAAGCGGTCGGTGATGTAGCGGTTGCTGAGGGTGGCGGCCGCCACCAGCGCCCCGTCCGTGATGTGGACACCGTGGTGCACCTCGTAGCGTTCCTTCAGTCCGCGCAGGATGGCGATGGTGTCGGCCACGTCCGGTTCTGCCACCATGACGGGCTGGAAGCGGCGCTCCAGAGCGGCATCTTTTTCGATGTACTTGCGGTATTCATCCAGCGTGGTGGCACCGATGGTGCGCAGCTCACCGCGGGCCAGTGCCGGCTTCAGCAGGTTGGCTGCATCCATGGAGCTGTCGCCGCCCGCGCCTGCTCCCACCAGCGTGTGCAGCTCGTCGATGAAGAGGATGATTTCACCCTCAGAGGCGGTGACTTCCTTGATGAAGGCCTTGAGGCGTTCCTCGAACTCACCGCGATATTTGGCACCGGCCAGCATGGAGCCAATGTTGAGGCTCACCAGGCGCTTGCCTTTCATGCTTTCCGGTACGTCGCCGTTCACAATGCGGCGAGCCAGCCCTTCCGCAATGGCGGTCTTGCCCACGCCGGGTTCACCGATGAGGACAGGGTTGTTCTTGGTGCGGCGTGACAGTATCTGCATCACGCGGCGAATCTCCGAATCGCGACCGATGACGGGGTCAATCTTGCCGCGTCGGGCGCGTTCTGTCAAATCCGTGCCGTATTTTTCCAGTGTCTGGTATTTCTGCTCCGGTTCCTGGTCGGTGATACGCTGGTTGCCTCGAATCTCCTTCAGTGCCGTCAGGTAGACGTTTTTGTTCAGTCCGCAGCCTTCCAGCAGGCGGGTCAGCTCGGCATCAGCCTCAAAGACACCCAGCACGAAGTGCTCCACGCTGAGGTAGTCATCTTTCATGCTGTTGCGTTGCTGCTCGGCAGCATTCAGCACGCGGTCAAGCGCCGGGCCAATGCCGGCACCGTTTGCCACGGCACCCTGTTGGCGCGGTTCACGGGAAAGTCGATTTTCCAGCTCCCGGCTCAGGCGGTTGGCATTCACTCCGGCTTTTTGCAGTACGGCGCTGAGCACGCCGCCCTCCTGCCGGACGAGAGCCAGCATCACCTCAGCGGGGTAAATTTCCGCGCGTCCGGCTGCCGCCGCAGATTTCTGTGCAGCCTGCAGCCCCTCCATAAACTTTGTAGTAAGGTTGTTGGTCATGCCGTGTTGACGCACACTCTCCCGATAATGTTCAAAAATAATTATGCGAAGTTGTTATTTTATTCAATCTCTGGCAGGGTAAACACATTTGAGAAGAGTCATGCGCTTTCGAGAGTTTTTTTCCGACTAAGCGGCTCATTTGATAAAATGCAGGTTTCCGATGTGTGCCTTTGTGCGGGATGAGCGCCTGTTGAAGATTCGTCGATGGTAACGCTTCATCCATTCGGACATGCGGTTGATATCGTTTTGAGTGAGCGTATCGAATGATGTTTTCTTGGGTAATATGCACCGTGATTAAATGGTCTGCATTCTCGTTACTACCTCGTTCAAACGATGAAAATGGATGAGCGCAATAAAGTTTGGTTCCGTAGGCCTTATTAAATAATGACTTCTCTGGGGATTGGGAATTAAGAAATTCGGAACCATTATCGCAAGTGATGCTTTTGAATGTTTATCTGAAAAATCATGCTTCATACTGTCGCTCCATCTTGTTAAGTGTCTGGATAACGCTTTTTTGACTCTTATCTTTCAGCAAAATAATGTGTTCATCGAGAGTTTTTCGTTCCGTAAGCACCAGAAGAACCTTTCTCCCCCTTTTGCACCTACAACCAGATCCATTTCCCAATGCCCGGCTTCATTCCTCTCGTTTATTTCAGTTGGTCGCTTCTCTATACTATCGCCCTTAACATTGTTGTGTGCCAGTCTAGCCGAGCTTGATTTCTTGCCTTTGTTTTCCATAGGAAGCAGCTCACCTGTTATATGATAGTTGTATTGATGAATGTAGTTGTAAAGTCTTCGAGAGGAGAAGTTGATGTTGAGCCTTTCTCTGCGTGCCATCTAAACGGCTTCGTAATGAGATAATTTATCGACCGTCATAAGCTAGCATAATATTTTAGCTTCTTTGGAATACCAAGAAAGTTTCAGGTAAGGTTCCCCGGCTTCACTATTGCGAGTATAGTCATCCAGAGCACGTCCTTATCGTTAAGTGTTGTTTGTAGCTAGCTTGATAGGCATTATGCCTCCTACAACACTGAAAGCGCCTCTTTTTTGATTCATCGCGGCATACGGGGGAGTGACTCATTGCCTTCCTTCTCCCGCACCCCCATCCAGGCTAGGGCAGCTTGGGCCCCTTCGGTGACAATTTAGGGGATTTTCGGTGTCGCATTTGATTTTGCAACTCGCAAAATGAACCGCAGACATCAAATAATTCTTGCCTAAGCTCTAGCTTTTCGCTAGAATGCAACTGTTATGAATAGACTTGCAGGCAAAACAGCAGTTGTTACTGGTGCCGGACGCGGCATCGGTCAGTCCGTCGCACAGCGTTTCGCCGCTGAAGGTGCCAAGGTGATTCTCATTTCCCGCAATCCCGCTTCCTGCGGTAATGCAGCTGATGTCATCAATGCCGAATACCCCGGCAGCTGCAAGGCTTTTCCCTGTGATGTAGCAGATGCCGGCGCTGTGGAAAACTGCGTCAAGGAAATCCTCGCGGAATACACCACCATCGACATTTTGGTAAACAACGCCGGCATTACCAAAGACGGCCTGCTCATGCGCATGAAGGAAAGCGACTGGGATGCCGTCATTACCACCAACCTCAAGAGCGTATTCCTCTTTGTGAAAGCGTTCCAGCGCACACTTATGAAGAGTCCGGCAGGCCGCATCATCAACCTTAGCTCCATCGTCGGTATGACCGGCAATGTGGGGCAGGCCAATTACGCTGCTTCCAAGGCTGGTGTCATTGGCTTCACCAAGTCCATGGCTCAGGAAATCGCCAGCCGAAAGGTCACGGTCAACGCGATTGCCCCCGGCTTCATTGCCACGGATATGACCGATGCCATCCCTGAGAAGGCCAAGGAAGCCATGCTGGCACGTATCCCCTTGGGTGACCTGGGCAAACCGGAAGATATCGCTAACTGTGCCCTTTTCCTCGCCTCCGATGAAGCCCGTTACATCACTGGCCAAGTCATCGTCTGTGATGGCGGCATGACGATGTAAGGTTTTTTTTCTGAAAATTCAACAGGCGGTTCATGTTCTACGTGAACCGCCTGTTACTATTTCTCTTCGTTAGCACCTGCTCAGCGCAGAGGTCTCCAAATGCATGTCGGTTTTTCCACTACCTGAATCGACCTTGACTCCTCATCCTCCTGATAAATGGCAAGCTCTTTGGGCGGTGAGCAAAACCAATCCACTATGCGCCGGGTAAAATTAATGGCGCGCCGTACCAATCCTGTTGTCATCGTGGCGATTTTCGGTAATTTAGCACAATATCGTTCGAAATCTGTTTCCGTTGCCGACGTCCAGCCCAGATTTTTACCAGTCATAGCATAAGCAGATGTCAGCAACTCCGTACGCACACACACGCGAGGTGCAGTCTTCATGATATCACTGAAAAATACTAAATCGCCGATAGCCTTGTAAGAAGCATCAAAACGCACACCGTGTTTTCTGAAAGTAGCCGCCTGATGAAAACAGCTGCAGGTAATAATCTCACAAACCGTCAAACTGCTCCATGAATGAGGACGAACTGGGCGTCGATGACAGTGATAACTTCCATCCGGATTCAAAACGATAAATGACCCCAATACTATATCTGTATCAACTCGCCCAGCATACACCTCTGCCACCTGCCGCAATGCTTCCGGCAGATACTGCTCATCAGAATTCAGATGCGCCGTAACGTCAGCATCCTCCGGCATTTTATCCCACGCATGATTTAAGGCATCGTACATCCCCTTATCCGGGCAACTTTCGTAAGTAAAGAGATAGCCGGGAGAATTCAGATGCTTTCTCTGCCATTCGGACAGCCATTCCTGCGTTCCATCCTTCGAAGCACCATCCTGCACGTGATGATGAACCTCCACCCCTTCCCCGATCTGATCGGCAACGGAACGAATCGCCCGTTTCAGCCAGGCAAGCGAGTTATATGTCGGTGTAACAATATAAAATTTCATGTCTACTTTTTTCTATCATACACGGCTCGTTTTGGCAAGACTTTTACCCGAGGTTACAGGGCAAATGCCGTCGCTGTCCAAAAAGGATTCCAATCTGTCGTGAAAATGTTTGGGATACATGAGTTCGTTGTAACCGATAAAGAAAAGTCTTTACCTGTGCGGAGGGCGTGCTACAATAGTGACGCTATGAAGACAAGTACCCTTTTGATGATGGCGGCAGGTGCGCTCCCGGTGTGGGGGCAGACTGCTGCACCTGTGGAGATGCCCACTGCTGAGACGGCTGTGCTGCTGGCTCCTCCTGCTTGTGAGGTCATGACGCCGGAGCAGAAAGCTGCTCTGCTGCCGGCGGCGGCTTTGCTCCCGGCAGACACGGATTCGTTTATGGTGCTCAGCAATGTGGGGCGGGTGCTGAAGCGTTTCGATTTGGACTCATCGGCAGAGTTGGCTGCCATCAGCGGGATAGAGAGCGTGGCGGTCGGTATTTCCGACGAGGCGGTGGCGCTGTTGCAGGCGCTGGTGAACCAAATGGGGCAGGGGCAGATGCTCGCCGGCACGAATGTGCTGATGGCAGAGGCATGGAAAGAACGCGCCACGGAACCGGTGAAGGCGGTGATTCAGGAACTGCTTGATGCCGGAAAGAATGCAACGGAGCAGAAGATGCAGAACCTGGCGCAGCAGGTGGCGGTGAAGCCGGTGTATTTCGCGGTGACGGTGAAGCCGGATACGCTTCCGTCTATGCAGATGATGGTTGGTATGCTCGCGGGGCAGCTCTCGCAGGGTGATTTGCGGAATGTGGTGGAGTGCAACGGATTCAAGGGTGTCAAGCTGCCGGAGTTCCCGATTTCTCTGTCAGATGGTGCGGAGAGGAAGCTGGATTCCTACCTCATGTACCGCCTGCAGGGCAATACGCTTCTGGTGGTGCTGTGCGGTGATCCGACGCAGGCCAAGGCTCCTGCCAATGCGGAAGAATCCGTGCTGGGCAGAGCAGAGCTGCTCAATTCCCGCCTCAGCAAAAAATCGGTGGCGGTGATATCGACTTCTGCTGCTTTCAATAATATCTGGGGCGCCACCCCGGATATGGATAATGCGGTGAGCTTTGTTGCTTCCGTGTTCCGTAAGCTGGCGGCCGGCAGTCCGGCGTTCGGGCGTTCCGGCGTATATGCGGCAGAGGGGGTTGAGTTCCTGAAGCAACAGATGAACCTGCTGAATCCGAATTCCGATTCTGCCTCGCAGTTGTACGTCTGGCTCGACCAATCGCTTCATCTGGAAATGGTGCAGGATGCCGCCGGGCTGAAGTATGCCCCTGCCACCATGAAGCAGCCTGCCCAGCTGGTCAACCCCGATGTGGCTTTCTATCTGGAAAGTGCCCCGGTTATCGGATTCCCGCAGCTCGATTTGCCCGGTATTCTGGGGGCTGCCGGAGCCGTGGCCGGCGCTGTGGTGCAGACATTTGAGGAGCCGTATCGCGCCAAGCGGCAGGCAGAGCTGGATAAGGCCTTGAGCTACCGCTCAGATGTGCTGGCGCTGGCAGATGCTGTTACCACGCTGGGCAGTGGTCTCACCGGCAGCAGCACGGTGGTGGTGACCGTTTCCGCCGCCACGCAGGGGGTGGAGGCCGCATGGTACTCTCCCGTGAGCAACCGTGCTGCATTGGCAGATGCCTGGCAGCAGATGATGGCAATCGGAGAGCGCATGCAGGCGCGCGCCGGTAAGAGCGGTAAGTGTGTGCAGCCCGCACCTGTGGAGATGGGCGATGCCACCGTATATACCGTGGATATCCCGTCCGCGTGTTCATGCCCTCTTGCCGGGATGACTCCGGGAGTGCTGGTCAGCAACACCGATTTTGTGCTGGGGACTTCTCCTGCCTTCAATGAGTCTCTGCTGTCCACGGCTACCGGTACCATGCCGCTGCCCGGCTGTGTGATGCAGCTGCGGATGCTTCCTGCCGCCACGGCATTCAGCCGCTTGGCCGCAGAGGCGGAAAAGGCCGGAAAGGCAGATGAAGCCGCCGGGCTGCGCGAGATGGGGAAGATGTTCCGCTCTGCATCGTCTGTCATTGAACGCATCGTGAGCGGCTCCATTATCCTGAATAATCGTTTCCACACACGAGTGGACGTTATGCTGAAGAAATAACATCATTCGTCGGCACCTGCCTGATGCCCGGGCAGGTGCTGACCGCTTTTTCCCATCTGCCTGTTATGATTGTTTTCCGTAACCTTTTTCTGTATGTTTTCTGCCTGGTGCTGGTGGCTTGTGTGAGTGTGGTGCTGTTGGTGCCGGAGAGCCTGTTGCCTGCGAAGTGCGGGTTGGAGGTGCCGAATCGGCTTCGCGTTGCCTTGTCCCTGGGGGCGGACCCGGCTCGGGGTGATGCGGGGAAAGAGTTGTTACGGCATGCCGCAACCATCGGTAATGAAGAGGTGGTACGTCTTCTGCTGTTGCATGGTGTGAAGCCTCAGAATTTCAGCAGTTACACGGAGGAGGATACTTTCCTGAAGGATGTCATCAGCTCCGGCGGAGATATGGCGATGGTACGCCTTCTGGTGGAAAACGGAGCATCGATACCGCTGATAAACGGGGTAAATGAACCGTACTGGGGTGAGATACCGATCGAAATGCTGGAGTATCTGCTTATGAGAGGTATGTCACCGGCAGAAGATGGGGGCGAATTATCGGTGCAGAGTATCTCTCGGGCTCTCTTGAAGTGTTATGAGGGCAGAGTGCCGGAACTTTTAGACTTCCTGAAACAGAAAGCTGTTTCTCCGAAATTTCGTGTCAATATGCTGCGAACGGCGGTGTCTGTCAATAAACCGGCTGTTGTCAGAGCGCTGTTGCAGGAGGGCGTGACCCTTGTCGAGGCGGATGTGCAGGCGGGCGACATTCTCCACGCAGGCTGCGGAGAAAAGAGAAAGGATATCTCAGAGCTTGTTCAGGTATTGAAAGAGAACGGGTTTTCTCTGAATCAGGAGTTTGAGGATAACGAGACGTTGCTGGAGATGGCTTTCACCACAGTTCACCGGGATGTCTACCGGGTGCTGGTGGCGGCCGGGGCTGATGAAGCCGCGTTGCGGCGAAAAGTGGGTGAAGCCGTGTATCTGGCTCAGTTCGGGACTCCGGAGGAAGTGGTGGCTGCCCTCCCGGCAGCTACGGAGGAGCAACAGAAAAAGGCACTGCACACGGCGCTGGATTGCAGCCGGGCAGATGTGGCGCATGCGTTGCTGGATGCCGGAGTGCCTATGGGGCGGGTGAAACCGTCATCAGTGGCTTTTGATACGGCTCTTCTCCGGCGTGTGTTGAATGGTGCAGCAGAGAAGACCCCCGAGTGGCGCCGCGATATTGCAGGTGCTTTTTTGCAGGCAGATGAAGAAGCGTATCCTATGTTGCTGGAGGCATACGGCGATATCAATGCCAAACTGTCGGATGATGTGTTTTATGATAGTCTGTTGGAGTCTGCCCTGATGGTCAACAATGTCCGGCTGGTTCGCTTCCTGCTGAAAAATGGCGCGAGCATGATGCCCGAGGCGGTGTTTTCCTGTTGTTCGGTTGAGAGTCTGGAGGCTCTGCTGGAGGCCGGGTTGGATATCAATATCCGCGATGAACTGGGTGAAACCTTGCTGATGCGTGCCGTTTTTGCCGATGAGGCAGACTTCGCCGCCGAACTCCTGAAACGCGGAGTGGATATCAATGCCCGTAATAAGGAGGGGGAAACCGCATTGCATATTGCAGTGATGCATGGGGATGCTACGGAGCATGGAGATTATCCTGATATGATGCAAATGCTGCTGAAAGCCGGTGCGGATGCCTCTATTTGTAATGCGGAGGGACAAACAGCGGAGGATTTGGCTATTGAGTATGCTCGCAGACGCGTTCTCCGGGTGTTGCGGGAGCACCGTAAATAATTTCCATCAGCTCTGGCAGAGAGCCTCGGCAAGGTCGCGCGGCAGGGAGTCGTTCGGCAGTTCCGTAGGGGATGGGGATAGATTGAAGAAAAATTCTAAGGAAGTACAAAGTCAAACGGCCGATGGACAAGGTGCAGAATTTCGCTCGCTTTGCAACCAACTCTTTGTCCTGCTGCGAGCCAGAGGTGCGCCTGACTTTTCCTTTGTACATCGTACGTAAGCATTCGACGCTGAGCGATAAATCTCGCCCTGCATCGAAAGCTTACCATTAAAGTCCCATCCGGCAACTTATTGGAGATTCCGGAAAAAAAGGCCCCCGCCGGAGCAGAACCGACGGGGACAGGTAATAATGGTTTCTTAGTTGGCCACAATGTTGACCAGACGGCCGGGCACCACGATGACCTTGCGGACGGTCTTGCCGGCGGTGTGCTCCTGCACGCGGGGGGAGGCCAGCGCTGCGGCTTCTACCTCTTCCTTGGGAGCATCTGCCGCCACGGTAATCTTGTCACGCAGCTTACCGTTCACCTGAATGACGATTTCCTTCGTGTTTTCCACCAGGTATTCGGGATTCCAGGTCGGCCATGTCTGTTGGTAGAGCTGGCAGGCGGGCAGGGCGGCGAAGCGCTGCTGCAGGATGCTGTAGAGCTCTTCCGTGAGGTGCGGTGCGTAGGGGTTGAGCACATGCAGCAGGCTCACATAGTCTGCCAGGCAGATGCCCGCATTGTCCTTGAGCGCTGTGTACATGGCATTCACGCACTCCATCATCTTGGAGATGGCGGTGTTGAAGCTCATGCTCTCGATATCCTCTGTCACCTTTTTGATGGTCTTGTGCACTTCCTTGCGAACCGGGGTTACGCCGCTGTCAGCCTCGCGGATGTTGTCGGACAGCACCCATTCGCCTTCCTGATTCTCCACCATGGCGAGACGCCACACGCGAGCCAGGAAGCGGCTGATGCCCTCCACACCCTTGGTCTGCCAGGGCTTCACCTCCTTGAGCGGGCCCATGAACATCTCGTACATGCGCAGGGAATCAGCGCCGTATTCGCGCACGATGTCGTCCGGGTTCACCACGTTGCCGCGGCTCTTGGACATCTTCTGGCTGTCCTCGCCCAGGATGAGTCCCTGGTTGACGAGCTTGTTGAAGGGTTCATTGGTGGTGACCAGACCGTAGTCGTAGAGCACCTTGTGCCAGAAACGGGCATAGAGCAGGTGCAGCACGGCGTGCTCCGTGCCGCCCACATACAGGTCAACACCGCCGGGATTGTTACCGCCCATCCAGTATTTTTCCACTTCGGGGTCAACAAAGGCGTTGTCGTTGGTGGGGTCAAGATAGCGCAGGTAATACCAGCAGGAGCCTGCCCACTGCGGCATGGTGTTGGTCTCGCGGGTGAAGGTGTCGGAGTACTGAATCCAGGAGGTGGCTTTCACGAGCGGGCCGCGGGGGTCGCCGCTGGGCTTGAAGTCTTCCATCTCCGGCTGGAGCAGGGGCAGCTCGCTCTCCGGGATGGCGTAGTGATTGCCGTCCTCGCTGTTCCAGACGATGGGGAAGGGCTCGCCCCAGTAACGCTGGCGGCTGAACAGCCAGTCGCGCAGCTTGTAGTTCACCTTGCCGCAGCCGTAGCCCATCTCCTCCAGCCAGGCAATCATCTTGGCCTTGGCTTCCGGCACGGGCAGCCCGTTGAAGTGGGCAGAGTTGACCATGGTGCCGTCATACCCGCAGAAGTCCTGCCAGGGGGTGTCGGCATCATCCGGCTGCACCACCTGGATGATGGGCAGGTTGAACTTGGTGGCGAACTCGAAGTCGCGGCTGTCGTGCGCCGGCACGGCCATGATGGCGCCGGTGCCGTAGCCCGTCAGCACGTAGTCTGCAATCCAGATGGGCACCTGATTGCCGTTCACGGGGTTGGTGGCATAGGCACCGGTGAACACTCCCGTCTTCTCCTTGGAGAGGTCCGTGCGTTCCAGATCACTCTTGGCGGCACATGCAGCCTGGTAGGCTTCCACGGCGGCCTTCTGCTCCGGGGTGGTAATCTGTGCCACCAGCTCATGCTCCGGGGAGAGCACCATGTACGTGGCACCGAACAGCGTGTCCGGGCGGGTGGTGTAGACCGTGATGGTGTGCTCTCCGCAGCTGAAGTTCACCTCCGCACCGGTGGATTTGCCAATCCAGTTGCGCTGCAACAGCTTGATGCTCTCCGGCCAGTCCAGCGGCTCCAGCTCATCGATGAGACGCTCCGCATAGGCGGTGATGCGCAGCATCCACTGGCGCAGCTTGCGGCGCTCCACAATGTGGCCCTTGCTCTTCCATTCCTCTGCTTCCTCATTGGCCAGCACCGTGCCCATATCCGGGCTCCAGTTCACCATGCCCTCTGCCACGTAGGCCAGGCGCACATTGTCAATCTGTTCGCGGGTCCAGCCCTGCTCCTCCAGCTCGCTTACCGGGCGGGCCTTCTTCAGTTCCTCATTGTAGTAGGAGTTGTACAGGCGCAGGAAAATCCACTGTGTCCAGCGCACATATCGCGGGTCAGTCGTGGCAATCTCACGGTCCCAGTCATAGGAGAAGCCCAGCATCTTGAGCTGGCGGCGGAAGGTGTCGATATTGGCGTAGGTGGTGATGGAGGGGTGCTGCCCGGTCTTGATGGCGTACTGCTCTGCCGGCAGGCCGAAGGAGTCCCAACCCATGGGGTGCAGCACGTTGAAGCCGTTCATGCGCTTGTAGCGGCTCACGATATCCGTGGCGGTGTAACCCTCCGGGTGTCCCACGTGCAGCCCGGCTCCGCTGGGGTAGGGGAACATGTCCAGGATATAGCACTTCGGCTTGGTGGAGTCGAACCCGGCTTCTCCGGGGTTCAGGGTCTTGAAAGTTTTCTCATTGTCCCAGATGCCTTGCCACTTGGGTTCAAATACATCAAAAGGATACGGATTCTTGCGTTCTGACATAACGCGCGTGAATATAGTACACTCATCGCTCATTGGCAAGCCTTTTGTGTGTTTGTCAGGGGGGATGACAGCAGAAATAATTATTATTCCGTGAAAGAATTTATTTTGAGCGTGACAATTGTTTGCTGATGGTGCATAGTAGCATTATGAGCAGACCTGAATTTCTTGCAGCGCGTGATTTGAACAGCCGTGCCGAGCGCCCGGCGGCGGTTTCCATTCCGGTGAGTACGGGGAATCCCGTGCTGGATGCGAACCTGTATGACCTTTCCCGCCGTTTCTGTGGGACGCATGATCCGGATACGGTGCTGCAGATGCTGTCCACGGTGATGAATGCCGCCGCCAGTGAACTGGGTGAGCACGAGCTGGAAATCATGAACACCTCGCTGGATGAGCTTTTTGTGGCAGATAAGATGTTTCACCCCTACCGCAATGTTCGCAAGATTACCTGTTTCGGGTCTGCCCGCATCCGACCGGAGGAGGATAGCTACAAGCTGGCGGTGGAATTCGCCCGCCTGGCGGCGGAACACGGCTACATGATTATCACGGGCGGCGGCCCCGGTATCATGCAGGCGGCCAACGAAGGCGCCGGGCGCGAAAAGTCTTTCGGGCTCAACATCACACTGCCCTTTGAGCAGCATCCCAACCCGGTGGTGGACGGCAGCGACAAGATGATGAACTTCTATTATTTCTTCACCCGCAAGCTCAACCTGCTGAAACAGACGCACGCTCTGGTGGCCTTCCCGGGCGGCTTTGGCACCATGGATGAGATTTTTGAGACGGTGACGCTGATGCAGACCGGTAAATGCTCCATTTTCCCCGTAGTGCTGCTTGACCCGCCCGGGGAGACGTTCTGGGCGCGCTGGGTGCGCTTTGCCAACAAGGAATTACTGGCAGATAAGCTCATTTCACCGGAGGATATGAGCCTGTTGTACGTGAGTAAGAGCGCGGAGGATGCGTACAACTACATCGCCCGCTTCTACAGCCGCTTCCACTCCTACTACTTTGACGGGAAAAAGGCGGTGCTGCGCATGAATGCGGCCGCCCCGCAGGAGACGCTGGACTGGATAAGCAAGGATTTTGCCGATATTCTGCCGCAGAACGACGTGGTGCAAGTGCTCGGGGATTCTGCGGACCCGGAGCCCCTGCTGGCACACATGCCGCATATCTCCTTCACTTTCAAAGCCGGTGCCTACGCCCGGTTGAAAGAACTCATCGATGTGGTAAATGATTTCTGATGCCGGGAAGGGAGGCGGGGGCTTCTGCCCCGCGCAGCGTGTGCGCGACGTGGTTTGCGCTTGCCATGAGCAGCGGAAACGGTTACAATGAACGCATGAAGAAGTTAATCACGATGCTCTGTGCCTGTGCAGCTCTGCTGGTGCCTGCTGCGGGGCAGGGGGTTAACCTGACGGAGAGCGGTGATATGGTGCGCGTGATGCGGCATCCGGACGGCTCGCGCTCCATCTATCAGCGCCAGGCCGGCTGGCGCGGGATGCGCTGCTCCACTTATTCTCCCAGCGGTCGTCTGGCCGCCGTGAATGACTACACGGAGGGTAAGTACGGTCAGCTGGTGGGCTGCCTTATCTACGACCATACCAAGAAAAATGTCATCTACAAGGTATCCTACGGCTATGACAGCCGCGCTCGTCTGGTGGAAGAGCGTATGTTTTCCAACCCCGGCGGAAAGCTGGTGCAGCGTGTGATTTACAAGTACGATAACCAGGGCAACCGCTCGAAGCCTCTCATCATTTCCCTGAACACCGGCGGTAACAATGTGCAGGAAATCGCGCCCACGATGCGTGATGATGTGAACCGCATCAACCGTGAGCTGGGGGGAGGCCGCCGCAGACGCTAACGACTGACAAAACCAATAGCTATGGAAAAATTCTCCTGGCAGGATAAGGATGAGGACGGCAACAAGGTCATCTATGAGGCGCAGCACTTCGGTGGCTGGTGGCAGCTGATGGTTGCGCCCAAGGTGGGGCGCAGCTTGCGCGATGAGGTGGAGTTTACCCCGGCAGAGTTCACAACGGAAATCTGGCAGGCTCTGCGCGATTTGTTGTGGCGCAAGTACCAGCGCCGCCGCGTGGCCTGGAGCATGGTGGAGCATATCGATGACATTCTGGCCGGCAAGGCTTCCAACGAGCGCAAGGAATGCCCGGCGCAGATTGCCAAAGCGAAACCCGCCAATCATACCCGCGGATTCCGCACGAATAACCCCCGTATCGGAAGATTGGAAAAATGATGACGGATGAGGAGATGATGAACTGCCGCGAACCGGAGCGGCAGTTGGAGCGCGCCATTGCCGTGATGCATCGTCTGCGCTGCCCCGGTGGGTGTCCCTGGGATGCTGAGCAGACGCATGATTCCATCATCAGCAATCTGTTGGAGGAATGCTATGAGTGCATCGATGCCATCCGTGCCCGCGATTGGGCGCACATGCGTGAGGAGCTGGGCGATGTGCTGTTGCAGGTGATATTTCATGCCGAAATGGCACAGGAAAACCCGGAGGCCGGGTTCGGTATGGCAGAAATTGCCTGCGATCTGGCAGACAAGCTGGTGCGCCGTCACCCGCATGTCTTCGGTCAATCCGAGGTGAAAGACACGGAAGGGGTGCTGACGCAGTGGGATGCTATCAAGCGTCAGGAACATGCCATTGAGGATAAGCCCTACCTTCAGGATTGCGGTAAGGGGCTTCCCTCCATGCTGCGTACCTGGAAAATCACCAAAAAAGTGGCCAAGGTGGGCTTCGACTGGCCGGATCACGCCGGGGTGGTGGAAAAGATTCGGGAAGAGACGGCAGAGGTGGAGGAAACGCTTGCCCTGCCGGATGATGACCCGCATGTGCAGGAGGAACTGGGCGATTTGCTCTTTGTGATTGTGAATCTGTGCCGCCGCCGCGGCATTGACCCGGAGCTTGCGCTGGATGCCGCCAACCGCAAGTTTGAACGCCGATTCAATGCGCTGGAAAGTCGGCTGAAGCAGGAAGGAATCAGCCTGCGGGATGCCTCCGCCGAGTGCATGGAGGAGGCCTGGCAGGCGGTGAAACGCTCGGAACCGACTGCATGAGCCTTCGGAGTACAGCTCTGTGGATGCTGCTGTTCCCGGTGCTGCTGGGTTCCTGCTCCCTCCTGCAGACGCAGCCGGAGGAAAAACCGCAGGACAAGAGCCGCCGGATGATGGGGTTTGAGGATGCCATGCCGCAGGTGGGTAATCCGCTTGTGCCCGGTACGGGTGACCCCAATGCGGTGAATTACAATGTGTCCACCTCTGAGGAGCTGGCGCAGATTGACAATGGAGCGGAGGGTGAGGTCTATTTCACTGACCCGGACAATCCTGACAAGGAAATTGAGGGGATTACCAATGCCTTTGAGAACCGCCGGGGCGGTAACGGCTGGATGGAGGATTACGGACGCGCCATACGCTTTGCGCACCGTGAATGCCGTCCGATGATTATCTGGTTTCATGATTCGGTCATCAGCCCCAAGAGTAAGGAGCTGGGGGAGGCGCTGCTGGATTCGCCGGAATTCAATGAATGGTGTCGCGACAGGGTGGTGCGCGTGAAGCTGGACAGCGGTGCGAGCATAGATGATGCCACGCGTGACCACGCCCGCTATTCCCGCAACGCCATCAATCGGCTTTCCCTCCGCTACGGGCTGTCCCGTAAGCCGTCCATGGCGGTTGTATCGCCCTCCGGCAAGCTGATGGTGGGTATCGACGGGTACAACGGCTTTGTGCAGGAGGTGGAGATGCTGCTCAAGAAAGGGGTGGAGGACTGTGAAAAGGATATCGATGCCATGCGTGACCGCCTGGCCGACCGCGGCTACCGCACCTGGCATGCCGCGCGGGGGAATATGTCCCTCTTTGCCAAACTCCAGCGCTACGATGAGAAAAATAGCATGGTTTACCTCCGCGAGTATGGCGGCAAGACCTCCCGCACCAAATTGAAGCGTTTCTGCGCGGAGGATAGAGCCCACATCCTGCAATGGCAGCAGGAAAAGGAGGCAAAGAAAGCGAAAAAGAAGCAGCACCGGGAGTCATGAGCAAGTCCGATGAAACCAAGGCGCAGATTATGCGCGCGGCGGTGCAGCTCTTTACCCGCCTGGGCTACGAGGGCACGGGACTCCGCCCGCTGGCGGATGAGGCCGGGGTGAACGTCGGGTTGATTCGTTATCATTTCGGGCACAAGGTGGACGTGTACCGCGACACGCTGGCCTATGTGTCTGAGCAGTACAATGCCGTTTGTCTGGAGGCACTCCGGGAGGTGCGCCACACCGGGAGTGCGGAGGATATCATCTATTCCTGGCTGGCGGCCCCCATTACCCGCTGGAAGGATTCTTCCGTCGCATCGGGGGAAGAGGTGCTCTGTTTCCTGAACCGCATGGGCTATGAAGAGCCGGAACTGACTCGCGGGGTTTATGAGTCCCATTATTCCTATGCCCTGCAGGAGTGGCAGGATGCCGTCAGAGCCCATTTTCCGGGCATGGAGCGCGGGGAGTGGCTGTGGTGTCTGACCTGTCTGCGCGGGATGTATTTCAACATTGTCGCGCACAATGACTTTACTCTCTGGGGAGTGCCGGCCATCACAGACAAGGAGGCCGCCATCTACCGTCTGGCACAGGATGCCGTCAAGCTGTTGCAGACCTATTCAGCGGAATGAATGCCGAAGCCTTGTGTAACAAATGTGTTACAGTGGATGAACGGGGTTGACGGAACGCCTGCGGCATGGTACGGTGAAGCCGTATGAGAACCTTTCTGAAGATAGTCTGCTGGCTGTTATCTGCTCCGGTGGCTTTTATTGCCGGCCTGTGCCTGCTTCAATTGACACCGATTGTATATGAGGTAGAGGTAATCCCCTGGAGAATCTGCCGCCGCATGTGCTGACGGTGAAACGAGTGTCCGATTTGAATGAAAGGCTCAGGGCGTGTACCACGGGGATATGGGAAGTGGACCCCCTGATGGCTTGTTTTGACAAGGAAGCCATGCTGGCGGTTGCCACGGAGGAGGGCGGTTTGCAGCTGGTGCATGTATATCCGGCACTGGCGTGGCGCGGTAATTCTCCGGAAAATGACTGGCAGACGGTGGTGCAGCAATGGCTTGCCTGTTGCGAACAGGAGGAAAGGAGGGGGCGATGAACCGGATAAAACGCCTGTATTGCTTCATCCTGGCTCTCTGGTTGGTGGCCTGTGGCCTGAGGTTTCCGCTGATCTATCTGGGCGGGTATCATCGGGTTGGGTTTGACGGAGTGCATGGCTGGTGGGTCTGGTCATCCGCTCCTCCGAGCGCTAAGGTGCCTCTTTTCCGCTTTGCGGAACTCAATAGACGTCTTGCTGAGGCTCAGCCCGGCGCGCGATTCTATTTTACCCCGGCAGACAGGGGAGATAATCACATGGGAATCATCGTATCACCTGCTATGGACGGCAGCGAAATACTCTCCCCGGCGGCTGAAGAGGTGTTAAAGACCTGGGTAAGCGAAAATCAGCAACACTACGATCCATGTTATGCCGATTGGTAAGTTGAGGAACGGGACTGTCTGCGCTGAAACGTGATGGGGCATTTATGGGGGTATTGGCATAACGGCAGAGGTACGCCGACTTTTGCCATTTCGGGAATCGTTTGCCGTTGATTGTTCTTGCCAAGCGCGTGCGGGCGGTGTATGATGTCCGCCCGCGAACGGTTATCATGAGCAAGGAGAAAACAAAGAAGGAAAAAGCAGACCTGAAGTCCGGGGGTGTCACACCGGAGGCCACGCAGGTGATTATGCCTCAGGCTCCCGGGGTAGAGAAGAGTCTGCTCTCCATGATGACCATTGACCCGACCAATATCGTGTCGCAGTGTATCTCTGAGGGGATGACCGGCGAGTATTTCTACATTCCGGCGCACCGCATTCTGTGGGATATCTTCCGCGCCCGCTATGACAAGGGGTTGCCGATAGACGTGACCTCGGTCGCGCAGGAGCTGACCGACCATAATAAGCTGGAGGCCGTCGGCGGGCAGGCCGGGCTCATGGATATTTTTTCCTTTGCCACGACCACCGCGCTCTTCCGCATGCATTTCGATACGCTGCGCGAGAAATTTGTGCGCCGCGCCATCATCCTGGCATCCAACCGCGCATCGGAGGCGGCCTACACCAGTGAGGCAGAGATAGAGACGCTGCTGGACCAGACGGAGCAGGAGGTGCTGCAGATTCGCCAGAGCGCGGATAAGAATGAGGAATGGAGCCTGAATCGGGATATCAACGCTGCTATGACCAATCTGGAGCGTATGATGAACAGTAACGGTGAAATCCTCGGCCTTTCTACCGGGTATCCGCGTCTGGATAAGATGATTAACGGGTTGAAGAGCGGTGAGCTCTTCGTTATCGCCGCCCGCCCGTCCATGGGTAAGACCTCGTTCATGCTTAACATTCTGGAGCATCTGGCGCTGGATGTGAAGAAGCCGGTGCTGGCGTTTTCCTGCGAAATGCCCAGCGTGCAGCTGGTGGAGCGTCTGCTCTATGCGCGCAGCGGAGTGAGCAAGCAGCAGCTGCTCTCCAAGGGCGGCTCTTTCTCCAAGGAAGAGATGAAGCGCCTCAAATACGCTATCACGGAAATGCGTGCCAGCAAGCTCGTGATTGATGATACGGCCGGTATCTCCATCTCTGAGCTCCGTGCCAAGGCGCGCCGGGTGATGCGTGACCACCCGGATCTCTGCTGCATTGGTATCGACTACCTCCAGCTCATGCGCTCCCATACCAAGCAGGCTCAGAACAGCCGCGAACGTGAAATTGCTGAAATCTCCGGCGGCCTTAAAGCGCTGGCCAAGGAGTTGCGGCTGCCCATCATCGTGCTGGCTCAGCTGAACCGCGGCCCGGAAAACCGCCCCGGCAAGAACAAGGGCGTGCCGATGATGAGTGACCTGCGCGAATCCGGTGCCATTGAGCAGGATGCCGATATGATTGGCTTGCTGTACCGCTCTGCCTACTATGCAGAGGATGACGAGGAGCGCCAGGAAATCGGCTCGGATGCCAACCTCGCGCTGGCCAAGAACCGTAACGGCCCCACAGGTGACGTGCCGCTGACCTTCCATGCGGAGCTGATGCGCTTTGTGCCGCGTATCCCGCGTCCGGATGAGGACGGCGGTGAATAAGCTTTATGTGTAAACGATTGATTCAGGTAGTTTTCGTTCTGGCACTGGTGGTGCTGGGCTTATCTGCTTGCAGCAGTATTCCGACCGGCAGTCGGAACGGCGTAGTCGTGCTGGATATCGGCCACTTCATCGGCGGTGAGGGGGCATCCACCCCCGGTGCGATCAATGGAAAGATTATTCGCGAGTGCGCATTCTGGTATGAATACGCCTACTACGTGAAGCGGGAGATAGAGCGTTCCGGCTACAAATGCGTGGTCTGTAACCGTGGAAATGCCCCAACCACGGAGCCGCTCCGTTCCTTTGCCCGCCGTGCCGGTGTGGTACAGCTGCGCCGCCCGGATCGCAATGCGGCGCGTTATCCTTCCCATTATCACCCGGACCGTGTGGCGAGCGGGATGGTGAGCGCAGACTATGCCATATATCGCCGTGCCTCTGCCGTGGTGTTCCTGCACCATAACAGTTCCGGCGCTTGGACAAACTCTCCCATGCCCTCCATTATTCTGAGTAACCGTTACAACGGCCGTCCGCTCGCTTCGTCTATCGCGCAGACGCTGAACCGCGAGGTGCTCAATCATGGCATGGATAACGGTGGGCGGGAGTGCAAGGTGCAGGTGCGCTATGTGGATGCCGACCGCGCTGCGGGCTGGCTCAATGCCTGCGATGATTCGGGAATCCCCGCCGCCGTCATCGAGGCTGCTTTCCTGAACAATCGAAACCATGCCGCTTATCTGGCAGACCCGGCCAAGGCGCGTTACTATGCGGAATCCATTGGGCGCGGCGTGGTGGCCTACCTGCGCAGCGGGCAGGCAGTCAACCATGTGCGCGCCGATGAGAATAAGGCTGATGAAGGCTCTTTCGGCTACGCTGCAGAATCCCGCCGTCTCAAAGTGCCGGGTGCCAAATTGCTCGTCCGCTGAATCACAATCAAAGATAAATGGGGGCTGCGGAAAGACGGCCTTCGGCGAAATCTTTGAGCGGCAGCTCCACGATGTCGGGAGGAGGAAGCCTGCTGATGTTGTTCCGGTGAGCAGGCCGGAGAAGTGTCGGAGTTGTTGTTGTCATATATTATTTATTCTGCAATCGTGGGATATACGCATGGAAGATTTGCCCGGCATGCGGCACTTTTGCGCTTGCGGGGGCGGGGGAGATGGGGTATGATGTAGGGCAGAAATAAACCAACCCTTATTCCATGGCAAGCCAACAGGAACCGGTAGCGGAATTCACCACGGTGCAGGCGGTTTTCGTGCGTCAGCGCAACTGCCTGCTGCTGCGTGCCGATATGTCGCCGCTGTATGTGGATTATTACCTGCACCTCATGCAGCACGGGCAGCGCAATGCAGAGCGTGAGGACAGCGTGCTCAAGAAGCTGCTCGCCTATTTCACCCTGCATCTGGTATCCCGCCCCTGGCAGGAGTACCATGCCTGGACCTTCAATACCTGCACCCCCGGCCCGGCCAACTATTTTGTTTCCGGCTCCTCCATTGATGAGGAGGTGGTCGGGCGTGCCTTTACCGAGGGGGTGCGAGAGACGGAGACGAACATGCTCTTTGCGCAGAACCTGATGCCCCATAAAGACCCGCAGACCTCAGCCATTACGCTGGGAAAGGGGAGCGTGGAATCCTGGGTAGAGTCCTACTATCGCCAAAGCGAGCAGCGCTTGGCTCGTGCCTTTGATTTGGGGAACGACCGCTTCGCCCTGCTTACGGCACAGCCCGGTGCCGACCACGATTGGTTGGAGGCACTCACCGCCGAGGATGTGCAGAATATCGATGAGGTAGAGCAGACGAAGGTGCTGGAGACCCGCAAGTTCTACTTCCGCTGCGGATGCACGGTGGAGAAGATTCTGCCCATCATCCGCGCCATGCGGCACAACTTTGCCGACCAGCTCTCCGAGCAGGGCTATGTGGAGGCTTCCTGCCCGCGCTGCGGTGCTGCCTACAAGGTGACCACGGAGATGCTGGAGGGCGGCGATGCCCCGGATACCCCCCCGGCCTGATTATTTACTACTGCTGCTGATGAAGCACCTGCTGCCATTGCTGCCTGTTCTGTTCCTGTGTGCCTGTACCCCGGTGCGCACGGTGTACGATCAGTATGGACAGGAGGTGAAGGAGAGTGAGGGGGCCACGCAGTCCGACCTCAATTCCCGCTTTGAGAAGGAGTTTGAATCCGCTTTCATGGAGAAAAAAGGGCAGGACGGCGTGCCGCAGACCTCCTCCAATCGCGTCAGCTCGTTCCAGAAGCATCTGGATGACTCCCGCAGGATGCAGGATGAATACCTCACAAAATCCTACGGTGCCCTGCGTGAGAATGATTCCCGCTCCGTCATCTATTCCGGTGCGGATACGCGTTATTCCCGGGATGACGACCGCCGCGAAAAGGAACGCAAGATGGCCTATGGCAGCGACATGCGCCCGGATTTCATGAACCCCACCCACGGTATCAGCCATTCATCCCGCTATGGGGTGGACAGCACCCACCGCTCCTCCATGGATGGGGTGGCCGGGCCCGGGTATCATGACTCGACCTATGCCACTCCGGCGGCAGACTATGACCGCGATGATGCCAACTGGTATGTGGAAGACCGCCGGAATAAGACACCTCAGCCCACCATCACCAACTTCCGTGAATATTATCGGCAGTCCATCAAGAGCACCCGCGAGCTTCTCGGCCGTGATAAAAAGGCTGAGGATGGCGAATAGATGAATCTGAAAAGGTGTTAAACGTGGATTTGCGATTGCTGATTTGCCTTCTGCTGTGTTGTGCCGGAAACCTTGTTTCCGGGCAGCCATCCGCTGCACAGGGGATTGATTTCACCGTGCCGGAGCCCCGTCGGCCGGATTATGTATGGCGGTTGGAGCTGCTGCCCGCAGAGGGAGGTAGCCTGTCCCCGAAACAGGAGCGGGAGGCTCTTCGGCTGGTGGCAGAGCGCTGCCGCCTGCTGGCTCCGAATAGGGTGGCTCCGCGACTGGTGCGGCATGAGGGGCAGGTGTTTCTGCATCTGTATTCCCCGCTGAAGCTTCGACCGGGAGAGGATGCCGCTGTCCTCCTGCAACATTTCCTCAATCGCCGCCCGCAGACTTGCTTTCTGGCGGTGCATCCCCGGCAGGAAGAACTGTTGGAGAGAGAGGACGTTATTAACCTCATCTCGCGCTACGAGCTGGAGATGACCGCCTGGATGGAGAGTCCCCGCACCACCCCGCCGCCGCGTCTGCCGCACCTGCCGGATGTCGGTGATACCGCAGGCTACATATTGGCCGAGCAGCCCGGTATAGATGAGCAGGGGAATATCGGCTACGCATACCTCATCGTGCGTGCGCCTGAGGTGACCCGCAGCGAGGGGGTGCTTGTCAGCAATGAGGCTGTGGCAGAGGTGGAAATCGTGCCGGTCAGCGAGGTTCTGAGCCCGGAAAAGGGCGTACGGATTCGCCTGCTGCCGGAGGCTGCGGCACGTCTGCACCGATTAACACTTCCCCTGGCTCGGGAGAAAGGACACCTTGCACTGGTGTCCGATGGGAGTGTGCTGGCGGTGGCTGCCGTAACAGAGTCGCTGAGCCGGGAGTTCATCCTCACCGGGGCGGACACGCAGGATATGCTGTACTCACTGTTGCCGCCTCTTCCGTGCGAGGTGCGGCTGCATTCTGTCAGGGAATAATATACGGCAGGGGATCAATCCCCAGCCCCAGTTTGAGCGCCAGATACAGAAGACACACCACGCAAATGGTGCCCACCAGTACGCGCATTACTTTGGTCAGAATCCAGACCCCCAGCAGGACGACGGCAATCACTCCCGCTACAGAGGTGTCGGCAGACGGAATCATGCTGCTGAAGTCTGTAGATTCAAACCACCCGAACAGGTGGGAGCATATATCGCTGAGTTCAAACATGATTATTCTTCATCAAAAATAAGAGTTTTCGTCCATCCGTCGCGCGGGGTGAACGTGTTGGGGAAAATGGCACGCGCTACTTCGCGGAACGCCTTAGGATTGGGCAGGGAGGGGCTGTAATGCGTCAGCCACAGTTCACGCACCCCGCCGGCATCTGCCGCAAGCCGCGCTGCCTCGCTGAACAGCATGTGGCGGTTTTCCAGCGCTTTGGGCAGCATCTCGTCCTCGCCGTACATCCCCTCGCAGATGAATAAATCTGAATCCGCCGCTGCTGCGGCAATGCCGGGAGTGGGGCGCGTATCTGTGCAGTAGGTCAGCTTCAGCCCCCGGCGCGGCGCTCCCAGCACCATCTCCGGTGTGTAGGTGTTCCCCTCGTGTTCAATCGTTTCACCCTTCTGCAGTCGGCTCCAGAAAGGCAGCGGAATTGCCAGTTCCCGTGCCCGGGCGGCATCAAAACGCCCTGCCCGCGGCAGGGAGAAGCTGTAGCCGTAGCACGGCACGCCGTGATTCACGCGGAACGCGCGGATATCACACTCCAGAAAATACATCAGCTCTTCTTCCGTCTCCAGCTCGCTCACTCGGATATCGAACGGAAGGTTCGGGGCTATGCTGCGCAGGGCATTCACCGCCCTCTCCGTACCCACTGGGCCCACAATGGAGAGCTCCTCCGTGCGACCCTGGTTACCCATCGTCAGCAGCAACCCCGGCAGGCCGGAAATGTGGTCGGCGTGCAGATGCGTGAACAATATCTTATCCACCGGTTTGAGCGTCACTCCGGCCCGCTGCGCCGCAATCTGCGTGCCCTCGCCGCAATCAATCAGCACGGCGTGTCCCTTGTAGCGCACCATCAGCGAGGTGAGCCAGCGATTCATCAGCGGCAGTGTGCCGCCCGTTCCCAGCAGACATATATCCAGCACGGCCGCTAGTGTCTCATAACAAAGCCCCCATTGTCAAGGCTATTCCCTGTTATAGTACCTATTCCGCAGGAATAGGTTTTCGTCCGCACGCCGTGCGTTTTCACCCGTCAGTTGCTGTGGGCACCCCCTTTGACGGTGATGAGAGTGATTTCCGGGCTGTTGCAGAGGCGGAAGAGCCAGCCGCTCCAGAGACGGGTGCCGCGCGAGACATAGAGCTGCCGCTCGCTGCGGCGGTAGAGCCCGGCCACAAAGCCCTTGTTGGCGAGGGCAATGAGGGAGCGCAGTCCGGGCATCATGCCGCCGTGGGTGTGGCCGGAGAGCTGGAGGTCAGCCGTGTTGTCCGGGTGCACAAAGGTGGCGGGTTGGTGCGCCAGCAGGATGGTGGCGCTGTCGGGCGGTGCGTTGCGGAGAGCGGCTCTGTAATCGGGCTGGCGGGTGATGCTCCGGGAGAATCGGCGCTCGGCTTCATCCCGCACGCCTGCCAGATAAAGAGAATCGGTGAGCGGCGTGCCCGCATTGTTGAGGAAACGGATGCCGCGTGCGCTCAGAAAGGACTCCCACTCGCACAGCCCGCTGTACACATCATGATTGCCGCCCACGGCATAGACACCCAGCGGGGCATTCAGCCCGCGCAGCGGCTCCAGATGCGCGCCGAATTGCTCCACCGTGCCGTCCACAAAGTCGCCGGCGATGACGATGGCATCCGGATTCTGCGCGTTGGTGATGTCCACGACCCCCTGCGTGAACGCAGCGTCGGCAATATCATCCGCATGCAAATCTGCCAGCAGAGCGATACGCAGCGGGACGGTCTCGGCGGGGAGCTGCGGCAGCTCGATGGTGATTTTGTTAACCTCCGGCAGTTGCAGGGAGTTGTACATGCCTACGCTCACGGTGGCGGCGGTGATGACCAGCAGCCCCACGCGGAGGCGGTTGCCGAGGCGGCGCCAATGTTGTTTGTCCGTTTTTCGGCACAGGGTGAGCCGCAGAAGTCCCAGCAGCAGGCTCAGCAGCAGAAGCAGGATGGCGTAAAAGAAGATGACCAGCCACACCCAGTTGGCAGGGATGAGAATTTCCGGTGCCAGATGCGGGGTGAAGTACGATTCCCGCCCGCCCAGCAGGTACAGAATCTGGATTTTGCAGGCAGCCGCGGCGGTGATGAGCAGATACAGCAGCTTCCACCACCAACGACAGAACAGCGGCAGAATGAGTAATCCTCCGACTACGAGGAAAATGACCAGTGAAAGTAAACAGGATATCTGGGCAAGCATAGGGCAGGGGTGGATTCCGAAGAGCGGGGCGGCGTTGTTGCCGCCGCCCCGCTCTCGGTGATAAAGTTGGTTACATATTGGCCTGGTAGAGCGGCTTGTTGCCGTTGGCCGGGTTCAGGATGGCGAAAGATTCGCGGTGGATGGAGGGGTCACTGCGGAAGATGAGGCGACCGGAGCACTGGCGCTCCAGCTCCACCAGCAGTTTGGCATCCTCATTCTTGAAACGGGAGAGCACATCGCTGTTCACCACCACAATCATGTCGCCTACCGTGTCGCGGTAGCGCTGGATGGTGGCTTTAATCTGGCGCTGAATCTCCACGCTCATGGTCATCACGCTCTTGATGCGACCGCGTCCGTTGCAGTACGGGCACTGGTCGTTCACGTAGTCCAGCAGCGATTCGTTGATGCGCTGGCGTGTCATCTCCATGAGACCGATGGGGGTAATCTGCATCACCTGCGTCTTGGCCTTGTCGCGCTTGAGCGCTTCCTTCATGGCCTTGTACACGGCCATCTGATCCTTGCGGTGGCGCATATCGATGAAGTCTACCACCACCAGACCGCCGATGTTGCGCAGGCGCAGCTGGCGGGCAATCTCTCGGGCAGATTCCAGATTGGTCTCCAGGATGGTCTTGTCCAGATCCTTGTTACCCTTGTTGCGTCCGGTGTTGATGTCGATGGCGATGAGAGCTTCCGTCTCATCAATGACAAGGTAACCGCCGCAGGGCAGCAGCACCTGGCGCTGGAAGGTCTCGTTAATCTGTTTCTCAATGCCCAGTTCCTCAAAAATGGGCTGGCGGCAGGGGTAGTGCTGGATGTGGCGCTTGGCCCGGCGGGATATCTTGCCGGCAATCTCCTGCATACGCTGCGTGGTCTCCAGATTATCGCAGACGATGTTGTCCACATTGTCTGTCAGGAAGTCGCGCGCAGTGCGCTCAATCAAATCCGGCTCGCGGTATACGCTGACGGGGGCGGGTTGAGTGGCGAACTTTTCTTCCACTTCACGCCACTGGGTCAGCAGCATGGCCAAATCCCGCACAAAGTGGCGGAAGCGCTGCCCCTGTGCCACCGTGCGCATGATGATGCCCATGCCTTCCGGCACGTTGAGTTTCTGCACAATCTGACGCAGACGCTGGCGTTCTTTCGGGTCGTCAATTTTGCGGGAGATACCGAACTGGTCGGTGAAGGGCATCAGCACGATGTAACGCCCTGCCAGCGAGATATTGGTGGTCACGCGCGGCCCTTTGGAGCTGATGGGCCCCTTGGTCACCTGCACCATAATCTCTGAACCGATGGGATAGATATCCGGGATGTCCTTGCTGGTGATTTTTTTCTGCTGCTTGCGGGGGCGGCCTTCGCGCTGAATCTCTTCCAGTGAGGAGTCCAGCGCCAGCGGCAGCGCATCCCAGAAGTGCAGGAAGGCGTTCTTCTCATAGCCAATGTCCACAAACATGGCCTTGAGCCCGGGTTCAATGTTCTTGACGCGGCCTTTGAAGATGCCGCCCACGATGTTATCTTCGCCCTCGCGCTCAATGCTGTATTCCTCCAGAACGCCGTCCTCCAGCAGGGCGACGCGGCGTTCCAGTTTCTCCGCATTGATGACGATGGTCGTGCCCTCCTTCGGGTTGCACTGTCCGAACCCGAAGAAGTGTTTGACGCTATTAATCATTTTGGAAATAAGTGACAAGGTTTTGGTTAAGGTTAAATGGTTGTTCACCCGGAATCACCTTGTTCTCTCAGCGGTCATGCGTCCTGAAAAAGCAGCGAGCAACACCTCCACCCCCGACCGGAATCGGGGCGGCAGTGTTGCTCTTGTTTCAGTTGGCTGTGGGGCAGACCGGGCTGCCGTTGCGCTGAGATGCGGTGACGCCTGAGGGTGAGGAAGATGAGTTATCAATCCTCAAACACGTCATCGTTCTCCTGCAGGTAGCGGCCGGTGCCTTCTGCCACGGCGCTCAACGGATCTTCCGATATCACAATCGGAAGCCCTGTCTGCTCGTGCAGCAAATCGGCCAGTCCTCGCAGCAGAGCTCCACCGCCGGCCACGGTAATACCGCGGTCATACAGGTCACTGGCCAGCTCGGGCGGGCAGTGATCCAATGTCTGGCGAATGGCGCTCACAATGATATTGAGCTTATCCTGAATCGCTTCGCGAATCTCTTCGGAGCGAATGGTCACGGTCTTGGGCAGGCCGGTACCGCGGTCACGGCCCTTCACCTCCATCTGCAGCTCCTGCTGCAGGGGGTGAGCCGAACCGATACGCACCTTGATATCCTCTGCCGTGCGCGGCCCTACCAACAGGTTGTGAGCCGCCAGCATGTGGCGCGTAATCGTGTCGTCCATCGCATCGCCGCCGCATTTTTCTGATTTGCTGTAAACGATGCCGGAAAGAGACAGAATGGCCACTTCCGTCGTGCCGCCGCCGATGTCCACAATCATGCTGCCGATGGCATCCGAGACGGGAAGTCCCACCCCGATGGCGGCTGCCATCGGTTCCTCCATCAACTGCACATCGCGAGCTCCGGCCTCGTATGCCGACTGCTCAATGGCCTGGCGCTCCACCTCTGTGATACCGGAGGGGTGCGCAATGAGAATACGCGGCTTGCGCAGCGTGCGGCGCTGGCAGGCCTTTTTGATGAAGTAGCGCAGCATCTGGTGCGCTACGTCGAAATTGGCAATCACGCCATCCTTTAACGGACGAATGGCTGTCACGCTGCCCGGGGTGCGCCCGATCATGCGCTTGGCTTCCTCGCCCACGGCTTTGGCCTTATCGCCCTTCATGGCGACCACCGAGGGCTCGCGCAGCACTATCCCCTGGTCCTTAATGTAGACCAGTGTGTTGGCTGTGCCGAGGTCTATCCCGATGTCGTACGAGAGCAATCCGGCTAATTTCTTGAAAAAACTCATTGATGATTAAAGATTGTATAAGGTGATGTCAGATGCGCCTGCCCGCTATGGTCCACAGGACAGCCCTCCTTTTCAGGGGATGTGACTGTTGGCTCCCGTGCCGTCGCGCGCTTTTCTATACTGATGTTACGCGCACCCACGCGGAGTATAGAGATTGCACTTTCTGCTGTCAAGAAAAAAGCAAATCCTGCGTTTTCTTCGCTCTGTCAGTATTTCTCTGTAGTGCTTGCGGTTTTGCTCTTTCTTTTTTTATTCTTAATGAGATACTGTTTTGTTAATCTATGAATTTTTATACTGAAAACAATCAATTTTGCTTAAATAATTAGATGCCGTGCAGGATAAGCAGGAAAAGTGCGTGCGTATACGCGTGCGGGCGGAATATAGGCTTGACCGTGCGCGGGTAATACGGTAGAAAAGAGTGTTCATGCTCAGAAAAATCATCACAGTAACCGCTGCCGGGTTGTTGTTCTGCCAGTGTCAGACTATATCGCTGGAGGATGACTGTCGCGCCATTGCAGCCCGCGAGGCCGAGATTGCGGCCGAACCTGCGGGAGATTATTTCATTGGCCGGCGTTATTACATCCCGATTACGCGCTTCTGGGGATATCTTCGGAAACCCGGGGAGAGCTGGCGCACTGCGAAGCTGGTGATGATGGATGAGAGCAGGGTACACACGCCTGACCGAGGCATGGAGCCGCCGGCGCCGAATGCCATCTACGGGACGGATCAGAATGTGGAGTATATCATCCGTGGTGAGTACACCGGGAAGAAGGCGTATGACCCCAGCACCAATCAGGTGCTGCCGATGTTCCGTGCCACCTCCTACGAGGTGCGGAATACGAAGCCGGGCTTCCTGTTCAAGCCGTCGGAAAAATATGATACCGATTTCGTGACCCTGATGCCGGGCATTATGCCGTCTCCGAGCATGTGCGAATCCATGACCCGCCAATCCTCAGGCAGATAAAACTTTACCGAAAATTCCTTTACACGTTACCTATGGCAAAATCTAAAATTTTAGTCGGCCTTGAGATAGGAACCACCAAGACTTGTATGGTGGTGGGTGAGATACGCCCGGATTCCTCTGCGACTATCATCGGCATCGGCGAGGTGCCCAGCGCGGGTATCCGCAAGGGCGAGATTGTGGACCCGACCATGGCGCGCCAGTGTGTGAGCGATGCCTGGCAGCTGGCGCAGGACCATGCAGATGTGGATATCCTCAACGTGTTTCTCTCTGTGACCGGTGACCACATGCAGGGTGAAAACAACATCGGTTCCTTCCGTCTGCCTGATAATGAGGATGTGATTGATGAGGAGCATGTGGATAATGCCCGCGAAAAGGCTGAGAAGCTGGAGATAGCGACTGACCGTATTGTGCTCAATCGTGAGCTGGGCGGTTATTCCATCGACGGTGGGGAGCCTACCCGCCACCCGGAGGGGCTGACCGGGCGCACGCTGGATGTGAATTGCCACGTGGTGCACGGGGTGCGGACACGTCTTCAGAATTCGCTGCTGTGCGTTCGCAATGTGCCGCTGGAGGTGGAGGATTTGGTGTTTGCGCCTCTGGCTACGGCACAGATGGTGCTGACTCGCCAGCAGAAGGATGCCGGAGCGCTGCTCATCGATATCGGTGGCGGTACGACGGATTTCATCTGCTACAAGGGTGGGGATGTCATCGCCTCCGGCTGTGTTCCCCGCGGCGGCAACACCATTAACCAGGATATTGTGCGTCTGACGGAGCAGCGCGTGGCTGCCAAGGCGGCAGAGGTGCTCAAATGCACGGAGGGCAATGCCTTCGGCGATGTGAAAGACCGCTCACTGGCTCAGTACCGCGATGAACTGGGTATGCACGAGGTAAGCATCCCCCGTGGTGAGCTCAACCGCTTCATCCGCGACAGTCTGGCCCACACGCTGCTGCGTGTGCGCGAGCGCATCCCGCAGGAGGTCTTTGCCCGCAACGGTATGAGCATCTACCTCTCCGGCGGTACCAGCCTCATGCGCGGTCTGGATGCGCTCACGAAGTACATCTTCTACAATGTGCCGGTGCATCAGCCCGCCCCCATGCAGCCGGGGCAGAACCACTCCTATCTGGCAGACCCGCGCTACTGCACCGCTATCGGGCTTATCCGTTTTGCCCAGCGGTATGATGATGATGCCTATACACTGGGCGGGCGCAGCTGGTGGAGCCGCTTCCTGCGCTCTCTGGGCATCGGTCGCTGAGTGTAGAGAATTTCTAAAATGGGCTGTTTAATGCGTAAATGAAAATTTGAAGGACAATGGACAAAGAACAATGGACGAAGGAAAAGTAAGGCGAGCCGCCGGCTCGCAATAGGACAAAGAGTTAGTTGCAAAGCGTTTGCGTGCGAGCAGCGCGAGCGGAATTCCGTACCTTGTCCATCGTCCGTTTGACTTTGTACTTCTCGTTAACTTTCCAAGTCTCCTCTAACCTTTTTCACTGCTAAACACTATGCTTCCCTATCAGTCAGTTTCCCGTAAGGAAGACGGTATCGTCATCGTCGGTCTCGGCGGTGCCGGCGCCAACATCCTGCAGCGCTTCCGTGGCTCCAGCGCGGAGAATGTGCGCCTGTGCATCATGTCGCTGGATGAGCGACTGGGGCGCGAGGCCGGTAATGTGGAGTTCATTCAGCTGGGTGCCGGTCTGAACCACGGTCTGGGCTCCGGCGGTGACCCGGAGGTGGGCCGACTGGCCGTGGAGGAGAGCCGGGAAGAGATTGCCGGGCTGCTGGAGAATGCACGCCTGCTGGTGATGGTGGTGGGGCTCGGCGGCGGTACAGGTTCCGGTGTGGCGCCGCTGCTGGCAGAGATGGCGAGCAAGGCGGGCGTGTTTCTGGTATCGGTGCTGGTGATGCCCTTTGCGTTCGAGGGCCGCCGCCGCCGTGAACAGGCTGACCGCGCGTTGGAAAAGATTTCGTCCGTATCTGACCTGGTATTCTGTTTTGAGAACGATTACATGGAGGATTTGTTCCGCACCCGCAACGGTGCTATGGCCGTGTTTGAGGAGGCCAACGCCATCCTCTCCCAGGCAACGGCCTCCATCCCCATGCTGGCGAATTCTCCCGGTATCATCAATATCGGCCTGGATGAGCTGGTGACTGCCCTCCGCAACAACGATTCCCGCTGCATCTACGGCACCGGCACGGGCTATGGCCCCCATCGCGCAGAAGATGCTGCCCGGGCGGCTCTGGAGTCCCCTCTGGTGGCCTTCCACAATGCGCTGGGCCTGGCTCACACGGTGATTGTTCACATTGCCGGCGGTAACAACATGTCGCTCTCCGAGCTGCGGACGGCCATGGAGACCGTGCGTAAGAGTCTGGGGAATGATGAGGTCAACTTCTTCTTCGGTGCGGCGGTCAAGCCCCGCCTGGGCGAGGAAATCCGCGTGAGCCTCATCGCCTCCATCGATGCCGGAGAATTCCGCGCCGCTATTGAGGCCGAGGAAGCCGAGGCCGTTGCGGCGGCGGAGCTCGCCGCAGCCGCTGCTGATGAAGATGAGGCCGAGCCGGAGGAAGAGGAAGAAGAGCTCCCCGATACGGAGGAGGAGAATCTTGCGGAAGATGAGGCCGAGGGTGAATCGGCTGATATTTTTGCCGATGAAGAAGAGGATGAGGAAGAGGAGGAGATGGCACCCCCTGCGCTGCAGCGCTATGCTCCCGCCCCGCGCCCTGAACCGATGGTGAAGCCGGAAGCTCCCGCGCCCCGTCCTATGCCTGTGCCAACGGAGCGCCCCGCTGCACCTGCGCCGCTGCCGCGTGCTGTTGCCCCGCTGCCGCGCCCGGCCGTGCCCGCAGCGCGCCCTGTTACCCCCGCCCCGGTGGAGGTTTCCCGCCCGGTGCCTGCTCCCGTGCGGTCGGAGCCCGGTTTGTTTGATGGCTCCGGTAGCCAGGGATTCTTCAATCTGGACGGTCAGCCGGTGCAGGGGACTCTGCCCAGAGATTCTGAGGACGAGATGGATGAGCGCGTGCGAAGTCTCTTTTCTGATGATGTGCCGGTTGTTCCGCAGGCTCCCCGCCATTACAGCCCGGAGGCTTCCCGACGCCGCCGCATGGCCGATGATGAGGAAGAGGAGAAGGATTTTTCCCTGCGCTACAATGACCTCCGCGACATGTTCCCGGAGTAATAATCGCCCGCTGCATTCCTGAATATGATACCGCCATCCGAAGCAGGGGCGGGTGCTGCTCCGCGCCCGCGCGAGGTCTGGATTGATGCTGCCCGCTGCATCGCCATGTTCTTCATCATCTGGCTGCACACGGGAAAGTCTCCTGCGTGGAATAGTGATTTGGTGGGTGGAGCACTCTGCCTGTTCTTTGTGTTTGCCGGGTACTTCATGCCGCAGCAGGCCGGCAGATGCGCCGCGCGCGCATTGCGGATGCTGTGGCTGTGGGTGCTCTGGTCACTGCTCTCTGCCGGACTCTATATGCTCACCAAACAGGGTGCTGTCTGGAGCTGGGAGCGGCTGGTCGGCTTGGGTGATGACGCTTACAATACCCCGCTCTGGTTCCTGCGCAATCTGGCCGTCTATCAATTGCTGGTGGCCGGTATGCTCGCTCTGCGGCTTCTGCCGCGGCATGCCTGGATAGTTGTGGCTCTGCTGGCTGCCTTTGCCTACACCTGCGAGCACAGCCAGCACACCACTATCCGCTTTGACTGGATGGTTGCGTTTGTGCTGGGAACGGCCCTGCGTACAAGCGTTGCCCCGGAGGTGCTCAGCTCCTGGCTGCGCAGCCATGCTCTTGTGTTGACGGTGGCCATCGCCATTCTGCTGGTGCAGATTCATGCTCTGCCGGCGCTGGGACGTTCGCTGGACATGGCCGTGCGCGTCTGTTCCCTGCCGGTGGAATCACTGGCTTACACCATCCTGTATTCTCTTGCCGCCATGGCGCTGGTGCGCTGGCTGCCCCGCATGGCAGCCGCCATGGCCGCCTCCGGACGCTGTATGATTTTCTGCTATATCACCCATTCCTTTGCGCTGGCCGTCTTTTACAACTACCCGCAGATAGACTTTGCCCGTAATATCTGGGTGCCCGCTCTCCTGCTCTTCCTGCTTACCGGGCTCTACGGGGCCCTCAACTGTCTCTTCCCCCGCGCCATGCGATTCCTTTTCAGTTGCTGAGTGGGGGAGCACTTATTCCCAGAACCCCTTGCTGTCTTTGGTTGCCGGTAAATTCAGATAGCGCGAGCGCAGTAAATCCGTGCTGCGGTGACCCATTTCTAACTGTAATTCCCCCAAATTCTGAAAATATGCGGCGTGATAGCTTGCGAATGTATGGCGGCAGACGTCCGGTATCCATTGACCTGCTGCAAAACCGGCTGCCCTGCGCAGCGCCAGCCAGCGCTGTTGCCAGTTGCGCGGAATGCGGAGCGTCACCCCTTTCAGGCTCTTTATTTTCCGCAGCGGCAGTGCTCGCCCGCCACCCGTTTTGCTGCCTGCGGCGGGGATGATGATGCGCCCCTGTTCCGGCTGAATGTGGTGTTCGCTCAGCCGCACCACCTCCTGCGGGCGTATACCGTTGTAGAGTAAGAGGTGCAGAGAAAAACGCATCTCCCGGTGCTCCGGCAGCTGCGCGGCTTGTTCCAGCCGCCGCACTTCCTGCGGACTCAGCGGCACAATCTCCTTTTCCTGTATACGTTTCGTTTCAATTCGACTCACCGGATTATACCTGCACCACTCCTGCCGCTGTCCGTAGGCAAAAATGCTGTGCAGAATCGCGCGTCCCTTGTTGAAGCTGTGGTCACTATTGCCAAAAGCCTGGTTCAGTAACTCTCGGCATTCCAGAGTACTCATCGCCCGCAGCGGACGCGCGGCCATGCCCTCCACCCGCAGCATCCGCCGCACAAAATGCCGCAAATCGCGCAGTGTTGTGGCCCTGCGGCCCGCCCTCGCCGCCACACTCTCCCACGCCGCCTGTTCAAAGGATACCGTGTATTCCTCTGCCTGCACCGCCGCCACCCC
>SUVN01000049.1 GCA_015061985.1 Akkermansiaceae bacterium
CATTAAGTGCATGTAGGTATTATAGTGCTTTTTATTTTGAGGCAACCACTATTTGAGCTCTCAGTAGGCGAAACTGGGATTTCTCCTTCGGTTCGATTTTTTTTGAGGCAATGCGTTCTTTTCTCCTGCGGGGGCAAGGTACGAGCTTTTAGCTTGACTTGCCCCCGCTTTCGCGTCAGAATATCAGCGTGAAGTTACGTTCAATCCCTTTGATGCTGATGGCTGCGCTGCCGGTGGTGGCTCAGCAGCCGGAAACGGTTGTTGCGACTCCCGCTCCGGCACCGGAACCTGCCGCTCCCGCACCGGAAGTGCAGGCTGCTCCCGCCGCTTCGGAACAGGCAGCGCCCGCACCGGAGCAGGCAGCTCCTGCACCTGAGCCAACTCCCGCGCCTGCGCCTGAGCAACCGGCTCCGCAGCCTGAACCGACTCCTGCCCCCGAAGAGCAGCCCGCGCCCGCCCCGGAGCCTCAACCGGTGCCCGATAGTCAATCGTCAACAGTCAATGGTCAATCTTCTCTCGTTTCCGCCTATCGCGGCATAGTGAAGGTCGAGGTGGCAGCCAGCCGTCCGGATTACCGCACGCCGTGGCAGAGCGGCTCTTTTGGTCGCGGTAACGGCACGGGATTCATGGTGGAGCCCGGCTTATTCCTGACCAATGCCCATGTGGTGTCCAATGCCGAGCGCATTTACCTGATGCCCTATGCGGATGCCCGCCAGCTGCCTGCTCGTGTCAAGTTCATCTCACATGAATCAGATTTGGCCTTGCTGGAAGTAGCGGATGCCGCCGCGTTTGCCGATGTGCCCTGCCTGAAACTGAGCACAGAGCTGCCGAATCTGGAGGATGAGGTGAGAGCTGTCGGCTACCCCATCGGCGGGAAGCGCCTCTCCGTGACGCGCGGTATTATCTCCCGCATAGACACCATCAAATACGCCCACTCACGGCAGGATGAGCATCTGGCCGTGCAGATAGATGCCGCCATCAACCCCGGTAACAGCGGTGGCCCCGTCCTGAAAGGGAACGAGGTGGTCGGTGTCGCTTTCCAGGGGCTGCTGGAGGCAAATTCCACCGGCTACATGATACCCGCCCCCGTCATCAGCCGTTTCCTGCAGGATATTAAAGACGGTAAGTACGACGGCTACGTGGAGCTGGGGGCCACGTTCACCCCGCTGGAGAACCCCGCCATGCGCCGCCGATACGGTCTGGACGAACAGAGCCCCGGTTGCCTGGTGGCAGATGTAGTGAAAGGCGGTTGTGCGGACGGCGTGTTGCAGCCCGGTGATATTGTTCAGAGTATCAACGGACTGAGCGTTGACCGTAGTGCCATGATTGAACTGAACGGTGTTCGTGTAGGCTTGGAAGAGCTCGCGGAACGCGCCTTCCTGGGAGATGTGCTCAAATGCACGATTCTCCGCGATGGTGCGACACTGGAAGCGGAGCTGAGTCCCGCCCCTCTGCCTGCCTGGAAAGTGATGGCTCTGGCGCATGATGAGAAGCCGCGCTACGTGCATTTTGCCGGGTTGGTATTCCAGCCGCTGCATTTCAATGTGATTGCTGCCCATAACATTTCCCCCGGCTCGTTCATGGTGGAGATGGAGGATTACCTCCGGGGCGGTTTCCGCAGCCGCACGGATGTGGTGGTACTCACCCGTGTGCTGCCGGATGAGGTGAATGCACGCTTTGACGATCCCGGCCGCCGCATTGTCACAAAGGTGAATGGGGAGGAAGTCAAGGGACTGGCACACCTGTACAGCCTCCTGTACCCGGAGAACGGGCAGTCCCGCCCGGATTTTACTGTGATAGAATTTGCCGATGCCGCCCGACCGATGGTGATAGATAACACCACGCTGGATGCTGCCAATGAACGTATTTCGCGCAGCTACGGCATTCCCGCACCTGCCCGCCTGAACCCCTGACCCATTTTCCTACGAACATGTTCCGTACACTCACCGCCCTGGCTCTGACCGGTTTGCTGCTGTGCTCCTGCGAGCCTACCCAGCGCACTAACCCGGAAGCGGAGAAAGCCCGAGCCGCTGCCCGTATCAAGGCTCAGCAGGAAAAGGCTGCGGCTGATGCCGAAGCCGCACGCAAAGCCGAGGAAGCCCGCAAAAAAGCAGCGGAGGAAGCCGCCGCCCGGCAGGCTGCGGCAGCAAAACCGGCACCCGCGCCGGATGCCTCCTCCTCTATCCTTCTCGTTAACAGCTCGCTCCAGAACTATAATCCCATGCAGCCGTGGGAAAAGGAAAATGTGCGCAAGGTGAGCGCTCTGGGCGTAAGCCTGGGCAACGGCATGGTGCTCACCACCGGCAATGTGGTGAAAGCCGCCACCTATGTGGAGCTGAGCTTGCCTGACCAGTCGCGCACCGTCCCCGCACGCGTCATTCGCTGGGATGAGGACCTCAATCTTGCCCTGTTGGGCGTGCTGCATGAGTCAGATGCCTCCATCATCAGCGACCGGGTGGCACTGCAGACCGGTGACCCCATGAAACAGGGCGATGCCGCAGAGCTGGCCGGCCTTGTGGATGGTCTTGTCCCGGTGAAAATCCCCATGCAGGCAGAGAGCTTTGAGGTGGATAGCATTCCGCAGCTGCAGCTGCGTGCTGCCCGCCCCATCCCCGCTGAGCATGACAGCGGTGCCCCCGTCATGAAGGACGGTAAGCTGGTGGGACTGAGTGTGGGATATAATTCTGAGAGCATGTTGCTCACCGTGGTGAACGCGGAAATGATTCAGCGTTTCCTCGCTCAGCAGGAGGGGGAAGCAGTCCCGGTGCTGGGATTGCAGTTCGCCAAGCTCAGCGACCCTGTGTTCCGTCGCTATCTCAAACTGGCACCCGACTCCGGCGGCCTGTACATCAGCAAGGTGTTGCCGGGCGGCTCTGCGGAGTCTGTCGGTATCCGCAAGGGAGATGTGCTCATGGCGGTGGATGATATGCCCATCGACAATGTGGGACGCTGCAAGCATCCCCTGTACGGTACGATTGATGCCACCGCCGTCCTGCGCGGCCACAAGCCCGTGGGTGCGGTGCTCAATCTCAGCATCAGCCGTGGCGGACAGATCCAGAACTTCAACATGACACTGGATCGCAAGGTGATGGATTCCCGCATGTTCGGAGTAGATAAAACAGGGGTGCAACCGCGCTATGTCATGTGGGGCGGGCTGTTGTTCCAACCGCTTACGGAAACCTATCTGAACCACATCCGCCGCGCTTCCGGCGGTAATATCCCTCTGGAGTTCCAGAAACTCGTCAATGATGAGGACGCACTCCGCGCGGAAGGCATAACGGAGGTCGTGGCGCTTACCGCCGTTGTTCCCACTCCGGCCACGTTGGGGTACGATTCCGTGCGCTTCTGCCGGGTGGAGGCCGTTAACGGCAAGGCGGTAAAGGACTTTACCCACTTTGTACACCTGCTGGATGAACCTACGGAAAACGGATTGGTGGAACTGCGTCTCAATAAAGCACCCTTCCGCATCTATCTGGATGTCAATGCTGTAGAATCTGCCAACCGGATTCTTCAGGAAAAAGGTATCTCCCCCCTGCGTGTGGTGGAGCGCTGAATGTTTTTCAACATTTCTCCGGGAGGCAAGCCTGTGTGCAGAATTGGCATACCGGCTTGCCTCCTGCGGCAAAAAATACCAAGGGAGGAAAATCGATGAATTATTTTGCCCTGGAGTTTATCGTGGGAAGCCGGAGTGAGGTTCATCGGGCTTTTAATGACATGTTGCAGATAATGCAGGCAACGCATGGCATCATGCCCTCATTCTATCACGACACGGTTTCGCATTCTCTTGTGCTGGTCTGGCACTACAAGAGGCATACAAACGAACAGACATGGGATGTCTGCCACCACATTCCGCAGGTATTGTTCAACGATAACAGACGCGCCTTTGTCAACTTCTGCCAGCAATATCAGACCTCGCCCATCGTTTTTGGTTAGGAACCATGTTGGCGCATGCTTCGATTCGGCAATCCCCATGCTTTTACCTGCTTCGGTGAGATTCCCTGGTCATTATCGGATGCCGAGGTGTTGCATGAAGTCGAATGGAATCCCCGGACATTCGCAGCAAGTGTCAAAGAATTGCAGGCAAGCATGGTAACAATGGTGCAGTCATTTGCGGAAGCAGAAACAGGAAAGCCCGATTTCAGTATCATTTATATGATGTATAAGAAACTGGAAGCCATGGCCATCACAACCGATTCCATGGAAAGCGTGCAGCCCTGTCTGCATGGGTTGAATGCGCTCTTTACGGAAGAAAGGTGAGGTGTCGGGCGACGGGGGCTATCATGATGCCACCTCCGGCCTGCCCGGATTGTTCCATTCCGGAATCAGCTGTAGCAGGAGCTTTTGGGTGGGGATATCCACATCTGCCGTGCTTTTGCCGGGTAGAGGCCGTCAACGGCAAGGGGTAAAGGACTTAACTACTTTGTACACCTGCCGGATGAATCTACGGAAAATGGATTGATGGAACTGCGTCTCTGTAAAGCACCCTTTGGATTACACCGAGGCAGACTCCTGAACTCTTTTTTTCACTACCGTCGTTCCGGCAGTAAAAAAGCCGTTGCCCGTGCCGGACAACGGCTTAAATTTTCATTTGCCGAAAATTGTCTTACTTGCGACCTGTCCGGGCGTATCAGCGAGAAGCCCGGCGGCGACGTGTTGCCAGGCCTGCCAGAGCCAGCAGGGAAAGCGTAGCGGTGGTCGGCTCGGGGACGGTGCCTGTCACCACAGAGCCATTGCTGTAGGAAACGGCCGTTTTCTTTGTTGCTCCTGTAGAATCTACAAGAGTCACGGTGAGCGTATCCAATCCGGTCACGTTACCCGTAGTCTTGAAGAGCTCAACGCCTGCAATGTTGTCGAGAGAATCCACATTCAGGGTAATTGCAACGTTGTCGCCCAGTATCAAACTTTCTTCACCAAGGTCGATGGTAGAATCTGCGGAGAAAGTGATGGTTCCGCCGTTAAGTGTTAGAGCTCCGGTTTCAACATCTCCTATAATATTGAGTTTGCCGGAGTTCAGCGTTACATCGGATACGATAGCGGCTTCTTCAAGAGATAAAGTGCCGTTTTCTACGGTGATATCTCCCAAGTCTATAGGGGAATCAATTTTACTGGTTTCATAATCATTGTTATCTTTATTTATCACATTAACGACTCCGCTATTCAAAATAATACCGTCCATGGAGGCATTGCCCCACACGTTGAGAGAACCACCATTAACTTTCGTATTCATACCTATGGTGGAGAAGCCGTTGGTTGTACCCACCACATTGGCTGTGATATTGGATTCTACTTCGAAAGAGCCCGTGGTCTCCCCGTTGGGAGATGTGAGGGTGCTATCCCTGAAAAGGATTACTGCCGGAGTCTCTTCAGTGGCCGTAGCTTTAAAGCTTTTGGTTTCTACCGTGCTACCCCATACCAAGAACGTTTTCCCATTATCAAAAGGCGACTGGCAGTTGTATGAAATAGAACCAGCCTTAAGGGTGGAAAGGAGTACTATGTTTGAACTCGATTTCACTGTATTGATGGAGAGCTCGCCCGTAACAGTAGCTTCCACATTCGGCCCAAAAGAAACAGAGCCTGTTTCGTGATTGCCATCGATATATTCGCCTTTATATATTGAATCACTAGCCTGAGCCACACAGGTGATACAAACTGCTAAAAGAGAGCTGATATAGAGTTTTGTTTTCATAGAAAATAAATGATGCAGCCTCAGTTTAGCAATTGGGGGGGGTAGTCAAGAATAAAATGTAATTATGACAAATATTGCGTCGGTGTTCTGATATAATCAGATGGGAGGTGCAGCAGGGGTGGAAACAAAGATTGTAGATGATTAAGGGTGTTTAGAATTGTCCGATTATTACACGGGTAACTCTCCTGATCTTGAGCCCGTTCAGGGAAGCATGATCATAAAATACCGAGTCTGTAAACTCGGGCAACATAAAGCGTTTTATTGTATCGATGAGGTTTAACTCCAATGAGGATTACCCTGCCACTATTTGGCGTATAAGGAATTTTTCCATTCCGGAATCAGCTGTAACAGGAGCTTTTGGGTGGGGGGATCCACATCTGCCCGGAAGTGATAGGGTTCTCTGCAATACGGATGCACGGTAAAGGGAGCGTTTTTGAAGAGCATGAAGGACTCTATCGGGGCGTCGTTTTCATCCAGCAGGGTGAGGTGATATCTTGTGTAAAAGCGCTCTCCTGCCGGGCGCACCATCATTTTCCGGCGGCGAATGGTCTCGCGCCTTTGCTGTTCCTTGATGGCAAGGGCATGCAGACGCGGCAGGGCTGCGGGGCTGATGCCGATATCACGATACGAGTGGTTGAAGTTGTCATCGAATTCCTCCAGAACAACTTTTGTCGGCATAGGAACCGATTCAACGCAGCAGGCGCTCAGCCAAAAGAGGCAGAAGAATGCCGTCACAAGCAGGGAAAAGAGCGGTTTCGTATTCATATCCTTACATGATGGTTAATCCATCCCGAACCCTAATCCGCAACTTTTTCTGCATTTATGGAAAAACTTACTTCCGCACCTGCAGGTAGATAATCTGCTGCGCGTAGCGGGGGTCGGAGCTGTCGGCCTTGATGACCAGACGGTTCAGGACGGGCTTTGCTGTGCTGAGGGGGGTGACGGTGATGCGGTACTCGCGGCCTTTGGTGACAATCTGCGGGCGGTAGTCGAACGCCTCCCCATTGAGCCCGGCATCGTTGATGCCTTTGACGGGGGAGCCTTTGGGCAGGGTAATAGTGAGTACCTTCGGGGCGGGGGTGCCGCCGACTTTCCATTGCAGGCTGCGGGTAGAGAGGACGATGGCGGGCGGAACATCGAACTGCATGGTCAGGCGGGTGGTCTTGCCATCGGATGTGGTGGCATCAATGGTTTTACTCACCTTTCCCTCGAATTTGGAGGTATCCACCGCAGCGATGAGTTTGGTTCCCTCTCGTTGCAGGGTGGTGCAGTCGCAGTGGGCTTTGGCTTTGGTGACGGCGGAGCCGTCCGTGGTGAAGACCACGGTGGCTTCCTGCTGGCCGTAGTTCAGCTTCACCTGCTGCGTGGGCTGCGGAAAGTCGGCCAGTGCCGGAGAAACCAGCAGGAGGGGGAAAATCAGGTGTTTCATGCGGCTTGGTCGCTCTCTTTCTTTTCCTTGAGCTCCGGGGTGATGAAGGAGGCGATGATGAAGAGCCCCGCAGCAATGCAAACGCAGGAGTCTGCCACGTTGAAGGAGGGCCAGTGGTAGCCCATGGGCCAGTTGGCCGTGGTAATCCAGGGGAAGGAGAAGTCCAGGAAGTCCACGACGTAGCCGTTCATGAGGTTGGCAAAGAAGCCCAGCTCACCTGATTCCGGGCGGAAGAAGCCCTGCAGGAGCCGGTCAGTCATGTTGCCGATGATGCCGGTGATGATGAGTGCCCATGCCACCTTCAGCAGACGGGTACAGAAGAACCCCTTGCGGAAGAGACGGTAGAGCCACACCAGCGCCACAATCTGAATGCCCAGGAAGAGGAAGGGAGCCCACACGGTGCCGTTGCCTGCGCCGAAAGCCACGCCGGTATTATGCACGCGCACAATGTTGAAGTGCATGATGCCGTTGTCGCTGAGCACGCTGATGTAGTCCGGTGAGAACTGGCGCAGCCAGTCGTAGCTGAAGTTGAGCACGATAGCCCACTTGCTCACCTGATCCAGCGCATACAGCCCCACGATGAGGAGAATGAGATACAGCGGAATACGTTCTTTCATGGATTTCATCGGGTTGTGAGTGAAACGCCGCCCGGCTTTGCAACCGGGCGGCGGGGGAAGTTTCCGGCTCAGGCCATGACGGCGGCGCAGCGGGCGCAGAGGCCCTCCTCATTCACCGCCGGTTCGTAGCGGCGGCAGCGCGGGCACATGGCGTGCGGGCTGCGTTCGGCGGTGGCGCTCAGCTCGGCGCCGGTGGTCACTTTCACGTCTGCCACGATGAAGAATTCCTTGGCGAAATCGGTATCGGACATCAGCTCAACCACGCGGGCAGCCTCATTTTCCGGCAGTGTCACCTGCACGGCGGCCTCGTTGTTCTTGTTGAAGGCCTTGGCCTTGACCTGCGCCTCGATGGCCACCTGAATGACGCTCTTAATCTGCTGCAGGCGGGCAAAGGTTTCCGTGAGCCCGGCATCAAAGGCGGCATCGGCTGCCGGGAAGTCCTGCTCATGGACGGAACCGCTGTTGCCGGCATGCTCCCATGCTTCATCTGCCGTGTAGGCCAGAATGGGCGCCAGCAGCTTCACCAGCGCGTCAAACACGCGGGAGATGGCAAACTGCTTGCTGATACGGCGCGGGGAATCCGCAGCGTCGCAGTACAGACTGTCCTTCGTGATGTCGATGTAGAGAGCCGACAAATCATTGGTGCAGAACTGGTTGATGGCAGTGAAAACCTTGCGGAATTCGTAGGCCGTGTAGGCGGCACGCACCTCGCGGATGAGGGCGTTGAGCCGCTCCAGAATCCAGGCATCCAGCGGGGCAAGCTCGGTGGGCTGCTGCCCGTTGTAGCCCTTGAGGTTGGCCAGAAGAATGCGCAGGGTGTTGCGCAGGCGACGGTAGGGATCGGTAATCTGCTTGAAGAGATCCTCACCGAAGGGAACCTCGTTCTGCCAGTCTACGCTGCTGACCCACAGACGCACGATGTCGGCACCGTACTTCTCATAGAAGTACTTGGCATTGGTGGGCTTCTGGTAGGTTCCCTGGGCGCTCTTGGAGAGCTTGGAGCGATCCTGGTTCACCACGAAGGCGTGCGTGAGCACTTCCTTGTAGGGAGCAACGCCGCGCCAGGCGCAGGAAAGCATGAGCGAGCTCTGGAACCAGCCGCGGTGCTGGTCGGTGGCCTCCAGATATACATCACAGGGAGCTGCCAGCTCGGGGTGCGTCTCCAGCACGGCCACATGGGAGCAACCGGAGTCAATCCACACATCAAGCGTGTCCTTGCCCTTGCGGAGACCGGCGGGCAGGTCGAGCGCGGCGCAGAGTTCTTCGTCGCTGAGCTCGAACCAGACATTCGTGCCTTTCTTCTCCACCAGGTCAGCGACCTTGCGGACGATGTCGGCAGCCAGCACGGGTTTGTCAGCTTCATCAAAGAAGACGGGCAGGGGAACGCCCCAGGTGCGCTGGCGGCTGATGCACCAGTCCGGGCGGGCCTCCACGGTGCTGTAGATACGGTTGCGCCCCCAGGCGGGCAGCCACTTGGTGTTGTCAATCTGCTCCAGCGCGAGCGGGCGCAGCTTCTCCATGCTGATGAAGAACTGCTTGACGGCGCGGAAGATGATGGGGGTCTTGGAGCGCCAGCAGTGCGGGTACTGGTGGGTGAACTCCTCGCGGGCGAGCAGGCGGTCATTGCCCACCAGCATGGTGATGACATCCTCGTTGCTCTTGAATACATGCTGCCCCACCAGAGAGGGTACGCCGCATTCGGCCGTGTACAGACCATCGTCATCCACCGGGGAAAGCACGGGCAGACCGTACTGCATGGCGGCGTTGTAGTCGTCCATACCGTGACCGGGGGCGATGTGTACTGCGCCGGTACCGGCATCCGTGGTCACATACTGAGCGTTGATGATGAGAGAATCGCGGTCCAGGAAGGGGTGGCGGGCGTTCTTGCGCTCCAGCTCGCTGCCCTTCACGGTGGCGAGTTCCTCCACCAGCTGCCAGCCTGTCTTGGCCATGACGGTTTCCATCAGCTCGCGCACCACAATCAGGTTGCGGGTGACGCCGTCCTTGCTGTACTTGCCGATGACGTAGTTGAAATCCGGGTGCAGGGCAATGGCCAGGTTGCTCGGCAGCGTCCAGGGGGTGGTGGTCCAGATAACCATCTCGCAGTCAATACCCTTGACCGGTTCAGTCATCTTGAAGGCCACATAGACGGCGGTGGAGGTGTCCTCCATGTATTCCACCTCTGCTTCTGCCAGGGCGGTGTGGTGGGCATAGCTCCACTGCACGGGTTTGAGGGACTGGTATACGGCACCGCTCTCCACCAGTTTGGCAAAGACGCGCAGAATCCATGCCTCATATTCCGGCAGCATGGTGATGTACGGGTTGAACCAGTCGCCGAATACACCCAGACGACGGAAAGATACGCGCTGCTGGTCGATGTAGCCCAGCGCAAACTCTGCGCAGCGGCGGCGGATTTCCGCCGGCTCCAGCCCCTGGAATTCCTTCACCACCTTGGCCTCAATCGGCAGACCGTGGCAGTCCCAGCCCGGCACAAAGGGGGCATAGAAGCCGGCCATGGTCTTGCTCTTCACAATGAGGTCCTTGAGTACCTTGTTGAGCGCAGTACCCATGTGTACATCGCCGTTGGCAAAGGGAGGACCGTCGTGCAGGACGAACTTCGGAGCATTCTGCGCCTTTCGGCGCGCTGTAATTCGCTCGTAAAGCTTTTCATTCTCCCATTTCTCCAGACGGGCCGGCTCTTTGGTCGTGAGATCACCACGCATGGGGAACGTGGTATCCGGCAGGAAGATGGTGTCCTTATAGCTTTTCGTGCTCATACGCGCGCTAATATACGCCCCTCGCGCATAAAAGTCAACCCCATAATCCGCCGAGCGGTCGGGATAAAGCGAAAATGTGATGGCGTGGTGGGTGAAGAGCCGTCAGCTGCGCAGACAACAAAAAAAGGATGCCCCGGTGGGACATCGAGAGGTGCAGGGTGGAAGGAGTGTCTGCCCGAGGCGGGCAGACAAGAACCCGCGTCCGCCCCCCGGCCCCGGCGATGCCGGGGTAAACGGCGCAGAGGTGTCTGCGCCGCCGGGGTCTGAAAAGCCCACCG